>CAYRYU010000027.1:0-74169 GCA_964428355.1 uncultured bacterium
CTTCCCTCAACACCGTTGGAACGGTCATGGACTCGAACGTCCTGGACGTGAGGAGCTCCTTCCCGACACGGATCACGGACTGCAAGATCGCCTGGTCTGTTGCTGACCCCGCGGTCGTTCCGATCACCGTTGTCGATGACCAGGGGAGGTTTCGGGAGTTCTCTCTCGATGATCAAAAACGCCTTACGGGCGGAGGAATCGTGGCAGGGATTCCCGACGTTTCCGGGGAGGGGCAGATTTTCAGGTTCTCGTGGTGGGGAAAGACCGGGACCTATGTGGTCACTGATTCCGCCCGGAACCGGATCATTGGGATGGACGAAGGGAAAGTGGTCTGGACCCTGGGCGGGGATACGTCCACTTCGGGGTATCAGGGCCGCTTCAACAGGCCATTCGACCTGGTCGATTTCGCCGGGACCGATACCAACAACAACTGGTACATCATTTCCGATCGCGATGGGATCCAGGTCTTCGAGGCAATTCCCTGAGGGGGGGGGTGAGTAACCCGTTTTGAAACAGGAATCGGAGAAGCCCGAAACCGCTTCGCCGACTGAGGCGCACTCCGTGGGGGGTAACTACCGGGCATTGGCAGCGTCGGGGATTGCTGCAATGATTTCCCTGGGGATGCTTCTGATTGGCGGGCTGGAGACACTGGACCAGTATCTCGTCACGATGATCTTCCAGGCGCGGGCACGGGGCCAGGAGGATTTCCAGCCGGACGTTTTCATCGTCCGGAAGGATGACCGGACCTCGAACCTCATCAACCGCAATCCAGGCCGGCGGGAATTCGCTTCGATCATCCGGACCCTTGGACGAAGCCGGGCCGAAGCTCCCAAAACGGACGTCACCAAGACCTGCCGGCTTTTCGAGCTGGAATTGGGGCATTTTGCCGCCGGTGATCCGATGATCGTCCTTCCTTTCCCGGGAGTCAGGAAAATCGTCGCTTCGGGTACCGGGGCGCAGCTCTTCCATTTTCGCGAGATCGATGCGGTGCGTTTGAGGAATTTCCTCGATTTCCCTTTTTCCCTTGCTTCCGGCAGCGTTCTGCAGAGGGCCGAAAACATGTGGCTCAGGGACTTCCTGGGCTTCGATGGAATTCCCGCGTCGAACAGCGTTTTCGATGTCGCCCGGGATTCCATTTCGGATTCGGACCGGGTCTGCTGGAACCTCGCAAGATCGGTGTTCCTGGTCCAGATCCGGGTGTTCCCAAAGCCTGGCATTCCCCTTCGGGTCCAGTTCTCACTCCAGGTCGGGCCCCGCGAGGAGGCGATTCCGAAGGCCCTGGTCATCGGGCTGGATTTTCTTCTCCAGGGCGATGGGAACGAGGACGAGGATTCCCGGTTGATGGATGCGTTGAATACCTCCGAATGTCCCGTCGTCCTCGCCGGCCAGAAAAATGCGGAACCGAGGTCAAGTGTGAAGATTCGGACGGACCACGGCCAGGAGGCGGTCGGAGATGCTCTGGGAACGAGGGTGGGGGAGGGAAGGGCAGCGGAAACGCTTCCGAACGTGAAGTTCCAGCTCCCACGCACCAGGCTCGGTTTCATCAATACCGGTTCGGTGATCAGCAAGGGTTTCCTCGACGGGCTCCCATTGTTCCAGGAACGCCTGGACGGAAAATCCCTCGCCCCCTCGTTTTCCCTCGCGGTGGCGGTCCTGGCCCTGGATGCCCGCGAAAATGCCGCGTTCCCGGGGAGATTCTGGACGGCAATGGAAACCGAACTCGAAAGGATCCGGGGTTTGAGAGAAACCGGCGCCTATACCGGGGGGTTCCAGCTTCCGGATCGGTTCATCCCAACGACTCCCGAGGGTGTCATGAAGATCTGGTTCTTCGGCTCGACGACCTCGGAGAAAGGCTCCGGTCAGGCTTTTCCATCCGCGTCATTCTTCGAGTGCTTCGACGGGGAGATGGTGGATTTCCTCGAAAAGAGGGTGGGAAGCGAATCCACCCGTGAGATCCTCAGGAAGGGGCGCTGGATAACCTCCGCCAACAAGGTCTATTCCGGAAAGGCATGCCTGATAGGCCCGTTCGAGATGGGGGACATGGACTTCTACGACTGTCCGCTGAACCTGGCTACTCCGTTCGCCGTTCAGGAGCGGATGATCGCCGGGGTTGAGGTCAACGCGAACGCGGTTCAGACGATACTCGGGAAACCCTTCTTGAAACCTCCCCGGACCTGGCATACGGTATCATCCACCCTTGTGGCGACTCTCGTGTTGGGCTTGATGCTTGGCCGACTGGGGGCTTTCGCGGGAGGGTTCCTGACCCTGGCTTTCCTGGCCGGGGCCGTCGGTCTCGGGGATTTCTGCTATCATTCCGCAGGCCAGGTGTTCCGCTTCAGTGCCCTCTTGATCAGCTTTTTCCTGACCTGGTCATTCGGCACCCTCGACTCCTATCTCAGACAGAAACAGCGGGCGCAAGCCACCAAGGCCATGTTCCAGCGCTTCGTTTCCGCCGATGTGGTTCAACACATGATCGAACATCCCGAAGCGGTGAAACCCGGTGGACAGAAGGTTCCCCTGACCATCTTCTTTTCCGACGTGGCAGGCTTCACCTCCATATCGGAAGCCCTTTCCCCGGAAAACCTCGTGATTCTCCTCAACGAGTACCTTGGAGCCATGACGAGACTGCTTTTCAAACATGGTGGAACCCTGGACAAGTTCATCGGTGACGCCGTCATGGCGTTCTGGAATCACCCGCGCCCCCAGCAAGACCATGCCGTTCGGGCATGTCGTTACGCACTGGAAATGCGCGAGAGGATCACCGAGCTCCAGAAAGACTGGGCTTCCCGTGGGCTTCCGAGAATCTCGGCCCGGGCCGGGATCAACACGGCCGACGTGATCGTCGGGTACATGGGCGCGGAAGAGGTCCAGATGAATTTCACATGCATGGGAGACGGGGTCAATCTTGCCTCCCGGCTTGAAGGTGCGAACAAGGAATACGGCTCGGACATCATGGTCAGCGGATCAACCTATGAATTGGCCAAGGACTTCTTCACCCTCCGGTTCCTGGATTTTCTGGCGGTAAAGGGGAAAAAGGAGCCGGTGAAGGTCTATCAGCTGATTTCCGAAAAAGGCCGGGAACCACCCGAATGGGCGGAACTTTCAGCGCTGTACTCGAGTGCCCTGGATCTTCACCTTGCGCGGAAATGGGATGAGGCGATAGGCACCTTCTCGCTGATACTGGAGCGTTGGCCCGGCGATGGCCCTGCAAAGACCTACCTGGGAAGGTGCCAGGAGTACAAGAGTTCCCCGCCTCCCGAAGATTGGAACGGAAGCTACCACCTGACCCACAAGTGAGGGATCAGAAGCTTCCCATCATCCGGATTCCTTCCCGGTAGGCATCGACGATCTCCTTGGGGGAAGGGTATTTTCGGCGGGAACGAGGTTTCGGGCTCCCAACCATCTGGACGGAAAAATTGGGGGCCGGAGCCTCGATTCCGAGGAGGAAGTTCCTTATCGCGGGGACGACGGTCTCGTTCTGCTCGATGAATCCTCCGTGGCCCGCACCCTCCAGGACCATCAGGCCGCAGGCAGGGATTCCATCCCTGATCTGGAAGGCATACCTCGCCGGGGTAACCATATCGTGCTTCCCCACGATCATCAGGGTGGGAACTCGAATGCTCCCCAGCTTTCGCGTGAGGTCATAGGGGAAGAACGACTGGAGCCCGAGGTCGTTACGGAGGCCGCGGCGGATCCGGAGAATGCCCGCCTCGAGCCAGGGAAGGTCGTAGGGGGAGCAAGGCGGCTCGTTTGCGAAGGCAGGGATCGCGGCTTCGTCGTGCATCTCGAGTGCCTGGACCAGGAGCGTCGTGAATACCGGGGTGAAGACGGGGTGATCCCAGTCGAGCTGGGAAACGGGGATGAAGAAACCGGCGGAGGCGAGGCTGTTCATGATCCGGGATTGCCCTGTTCTCGCGAGCTCCTCGACCATCATCCCCAGGATCTTCTGGGATTCGAAACGGTAGGTCAGCGGCATGCATCCGCAGAGAAAAATGTTGCGGTCGAGGGGAATGGGGGGGAAGGTCACGATCCCCCCCTGGTCGATCCTTTGGAGGGTGGTCTGGAAATTGGCCTTGACCCCGGGGATCTCCGTGTCGAGCAGGTCGATCCCTTCGGAGAAGTTGCGGTGCATGTGAAGGTAGTAGTCGTTGCTCGGGCTCGAATCGTGGACGACGAGTTTGGAAATCGAATCGGGGAACATCGTGGCATAGGTCAGGGCAACCATCCCGCCGTAGGATTCCCCAAGGATGGCGATCCGGTCTTTTCCGATGACGGTTTTCCGGAACTCCTCGATGTCCCGGCAGATGTTCTCCGTCCGGTAGAGGGCGAAATCGGTCTGGTCGGCCATCGAGGATTTCAGGGGATTCGAATGTCCGGTTCCCCGCTGGTCGAAATAATAGATGTCGAAATCGCTGCGCAAGGCATCGAACCAGTCTTTTCCGAAACTTCCATCGGGGAACTGGTTGTGGAAGGAGTCATGGGTGAAGCCGGGGCCGCCGTTGATCAATACTATCGCCTGGGGAACCGGGGAGGTCGAGCGGAGCTTTTCCCAGTACATCTTGATCGTTCTTCCGCCCGGGTTGGAATAGTCCTCGGGAACCCTCATCACGCCCCATTTGTGGGTGGTTGTATCCGGAATTCCCGCCCAGCCGGGATTTGCGACCAGGACGAGCCACAGGACGACAAACAGCTTTTTCATGCAAGATAATCCTTTTCTGCCGCCGGTGATGGAGAAAAGGCGGATCGTAAGGAGGATCCCCCTGTTCTCTTGGAGAACCACGAAATGATTATAACATTTCCGGGCGACATGGGAAATCTGCATCAGGGGTTTCCAGGTTGCCCGAATACCCCGGAAGGGGGTTCTACCTTACCTGCGGGCAGGCGGGTGTTCAGATCAAAAACGGGATCCCTGACTTCCAGCCGGATCGATCCCTCGTGTTCGATCCAGTCGAAGATATCTATACTGCGAAGGCGACTTCGATCATTAGGGCATTGGGATCGAGATCGTTATCGGGACTCATGAAGATCAGTGAGATCCAGGATTGACGATCATTCATGCCCGAGAGTGTTCAAAACTGCGAAAGGTCCCGTTCCCTTTGGGGCCTCTCCGGGTCTTCCGGGTGGCACCCAAACCGAGGGAAAATCCCCGGAAAGAGGACAATCAAAACCAGGGATTCATGCGAACCGCTTCCCGGTAGACCTCAACGATTTCAGCTGGGGTGGGGGAGTTCCGCTTTCCTCCTGATTCCCCAGATGTAGTCTCGATGGAAAACCGGGGTTCCGTCGAGGAGGCAGTGCTGGCTCCCAGGAGGAAGTTCCTGACCTCGGTAACGACCCGGTCGTTTTCCTCGATGAATCCGGCATGGCCCGACTCCTGCAAAACGATCTTCCTCGCGGGGGACCCGATCCCCTTCTCGATTATCGAAGCATACTCCACGGGAGCAATCGGGTCATACGCCCCGACGAAAACCAGTGTTGGAACGCGGATTTCCGACAACCGCGGTGTGACGTCGAACAGGGCTTGGGCCTTCATGCCCAAATCGTTCATCAGGTCCCGGCGCAGCCTGTACTGGGCTCTTTCACTCCATCCCAGGTCGAAAGGCGCGGTGGGGGATGCATTGGAAATCTGTCCGATCGCGACCTCGTCCTGAAATTCCAGGCCTGAGACGAGGAAAGTGGTGAACAACGTCGCGAACACCGGGTTATCCCAGCCGATCTGGGAGATTGGGACGATGAAAACGCCTGCAGCGATGAGGTGGTCGAGGATTTCCGAGTGGCCGGTGGCCGCGAGTTCCTTCAGCATGACCGCCAACGCGGCCTGGCCTTTTCTCGCGTATAGAAAGGGTGAGCAACCGCTCAGGAAGGAGTCCCGGTCGAGTGGAACCGCCGGCGAGGCGGTCAGGGTGCCGTCCGAGATCCTCTGCAATACTTTCTGGAAATCCGCCTTCAGACCGGGGTGCTTTTCCAAATCGAGCCTTTCGACAAGTCCCGAGAAATTCTTCGCCAACTCCGTGTAGAAATCGTGGTTTGGGGATGAATCATGGATGATCAGCCTCGAAACCGAGGTCGGGAACATGATGGAATAAGTCTGGGCGATGAGCCCCCCGTAGGATTCGCCGAAAACCGCGATCCTGTCCTTTCCGATTACCTGTTTGCGGAGCTCCTCGATATCGCGGCAGATGTTTTCCGTTCCATACTGGTACAAGTCTTCATGGCCCGTTCGCGAACTCTTGAGGGGGCCAGAGTTCCCCGTTCCGCGCTGGTCGAAGTAATAGACGTCGAAATCAGATCGCAGTGCGTCGAACCAGTCTTTATTGAACCCTCCATCAGTGCCCACATTATGGAAGGAGTCATGGGTGAATCCCGGACCACCATTGATCATCACGATAGCCTGGGCCTCGGAGGAGAGCGCCGGGAGCTTTTCCCAGTAGATCTCGATCGTGTTCGACCCCGGGTTGGAAAAATTCTCGGGTACCGAGATTTTTCCCCATTTGTAGGTGTTCAGGTCGGGAATGCCCGCCCAGGAGACTCCGGTGGCGAAGAGAAGGAGGAGCAGGAGGTTTGCCGGTTTTCTCATGAATATTCCCCTTTCCGATTTTTACATTCAACGAAGGATTTTCCCCAGACGTTGGGAAACTTTACGGAAGGGGAGAATCCGGCAGGTCCTTGCTGATGGCGCAAGGCACGGATGGCGGGAATCCCGAAAAAGGGACCTCCTCATCCTGCGGTGTGGGATGACTGATCGCCTTTCGGGGAGGTACGCTCCCGGAAGCCTCCCCGTTACGGTTGGGGAGCGGAAAAAGTCAGGGGTTGGAGACTCGGCCCAGGAAAAGAATCGAACCGGTTGGGCGGTCGCGGATGGCGAAGATGAACGGGTGGTCGCACTCGAACACCTTGTCCTCCACGGGGGCGGCTGTAAGCCCAACGAGGACCGCCGTTGCGGCGGCGGCTTCGGTTCCCGTCTCGTCGACATTCACGTATGCCTGGTGGATCACTTCGAGGATCTGGAGGGCGAATTGGGTCGTCATACCCGAAAAGTCGGCTTGATCGGTGAAGGCGAGTCTCATTCCCATGCTTTTCAGCGCACTGGCAAGCGATGTCGAAAACGTGAACGTGAATTTCGGGATGCCCAGCCTGACCTGGCTCGTTGCGAGTGCCCCCGTGATCTCGCTCCACTTCGTCTTGTCGAAGCCGGCTTCGAAAGCCGCCAGGGTTCCCGCGGTGGGCAGGATGACGACCATCCCCAATTCCTTGCCGACGTAGGGCATCTCGACCGCCTTCCACCCGGCCCCTTCCGCGTATGGGAACGCTTCGGTCTGACGCATCATCCGGACGGATTTCGTTGATCCGTCGGAGAGGGTGAATTGGGTGTCCGTGGTGGCCGAGGTCTGGAACTTGTTGGCCCAGTCCGCCTTGAAATACACGGCGTTGGTGAGAACGAGCCGGGTCACCCTGAGGGTCTCGTTCAGGCCGGAAGAAAGAAGTTCGGGGATCCGCTGCTCGGTCATCGCGGAAACCCAGGCGTTGATGGTCTGGCGGGCGGTATCAGGGTCGGTCGCGAAGTCCAGGAGGCGGAGGCCCGCCCCGTAGTTTTGCGCCAGTATATCGAGAAACTGGGCCAGGAAGGAAACTCCCTTCTGGCCCCAAAGCGCATTCACGATCTTGAGCTTGAATCCACTCGTTCCGCTTCCACGGCTTGCGAGAGCGAGATCCAGGAAATTGCATGAGGGGTGTATCCGGTCGAAGGGAAGCGTGAACTGGAGAGTGGATGTAATCTCGGCCGCTGTCGTTCCCGAGGCCCCGGCCTGGGTCATCCCAAGAGCCTGCCAGATGCTGAAGGGCGAAACGAACAGGTTTCCCGGCGCGGCGCGGATCGCCTGGAAGAGATTCAGGGAAAAAGCCTGCTGCCCTGATGCAATCTCGGTGACGTCGGCGGGATTGACCGCGGGGTTGGTTATCCGGGCGAGGGAGGATTTCACTTCTTCCCCTGCCGCGGGGATGACGGGCGCGGGCGAAATTGGGTTTCCCCCGCTTCCTCCACCCCCACCGCACCCAATTAGGAGAGCAGCCAGGAACGCCAGGGCCCCGAACAACATCTTGATCTTCATCTTTTCCATCGTTTTTTCTCCCATTCGCCCGAACCCCTTTTCCAAATGGGGTTCCCGGTCCGTTATCGTCAGGACGTCTTCGTTGATACCGAAGGTTTGTCCCATCGCTTTCACCGTTTTGATGTTCAAAAGGATACCCTTCCCCGCCGATCGGGTCAATTGAACGGCAGAAACGAAACCCTTTAATGACCGAGAGTCGGACATTTCCCTTCGGGGGAAGGGAGATTTGGCCGATGCAGGATGTTGGATCATCAGAAGATCCAAAGTGACCACCAATTTTCAGGAGGCAAAGGCTATGAGAAGAATAGGCCTGGCATTACTGTTGGTATGGCTGGCCGGTTCTCCCGTGGCGGCTTTGAAGCTCGATACGCTGCCGAACTTCCAGGATGCGGGGATGAAGCTTTACGTCCGTGGAACCCAGAAGATCCAGGAGAAGGACTACGTCGGGGCCGTGGATGACCTCCGACAGGCGGTCCGGGCGCGTCCCGACCTCGCCGAGGCTTTCCAGAACCTCGGCTATGCCTTCGAACGGACGGGGAACCTCAAAGACGCGGCCCGCGCCTACGAGCGGGCCCTTACCCTCAATCCGAACTACGCCGCGGCCCTCAACAACCTAGGTTACCTTCTTGCCACCACCGAGACCGACAAGACTCGTTCGGTGCAACTCTGCCAACGCGCGGTCGAGCTGGAACCCGACTCGGCGTCGTTCCGCGACTCGCTGGGCTGGGCCTGTTACAAGGCCGGTCGCCAGGACGACGCGATCATGCACTTCAAGGCGGCATTGAAGATCGATCCGGTTTTTTTCAAATCCCATTTCAACCTTGGGATGTGCTACTTCCAGACCAAGAACCTGGCGGAAGCCGCGCGGGAATTCACCGAGACGATCAAGTGCAACCCCGGCTATCTGAAGGCCTACATTCCCCTTGCCGTCTGCTATGAAATGAGCCAGCAGAACGGGAAGGCTGCTTATGTGTACCAACAGGCGCTAACGAAGGCTCCGGAAGGGTCCAATGTCCGTCGGCATATCGAAAAGTGCCTCAAGAAGCTGAACAGCGACAGCAAAAGCTACTACTTCGCGAACGTCAAACAGATGCAGGGAAGTTCCCGCCTGACCGAGTTCATGAAGCAGAAACAGCTTTCCGGGCGGATCTCGGGCTCCACCTCCAGGGGCGGTGACCAGTTCGAGACTTCCGGGACATTCACTCCCGTGAGCGTTTCCCCAGCACTTTCTCAGGCAAGGGAGCCCTCGCCCACGGTTTCCCCCACCTCGTTCGGATCAACCGTTGGGCGGCCGATAACGGGAAACGAAACCCTGACCCCGGCGCCGTCCTTCCGAAGCCCGGCAGCGATTTCAACTGTCCGGTCCGACAGTGACCTGAGTGTCGAGGAGGAAAGACAGCTCGAGAAGAAATACGCCCTTTGCCAGTCCTACCTCGATCGGGGCCTCGTCAATGAGGCCGCAAACGAACTGGAGCGAATCGTTTCCCAATCGGGAATGAACTCCACAGTTGGACGGCAGGCTCGAAGCCTTCTTCTGAAAGCCAGGAAGGCGATGGAGGAGAGGACCCGCGAGTCCGCCCAGACCCACCATGTGATGGGAAAGGACTTCTTCCGGGCGGGAAAGTTCGACATGGCTGAGAACGAGTTCCTCAAGGCACTCGACATGGATCCGGAAAACGCGGAAGTCTTCAAGGATCTGGCCCTGCTTCATTACAACCAGGGCCGGTTGAAGGAAGCCTACGAGGAGAGCAAGAAGGCGATCGCGCTCGACCGCGGGCTGAAGGAAGCATACGTGGTCCTTGGCTCGCTCTATTCGAAAAAAGGACGGGTCGAGGAAGCGGTCCGGACCCTTCGGAAAGTCCGGGAGGTCTCCCGCCGCCGGGATGCAGTTGACGACCTCGCAGAACGGATGATTGCCGGCCTGTCCTCGGGCTCCTGAAATGCACCTCATCTCCGAGGAAGGCATCTTTGGCGGATTTTCCGGACGTTCGGACGGCGATCTCGGCCTGCTCCATCGTGACTCCGAAGAAGGGCGGAAGCTTTGGGTCTCACACCCCGAGGTCATCCGGAACGGTCTTTCGGAGCCGAGGTATGTCAACCAGGTTCACGGAAACTCGGTCATTGAAGTCGGGGATAACTCGGCCATCGGATGTCAGGGAGACGGAGACGCCCTTTTCACCGAAAGGACGGGCACTCCCCTGGGGGTCTTTACCGCAGACTGCCTTCCAATGCTGATCTGGACCGGATCATTCGTGGCCGCCGTTCACGCCGGGTGGAAGGGAACCCTGGCCGATATCGCGGGCGAGACAGTTGACCGGCTCGTGCGGCGATTCCATTCGGACCCAGGAACCTTCAACGTGGCCATGGGACCCTGCATCGGTCCCTGCTGCCTCGAAATGGGTGAGGAGGTTCCGGAGCTTTTCTCCCGCGCCGGCCGTTGGAATCTGGCCGCATTTTCCCGCGGAAGGAAATGGCACCTCGACCTGAGGGGGCTCAACACGATCCAATGCCTCCGCAGGGGTGTCTCGCCTGACCGGATCAGGCATTTCAACGAATGCACCTTCTGCCTTCCGGAAGAGTATTTCAGCTACAGGCAACTCAAAGGTCGCAAGGGAAGCATGTTTTCCTTCATCGTAAGGATGGAGGTTCATCACAGCTCAGGGGGACGATAGAAATGGTGAAACTGGGAGTCAACATCGATCACGTTGCCACTATCCGCCAGGCCAGAGGCGGATGTGAACCCGATCCGGTCGCTGCCGCGGCAATCTGCGAGATGGCGGGCGCGGACGGAATCACCATCCACCTCAGGGAGGACCGCAGACACATCCAGGACCGCGATGCCACGATCCTTCGGCAGACTGTCAGGACCCGGCTCAACCTCGAGATGGCCTGTTCCCGCGAGATCGTCGAGTTTGCAGCCGACCTTCGGCCGGACATGGCTACACTGGTTCCGGAAAAGAGGCAGGAAGTCACCACCGAAGGCGGGCTCGACGTCGTTTCCCAGGGGAAAACCGTCGCTGCCGCGATCGGGCGGCTCCGGCGGGCGGGAATCGTGGTGAGTCTCTTCATCGATCCGGAAAAGAAGCAGGTGGAGACCTCCCGGGATCTGGGCGCGCAGTTCATAGAGTTCCATACCGGGCGTTACGCGGATGCCGAGACCGAAGATGCAAGGGAAGCTGAGCGGAACAAGCTTTTCAGGATGGCCGAACTCGCGCGTCGGATCGGCTTGAGGGTCAATGCCGGTCACGGTCTCACATATTGGAACGTCGGCGCTATCGTTGGAATGGCCGGCCTCGAGGAGTTCAACATCGGCCACAGCATCGTTTCCAGGGCAGTCTTGCTCGGCCTCGACCGGGCGGTCCGGGACATGAAAGCCGCCATCAGGGAAGCCGAAGGGTGAAGCCTCAACTTGGTCGATTCCGATATTTGATTTCGATATTCCATTCCAAATATTCAGCATTTTCCCGTTTCTGACGATTATAGATAGGAAGATTCAGGCATCGTGTTCCAAAAAGGAGAACCGTGTATGGTGAAACAGGTTGCGCCGGCCTCGAGGATGCGGACGTATCTGGGCGGGGTCATTCTACTGATGATGTTCACCCTTTTCGGGTGTACCACCGGCGTCAAGAAGGATTCGGGCCTGACCGACTTTGAGGCTCCCACCATCCCTCTCAACGTCGTCGGTATCGGCAAGGAAAAGGCGATCTATCTGACTTGGAAATCCAACACCGAAGCGGACCTGGTGGGCTACAAGGTCTACCGGTCCAACAACTCGGGCGGACCGTTCACGCAGATAACAACCGTTTCCGTTATGGCCGCCCCTAACTATTTCGATGACGACAACCAGAACGGGCTGGTCAACGACCAGTACTACTACTACAAGGTTTCCGCTTTCGATACGCAGGGGAAGGAATCGGATCTCTCCAGGACGAACGCGATCCAGGCCCGGGCTGGTCTTCCCCAGGAAGAACGCCCGCCCAGGGTCGTCAACATCAAGGTCCGTTCCTCCACGGAGGCGGTCTACGTGGCCTGGGACAAAGTGACGGGGGTCAAGATCAAGGGTTACAACATCTATCGTGGTCTTTCAACAAGTGCGGGCGGAGTGACCTGGATCTCCTCCGTCCCCCAGGATACCCCGGGGTATGTCGATACTTCGATCTCGAAGACTTCGGCAGAACAGTACACCTACATCATCCGCTCCTTCAACGAGATGTATACCGAAAGCGAAAACTCCGATCCGGTCCAGGCGACCCTTCGGTCTGGTGACGACACCATCCCCAAGATTCCCTACGATGTCGCGGTGAGCAACGACACCGACCCGGTCATCTCCTGGCACAAACCGATGCAGAACGAAGACGGATCCAACATCTTCGACGGGGACAACCCGACCCTTGATCTGGATGCGTACCTGATCTTCAGGGCAAACACCAACGACCGCCTGTTCTCGCTGATCGGCATCGTCGAGGACAACGGAACCGCGAACCTGACCCAATCGTTCAAAGACGTGAACGGAACCTCATACAACCTCTATGCGGTCCGGGCACTCGACGACAACGGCATGGTCAGCAAGATGAGTTCCATAACCACCCAATCCTCCGACGCGGACATTCCGGAGGTTCCGACCACCCTGAAGGCCTGGTCTTCCACCTCGACCGAGTCCGGGATCAAGCTGGCGTGGAACGCCTGCAAGAACGCAGTCAGCTACAACATCTACTTCTCGACCATCGCCGATGCGGGCTACACGAAGTTCCTCCAGGGGCAGTCCCAATGGACGGAAACCACACCCTACGTGGTCAACACCTATCCCTCAAATTTCCAGCAGAAGCCCGAGAAGAAGGGACACAGGCTCGAATACGGCGTCCCCTACTTTTTCAAGGTCTCCTCGGTGAGCGCTTCCGGAAAGGAAAGCGACCTGAGCAGCTACGCAAAGGCTTATCCCGGCGGCTACTGGGTCGGCATCCTCGAGGGCGAGAACCCGAACTGGACCTTCACGAACCGGAACACGACCACGGGCTCAATCGCCGGGGCCTACCTGAAGTTCAACTCCCTGGACTATCCCATGATCGATTACTACTCCGGTGCGGGAACCGCGCTTCTCGTTGCGGATACCGTCGGAGCGGTAGGAACGGGCGATGTCTACGAGTTCGGAACCTCGAGCATCCTTTCAAACGAGTACTTCGATCTTCCAAATCCCACGACGTCGGGAAGTTACCGGTTCAATGTCTATGCCTACTATTACCCGCACACAACCGGTGGGAACTGGCGGGTCCGGGTCATGGAAAACGGCACCGTCTTCAATGGCACCGCCCTGATAGAAAAGGACATCACTGGATACAGCGCAACCAACAAGGGACGGACCGAGATGGCTCTGGGGCAGATCATAATCAACACCGGAGTCGCCGGAGTCGATATCGATATCACCGCGATCAGCGCGGGCGCCGGAGGCGGCGCGAATCTCTTCCTGGACGCCATCGTTTTCGTCTGGGTTCAGTAAACCAGCAAAGCTCCAACACCCCCGGAACATTTCCGGGGGTTTTTTTCCGTCCGGAAACAGAAAGTTTTTGTCGAGATCCGTTCCCCGACCGGCGGGTGTCCTCAAGGGCTGCGCCATCCTGGCTTTTCGGCCACATTCGCCCCATCCTGGGGCTCGTGTCCTCGAGGGCTGCGCCATCCTGGCTTTTCGGCCACATTCGCCCCATCCTGGGGCTCGTGCCGGTTCGTTGCAATTGGGGATACCGGGTGCTATAATCTCTCCGCCCTTTCAATCTACTACTGGAGGAAACAATGTTTCAGCGCAGTCGGCGCGGAAGCGCCTTCTTTCTATTTCTGGCCGTTTTCAGCCTCAATTTTTTCTTTTTCCCGGGGTTTGCCGAGGACAAACCTGTCACGGACAAGGGGGCGGCGTCTTCCGACGAAGTCCTCGTGACCGTTGGGGAAAAGAAGATTCTCCGGTCGGAGTTCGACAAGGAGTTCGGGAAGTTCCGTGAAAACGCGAACCCGAATGTCAAAGCCCAATTCGACACTCCCGAAGGAAAGAAGCAGTTCCTGGAGCAGATGGTCGATGTTTCCCTGCTCGAGCAGCAGGCCGCCAAGGATGGGCTCGCGGAAAAGCCCGAGAACAAAAAGTCCGTCGACGAGATGACCATCGGCATGCTGTCAGGGGCTTACATCCAGGGCATTCTGGAAAAGATCACCTGCGACGACAAGGATATCGAAAAGTTCTACGAAGCCAACAAAACCCAGTTCACGACTCCCGAAAAGTATCACCTTCACCAGATCACTTTCGAGAAGGAAGAGGATGCCGCAAAGGCCCGCAAGGATATCGAGGGCGGGAAGTCCTTCCAGGAAATCGCGAAGGCCTCCTCCACCGATAACTTCAAGAGCAGCGGCGGTGACCGCGGATTCATCCCCGGAACCGAGATTTCCCCGGAGGTTGCCGGGGTCGTTGCGGACCTGAAGGAAAACCAGATTTCCGCTCCCATCAAGAGCGGGGAAGGGAAATTCCTGGTGGTCAAATACTCCGAAAAGCAGGCCGGAACCCTCAAACCTCTTGCGGACGTTTCCGCCCAGATCAAAAGGGAACTTGGAGAGGAACGCCAGAAGGACGAGTACAAGAAGCGGATGGGAGAACTGGAGAAGGAGTTCGGCCTGAAGATGGAAAAATTCGATCTCCAGGTGCTTACCAAGCCGGAATTCAGTCCTGCGGATCTCGAACAGGCGATCTGCGCGATCGGAACCGAAACCATCAAGCTTGCAGCCCTCCTGCCCGAACTGGAGCGCATACCAGCCATCATCCGCCCCATGGTTCTCCAGGGCGAGGGACTGAACGATTTCCTCAACCAGTTTTGTCACCGGGAACTGGTCAAACGTTATGTCCAGAAAAATTTCCAGGAAGTTTCCAAGCAGTTTCCGGATGCTATCAATGAGGCAAAGCGCCGGGTCTCCATCCGTGTCCTTCTCGACGAGAATGTCGGGAAGAAGGTGGAGGTTTCCGACGCCGAGCTCCAGGAATTCTATACGAAGAACCTTCCCCAGTTCTCCAGGCCTGCGCAGGTGCGTGCAAGCCACATCCTCGTGAAGGAAGAGGCCAAGGCGAAAGAGCTTCTGGAGAAAATCACCTCAAAGAAAGCCACCTTCGAGGACCTCGCGAAATCGGATTCAACCTGTCCCTCCGGAAAGAAGGGCGGAGATCTCGGCTTCTTCGAGAAAGGGGCCATGGTGCCCGAGTTCGACGAGGTTGCCCAGGCTGCGGAACTGGGAAAGATCATGGGGCCGGTCAAAACCCAGTTCGGGTTCCACCTGATCCGGGTCGATGAGCGCCGCGCCTCAGGGACCGTCCCCCTGGAAGACGTTAAGGACAAGATCCGCCAGCAGCTTCTTCCCGACAAGCACAAGGCGGCTTTCGAGAAATACCTCGGAGACCTCAAGAAGGTCTTCCCGGTCAAGGAAACCGAAGCAAAGCTGTAGGAATGTCTTTGAGAGACCTGCGGGCCCGCGTGGAGCGGGCCGTTTCCACAAAAAATCCAGGAGGTAATGCACGACCAGCCATGGAGTGGTTAATCTACATCATCATATTGGCAGTGGGCGGCATTGTCGGATATCTGGCCAACCTCTTCCTTCGCAAGCAACAGGACCTCGAGACGCTTGCCACGGCGGAAAAACAGCGACAGACGATCATCGACGATGCCAAGGTCCAGGCCCAGAAGGAACTTGAACAGGCCCAGAAACGGGCCAGAGAGATCAAGGAAAAGGAACTCGTTCTTCGCAAGAACACCGAAAAGGAGGCGAAGAAGCGAAAGCACGAGCTCGACAAGCTCGAAGCCCAGCTCCTGACCAAGGTCGAGAAAGTCGACGCAAAGGCGGACTCCCTCGAGAAGAAGACCGAAAGCCTCAAGGGGAAGGAAGCCGAGATCGACAAAAGGCGCGAGGACGTCGAGAAGATCGTCGAATCCCAACGCCGCGAACTGGAGCGGATCGCCGGACTCAGCCCGGAGCAGGCCAAGGAACAGCTGCTCAAGAAGGTCGAGGAGGAGATCCAGTATGACATCGCCAAGCGGATAAAAGATGCCGAAGGGCGCGTCAAGGAAACCGCCGACAAGAAGGCCCGGGAAATCCTCGCTTCCTCGATCCAGCGCTGCGCGACCGACCATTCGATCGATCCCATCGTCACCGTGGTCGAACTTCCCAGCGAGGAGATGAAGGGGCGGATCATCGGCCGTGAAGGCCGGAACATCCGCACTTTCGAGAACCTCACCGGTGTCGACGTGATCATCGACGACACGCCGGAGGCCGTCGTGCTTTCGGGATTCGATCCGATCAAGCGCGAGATCGCACGGGTAACCCTCGAGATGCTGACCCTCGACGGCCGGATCCACCCCGCGAAGATCGAGGAGATGTACGAGAAGTCCAAGAAGGAGGTCCATCTCCGGATCAAGGAAGCGGGGGAACAGGCGATGCTCGCGCTCGGGATCCAGAGCATCCATGCCGAACTGGTCGAGATCGTCGGAAAGCTCAACTTCCGGACTTCGTACGGCCAGAACGTCCTCCAGCACTCGATCGAGGTTGCCAACCTCGCCAGCAATCTCGCCGCCGAGATCGGCGGGAACATCCAGCTCGCGAAAAGGGCCGGACTGCTTCACGACATCGGAAAGGTGATCGAAAGCGACGAAGGCAACCATGCTTCCCTCGGTGCCGATTACGCCCGCAAGTTCCAGGAAACCCCGAAAGTGGTCAACGCCATCGGCGCCCACCACGAGGATCTTCCCTTCGAGACTCCTGAGGCCGTTCTCATCGCTGCTGCCGATGCGATCTCCGCTTCGAGGCGCGGCGCCCGCAGGGAATCGCTCGAGGCCTACATCAAGAGGCTGGAGGATCTGGAAAAGATCGCCAAGGGCTTCGGGGGAGTGTCATCTGCATATGCCATCCAGGCGGGGCGCGAGATCCGGGTCCTGGTGAAGCCCGAAGAGGTCGACGACGTCATGACCGCGAAGCTCTGCAAGGATATCGTCCAGAAGATCGAAACGGACATGGAATACCCCGGCCAGGTCAAGGTGGTTCTGATCAGGGAAACCCGAAGCGTCGAGGTCGCCCACTGACCCTCGCCCCCGATCCGTTGAAGAGCACAAAGGCGGCGGAAAGAATCGAGGAGGAAGGCTTGCACCTTCTTCCTCCTTTCCGTCGTTTTGGGGCTTTCCCGGTTTCATCGGATGGGGGAATTCCCAGGTGAAGATCCTCATGATCGGCGACGTCTACGGAAAGACCGGCCGCCGGATGATAGAGAAGATTCTCCCCGGCCTTCGCTCCACGTTGAAATGCGACTGGGTGATCGCGAATGCCGAAAACGCAACTGGGGGAACCGGGGTTTCCTCCAGACACCGGAACCGGATGGCCGAGTGCGGCGTCGATCTTTTCACGAGTGGAAACCACCTCTTCGGGCGGCCCGACTGGCCTGAGGTGGTTTCCGCAGGAGTCCCGGTCCTCCGGCCCCACAACCTCGGGGGGGACGACTCCCCCGGGAAGGGTTGGGCTGTCCTGGAAAAGGCAGGCCGGGAGCCTCTCGGCGTGATCAACCTGGCCGGAAGGGTCTTCATGGAACCTGCCTCATGCCCTTTCCGGTGGGCGAAAACCCTCATCCAGAGATGTGGAGCGGGGATTTCCATCGTCCTGGATTTCCACGCCGAGGCGACCTCGGAGAAGATCGCCCTTGCCTGGCATCTTGACGGCCTGATCACCTTCGTCGCCGGAACCCACACCCATGTCCAGACTTCGGATGAGCGGATCCTCCCAGGTGGGACCGGAGCAATAACCGATCTTGGAATGACAGGCCCGGTGAACGGGGTGTTGGGAGTTGACCGGGAAACCGTTCTTTCCCGTTTTCTGGCAGGGTTCTCGGACAGGTTTTCCTGCGCCGAGGGCGCGGGGGTGCTGGAAGGGGTTCTGGTCGAAACCGGTCCAGAAGGGAAAACCCGGACGGTCTCGCGGATCCGCGTTCAGGAAGGGGATCCGCCCGAGGAGTCTTTTTCCTCCAGCGATGACAACGCCATCTCGAAGTAGGACTTCAGATACTCCTCCTGCTGGAAACCCAGGAGGATCTCGACCGGTTCTCCCTTCGAGAAGAGGACCAGGGTCGGAAGAGTCTTGACCGAGAACCTATCTGAAAGAGCGGGGATTTCATCCACATCGACCGTGAGGAAAACCAGGTCGTCGGGGAACTCTTCGGAGAGTTTCTCGCAGACGGGTTTCTGAATCTGGCACGGACCGCACCAGCCGGCATGGAAGAAAACCAGGGCGACCGGTTTTTCCCTGATCCTCGAGTCGAAATCGGACTCCGTTACCGGTAACATTGGCATCTTTTTCAGCTCGCTTTGCGGATACGAATGTGGTTCAGGGGGGCTTTCCCGGGGGGTGTTCATCCCCCTGCCTCCAAGACCGGTCGATTCCCTGAAAGGGATTGCGGGAATGATTGTATGCGGTTGGGACTTTGGGTATAATACCAGACTGACGTTGGGGATTCCAATCGAATTTCCCCAAGGGAGAACCTGTGGACATCAAACAACTTTTCAACGGCGCGAAGGAACTCCTGGCCAGACGTTCCGTGTCTGAGTTTCCATCCTATCCTGGGATACTTCCCTGGGCCTGGCTGCACCCCGATTTTTTCTGGCGGCTTCCCGGGTCCGAAGAGCTCAACGGGTTCGCTTTCCAGCCCGTAATGGTCGGGGGAAGCGGGTTTTCCAAACCCGACGGGGCCGTGACCTCCCTCGTTTGGTTCCGGAAGCCATTCTGTTCTTCCTGGATGCAGAAGATCCTCGAGTTTCTGGGCGACATTTCCCCGGAAAAGGACGGTGTGCCCTCCCCATCTTGCGATTTTCAGGGCCTGGTCACCGGCCCGACGATCCTGGGAGAGACAGGCAGCGTCTGGGGGCTCTCCCTCCGAGGGTGCAGGGTGGGGGAGGTCAGGGTGATCTCCGGATTGGGAGGTGACCGCCTGCCTTCCGCATCCGGCGTCGCAGTCCTGGACCTGGATCTCCTCGCCTCCATCCTGAATGGCGATTTCGGACCGGAGTCTGTCAAATGGGATGAATCCTCCCCCCAGAAGGAGGTTCTTTCCTGGCGCATGTCAGGGTCGTGGTCTCCGCGTCCCGACGGAAAGGCCGTTTTTTCTCCCGAGCGGTGGGAGCGGTGGCGGGCGGAGATCGAATCCTCACTCGGGGCGAAACGATTTTTCGAAGCTTTCAGGATCTGCCTTGGAACGATGGCCTGGTTCCATGACCTCGAGTCAAAGGACCCGCTCTTTCCGACATACAAAACCGGATGGGGAAATGCGTTCCGACCTCTTCTGAAGAACCTGATCCAGCTTTTCCCCAAGACCTCTCCCGGGCCCGCGTCCGCTTCCACGAAAACTTCGAAAGAGGCTGTTTTGAGATGAAGATTTCCTCGAGACCGGTTTTGCGTTTCCTTTCAGGTTTGTCGATTCTGTTTTTTTCCCTTTTCCTGACTCTTCCCGAGGTTCCGGGGTTTTCCGTCGAAATGACTCCCGAGTTGATCTTCACCCAGATGGAGGAGCGGTCCGACAAGATTCTTTCGTTGATAACCGATGTGGACCTCCGGTCCGGGGAACGGGGGGTCGAAGTAACATTGAGCATCCAGAGCCCGGACAAGTTCTCCATGGATTTCAAGGATACCACCCTCCAGGTGGTTTTCGACGGAGAGAAGCTCTGGATATACATCGGTTCCCTGAACGAGGTATTCACCCTCGATACGAGTTCATCCGGAAATTGGGTTGCTGATGCGCTCAGAGACTATGTCAATCCAAAGAAGATCGTCACCCAGGTCACGAGGAAGACCCTTTTCGCCTTCTTCGATGTCACCCTCGTCTCTTCCGGGACGGCCGAAATCCCAGTCGGGCAGGCTTCTCCGACTTATCGGCTGAGTTTCGTCCCCCGCGGCCAGAACCTCTTCAAGAAGATCTTCGATGTCGGGCATTACGAAATGACATTCGGTTCCGACACTTTCCTCCCGCGCCGGGTCGATGAATACACACCCGACGGGGCCCTCCGGGGCACGCTCGAAGTCCTCAGCTACCGGCTGAACGAGGAGATTCCCAAGGAACGTTTCGAGTTCAAGCCCCCGCCCGGAACCAAGGAAGTCCCGATCACGGAGGTGATCGTCCAGAAGATTGACCAGGGCAAGGACCTCATGGTCGAGAAACTCGGGGATCTCCTCGAACACATCAAGAAAAAGATCTCCGATTGGGGAATCTGAGATGGGCGAGTTCCGAAAGATCCTGACTCCCGCCGAAATTCGTTCTGGAAGCCTTTGCTGGGGCGAAGAGGCCGATGGCGATCTCAGGCGGGTCCTGCCTCAGACCCTGGTGTTCGACATGGTTATCGAAGGAAGGCGGTTGGACCACCTCGCGGTCGAATGGGAGAAGAGGGAACTCTACATTGGCGAACCCTTGATGGCCGCCGTCGCGGGTGCCGAGTTCGTGATCGTGACCCCGGCTGACAAGGGGGGGGCGGTTTCTGGAAGGATCATCCTTCCAAATGAGAGAATCCTGATCAAGAAAAGGCTTTCCCAAAACGAGCACCGGAGAAGACTCCTGAAATGGTATGCCCGGGAAGATCACCTCTACCGCCGGCTCTTTTCGGGAACCGACCGTTTCGACGTCGAAATCGCCGGAAAGAGGACTCCAGGCCATCCCCCCGACTTCGAGAAACGCCAGTTGATCATTGGTGAAGCACTTCGTTCCTTCAACCCCGGTGACACCCTTCGGGTTGGATGGATGCCGGATGAGTCGGTTCCGACCCTTTTCATCGCGAAGGAGGAGCTGAAATCGAATCTTGCCAAGGACGGGATCGCAACCCTCCGAAGCCTCGTGATGCGTCTGATTTCCCGACCCCTCGGTGAATTCAACGAGGGCGAGGTGAAAGCTCTGGTCGCGCTTTTGGACGAGAACAAGACCCTGTGGGAACGCCTGATGGCACTGAAGGAAGAAAACGAGAAACTGAAGGAGCAGCTCGGAACCCTCGAATCCGTCTTCGAGCAGTTTTCCCGAAACTCGTTCTTCAACTCGAAATCCGATTTCGAGAACTGGGTTTCTTCCCACATCGGAATGTTCGAGCGTGGTATCCGCCTGCTCCACAAGGATTACCTTCCGGAGATTCCCGATTCCCAATCCCGGCGGATCGATCTCCTCTGCCAGGACCGCAAGGGAGTCCTGGTCGCGGTCGAGATAGTATTCAACCCCGAGAGCGAAGAACTGGACGAGGTTGTCCGGTTTTTCGCCGCTCTCTCGAAAAACGCCGAACGGATCGGCAACCAGCTTACCGAAGGTCGGCTTTCCGCGGGTGCCATCCGTGCGATGATAGTTTCGAACCGGGAGAATGCCGATCTGGTTGAACGATGTCTCCAGAATGACGTCAAGCTTTGCGTCGTCAACAGCGGTTGCGTCATAGATGCCCTCGAATAGCCCTTCCCGTTGATTGCAGGAGTTGACCAATGATGGATCCCAACCTACTCGACACTCTAAGGCGTGACAGGCTGCGAAACTCCGCAAGGAACCCCGGGCTTGCAGCTCTCATGTCTTTTTTCGTCATGGGCCTCGGGCAGATATACGCGGGCCACGTCGACAGGGGGGTCATACTCGTATCCATCCATCTGGCTTCGATCCTCGCGGGCTTCAGCCTTTATGCGAAGGGTTTCGTTTACGAGATCATCCTTCCCATGACCGGACCTGCGCTCCTGGTCATCGCGACCTATATCCTATCGGTAATCCTGATCCTGCTCTGGATCTACAACATCAAGGATGCCTATTATCTTTCCCTGTTTTCCGGCGTCAGGGACCTCTTCGAAGTGGAGCGGGTTCTGGTCCCGTTCATCCAGGAATCCGACGTGCGTCTCCTGACCGCCCGGGAAGGGGTTGCCCACCCCGCGCCGGAGGCTCCACCTGCCACGGTGGCTGCGAAGTTCGGGGAGGAGATTTCCGACGCGGAGCCTGCGGATGAGACTGTAATTTCCGTCACCAAGGTCGTCTCCGAGAAAAAGCCACCCCGAAAATCAAGGGTGGGGGGGAAGAAAAACGAATCGGAAAAGATCTTCCACGAGATCGACAAGGGCAGGGGAAAGCTCTGGTCGAACCTCGGAGCCTATGCCGGGGCCCTGCTGGTAATCTTCCTATTCGGTTGGGGGGTCATCAAGAACGTCGACCAGGGAGAACAGAAAAAGGAATCGGCCCCAACACTCTTCTCGCTTTCATCCGACCTCTCCGTGAAGGCGGGGAAGCCTGCGGAATCGGTCATCACCTTTGCCACCATTCCGGGAATCGCGACCGGGGTCATGCCGATCCCTGCCGCCGCCCCTGCGGTGAACCCCATTCCCGACGAGTGCACGCTGGGAATCCAGTCGGTTAGCGTTGGAGACCTGGCCTCGGGAATCCCTCTCCTCGAAAGAGGGCTTTTCAAGAATCCCTCGTACGCTCCGGGTTGGCAGTGCCTCTTGAAGGGATATCGGGAACGCGGTGATGATGCCGCCCTCGAGGATGCGCTCAAGCGTTATCTGAAGGAGTTCCCCAAGGACGCTGAATCCTGGGTCGATCTCGGAAGCCTTCAGTACAACCAGAAATCTTTCGTCGATGCCTCCCGCTCGCTGATCCGATGCCTGGAAATCGCCCCGACCAATATCCGTGGAAACTTCATCCTGGGGGTTATCTTCCGGGAGCTCCAGACTCCCGACGAAGCCATCCCGTATCTGTTGAAGGCCCACGCCAGTGATCCCCTCAACCCCGAGTTCAACAAGGAGCTCGGGGTGGCATACCTCGAAATGAAGGATTTCAAGGCCGCCAGAAAGCATCTCGAACGTTCCCTCCAGATCGAATCCCAGGATGAACAGGTCAAGAGGCTGCTGGCCGAACTTGAGGAAGTGGAGCGGCAGATGGCCTTTTCCCCAAACCGCAATTCCCTTTCTGGGCCCCTTTCGGCTCCCGAGATCCCATCCCTGACTCCAACGGGGAATCCTCCCCTGACCCCGGAATCCCGATCCGTTGACAGCCGCATCGCTGACAGCGTCAAACCTGTCGAAAAGCCGGCCAGATCCTCCGGACACGGCGTGGTGCTGTGGGAAGCGCCCGGCGGGGCAGGAGACCTGAGCTCGGATCTTCCTTTGGCGAAGTTCCCTCTCGTGGACCGTAACCAGAGGGCTCCGGTCACCTCCCTTCCGCCGGTTTCCCGGGTGGGGCCGCTGGTTGATGCTATCCCCGATGAACCAGCGGGAAATCATCCGGCGGTTTCCGGCAACTCCTCCGTCTCCCAGGACACTACATCCAAGACCGGTTCCGACGATCGAAATTCTGAAACCCCCGCCGCCCCATCACCAACCCCCGGAGGGGACGGGCTTCCCCCTGTTATCGCCGATACCCTGGCTTTCGTCCCAAATGTTCTCAAAATGGTCTCCGAAGGAGGTGTTCCCTCTGACCCAACCGGTTCAGCAACCCCGGCTCCTTCCACCCCTGTTGCTGGAGAACGTGTTTCTTCCGATTCCTCCCCGGGAACCGACGCTGTAAAAGCCCCCGATCAGGAGGCCGGTTCGGGAAAGCAGGAACAGGGCCTGAAAAAGGACGAAGAGAAGTCCGGAAAGGGCGAAAAACCCTTCAAGGTGAGAATGGACGAGGACGGTGAAGCCTTCCTTGCCAACAGCGAAGCCCTGGATACCGAGGCCTCTCCCGGTCCTGTGGCGTTGACGGCCTCCGCTCCGATCAATCGTCCCACGGGTGCGGGCTTCAGTCCCCTCGCGCCAGAAGCCTCCCGGGTCCCTTTCAAGGAGCCGTCCGTGAACAACCTGTGGACAAAGGGATTCGACCTTTATCTCGAGGGGAAATGGGAAGAGGCACTTCCTCCCTTTCTCGAGTATTTGAAAAAGAAGGAAGATCCGAAGGTTTATGGCGTCGTCGGAGTCATTTTCGACAAACTGGGGCTTCCAAATGATGCCTACGAGGCCATGAATCGTTCCTACCAACTCGGCAACAAGGATATCAAGTCGATCGCAAGACTTGGACAGCTCGCTGAAAAGTGCGGAAAGTACGAGCCTGCAGCCAGATTCATCCAGGAAGCCCTTTCCTCATCCCCTCATCGGCTCGACCTCCGGATTCTCCTGGCCCGTTGCCTCAGGCATACCGGTGATCTCCAGCGTGCCCGATCCGAACTCGACCTCGTACTGAACGATCCCAACTGCTCATACGCCGTCCGGAAAACCGCCCAGAACGAACTCTCGGCTTTCCCGGGCGCGGCGATGGAGATCGAGGAATCCGTGAAGGATTCTCCCGCCTCCGAGGAAGAGTCCGCCGTCCCAGGGAAGGGCAAGCCGGGGAAAGGTAAGTGATCGAATGCCGTCCTCAACTAGGGATATCGTTTCCAACCAGATCCTGGCGGTAAAGGGCGGTCTGGGCACCCTTGTTGAACTTGTCGAGAACTGGATCCTTTCCCTCGGTTCCGAGGAGGAGCGCAAGAGCCTGCTCCTGGAAATCGATGATATCGTCAGAAAGAGCGGGGATTCACTGCCCCCCGAAAAAAAGGAAAGGATCCTTGCCAACCTTGGCAACGTCCTTGGATCGGCCCCGACTTCGGGGCTTTCTTCAGTTGCTTTTCGCGAGAAGCTCCAGAAACTCTTCAGAGAGCAGATCGAGGGCTTGGGGAACAAGGTCGACCTCCTCCTGAAGAACTTCGTGGCTCTCCTCGACGAGCCCTGCGGGGCAACGGGCGATCCCGCCACGGGGATCATCATGGCCCAGGAGGAGGAACGAAAGCGGATTTCCCGGGAGATCCACGACGGGCCGGCCCAGAGTCTGGCGGCCCTCACCATGCGGATCGATTTCTGCCTGGAGAAGGTCAACGATCCGAAGGTTCTGACCGAGGAGCTCGTCGACCTCAAAGATTCGATCGGACGGAGCCTGAAGGACATCCGTAGGTTCATTTTCGACCTTCGCCCGATGGCTCTGGACGATCTGGGGCTTGTTCCGACCCTCGAGCAGTTCATCGCCGGGTTCAAGGGCCGGACCGGTGTCAATGCCCACATCGATGTACAGGGAACCCGGGTTGGCCTTTCCCCCGAGGTGGAGCTTGCGGTCTTCCGTGTGATCCAGGAAGCTGTGAACAATTCTTACAAACATGCCCGGGCCAAGGCCATCCACGTCTTCATTGCTTTCGACGCGGACAACCGGAAGGTTTCCTCCATGATCAAGGACGATGGGGCCGGATTCGACCTTCTCGCGGTGAGAAAGGCATACGGAACCCTCAAGAAGCTCGGCCTGATAAGTATGGAAGAGCGGATCAGGTGCTGTGGTGGGGAGTTCGAAATCGTTTCGAGCCCCGGTGAGGGAACCGTGGTCTCCTTCTGGGTTCCACTCCCCGCGGGTAAGTGATGTCGATTCCCCCCAAGAGCCTCAAGAATGCCCTGATCTTCTATATTACCTGTATCATCGTTTTCACGAACGGTTTCTTCGCGGTCCTGACCATTTCCCGTGAGAATCTCAACGCCTATCTGGACAACCAGAACAAATCCTTCTTTCTGGGGCAGATTCTCCATGACCCGGCCATGGATTTCCTTTCAACCGGTTCCTCAGGTGCCCTGGACAGGATTCTGGCAAACAGGGCCTCGGGGTTCTCGGAAATCAAGGTGACTCTTTACGATGCCAACTGGTGGGCTCGGTGGGGCGATGCGCCGCGGATTCCTTCCGAGGGCTTTCCAGGTTTTTCCGAACTCAACGGGGTTGCCTTCAGGAATGGGATCAGCGGGCTCAGTTCCCGGGAGATTTTTTTCCCACTGGCCTCCGAGGGGAAGTTCCTCGGCGCGATCGGCGTCGGGCTTCCCGAGGTCGCCTCGACAAAAGCCCTCGAATCGTTTTTCCACGTCCTGGTAGGGATGCTCGTGAACATTTTCCTGGGGGTCACTCTCGCGATCTTCATCTCCCAGATCATTCTCCGCCCCCTGGCGAATCTTCTCGAAGGACTGGAAGCCGTTAAAGGGGGGGATTTCGGACAGAGGATCCAGATCACCGAAGGCGAAGAGATGGTGATGATAGGGGAGATGTTCAACCTCATGGCTTCCTCGCTCCAGGAAAAGATCAAGGATGAGCTCGAACGAACTAGGGTTCTCGAGGAAAAGGTCCAGGAACTCTGGGAGATCTACGAATTGACCAAGGAGATGGGTTTCAACCTCAATCTGAAAGAAATCCTTCGACGTTTCCAGGAAAAGGCACAGACCCTTTCCTTCTCTTCTTATTGCCAGATCCTTCTGGTCAACCCCCAGACCGGGGACCTCGAGACCGAGGTGGAAAGCCCCTCCTTCCCCCGGATCTCCCGCATCGAATACGAGACGAATCTCGCCCTCTGCCTGAGCGGAGGGGAGACGATCCAGATCCAGTCGCAGCACCACACCCTCCTTTTTCTTCCGCTTCTTGCCGGCCGCCTGGTCAAAGGGATCCTCTTCCTCGGGAAACAAGGAAAGCAGAACTACTCGGAGGGGGTGCGTCGTTTCCTCGAAACCATTGCCCCACTCGGGGGAAGCCTCGTCGAAAACGCCCAGCTGTACCACCACGTCGTCGAAATGAAGGACTATGTGCGGAACGTCCTCGAGAGCGTGGATTCGGGTGTGGTGACCCTGGATCTTGAAGACCGGGTTGTCACCGTGAATGCGGCCTTGCAACGGATCCTGGATATCAAGACCGAGATTCCGCGCGGCCAGCCGGTCTCGGGGTTGCTGGACGGTCTGGGTGATCAAAGGTTCAAACGTGGTTTTCTCGAGATCATCGCCTCTCCCATTCCCATGCCTGCCGAAGCCATGGTGGTCGCGGATGGCGAACGCCCGGACGGCGGAATCGAGGGAAGCTCGGGGCAGAACGGCGAAGTTCACAAGGTTCTCGAAATGACCGCGTTACACCAGCTCTCGTTGCAACTTCCGGGCCGCCCGCAAAGGATTCTGCAGATTCGTCTGGGTCCTCTGCTTGCCGGAAAGGCTGTCATCGGAAAAGTCGTGATCATCGAGGACCAGACAACGATCAAGCAGATCGAGCGCAAGATGCTGGAATCCGAGAAGTGGGCCGTTCTTGGCCGGCTGGCGGCCTCTGTAGCCCATGAGATAAGGAACCCCCTCGTGGCGATCCGAAGCCTCGTCGAGATTATCGGCGACCAGGCCAAAGGGGAGGAGGAAAAGGAACACGTCAAGGTGGTCGTGGGAGAGGTCAACCGCCTCAATAAGGTGGTAGAGCAGCTCCTCAACCTCTCCAGGCCCGAAAAAACCGATCTTCAGAAGGTTTCCCTGACCGACCTGCTCGAAAAACTCATTTTGCTGGTTCGCCATGAGGCTTCCCGGCACCGGGTCGAGATACGAAAGGATTGGCCCGCCACCCCGGTTCTTGTGACCATCGACCCCGAAAAGATCCGGCAGGCCTTCCTGAACGTGATCCTCAACGCTTTCCACGCGATGGAAAAAGGTGGAAGGCTCGACGTCGTGGTCAACGTTTCCAACTATGGGGCTTTCCCGGGAAACCCGGAAAGACCCAACGGGGTCTGCGTGGCCTTCAAAGACTGTGGTTGCGGGATTCAGCCCGAAGTCATCGATCGGATCTTCGAGCCGTTCTTCACGACTCGCCCCACTGGAACCGGCGTGGGGCTGGCGATCACAAAGAAGGTGGTGGACCTGCATCATGGCAGGATCGATATCGAAACCGAGGTGGGCAAGGGTACCTGTTTCAGGATCATCCTGCCCTTGTCCGATTCACCCGCTCCGGAGAAGCAAGAGTCATGACCGAACCAGTTGAAAAGAAACCCCAAGGTCCCTCCATCCTGCTAGTGGATGACGAAGCGTCCGTCCTCTACACCCTGCGGGCTGTCCTGAAACCCGAAGGCTACCAGATCGAGAGCGTGGGATCGGCCCGGGAAGCCCTCGAGAAAATGAATGAACGCGCATTCGATGTCGTCATTTCGGACGTCAACATGCCGGGCGAGTCCGGCCTGGACCTTCTGGATGCCATCCGGAAACGCGATCCGGAAACCCTTGTGATAATCATCACCGCGTTCGGCTCGGAAGCCATCGCTGTCGACGCCATGAAGCGCGGGGCCTACGATTACCTTCCGAAGCCATTCGCCAACGACGACCTGAAGATCACGGTCAAACGCGCTCTCGAGAAACACAAGCTCCGGATCGAGAACATCCTGCTGCGGCAGCGGCTGCACGAACGTGAGGGCCTTGCCTCGATCATCGGTTCCTGTGAACCGATGCAGAAGATCTACGATCTCATACAGAGGGTCGCCCCAAACGACGTGACCGTTCTGATCACGGGGGAATCGGGGACCGGAAAGGAACTGGTGGCGAGCGCAATCCACTCCATGAGCCAGCGCAAGGAAGGGCCATTCATCAAGGTGAACTGCGCCGCTCTCCCGGAAACGCTTATCGAAAGCGAGCTGTTCGGCTATGAACGGGGGGCTTTCAGCGGAGCGGTATCCAGGCGGCTTGGCAAGTTCGAACTTGCCGACAATGGTACGATTTTCCTCGACGAGATTGGAGACATGTCTCCCGCCACCCAGACGAAAATCCTTCGTATCCTCCAGGAACAGGAACTGGAGCGATTGGGGGGACATGCGGTCATCAAGGTCAACACCAGGGTCCTTGCCGCCACCAACCGGGACCTGACCAAAGCCATCTCCGAAGGCCAGTTCCGTGAAGACTTGTACTATCGACTCAACGTGGTCAATATCTGCCTCCCTCCGCTCAGGAGCCGTGGGACCGATATTCCCATGCTCGTTGACCACTTCACCGAAAAGTTCTGCAAGAAGTTCAACAAGCCCAAGCGGGGATTCACCGACGAATTCCTCGGGAAGGTGATGCACTATACCTGGCCCGGAAACGTTCGCGAGCTCCAGAACCTGATCGAACGCGTGATCATTCTCGATGACGAGAACGTCTTCATGTCCGGCTCGAGCAAGCCCCCGATCCGTCCGAAACCAGAGGGGGACCTCTCCTCCTACGACGGTTTGCTGAGCCTCCCCTACAAAGAGGCCAAGGAGGCGGTTCTCCGGAATTTTGAACGCCGGTTCTTCGAGCAGATCCTCAACCGTGCCAAGAGGAACATTTCACGGGCTGCCCGGCTCGCGGGAATGCACAGGAAGAACCTTTACCTCAAGCTCAAGGAACTCGACCTGGTGCGCAGGGATGAAGAGGATGAGGCCCCTCCTCCTGGAGAACCCGCCCCCCCACGAGGCGATGAGTGATACGGTCCCCCTGACTGGCGAAAAAAGGAATCCCCCCGTTCCAGTCTTGGAAACCGGGGGGATAGGGATTTCGAACGGTGGAAGATCTGCGTCAGCTCAGTTTCCCACTATGACCGCCTTCCAGAAATCCTCGCCCCAGTTCTTCTTGATGAACTCCCGCAGGGATTCGGCATCCGAGCTTTCCTTGAACCGCTGGAAATATGCATCCTGCTTTTGCCATGCGAAGGTCCGGATCTTTGACCCCTCATGGTAATTCATCATGGCCCTCATCGCCTGATAGCCCATGAATGCCTTGAACTGCTTGTACGATTCGAAATACTGGGAATCCTTCTCGGCCACCGCCATGGCGAGGGCGAACGAGTAAACCGTGAACTCCAGCGACCCCGCCACGCCGTCTCTCCACCCGGATCTCCACAAGCCCTTTTTCGCCTGATCCACGCAGGCAAGACCTCCGTTGGTGTAGGAAACCCACTCATCGAGGATGTAGAGGGGTGTGTCGTCCCAGTCTGACATTCCCTGGATGTAAAGGTTGTAGCGATCGCCTCTGAGGCTCTCGGGGACATACTCGGCACAAGCCGACTTCCGGATTCCGGGCTCGATGACGATGACTCCCTTGCTCCCTCCAACGTAGAAACCGTTGGCTTTGCGTCCGGTCTTGTTGAAGTAGTTCCGGAGGTGGGAGTTGATTCCGTGAGTGGTCTCATGCGCGTGGGTCCCGTTGTCGCTGTCGCGATATTGGGTCCCGTAACGGGAGGGGAGATGGTTCTCGATGTCTGTCAGGACCGGCCCCCATGCGGAATTGGAGAGGTTCTTCTGCGCGGGGAAGTCGATGAATGCCAGATCTCCGCTCGTCGGAATCGTCTGCCCACCCGAGGTTCCAGTCGGGGGAGTGGAAGGAGGCGGCGGGGTGGGAGTGGTCGGAGCGGGCGGGGTTCCTCCGGTCGTCCCTCCACCGGTCACTCCTGTCGAACCACCCGAAGTTCCTCCTGTCGTCGTTCCACCTGGCCCCCCGCCGGAGGTTCCGGGGGTGGAGGTCCCGCCGGTGGAGGTGCCACCCGTTGTTCCCCCTGTCGGGTTTGCGGGGTCCAGGAATTCCACGCCTTTGAAAACATACCTTCGCATGAATTCGTAGCGTCCGGGATAGTACTTTTTCATGAGGGCGCCCTTGGCCCAGTAAGCACGGCCGCACTCGGCCATGTCCTCGATCATTTGCGTGCACCCGTAGCGGGAAACCGAACGTCCGCTCATCCGGCCGTTGGGCCAGAAGGTTCGCTGGAACATCCTGAGTATGTTGTTGTTTTCCGCCTGGAAACAGTGGACCATTTCGTGGACGAGAGTTCCCTGGAACGTTCCCGGGGAAACCGCGGCGGATTCGATGTGAACCGTGGGGTTTCCGAGCATGACCCAACCCAGGATTCCGCCCTGCCCCCCATCGCGCTGGATGTATTTCGTGCACTTCCGGAATGCCTCCGGAAGGGATGACAATACTCGGAAAGCAGATCGGAGCTGCGATTCATTCCATCGCGCACTTCCATTTCGGGGACTGATTCCGAATTTCGCTTTTAGCTCAGACACCAGCGAAGCCGAACCCTGGGGTGGAGTGACATTGTCCCCCGGAAGGACCCCGCGGGCCGAACGGGTCCAGTTCTGGTCGTAGACTACCGTGGGGCGGGGCAGCCTCCGGATAACCGGTTGGGCTGGTTCGGTGGCATTCTGGTCTCCCGGATCGGCCACCGAGATCTTGAATTCCACATCGGGTTCCTGGGAAGTGCCCAGCTCCGGAAGGTCGGTTTCCACCTCCGCCGGGGTGACCTCCGGCTCTTCTTCTCCAGTTTCGGGAACCGGAGTCGGCGAGGCAGGTTCTTCCTGAGCCGTCTCCGAGGCAGCTCCTTCATCGGTTGTCGTGACGCTGTCGAGGAAACTTCCTGCCCCTTTCTTTTCGATCTCCTGGGAAATAGCCACCCAGGGGAGGAGAAGGATGGGGACCAGGAGGACCCAAAACTGGAAAGTTCGCTTCTCTTTATTCACAATGCTGCTCCCTCCATGATGCTTTTCGGGGATGACGGAATGATTCCAAAACCCTCGATAATTATACGCCTCGCGCCACTGCCGGGTTTGAAATTTAGGCGCGGTTTCAACTACTAGCCTGCCCGGGAACCCATGGGGCCTGGTTGGGGCCGCCGGTCAGGATTTGGTTTGGGTTTCCGGGGAAGGAGGGATGAATGCCTCGAACTTTCCCGAGCTTTTCTTGTGGACGATTTTCAGACGGAACCTCATTGTAGTTCCCTTGCCCGGTTCGCTTTCGATCTCGAGTTGCGACCCGTGTCCTGAAAGGATCTTTTCGACTATCGCAAGGCCTAGCCCGAGGCCACCCTTTCTTCTTGTGTCTGAGGCGTCGGCCTGGTAGAAGGCCTGGGTGACGCGGGGGATTTTCTGGGGATCGATTCCCGTTCCGGTGTCACAGATCTGGGCGTAAACGAAATCGCCCTTCGAGAAAGCCTTCAGTACTATCATCCCACCGGGAGGCGTGAATTTGATCGCGTTGTCGAACAGGTTGAAAAAGACCCTGTTGATCAGGTTCCCGTCCATGTAAACCAGAGGAAGGGATGGGTCGATCTCCTGCTTCAACGTCAGGTTCTTGGCGTGGAACATCGGATGGACGACTTGTATGACCTCTTCGAGCATGGATTGGAGCCGCTGGGGGGTGAACTCGAAACGCATCTTCCCTGCTTCCATCCGGGCGAAGTCCAATAGGGATTGAAGAAGCTCGTTTAGCCGGGAAGCATTTCGAAGGGAAATCTCGACCGCATTTCGCTGGCGGTCTGTCAGTGGGCCGAACTTTTCCGAGAAGATCAGGTCGAGGTAACCGGAGATGGAAACGAGGGGAGTTTTCAATTCGTGGCCGCAAATCGCGAGAAACTCGGACTTGACCTTGTCGACTTCGGTCATCTGTTGAACGTTCTGATCTGCCTCCCTGAGGGCATGCTGCAATCTCTCCCGAAGTTCCTCCGACTCGCTGATGTCCTCGATGGAAAGGTAGACCATGAACTCGTCCTGATTGATGGCGGGGAAACGTCGGAGGGTGGCGATTATGGGACGTTCCTTTCCATTTCCGATATTCATCTGTGTACGGAAGACCAGGGGGTGCTCGTAGGGGTGGGTAAGAACCCCCGAGAACATCCGTACGACGGGGTGGTCGGAAGAGAATGGGGGAATCTCCGAAAGCCCTTTCTCCAATACTGCGGCAGCCGGAAGACCCGTCCAGATCTCCATCTGGCGGTTCCAAAAGAGGACCTTTCCCCCGATCGACAGGAGGACCGTTCCCTGGCTGGCCTGGTCGAGGAGTTCCCGGTAGATTTCCCTGGTTTGGCTTGCCTTCCTATGTAGGGAGAAAAGAAAGAGTACCGCCCCCCCAACGGCGATGAGGATGATCAATCCAGGGAGGTCGCCGGTTCCCCCGTCTCCCGCAGGATTTTGCGCATGGAGAGGGTGGGTGGACCCGAGGAGGAAAAGAGCGGTCAAAAGTCCCTGGAGCGGTTTCATTCAAGGGCCCCCGGGAAGGGGAATCTTCCTTCCGGTCTGTTCCTGGAACCGCTCGAGGTCCTTTCGCCGGGATTCACGGACGGCAGTCCATTCGGGGGGGCACTTTTCGAAGGAGATCAGGAGGAGTTCCTGGGCGGAATCGAGATTTCCCTGCTTCCAATACAACATTCCCAGGCTGTTTGCCACGGAAAGGACGTCGCGAAGCTGGGGAGGTGTGGCCCTCTTGAACTCCCGATAGGCTTCCTCCAGGAGCTTTTGGGCTCGTGAGAGATCTCCCCCCGTTTCGACAAGCAGGAACCCGACCGCGTTTCCATATTCCGGTGACCGGGGACTCCTTTTCAGGGCATTCTCGAAACAGCGGAGCGCCAGGGGAAGGTCTTTTTTCCCGTTTGCAACGAGCCCCTTGAGAAACCAGACCCGGTCGGAATCACCGGTTCCTGTCAGGAAGAGCGAAAGGTATGCGTCAGCTTTCTCGATGTCACCTCTTTCCAGGGCCAGCTCGGCGAGCCGGATTTGAATGCGCTCGCGGGCGGTCTGTTCGTCAGGATGACTGATGAAAGGAATCTCGAGTTCCTTCGCCCGTACCCTCGCAAGGATTTCCGGATCCGAAAAGGCTGAAAGAGCAAGTCCCTCATGGAGAAAGTCTTCTCCCTCCCGGTTTCTTCCCTCCGTGAAGAGCACCTTGGCAAGGAGTTCACAGGACCTGGGGGTCCGGTTCGACTCCAGGTTCAGCAAAGCATATCGGTGGGCTTCCAGGATAAGGGTACGGTCGAACATCAGGCGGGCAACGTGATACGGGCAGAGGAATGCGTTCTTTGCCAGGGAATCCAGGCGGGCGAAGTAATCCTGGGCTTTCGCGGGCATTCCGAGGCTTTCCGCGCACATCGCAAGGCCGAGAAGATGCTGAATCGACTGCGGATCGATACGGTTTCCCTCCTCGAAGGCGAGCCGGGCCTGGTCGATCCTGCTTTCCTCCTGGAACCTCTTTCCATCGAAAAGAAGTTTCTGGGATTTGTGGTGGTTGCCCTGAAGGAGCCAGGAAACCACTCCGAAAGCTGGAACGAGCAGCAGTAGAAGAAGTCCGGAAATGTTGAACCTTCTTTTCCAGGATATCGGGGGGAAACAGGCGGTCTGATGGGTCGCCGCCAGAACGATGAGCAGGTTGCTCAGAGGAAGGATCGAAAGGGTGTTGTTGAAACTCCCGTGGGTTACCATGGCGATCATGCTGACGACAAGCGATTTTTGGAGCCACCTGCAGTCCCTGGCGGGCCCAACCGATGGGGCGCTTCCGCCCGAATCAACTCCGGACTGGGGGGGGCGGACCCGCAAAGCCTTCTCGGAGCTTTCCGGGTGGGTTTGCTTCCCCGGCATGGGAAACATCTCCGAATCCTCCACACCGGGATCGCATTCGGTGGAAAAACTCCTTCTGATGTGGATTCGGGCGACGTTTACCAGGATGAGGGAGAAACCGAAAAGGCCGAAGAGACCTGTGTCCCCGAGAAGCTTGAGAAAAAGTGAATGCGGGTCATCGTTGAATGGCGAGAGTCCGAAAAGAAGACCCAGTGGGTGCCGGAATCCCGATAGCAGGAAGACGCCGCTACCCGGGCCCGTCCCGAACCAGGGAGCTGCGAGAAAAGCGTCGAAACCCATCTTCCAGACAAGCAAGCGGCAGATAACAGATTTCAGGCCGGCGGGAACAAAGGAAACCCCTTCCCACGGGAATCCAGAAACCGCACGGGCGACAAGCCAGTGAACTCCGAGGATCCCTCCCATAACCAGGACGGCGGCTAAAACAGGGGACCGGCTGTACAGCCTGGCGGGGCGGTTTTCCCAGAAATCCGTGAAAAGAAGGAACAGTGCGAAAACCCACGCCAGCCAAGCTCCTTCGCAGTGTGTCAGGCTCAATGCCCCGATCTGGACAAGGAACGCCAGAAAGAAAAACCAGCGGCGGAAGGGCGCCTTCCCTATGGCTTCAAAGGAAACACCCAGGGAAATCAGCGAAGTCGCGATGAGATATCCCCCGAGGAAGTTCGGATTGGACATGGTTCCCACAACCTTGTACGGAGCGCCACTCCACGTCAGGAAATCCATTCCCAGATACTGGATGAAGCCATAGATGGCCATGACCGTTCCCGTGATTGAGATCAAGGACATCTTCCAAATTGTGTGTGCGGGTTTTCCACTTACGATCAGGAAAACCAGGAGGAAACACTGGGTGATCAGAAGCAACCCCTGCCGACAGCTGGAAAGGTAGGGCGACCTCAGAGTCGAGATCGCAACCGCGACGCAGAAAACCCCCACCCCCCACGAAAGGGGGATTGCCCCACGTCGGGGCCGGAAAAGGACGCATGAAAGGGCAAGGACCGAGAATCCGAGAAAGCCCAACCCGAAGGTCATCCAGGATTGATTGATGTAGAGATCCTCTATCTCGACTGCGAAAAGCAGGGGACTGAGAATCAGGAAGAAGGCGGTGAAAATCCCGCTGATGGTTGACAGGAAGAACAATGTCGGGGGAAACATGCCTTCATTCGGAGAAAAGGGCGGGAAGGGGAACGGACAAGCGCATCCCCGGCTTGATCCCCCATGTCTGGATGGTGCCGGAGGCCAGCTCCAATGCATACTGGGCCGGCATCGTCGAGGAGTAGCGGGGAAGAAGTCCGTCGGGAACTCCTACTCCGGGCTTCATTCCCGCGATCGATTCGGAAACCACAAGGTCCCCAGAAAAGAAAACGATATCAAGGGGAATTCTCGTATTCTTCATCCAGAAATGCATCAATCTGGGGCTGGAGTAGCAGAAAAGCATTCCCATGTCCGGTTCCAGGGAATCCCGGAACATTAGTCCGATCTCCTTTTCCGGCTCGGTCTTGGCTATCATGAGCCGAAGGGAATGGGATCCGAGCTCGGCGCTTGTGAGGGGGAGATCCTGGGGGGAATCGGGTGAGGCCCCTGAAAGTGCGCCTCCCGACGCGCCCTGCCCGGCGCCGCAGGAAGCGGTAACCATAGCTCCGCAAACGAGGCAAAGAAACAGGATCTTGTTCAAAGGGCCAGGCCCAACTGGGAGTTGATCGACAAAAGACGCTCCTCAATCTCTTCCGCGGTGTCGAGATCCAGGAGTGGGAGAACCATTTCCTGAACCTTCTGAAGGGAAATCCTCCGTATGATGTCCTTGACCTTCGGAATGAAGGCAGCGTTCATGGAAAGTTCGAGAAGGCCCAGCCCAAGGAGAAGCGTTGTGTAGCGGCAGTCTCCCGCCAGCTCGCCGCAAAGACATACCCCCTTCCCCTCTTTCTGCCCCGCAAGCGAAATCTCGCGAAGCATCCGCAGGATGGCAGGATGAGCAGGCTGATAAAGGTGGGCGACCCGGGAGTTGTTCCGGTCTACCGCCAGGGTGTACTGGATGAGATCGTTGCTTCCGATCGAGACGAAATCCGCTTCTCGAAGGATCTTCTCCGCCATCAGCGCGGCGGATGGAACCTCAATCATGGCACCCACAGGGATCTCCCCGATCGAGGGTACCCCTTCCCGGGTCAGCTCCGCCCTCACGTCGGCTAGAATCTTCTTGGCCTGGCGGAGTTCGGAAAGGTTGGAGATCATCGGGAACAAAAGCTTGACCGAGCCGGGCCGTCGAAGCCCTGCGGTCCGGAGGATCGCCCGAAGTTGTGTTTTGAACACGTCGACCCGGTCGAGGGAAATCCGAACCGCACGCCATCCGAGGTCGGGATTCTTTTCGTTGGAGGGCCCGATGAGATGTGAGATCTTGTCTCCACCGAGGTCGATCGTCCGGATCACGACATCCAGCTCCTCGAGAGGCTTGACCACGCTCGAATAGATCTCGAAAAGCTCCTGTTCGGTGGGGAATCGCCTGCGAATCAGGTAGGTGAACTCGGTCCTGTACAAGCCGATTCCATCCGCCTGGTTTTTCAAAACGCATTGGACATCCTGTGCCTGACCGATGTTTGCGCAAAGCTTGACCTTCACCCCATCCTGGGTGATGCACGGTTGTGCGAGGGCATCCATCACCAGTTTCCGGTTTCGCTCGAACTCGCCCTTCGCTCGGTTGTAATCCTCGATGAGTGCGGGGTTGGGGTTGCAGACCAGGGTTCCGGAATTCCCGTCGATGATGAGGAAAGAACCATCCTCTATCTTGGAGAGAAGGTTCTTGACCTGGATCAATGCGGGAACTCCAAGGGACCGCGCCAGGATACTGGCATGCGAGGTGGCGGTACCGTCGGCGGTTGCTATTCCCAGGATCTTCTGTGGATCGAATCCAACGATCTCGGAGGGTGTGAGGTCTTCCGCGATGATGATGACCCCATCCTTGATCTCGGACATGCTCTTGGGGATTTTCCCGGAGTTGAAGTTCTTCAAAAGGCGTTTCCCGACATCCAGAATGTCTATGGCCTTCCCCTGGAACTGCGCGTCGGGGAGCTTTCGGAAGAATTCGGCGTAGTCCTTGATGACAACGGAAACGACTCTTTCCGCGTTGGTTCTCTGTTCCCGGATCCTTTTCAGGATCTCCTTTTTCAGGTCGGGATCATCGATCAGTGTAAGGTGGGCCTGGAAGATGTTGGCGATCTCCAGACTGCTCTTGATCTGCGGGAGTTCGAGCATCTCGCTGATCTCGGCCCTGGATTTCATGAGTGTCGCCGTGAACCGTTCGATCTCGGCTTCGATTTCTCCTGGCTTGATGGCATGGGAGGGAACGTTGTCCATCTGGAAATGTTTCAGACAGAAAGCCCTCCCAAGGGCATAACCAGGGGAAATTGCCGTCCCTTTCAGCATGAAAAACCCTTGCAATTATATTTCCGACATCCTATCATGAACATCTTGCCCGAGCAAGGTTTTCCCCGGAATTTGAGGAAAATGGAACTGCGGAAGTGGAGGTTTCGAACGCTTCCGGAAACGGAACGGAGGGTGAAATGCGCATTCTTGTCTCCAACGACGACGGGATTTCCGCTCCCGGGATCGTCGCCCTTGCCTCCGCTGCGGGAGAGTTCGGGAGCGTGATAGTCGCGGCCCCCAACCGTGAACGGAGTGCCGCCAGCCATTCCCTGACGATCGGTACCCCTCTTCGGATGAACAAGGTACGTTTTCCCGTCCCCGTCTCCGAAGCATACTCGGTCAGCGGAACACCTTCAGATTGCGTGAAACTCGCGATGTCACAGGGCATGGATTCCCCGCCCGATCTCATTCTCTCGGGTATCAACAGGGGGGCGAACGTGAGCGTCGACATTTTCTATTCGGGAACAGTCGCCGCCGCCTTCGAGGGGGTGTTCGACGACATTCCCGCAGTGGCCTTTTCCCTTGACACCTGGGATTCCGGTGCGGATTTTGCACATGCCCAGAGGTGGGTGAAAAAGACACTTGCGCGGCTGATCGACTCCAACTTGCTGGACAAACGGATCCTCTTCAACGTCAATATCCCAGACCTCTCTCCACGGAAGGTTAAGGGCTTCCGTTTTACCCGGATGGGGCGAGTCCGTTACCGGGATTCCTACGAAAGGCGGCACGACCCGGGTGGGCACCCCTACTTCTGGCTCAAGGGTGCGGTGGAAATCCTGGATGAGGATCCGGATTGTGACATCAATGCATTGAAGGATGGGTACGTTTCCGTGACCCCCATCCGCCCAGAACTAACGGCTTTCGAAGTGCTGGACGCCTTTTCAGAGGTTCCTGCCAAGGCCGGGAGGAAAAAGAGATCCCCCGTTTCTCGTTGCCGCAAAGGGTGACCTGCTGGTGAGAGAGGGGAAAATTCTTCCTGACGTCCTGAGGGTTTCACTGCTTCAGTGGAACATTCTCAGGGATTCCCCCGATCACAATATCGCAATTTTCCAAAAGCTCCTCGAAATCGCTTCCGCCTTCGAGCCGCACCTGGTAATACTGCCCGAAATGTGGACCAGGGGTTTTTGTGGCCGGGCACTGGAAATGGAAGCGAAAATGCTCCCCGCCCGCCTGGATTTTTGCCGTGATCAGGCCAGGGGGCTGAACGCCTGGATCGCAGCGGGCACACTTCCGGAACCCGCTCCGGGCGGGAAGGTTTTCAACACTTTTTTCCTTCTGGATCCCGCTGGGGAGGTCCGGTTGGTCTATCGGAAGGTCCATCTGTTCCCCCTGACGAAAGAGCCTGTCTTCTTCGCACCGGGGGAGGCGCCAGGGGAGATCTGCGAATCCGGGAACTGGAGGATTGGCGCGGGAATCTGTTTCGATCTTCGGTTCCCTGAGCTTTTCCGCGCGCAGATGAAGCGTGGAGCGAACCTCTTCATAATCCCCGCCCAGTTCCCGAAACCCCGGAAGGACCAGTATCAGATTCTCTCGAGGGCCCGGGCGATCGAAAATCTGGCTTTTTTTGCCGGGGTCAACCGGGTTGGTGAAGATAGGGAACTTGGCTTCTTCGGGGCAAGTTCGGGAATCGGTCCTCTTGGCAACATCATCGCCGAGGCAGGAGAAGGGGAGGAAGTGCTGAACCTCTCCCTGGACTTTCGGGAGGTTTTGGAGGTCCGCCAGAGATTTCCCTTTCTGGAGAACACCCCGCTTCTCTGAAGCCGTGAAAAAATCGCGAAAGATTGATTTTCCCACCGATTCTCACGGATTGCCACGGATTGATTTTCGGGAAAATCAGTGTTGATACGGGTTTAGCCGTGGTGAAAACTCTACGTTTTCGATCCCTTCCTCCGTCGGTTGGTTTTTTTCGCACCTTATCTGAAGCACCGATTTTGGGAAAAGGAAAAGGGAGACGGTCGCCCGTCTCCCTTTTCTTCTATCGGTTTGGAATCAGAGTTCGACGACGGGAATGAGAACCTTGTAGGAGAACTCGGCTTTGTCGGTCCGGCCGGAGATCCAGATGAAGGCGCCGTTCGTGGGCTGCGAGAACTGGTGCTGGAAGGAATCGCCAAGGGCATTGAGGGAGGATTCCGTCTTGTCCTTCCCGTCAAAGATCACGACGCTGACGCTTTCACGTTGGACATCCTTGGAGAGGTCGACGGAAAAGGAAAGCTTGGAGTCTTTCCCGACCTGGCTGGCTGTAGGAACGGGGTCGGTGAGGAAATCGAAGGACTGGGCCAGGTTGGTCCGGTTGTCCTTGAGGGAGATGCTCAGGACGTATGGCTTGTCGGTGGTTACCTCGGCTCCCGTGACTCCGCCCTGCTGGCCATTGGAGGCCAACTTGGTGGGATCCTTTTCCTTGTGTTCTCCGGGGGTATATTCATTGGCGCGGTCTTTGTTGGTGGTCTGGTCGGTCCCGTCGCCCGCGGGGAGTTGGGCATTCGGGCCACCTTCGCCGCTGGTTCCGCCTGCGCCCGCTCCACCGGCGGAATCACCTTCATGGCCGCCGGATGCGCCCGCGTTATCGCCTTCACCACCACCGCTGCCGGAGGGCAGGTAATCGCCCGAACCACCGGAGGAGGAGGTGTCGGCGTTGGCGACCTGAATGTTCTCGGAGGTGTTCCCGTCTTGGTTGGAGCTCCTGGAGGAGCCTGCGCTGCCGTAGGGGGTTCCGGAATCGCCGGCCGCTCCGGCCGACCCGCCTGATGAACCTGAGCTGCCGCCGGAGGAAGCGGAGGAACCGTGGCCCGATTGCCCGCTGCCTGCCGCGGCGTTGGCCATGCTGACCGAGCTGTCGCCGGGGTTCACGTAGAGATCGGAGACGTCAACCCTTCCCGCGCTGTCATCGGCGATGGGGCCCGAATCGCCCCCGCTGTAGGAACCTTCCGAGGAGGAGCTTGAAGAGCTGGAGCCGCTTTCGGAAGAGGAAGAACCGGAGGAGCCCCCTGCGGAGGCGGAATCACCACCGCTGCTGCTTCCGGATTCGGTCGTTCCCGCGGAGAGGTCGTTTCCAGAACTGGTGCTTGCTCCCGTTCGTGTCTGGTGGGCATCGATGGTCCGGTTCTGGAACCCCATCTTGTAAACCGGGATGGTGACGTGGATGATCTCCTTCTGTTCCTTGTTGGGATCGAGGGGATGCTTGTAGGTCACGACAGCGGTGTATTGATCGGGGTTGGGAATGCGGAAGATGTGGCGGTAGTTGGTGTTGTAGGTTTCCTTGGGGACGAAATGCTCCCCTTCGTTGTCCTTGATCGTCAGGTCGACATCCTGGGGGTTGATCTTGTTCTGATCCAGGTCGAGGCCGATCTTGACGCGGGTGTCTTCGGGAACCGGCTCGGCTTTGGCGACGATATTCTGTGTCGGAACCAAGGCCTTGGGAAAAACCGCAGCCGGGAAGGGTTGGTCTTTTCTGGAAATCGGGTCTTGGATGACCAGCACGATAGGAGCCTTTTCAACTACTGGAGGAGCGATTTCGGTTCCGGTCTTGGGGGGCTCTTTTCCCGTGGTGGTAGGAGGGGTCGTCTTGGATGTTCCGGTTTTTCCGGGGGGGGTGGAGGCGGTTTTGCTCGGTGGAGCCTTCCCGGTGGAACCGGGGGTTCCTGGTGTTCCCGGGCTGGCCGGGGTCGCAGGGGTGGAAGGGGTTGAAACCGTCTTTGTCGGTGGGGCAACCGGCGAAGGAGAGGAGGTGGGGGCTGGATTGGATGGCGGTGTGGGATTGCCGCCGGACCCTTGCGTGGTGGCGGGATTCGTCTTGCCGCCAACCTGGCCTTCCTGGAAGGCTTCCTTCACTTCCTGGGGTTTCCCGTCGGCTCCGATCTTCCAGCTTTTCTGCCACGTCCAGCAGGAGCCGGAAACGACGCCTCCCGTTTTGATCTTGTCGGCGGTGTTGTTGATGAACCCGTTGACCCAGCTTTGCTGGGCACCCGTACCGGCACTGCCCGTGGTTGCCCCGTTGTCTTTGGAGCCGCCGTCCGTCTTGATAACCGGTTCGATCTTGTCGACTCCGGTCTTGGTAGTGGTCGTGGTGGTTCCGCTGGGGCCCGTTGTCGTAGTCGTGGTGGTGAAGCCGGAATTGGGGTTTTCCCATGGCTTCGATTGGGCGGAAACCTCACCGCCCAAAAACACCAGAATGGCCAGAACCGCAAAGATAACGCGATGTTTCGTCATAGCCGCCACCTTCCTTCTTTCGAGAGACGTTTGATCCCCTTTTAACATAAGTATACCAGGGGGAAGAATAGGATGTCAAAATCCGCATCCGGAGAATTTCCCCAAAAGAATATACACCGTACACGGCAAAAAGGTTGCAGAAAAGTTGGCCTGCGATGAAAAATCTTGTATTCGCTGTTGTTTTGAATATATTATTTTTGGTGCCAATCCTCCTCGGAAGCCCAGAATAGGGAAGAACGTTTTCGAAATGAGGGAAGAATGTCACCAGCCGAGTTGAAACTCATTTCCTGCCGCCTTTGCGGTGCGATCATCGTGAAGATCTCCCGCGATGTATGTCCGAAATGCCACGTTATCGAAGAGGAAAATTTCGTCAAGGTCAGGGATTTCCTTCGTGCAAATCCCGGCTCTCCGGTCGAGGAAATCGTCAAGGAAACCAGGGTTCCCGAACCCCAGGTCAACCGGTTCATCTCGAGCGGACGGCTCGAGCGTGTGAACATAAATGTCGATCATACCTGCCAGACCTGCCATCGAACGATTCCAACCGGTTTGATCTGTCCCGAATGCGCAAAGAACCTCAAAGAGCAGGTCATCCAGCTGAAAAGAGACCTGAAAGCGCTTCAGGACAAGGAACAGTTCCGACCCAACGAGGGTGGGCGGAAACCCCCGGGCCGCAGATAAACCTGATTTTGTTGAACTTGAAATGCCTTTGGGGGTATGCTAGACTGAACCGGTTTTTTTCCCATTCCCGTATTGGTCAAACCAGGGGGGATCCTCATCAGGAAAGTGCGAGCTAACGTCCGGGCCGGTCTTTCGAAGAAACCGGAGGAGAGAAACTTGTCCCGGGTTGGGTATTCCCCCATCCCCATTCCCATAACGGATCCTTCCCGCAGGATTCCGAAATGGGGGCGTGGTTCGTGTGTTTCCGCAACGGCAGTCCCTTCGCGGGTGCACGAGGGCCGGGCGGGGGGTACAGCCGCCGCAAGAGCGGATTTTCGTGGGTTTTCAGATGGTTCGAAGATTTTCCCTGCTCCTGACAGGGGCAGGGCAACTTGGGCAGCGGGCCTATTCGGAGAGATACTATGATTCCAGGCGAGGAAAAGGGCGAAATCAGCAGCGAGTTTTTCAAAAAACTCAACCAGCAGATTGTCCAGAAGGACAATCTGATCAAGCTTCTTCAACTCCAGATCAAGAACCTGAAAGCCCAGGTCGATGAAGCTGGGGTGGGAGCCGATACCTCCGAACTCAGCAAGACCCTTGAAGCGAAAGAGACGGAGATCAAGACCCTTTCCGCGGAACTGGATGGTCAGAAATCCGAACTTTCCCGCCGTCTTCAGGAAAAGGACGCTCAGATCGAGGAACTCAACCGGCTTCTCGAAGAGCACCAGAAAGCGGAAATCGCCAAACACGCCGGTGGAGCCGACCCAGTCGTTTCCCAACTCGAGGAATCCATCTCGACCCTGAAAAAGGAGGTCGAGAGTCATGTCCAGGCCCGCAAAGACCTGGAAGGCCAGATCGAGCAGATCAAATCAGCCTCCGGCCAGGAGGCGCAGAACCTCCAGGCAGAGGGGGGACGACTTTCGAAGGAAGTCGCCCGTCTCCAACAGGAGCTTTCCAAGACCCAGGGCCTCCTCGAGCAGCGTGAAAAATCGATGGCCGCCCTGGAAGCCGCAGGAATCGACAAATCCCGGAGCGACCAGGAGCTCGTGAAGCTTGAAAACAGGGTTTCGGAACTTGAGCAGGACATCGCGAACTTGAAGGGGCTCCTTCAGGAAAAAGAGGACCAGATCGCCTCCATGGCTTCATCCCAGCCCCAACTTGCAGAGTCGAAATTCCAGCTTACCGAGCTACAGAACCGACTGGCAGAGGTTGAGCCCAGGTTGGTCCGGGCCGAGGAGCTTGAAAAGCTCAATTCCCAGCTTTCGGCGGAAGCGGCCCAGGTTCCAAGGCTCAAACAGAGGATTGCAGCCCTCGAAGGCGAGAACAACGGGATGGCGGAAGCCGCAATGAAGCTCACCGCGCTCGAGGGGGAGAAAGCCGCCCTCATCGAATCGGGTGAAAACAGGATTGCCGAGGTGAAGCGGCTCCAGGAACAGCTCGAATCCCTGAAACGCCAGTACAGCGAGTACGGCAAAAAAATGACCCTCAAAGACAATGAGGTGGCTGAGCTGAGAGCCGCCCTGGATGCGCAAAAAGATCATGCCACCGAGGACCCCGTGGTCCGGCAGGAAATCGAGCAGCTCACGGGAAAGGTCGCCGACCAGCTGTTGGCCATCCAGAAGTTCGAGGAACTCCTTCGAAAGAGCCAGGAGCAGCTTGGGGCCAAAGAGCAGGAGATCAACATCCTACGATCGCAAGCCCACCGTCCCCTGGACAGTGAAAAGGTCATCCCCGTTTCCGGGGACAGCGAAGTGATCAGCAGTTTCATCGATTTCTTCGACGGCCTGGACTCCTTCCTTTCCGACCACCCGATTCCAGAGCTGGCCTCCCTCCACCGGAAACTCCTTGACCGCCTGATCATTCCCAACCAGATCCAGTACATTCCTGTCGTTTCGGAGGAGTTCGATTCTGAAAGGCACATTGCCACAGATTTCTTCCGGTCCGACAAATTCCCTGAACGGACGATAGTCTTCGAGGTCGAAAAGGGTTACCGGAAGGGCGAGGCGATCGTAAAGAAGTCCAAGTGCTGGGTAGTCCAGAACCTTTTCCAGTGCCGGGCATGCAATTCCCTCCAGAGCAACGCCGACAGCCGTTTTTGCCACATGTGCGGCCAGAAGATTGTTGCGCCCAACGGTCTTCCCGTGGACAGCCTTCCGGTTTTCGAACCGACTCCCACGACTTATCTGAGGTTCGCCGAACGGATGATCGAAAAGGGGGAGCACACGAAGGCAAAGGAGTACCTGAAAACCGGGCTGACCCTGGATCCCCAGTTCATTCCCATTCTGATCTGCCTGGCCGAGGTACATGCCCACGGCTCCGAGTTCGCCGAAGCAATCGATCTGCTCCGGCAGGCCGTTTCACTGAAACCCGACCCGATCCTCGCGGACCGGATCCAAGCCCTGGAAGTGAAGAACACCATTTTCATGCAGGCCCGAAGCCTGAACCTTCCCAAGGAAGAGTTCGAGAAGCTGGTGAACCTCATCCAGAAGTGACCTGAAAGCGACGAGATGAACAGCCAAGAATCGGCCGCCCCCGCGGCCCTCGAAAAGACCTACGACCCATCCCAGGTTGAGGAAAGAATCTACCAGTCCTGGGAATCCCGGAAAGCTTTTCACGCCGACGAGACATCGAAGCGGCCCCGGTTCTGCATCGTCATCCCCCCTCCAAACGTTACCGGGATGCTCACGATGGGCCATGTTCTCAACAACACCCTCCAGGACATCCTGATCCGGTACAAGAGAATGGATGGCTTCGAGACCCTCTGGCTCCCCGGAACCGACCATGCGGGAATCGCGACCCAGAACGTGGTGGAAAAGTCCCTTGCGAAGGAGAAGATCTCGCGTCACGATCTCGGCCGGGAGAAGTTCCTCGAACGTGTCTGGGCCTGGAAGGAGAAGTTCGGGGGGATAATCATCACGCAGCTGAAGCGCCTTGGCTGCTCCTGCGACTGGACCCGCGAGCGGTTCACGATGGACGAGGGCCTCTCCCGGGCGGTTGCGGAATGCTTCCGGAAGTTGTACGACGAGGGGCTCGTCTACAAGGGAAAATACATCATCAACTGGTGCCCCCGTTGCCGGACGGCACTTTCCGACGAGGAGAAGATCCCCGAGGATACCAAGGGAAATCTCTGGTACATCCGATATCCCCTCAAATCCGGAAAAGGTCATGTAACCGTCGCGACCACCCGCCCCGAAACCATGCTGGGGGATACCGCGGTTGCTGTCAACCCTGATGACGACCGGTTCCGGAGCCTTGTGGGTGAAATCCTGATCCTTCCGCTCATCGGACGTGAGATCCCGATCGTTGCGGACGACTTCGTCGACCCCAAATTCGGGACCGGGGCGGTCAAGGTTACTCCCGCCCATGATCCCAATGATTTCGAAATCGGCAAGCGGCATTCCCTCGCCCAGGTCGTTGTTATGGACGAATCGGGAAAGATGAACGAAGCCGCGGGGGCCTACCAGGGCCAGGACCGCTTCAAGGCCCGGGAAGCCATCGTCAAGGATCTCGAGGAAAAAGGCCTTCTCGAAAAGATCGAGCCGCATGCCCTTGCGGTAGGCCATTGCCAGCGGTGTAGCACCGTCATCGAGCCCTACCTTTCCGACCAATGGTTCGTCAAGATGAAGCCCCTTGCCCAGAAAGCTATCGAAGCTGTGAAAAACGGGACCCTCCGCTTCACTCCCAGCCGGTGGGTCGGGGTCTACCTTCATTGGATGGAAAACATCCGGGACTGGTGCATCAGCCGGCAGCTCTGGTGGGGTCACAGGATCCCGGCCTTTACCTGCCCCGATTGCAAGCAGATTTCGGTTGCGGCTTCGAAGCCGGAGAAATGCCCTAAATGTGGCTCCACCTCCCCCATGGCTCAAGACGAAGATGTCCTGGATACCTGGTTCTCCTCCTGGTTGTGGCCTTTTTCCACCATGGGGTGGCCCGAGCCTTCCGCCACATTGGGGAAGTTCTATCCCACCGACGTTCTGATAACGGGTCCCGATATCATCTTTTTCTGGGTTGCCCGGATGGTCATGGCGGGATACTCCTTCCAGAATTCGTGTCCATTCCATGACGTTTATTTCACGAGCATCGTCCGGGATGCCAAGGGAAGGAAGATGAGCAAGTCCCTTGGCAACTCGCCAGATCCCCTCGAACTGATCGGGAAATACGGCGCCGATGCCCTCCGGTTCACCACGATTTCCCTCGCCCCCGTCGGGCAGGATATCAGGTTCTCCAACGAAAAGGTCGAGATCGGCCGGAACTTCGCAAACAAGTTGTGGAACGCCGCCAGGTTCGTCCTTATGAACATGCAGGGGTCCTCCGTCTCGATCGCCGACCCCGACGACCCTCCCGCGGTCCTCACACCCTGGGACCAATGGATCCTCTCCCGGGCATCGCGTACCGTTCAGCTCGTCCGGGAGCATCTCGCCGATGGAACCTACAAATTCAATGAAGCGGTGAAGTGCGTTTACGACTTCATCTGGAACGAGTTCTGCGACTGGTACATCGAAATGTCCAAACCCGTCCTCAACGGACCTGACGGTCCTGGAAAGGAAGGGAGCCGCAGAGCCATGCTCAAGACCCTCGATGTCGCACTCAGGCTTCTCCACCCCTTCATGCCCTTCGTGACCGAAGAGATCTGGCAGAAACTGCCTGGGGCGAAAGGCCTTCTGATGCAGTCGAGCTTTCCCAACCCCCGTTCGGAGCAGGTGAATATCCCCCTCGAACAGGAAATCGGGGAACTCATGGAAGCCGTCAGGGTGGTTCGCAACCTCAGGGCTTCAGCCAACATCGTCCCTTCCCGCAAGGTAACCGTCAGGGTGGTATCCGGTGCCGCGTTGAGCCAGGTTTTCAACCGCTTTCCCGACATGATCAGGAGCCTCGCCGGTATCGAACTCATGGAGATCGTCCCTGCAAAGCCAGCCGGGCACCTCGTCGGGCTGATGGGTTCGACCGAGATCTGCCTGAACCTTGCCGGGGTCATCGATGTCGAAGCGGAAAAAGCCCGGGTGACCGCCGAGATTGCCAAGATCGACAAGGAAATGGCCAAGATCGCGGTGAAACTCGAGAACGAGAGTTTCGTCTCGAAGGCGCCCGCCGAGGTCGTCGACCACATCCGTGAAGGGATTGCCGGCTACAAGGTCCAGCTCGAGAAATTGAACGAATACCTTCGGGAGTTGTCCCGGGTCGGATGAAGGGATTCCATGATGAAGTTTCAAGCCAACCCCCAGGAACAATTGACCATCCTCACCACCGGGATCGCGGACCTGGTGTCCCGCGAGGAACTCCTTAAAAAGCTCGAAACCAGCTATAAATCCGGAAAGCCTCTGGTAGTGAAGCTCGGGGCGGACCCCTCCGCTCCCGACATCCATCTCGGACACACCGTCGTCCTGCAAAAGATGAGGCAGTTCCAGGAACTCGGTCATGAGATCGTTTTCCTCATTGGTGATTTCACCGGCCGGATCGGTGACCCGACGGGAAAGAAGAAGACCCGCCCCGCCCTCTCCGAGGAAGAGATCGCACGCAACGCGGAAACGTACAAGACCCAGATCGGAAAGATACTCGATATCGAAAAGACCCGGGTCGTTTTCAACAGCTCCTGGCTCGGGGGAATGACCTTCGCGGACGTTCTCAAGCTCACCTCGCAATACACAGTGGCCCGGATGCTCGAGCGCGACGATTTCGCCACCCGTTTCAAGGGCCAGGTCCCGATTTCCGTTGTCGAGTTCCTCTATCCCCTCATGCAAGGATACGACTCCGTCGCATTGAAAGCCGACGTCGAACTGGGCGGGCTTGACCAGACCTTCAACCTCCTGGTAGGCCGGGAACTCCAGAGATCCTATGGCCAGGAACCGCAGGTTACGATGACATTGCCCATACTGGAAGGCCTCGACGGCCGGGAGAAGATGTCGAAGAGCCTTGGAAACTACGTCGGGATCAACGAAGCCCCCGACCAGATCTACGGAAAACTTATGTCGATTCCCGACGAACTCATGGTCAAGTATTTCGAACTCCTCACCGATTTCCCTCTCGAAAGACTCAACGAGATCAAAGCTGCGATTCCCTCCCAGCCCAAGGCGATGAAGATGCTCCTGGCAAAACGCATCACCGCCCAATATTGCGGGGAGGAAAAGGGTCGCGCCGCCGAGGAAGGGTTCGAGAAACTGTTCGGGAAGACCGGAGACGGCCTTCCGGAAAACATCGAGGAGGTACATCTTTCGGCACCAGCCGAAGGAATGACTCTCGGGAAGATCCTCGTCGCGTCGGGGCTGGCTCCCAGTGGTGGGGAAGCCCGCCGGCTTCTCCAGCAGGGCGGAGTCCGCGTCGACCAGGAAAAGCAGACAGAGCAGGGACGGCAGTTTCCGAAGGGAAGCGTGTTCGTCCTCCAATCCGGGAAACGACATTTCCGGAAGGTGTTCATAGATTAAGGAGTTCACATGTCCGACCTCATCTCCCTGAAACTTCCAGATGGAAAAGACCTCGAGGTTCCCTCCGGCTCGACCGTGGTCCAGGCCGCGGGGAAGATCGGCCCGAGACTGGCCGCCGCCGCCCTCGCGGGGAAGCTCGACGGGGCCCTCGTCGATATCAGAACCCCCCTTACCCGTTCGGGGACCTTCGAAATCATCACCGCCAAGTCCCCTGATGCGGCCGAGATCTATCGCCATTCGATGGCACATATCATGGCGGAAGCGGTTCTCAAGCTGTTTCCCGGGGCCAAGTTCGCCATCGGCCCCACCATCGAGAACGGCTTCTACTACGACTTCCTTCTTCCCCGATCCCTGACCACGGAGGATCTCGAAAAAGTCGAGAGGGAGATGCACGCCTCGGTCGGGGCGAAAAAAGAGTTCACCAGGAAAGACCTTTCCAAGGACGAAGCCAGGGAAGTCTTCAAAAAGCTCGATCAGCCGTTCAAACTCGAACTTATCGATGAGATACCCGATTCCACGGTTTCCGTCTATCAGCATGGTGACTTCGTCGATCTCTGTCGTGGACCTCACGTCCCCAACACCGGGGTGACCGAGCATTTCAAGCTTCTGAGCGTTGCCGGCGCCTATTGGCGTGGCGACGAAAAGCGGGAAATGCTCCAACGAATCTACGGGACGGCCTTCACTTCCAAAGAGAACCTGGAAAAGTATCTCACCATGCTCGAGGAGGCGAAAAAGCGGGATCACCGGAAACTCGGGAAGGATCTCGACCTTTTCTCCCTTCACGAAGAGGTTGGGCCGGGACTGGTCTTCTGGCATCCGAAAGGAGCCCGGATCCGCCACATCATCGAATCATTCTGGAAGGACATGCATTTTCGCAACGGTTACGACCTGATCAACTCCCCCCACATCGGCCGGAGCTGGCTGTGGGAAACCAGCGGCCACCTGGGTTTCTACAAGGGAAGCATGTACAGCCCGATGCAGATCGACGATTTCGATTACTACATCAAACCGATGAACTGCCCGTTCCATATCATGATCTACAAATCCCAGGTCCGCTCCTACAGAGACCTTCCGTTGAGGTGGGCAGAACTGGGAACTGTCTATCGGTATGAGAAGAGCGGTGTCCTCCATGGGCTGCTCAGGGTCCGCGGATTCACCCAGGACGATGCGCACATCTATTGTACTCCGGAGCAGATCGAGGACGAGATCCTGGAGGTCCTGCGGTTCAGCCTCTCCCTCCTGAAGGCGTTCGGTTTCGAGGACATCAAGGCCTACCTCGCCACCCGCCCGGAAAACGCGGTTGGGGAACCCGCGCGGTGGGAACAAGCCATTGCCGCCCTCCGGCGCGCGGTCGAGCGGGAGAAGCTGGCCTGTGAAGTCGATGAAGGGGGCGGGGCTTTCTACGGCCCCAAGATCGACCTCAAGATCAAGGATGCCCTGGGCCGGGAATGGCAGATGACCACGATCCAATTCGATTTCAACATGTCGGAACGTTTCGAGATGACCTATGTCGGAGCCGATGGTGCCCATCACCGTCCGTATATGGTCCATAGGGCGCTTCTGGGGTCCCTGGAACGGTTTTTCGGAGTCCTGCTCGAGCACTACGGCGGGGCAATGCCCGTCTGGCTGGCTCCTGTCCAGGTCATGGTTCTTCCCATTTCGGACAAACACCTGGATTATGCCCGGAAGATCACGGACAGCCTCAAGGCCCATGACATCAGGGCGGTCCTGGATTGCCGCTCCGACAAGATCGGATACAAGATCCGCGCGGCCCAGCTGCAGAAGATTCCTTTCATGGCGGTCCTGGGAGACGACGAGGTGAATTCCGGGAAGATCACGATCCGGAAAAGGTCGGGGGAAAACCTGACAAAGATCGATCTGGAAGAGTTCGTGAAAGGAGAGGAATGGAAAAAACAGTTGATCTGACCCTTCTGGATGTCGGGGATACCGTTTTCAGGGTCATGCAGAGATGTTTCTTCCGCCGGGGCCAGGACCCGGCGGTCGAAGTCATGCTCGTTTCAAGCGAGTTCCAGGAGAGCCTCAACCTTCGTTTCCCGGATGCGACGAATCTTCTGATCAAGATCTTTCCGCACAAGAATTACATGCAGGTTGCGGTCTTCCGGATCGAGGTCTACAAGACCAAACCCGGAGACATGCGCGGGAACCGGGTCGCGTTCGTCGAGTCTCCGCGGGGGTCCCAGGCTTTCGAGGAGATCAGGCTTTTCATCGAGGGGGTCCTTTCCCAATCGGGCCTTTAGGCCATTCCTCTCCGGGCCAACCCGGGGACAGCGGTTTTGTTGATGCCATCCAAGGAGGAGATCATGCGGGCAGTCGTTGATTCGAAAAAAGGGATGTTCTTCCGTTGTTTGATCGAGAACGGTGATCTGGTGACCGTTCACAAGACATTTCTCCCCGAGGGGACCGCGGAAGGGGATGTCCTGAACGTCCAGTTTTCCCGGGATGAGGAAGCCACCCGCCGACAGCGCGAGTTGATGCAGCAATACAAAGGTTGACAACCCGGGGACATCCAACGGGAGGATCCATGGGGTTCCCTTCAGGTGCTGAGACGGGAAAACGCCCGAAGGGCGGTTTCTCTGCGTTCCGATCGGTTCGGGGGAACGCGTTTTTCCGGGTGGGGGCCATTCTTTTGTTGCTCCTGACCGGAAGGGTCGCGGTATTCGGGGAAACCGACGAGGAGTTCAAGAAGAAGAAGTCCCAGATCTTCGTCGAGAAAGCCCTGAAGGCCGAGAAGAAGGGTAAGATCGACGAAGCTGCGGAGGCATTCGAGGATGCATATGAGGCCTATCCTTCGAACGTCCAACCGCTGCTGCTCTGGGGGGAGGTCCTTGCCAGGGTCGGATTGTATGGAAAGGCGCACCAGGTCCTCAAAAAGGTCCCTATTGCCTCGCTGCCCCCCGGCGGCCAGTGCCGGGTCCACCTCCTGTTCGGAAAGATCGCCCTCGCCTCGGGTGCCTTTGAACCCGCCGCCAACTCCCTTCGCGATGCTCTGAAAGCGAACGGGAAGAGTCAACCCGCCCGGATCCGACTTTCGATGCTGAACCTCATCCTTGGGTTGCCCGGCAAGGCATCAGAATTGATGGCCGACTTGCAGGGGTATGATGAAGCGGGATACCGCGACAGGGCGGTGGCCTTTCTTCTCGACATCGATCAGGGGAACTTTCTCCGGGCTTTGGAGAACTGTTCGGGGATGGCCGAAAGTCTTGGCGAGGCGTCATTCGGGGAGGACGAACCCCCCGCATTGTTGTGGCTCTGGCAGATCGGGCCCCTGTTCTTCCTTGCCGGGCTGCCGTTGGGCCTTTCGGGCTTTTTCGGCCTGATCTATCTCGGGGCACTTCTGGGGGGGCTCGCTTTCCTAGCCCACAGGTTTTCCCCACCAGGCCCCTTCCTCTGGACCTGGGTTTTCCTCTTTTTGGGCGTGCTCCACGTGGGATCAGCCTATCTGTTCGGAATTCCTCCCGTCAGGGTGGCGGCACTCCTTGATGGCTTTTCCCTTCCCGACCCCATCTGGATTCTCCCCCGGCTGCTGTGCGGAATTCACTTCGTTTCCCTGGCACTTTTCCTCATCTTCCCCGCTTTTTTCAAGTTCCTTCCCGAAACCATGCAGCCCAGGCGGTACGAACTTTTCGGAATATGGTTCTTCACATGGTGGTTCATGTCCTTCGTTCTAGTCTTCCAATCGAAACTTGCCTTTACTGCCCGGTGGGTCAGCCTCTTCGTGACGTTCGTCCTGACCGCGGTTTCAGCCGCCTGCATGCCTCTCGGGCGCTACCTCCTTTTCCTGACGGGGAAATCGCTGGGAGTGGGGAAGGTCGAGCTGATCGCGGCCAAGTCTTTCTCCGCGGACGGGAAGATCAGCTTCACCGACGCAAAGATCCACGAAGCCGAAACCGTCCGCCAGCTCGATTCCGAAGCCTTTTCCGAAGTCATTTCCGGTTCCCGCAAACTGTTCTCGCGGGTGGAAAGAAAGAGCTTCCCGGCCCTGTGGGTGGCGTATCTCAAAAGCCTGCTCGAAACGGATGACATTTTCGAAGCTGAGCGTTGCATACCGGAGTTCGTGGCAGCAATGCAGAACACCTCCTACAGCGGAACCGGTCTGCTCCTCTCGGCATTCCTGAAAACCCTCCAGGGGGACAACCCCGGGGTGTTTTCCTTGATCAACTCGATTCCCGAAAGCCGTGCAAAGGCCTTTTCGGCCGAAGAAGCGGGTCTTTCACTCTGGCTGCTGGGAAGGTGCAATCGGGCGTTCAGCCAGCTGGTCCAGGCGCACATCGATTTTTCCAAGATTCTCCAGCTTTCGGTTTCCCCCCTGCTGAAAGCCAAGACGCTTCTCGAGCTCACGGAAATGGACACTTCAATGAACCGGCCCGAATGGGTGGATAAGTGGGGCGTTCAGGCCAGGGAACTCAAGGGGGGCAGCAAGACGATGAGCTACGTCCTTTCCGTGGAAGCGACGATCTCACTTTTCCAGGGCCGAAAGGAAGATGCGTTGAAACTCGTGCAGTCCGCCTGCGGTTCATGCCCCCAGAATTCGCGCTCAGTGGGGTTGCAGGGCCAGATCCTCTGCTCTCTCGGGAAGTTCAATGAAGCCGAAGCCCTCCTCGAAAAGTTGGTTGCCGGCTCGGTCGAGGCGGAGAAGCTCATCCAGAGGATCACGTCCAAGAGCTAGCCCCTTTCATTCCGCCAGAACCAATCCGACAACTTGATTTTTCCCGGGGAATTTGTCACATTTTTCAGTGGGCCCCTTCTTTTCTTCCTACCCCAAATGGGCTGGAAATACTTTCGGGCGTTGGGAGCGAACGTGTCAGACGGAATCGAAGAAGCCAAACCGGGGTTTGCCGCCAAGCTCCAGAGTTTTCTGATGTTCCTTGCCTCCCTGGGTATCGGGTTCCTTGCCTATGCCGTGGCCATGAACAAGATCCCCAGGAGTTTCGTGAATTTCTACGCCTATTTCTACGTCCTTTCGATAATCGGCGTTCTCGGTTTCCTCGGGGAGAAGATCTCGATCACCCTGTTGTCCTTCCTTCTGCCCGTCGTCCTCGCCGGAAGCACCCTCACAATGAAATTCAAGCCCGATTCCTATCCCATAGAGGATTGGTGGGAGGTCTATTCCGTCATCGTACTTTTCTCCTCCGGTGTCATCGCCTTCCTTTTCTTTCGGTTCGAGCAGCTGAAGAAAGCGAAGGGTTACGGCGGCGGAGGAGGGGATGGCGGACCTCTGAAAGCCCGGGTCGACCCAACGTCGGCTGCCAAGTTCCGGGAGGAGCAGGCCCGGAAGCAGTCTGCCAAAGATCCGAAGATCGACGGTCTGAAGGGCGGGGAGGAGCGGGTAGCCAAGGCAAAGAAACCCGAGCCGGTCGCCCAGGAGGTCATCGATCCCAACGAGACTCCCGAGCAGCGCATGGAAAGAGAGATGCGCACGATCAAGGACGATTTCAGCAAGAAATCGATGAAGCTCTCGACGACCCTTCTCCGGATCAAGAATCTCGCCAAGAGTCTCGATCGTGACGAAATCTTCGCCACCGTCCTCGAGATCGTTTCGAAGGGAATGGATGCCGACCGTGTCCAACTCCTCCTGAACAACGAAAAGGACGGAAACCTCCGGGTCGTCCGGGCTGAAGGGATGCCCTCCAAGGAGTTCAAGGAGATCGTCATTCCCCATGAGGAGACCAGCATTATCGCCTTTCTTTGCCGCCAGGGAGGAACGGGCGGAACTGGGACGGGTGGCGCGCTCGGGGTCAAGGAATGCGACGTAGACCCGAAAACCCGTGGGCTGATCGGCCAGGGGGCTCTGAAGACCGTTATTGCCGCCCCCATCATCCAGGAGGGGAGGGTCTTCGCGATCATCAACGTCGAGAAGATGAAGAATCCGGACTACACGAGGGACGACCAGAACCTCCTGGCAACCACCGCCGATGTGGCCGGCCTTGTCATGAAGAATGCGAAACTCTACTCGGCAACGATGGATGACCTGGTCTCGACCAAGAAACTCAGCGAGGAACAGCTGAAACAAAACGAACAGCTGAAGGGAAGCCTTTCCCGCATCGTTTCACCCCGCGTCGCGGAGATGATCATGCAGGACCCTTCCGCCCTGAAGCTCGGCGGTTCGAAGGGTGAGGTAACCTGTTTCTTCTCCGACATCCGCGGGTTCACGAAGATGTCGGAAGGAATGGATCCCACCGCGATCGTCGAACAACTCAACGTCTATTTCACCAGGATGACCGATATCCTCATGGAATCCGATGGAACCCTCGACAAATACGTCGGGGACGAAATGATGGCCCTCTTCGGAGCCCCCGTTGCCGCTCCCGACGATCCGATCCGGGCCGTTCTCTGCGCGGTCCGGATGATGGACGCACTTCGCGAGCTCCAAAAGGTCTGGGAGAAGGAGGCGAAGCCCGTCATCAAGATCGGAATCGGCATCAACACGGGCGAGGTCACCGCGGGATACATGGGAAGCGAAAAGCAGCTCTCCTACACCGTCATCGGAGACAACGTCAACACCGCCTCCCGCGTAATGGGCAGCGCGAAGGGGATGGAGATCCTCATCACCCGCTCGACCTACGAACGGGTCAAGGACTATTTCCTGATAACCCCTCTCGATGCCATCACGGTGAAGAACAAGTCGATGCCCATCGAGGTCTGGCGAGTCGAAGGGATCCGAGGGGATGTTGACCTCTCGAAGGTCGTTGCCGACACCAAAGTCCTCGGATCCATGGCCACGGTCGGGATGAAAACCGTTTCCGCAGCCGCGAAAACCATCCCCGACAACCTCCCCCCCGAGATGCAGAAGCAGAACATCCAGATCGATGGGAAGCCCAAGGTCATCGAGTGCAAGAGTTGTGGAACGGAAAACGACATGCAGACGAAGTTCTGTTCGAAATGCGGGATGCCGGTCTTCTGATTCAATATGGAAGAGGCTCCTGGAAATGCCGACGGATCGAGAGAGGAAAACGCTACCTGAGGCCCTGCCGTCTTCCGACGGGGAGGTCACCTTCGAGAAACTCTTCAGATTGGAAGAGATCCAGGTGATCCAGGACTCCTGAACTCCCGGCCCCGGACTTTTTCCGGGAGGGCATGGTAGAATACCTTCACCTGGAGAGGTCGAAGGATGAAGATCGGGGTTCCCTATGGGTTGAAGGAGACGATAAGGCCCATCCAACCCTGGTGGGCCTACATCGAATCGACGATTCTTCTTGCGATCGTTGTGGGGATCAACCGGTTCGGTTTTCCCGACAAACCCGCTTTCAAGGGCCTTCCCTTCTCGCTCCTGTGGTTGCCGATTATCCTCATTTCGAGCCGGTATGGTACCGCTCCAGCCGTTTTCGTGAGCGTTATCTGCGGAGGCTACTACTTCATGTCGGTTTCCCTGGAGAACTTCTTCTACGGAAAGTTCGAGTTCGCCTTCGAGGACAAAGTCACGCTCTTCGTGTTTCTGGCCGTGGGCGTCTTCCTCGGCCAGATGTACGACCGGTTCCATTCCCGTCTGGGGAAACTCCTTCACGAGCACCAGACCGTGAAACGCCAGCTGGAAAACCTCCGGCTGCACCTCCGGTCCCTGGAAACCGCCAACCAGAAACTGGAAAAGCGCATCGTGAGCCGCTACACCACCCTCAACAGCTTGTACGAGATGGCAAGGTATCTCGAGAGCCTCAGCGAACAGCACCTCTTCCGGGGAATCATCGAACTGGTGAGACGTTTCCTGCAAGCCGACAGGATCTGCGTCTACATCCTCGAGGGAGGGGAAGGCATTCGGCTTGCGGAATCGCTCGGTTATTCGGAGGCTGATTCCGGAAATCTGGTGGCGAGGGTTTCACGGAATCCCCTAATCCGGGCCGCTTTCGAGGGGGACCACGTCCTTTCCTTCCGTGACGGATTCGAGGACCAGGCCAGGAAGAAAGAGGGATTCGAGGTTCTGCTCGCCGCCCCGATCCGCCTGCTTCATTCCCGGCGCACGATCGGTGTCCTGACCGTCGATCGACTCCCTTTCCTCGCCCTCAACTCCGGCAATATCCGGATCCTTGGGATGATCGCCGATTGGGCCGCAAGGGCGTTGGAAAAATCCAAGACCTTCTCCAACCTCAGTTCGCGGGAACCGCTTTTCGACAAGACCTCGGGAGTGTATTCACAGGCATATTTCGAGGTCCGGATCGTACAGGAAATCAGCCGCGCCATGAGATACCGGCTGCCCCTGTCACTCCTGACACTCCGGATAAACGGGTGGGACGCGGTGAAGCCCGAGAACCAACCGGACCTGCTCGCGATCGTCGCCAGGGTGGTGGTCCATGCCAAGCGTGATCTGGACATCCCATGCCGTTATCCGATCCCGTCCGTGATCGGGATCATCCTCCCTTTGACCGACGGGGCGGGGGCGAAGATTCTGCTCGAACGGCTCCGGACGATGCTCGAGATTCACGCTTTCCCCGAGTTTCCGCCGGACATCGATCGGGACGTGACGCTGATTCTGCACACCTTCCACGGAGGGCAGGTCGGCCAATCGGACGGGGCGCGGCCCGAGGCCGTGGCAAGGGAGTTCCTGGAAGCGGTCGAAACCAGGATCGGGAAGGATCCAGGAATGGGGAAGCACTGAGATGGATTCCATGGAATCCTGCGCCGGAAGTGGCATTGAAGGGCGCGGGGGATGCAGTTCTTCGCCCGTTCTGGCGGTCGCTTTTCTCGGAGCGAACCTCTGTGAGGGGATCTTCCTCTGGGTGCTTCTCGTGCTTCCCGCGGCCCTGTTCCTGGGTGTTTTTCTGCATGTCCTGGGGGCCTTCCTTCTTCATGCGGGCTTGAAATGGGGCGGAGGGGGGGCAGCGCCGATGGTTGACCCCGGGCCTGGCCGTCCCGTGAGGGTGCCTGCGGCAACGCTCTGCCTTCCGATCGCCCTTCCGCTGGGGCTCCTGGTCCCCTTTTTCGGGACTCCCGGTGTGACACTGTTGTGCCTGATCCTGCCCGAAGAACGTCCCCCCCAGTCTGCGATGGTACAGGACTACCTCGAATACGTGAAACACCGCGGGGGGGCGACGGTTCGTTACGAACCCATCGACGTCGAGGAAGCCACTCTGGAGAGATTGAACGTTGAGCCGGTAGTGGACCTCCTCTCCGATTCCGACAAACCGCTGGTCTGGGGCTCGATCGAGATGCTCTCCAAGATCGCCGATGAGGAGGCGGTGAATCTTATCCGAAAGACGATGGACGACCAGGACATGGACGTGAAGTTCTTTTCCTCGTGGGGCCTCGATCGCATCGAGGGCCGTTTCCTCCAGGATCTCGAAAGACGCCGGAGGGAGCTGGGGGCAAAAGCCACCCGGGAAGGCCTTGTCGGTTTCCTGGAGGCCATGAACCGGTATCTCCGCTCAGGCCTGCTCGACAAGCCGATGGCCGGTGCCTACTTTCGGGAAACATCCGCCTGGCTGAAGGATCTCCTCCGGCGGATGGGGGATGATCCTGAAACCGTCGCCCTCCTCGCGGTGGGAAACCAGCTCGCGGGAAACCAGGCGGAAAGCCTGGAAGGCTTCCTGAAGCTGAAAAGCCAAAAGAAGCTCCACGCACGTTTCCTTCCCGACTGCGCCACGGCCTGCTTCGAAGCGGGGGATCTCGATTCGGTCAAGGAGTTGATCCGGGAGTTCTGTTCGGTTAAGGAAAACCAGGTTTTCCTGGAGGGCAGGGTGGGGGACCCCTCCATCCTTGCGCTCAGGGATTTCTGGCTGGGGGGCGAAAAGCGTGAGGGGTGAACGCTCCCTGCTCCCCGAGGTCGATGTGGAGCTCGTTATCGAAGGAAGCTACCCATACATCGCGGGGGGCGTTTCCTCGTGGATACAGAGGCTGGTCATGTCCATGCCCGACCTGACTTTCGGGATCACCCACATCGCCGCGCGTCGGAAGACGATGCGGAAGATGAAATACACCCTTCCCGGAAATGTGTTGTTTCTTCAGAACCTGTACCTGTTCGATCCGGTTTTCATACCCGAGGATCCGGAACCAATTCCCAAGGAAGCGTTGTTCCGGGAGCTCATGTTGTTCCACGACGAGTTCAAGACGATGCCCATCACTTCTTTTTCCGGACTTCTTCGAAGGATGACCGACGGCGACGTCGTCCGGCGTTTCGCCCCGCTCTTTTCAAGCAGGGAGTCGTTCTCGCTCGTTCTCTCGCTTTATCAGAAGCATGCATCGAAAAGCTCGTTTCTGGATTTCTTCTGGACCTGGAGACTGATGCACCTTCCCATGTTCCAGATCCTTCAAGCCCGGCGGGTCAAGGCCCGGGTCTGCCATGCTGTTTCCACCGGCTTCGCGGGCTTGCTCGGGACGGTGCGGAAATGCGCCCAGGAGATTCCGTTCCTGTTGACCGAGCACGGAATCTACACGCGGGAGAGGACCATCGAAATCACCCACGCCGACTGGATCTATTCGGAAGAGCAGCCCGAACACCAGGTCCGGCGGACCCAGGGAACCTTCAAACGTCTTTGGATGAGCTATTTCCAGGTTCTCGGGGCATGGGCCTATGAGGCCAGCGAACTCGTGATTACCCTGAACCAGGGAAACCGGGATGCCCAGATCGCGCTGGGAGCGGATCCCCGGAAGATCGAGGTCATCCCGAACGGGATCTCCCTGGAAACCTTCCGGGACCTTCGTCCCCCGGATCCACCCCACCCCGAGGCGTTCCGCGTGGGGTTCATCGGCCGGGTCGTCATGATCAAGGATGTCAGGACCTTTCTCCGGGCCGCGAAGATCGTCCTGCTGAGCCATCCCAGGGTGAGCTTCAGCGTGATCGGGCCCCTGGACGAAGAGCCGGAGTATGCCGGAGAGATGTTCCGTCTCGTTCAGGAGTTGCAGATCGGGGAAAGCCTCAGATTCCTGGGAAAACAGAACGTGACCAAGTTCTTCCCGAAACTGGATGTCGTGGTCCTGACCTCCATTTCCGAGGCGCAGCCTCTGACGATACTCGAAGCCATGGGAGCGGGAATACCCTGCGTCGCGACGGACGTCGGTTCCTGCCGCGAACTTCTCCAGGGAAGGACCCCCGAGGACCAGGCACTGGGAGAGAGCGGAATCGTGACATCGCTCCGGTCCCCCGCCCAGACGGCCCAGGGAATCATCGACGTATGTGGGAATCCCGACCGGTTCGCCCGGATGGTTGAAACTGGAAAGCGCCGGGTGGAGAGGTTCTACCAGGAAAAGCAGATCTTCGGCAGGTATCGGGATCTCTACCGGGAGATGAGGGGAAAGGCCCCCTCCTGGTTCGTCGGCGGGACACCGGGGAAAGTGGAGTAGGGCAGGATGGCCGGGATCGGTTTTCGGCTCCAACGCCTTATGAAGGAGGGAACCTACCTATCGACGTTGAAGGGGATGACGTTCGCCACCTTTCTCGTGGCGGGGCCATGGCTTGTCACAATCTTCTCGATCGCGCTGATGAACCGGTTCACGATCCTCCAGGGTCCGGATTACGAGGCTTTCAGGGCTGCCGTGGTCTACGTCTACGCGTTCTCCCTGATTTTCACCGGCCTGTACCAGATGCCGGTGACCCGTTTCCTGGCCGACGAGATCTACGCCGGGCGCTTGGAGTCGGTGGTTCCTTCCTTCCTGGGCATGGTGATGTGCGTTGTCGCGATCCAGGCCCTGGTCGGTGCCCTGCATTCACTTCTCTTCGCACAGTCCGTCTTTTTCCGGGCAATCTACGTTTCCGGGCTCGTGGTGGTCAGCCTCCTGTGGCTCGCAATGATTTTCCTCAGCTGCCTTCGCGACTACCAGGCGGTGGTGGGAATCTTCGCGGGCGGGGCACTGGCGGGGTTTCTGCTCTCACTTCCCGGGGAACGCCTTTTCGGGCTCGAGGGCGGGATGCTCGGTTTCTTCGCGGGACAGGCACTGATCCTTTTGGGGCTAGCCTACCGGATCCTGAAGGAGCTTGCGCGACCGGTCGCGGCTCCATCTTTCGAGTGCCTCGGTGCGCTTTCCCGCTACCGGTCACACCTCTGGCTCGGGCTCTTGTACAATCTTGGGATCTGGGTGGACAAGCTGCTTTTCTGGTTCTCTGGGCAGGGCCGGCTGGTTTCGCCGGGGTTGTACCTTTGTTCGGGTTACGATACGCCGATGTTCCTTGCGTACGTGACCGCCATCCCGGCCCTGGGGATGTTCTTCCTGAACGTCGAGACCACTTTCTACGAGGCTTACCGGGAGTTCTTCGGCGTCATCGAGGGCCGGTTTCCGCTCAGGGTTATCGGGCGCAAGCAGACCGAGATCAAGCGGACCCTGCGGTTCGCATACCAGGAAATGGCGCGTGTCCAGGGCGCGATCACCCTCCTGTTGTTCGTGTTCGCTCCCGAGATCGTCCATCGGATCGGCTACCCTCCACAGATCATCCCCCAGTTGCGCTGGGGCCTCTGGGGAGCCTATTTCCAGGTTCTCTTCCTTTTCGCCTCCCTTTCCCTGCTGTACTTTGATTTCGCCCGGGAAGCGCTTTGGGGGACAATCGTATTTTCGGGGGCGAACCTGGTTTTCACCTGGATCACCATTGTTGCGGGAAGTCCCGACTGGTACGGTTTCGGATATTTCCTGTCGACCCTGGCAGCATTCCTCGTGACACTTCATTTCCTGAGGGGAAAGCTCTCGGAACTGGTCTTCCTTACCTTCATGGGGAACCCCTATCCCGGTCAGCGCCGCGCGAGGCCCCCGATTCTCGGGTCCGACAACCGGCTGGGGGAAATCGTCTTCATCCGCCCCAAAGACTGACGGGAGACGCCACCGAGCCGCGGAGACACGGAGAGAATGGAGTGGAGTCCGTCGTTGCCCCGGATTTTTCGTTGTATCGGGCTCAGCGCCTCGGTGTCTCAGTGGCTTCCAACGGTGAAAGATCCACCGATTTTGTTGCGGTCGGGAGGGGGAAGCGGAGGCGGCAACCGGGGCCATCGATCCGGATCATCCAGACCGTTCCCGTTGCCACATTTCCCAGGAACGTACCACCCAGGATTTCGGGTTTCGATGCCACATCACGGTGGAAAATGAAGAAATGGTCCCGGCCTCCTTTCGACGCGTCGATCGAAAGGCCGTCGATCTCGATGGTTATTGTGGCGGTGTCGGCAAGATAGCTCCTGAGCGGAAGTATGAACTCGCAAGGGGTGAAGTTCCGTGCGTGCGGAAGGAATTTCCGGAACGCGGCGACCATCCTTCGAAGGCTCGCCAGGTGATACTCCCAATCCTTCCCTTCCGCCCGGAATGAGTCGTAGATGTCGTCCGGGTGGATGAAGTGGTGGATAAGGCCCAGGCACATGACTCCGTTGAGAACCGAGAAACGGTTGACCTGATCAAGGATGTAGCCGCTCGACAGGCGCGGGATATCCATGATCCTGGGTTCATCCGGATCGGGGCCGAACTCGTCCCCGGTCTGTTCCTCGAGATGGCCTGGGGATCGGTCGTCCCCCCCCACGAAAAGGCGGCAGAGCCCGCGGATGGACGGAAAGACCGTCGTCAGTGCCTGCTTCCCCGGCGCGTCGATCACGTTGTTGGGCGGGACGTAGGTCAGGGGCGGTTTCAATCCCAATCTCTCCCAGAGAATCTGGGCTGCGGCGAGGGAATCCACCATGCACGTGGCGGATGGCCAGGCAGGACATGGTCCCGATGCCGTGGTCAGGGACTGGTGGTTGAACCCATGGAGGCCGATCTCGTCCGCGATCGAACTCACCGTCGTGATCGTCTCCTGGAAGAAATCCACCCGGTCGATGTCTGCCGCGAATGTCCCGCAACGCTGGTCGGAATAGGAGAAGCAAGGATAGTGGGCGGCCCGGATCCCGTATTCCCTTAGAAGCTCCGGGACCTGGTCATACCAGATCTTCCCGTAGAACTGGTAATCGGTGAATCCGAAATCCCTTTCCACCGGATCCTCTCGGATGCCGTAAGCCGGCGGCGGCGAATCGTCCACGTCGAACAGGATGGCGTTGAAGATACTCATTGCCCCCATCGGAACGGCCCTGAGGAGCGAGAAGAGGAACTGCCCGCGGAACTCCTTGAGGTGAAGACAGTCCCCGTTCCAGAAGACGATCCTTCCCCTGCCCAGGCTTCGGGACAAAAGAAGCGGCATTGTAGCAGGTTGGAGATAGGTCAGTTCCACTTCCCAGCCCGGAGATGCGACGATGTCGAAACCGCTCGCGCCGAACCTCCTTTCCGGCATGTTCAGAACCTCGTCTCCGAAGACCGGACGAGTAGATGTGAAACCTGTTCCCGTGATGAAACGGGGCTCAGAAGCCACCAACGGGCGGATCCCTGTCCGGGTCCAAAGGTCCGGGGAAAAGATCCCGAGGGCGAACAACACCACTCCGCCCCGTTCGATGAAATCGATCGTTGCCGTTGCGGGGAGGCGGTTCCCAACGCTTTCCGCGGCCAGGATCACGCCCTGGAACCGGCCGAAGTCGCCGGCGCAACCCGGAAGGCTTTCGACCAGGCGCTCCTCGAAAGCAACCGAGGCATCCTTCATTGCCCGTCTCAGGTTCGAGCTTATCTTCCGGGAGTTTCCCTGAGAAGGGTCGGAGATCAGGAGAAAACGCTGGGGCCGTCCCCCGCGGGTTTCACCCGCCCGGAGGCCCGAGAGGGAAAGCATGAACACCAATGAAAGAACCAGCAGAAGGCTGAGGGGGGAAAAACGGATCCTCTTCATCAAGCCCAACCTAGTACCCTTTCCCCTTCCAAGTCAACCCCAAAAATCGGTGGCGGGAAATCCACTGTGATAGTATGATCGGAAACAGGAAACATTGGTGAGGTGAGTTGTGAACGAGTTTACCGAGCTGCCCCAGTTCCAGTTGAAAACCGAATTGATCCGGTTGGTGGACGAGGAAATCTGTCGCCGGAACCAGGTCGTGGTGCTCGGACCGCTGCCATCCTCGAGTGCCCAGCCGATCTCTCTCGGTATGCTCAACCCCTCGGACGACAAAGCGGTGGAAGAGGTGGAGCGGATCCTGAGCCGCAAGGTGAGGAGGATCCAGCTCAACAGCTACGAGATCGACACCGCTATCTCCTTCGGTTTCGGTGCCCCCCGCGTTCATTCCACCCGGGGTCCTGCAAGGGAGGAAGGGGAGGCCGGTCGGGAAACGCTTATGTTGAACCCCAACTGCCGCATCCGCTTCGACCGCGACCAGGAACCCAACGAGATCCTAGAGGATACGCTTTCCGAGGCAATCCTTTGCCGGGCAACCGACATCCACATCGAAGCCTACGAGCACGACGTCGATCTCCGGTTCAGGATCGACGGCGTCATGCATCAAATCACCACTCCCCTCAGCGTCGGAAACCTCCGGGGGGTGATTTCACGGATCAAGATCCTTTGCGATCTCGACATCACCGATCACCACCATGCCCAGGATGGACGACTGAACGCCTTTTTCACCGAATCCGATGGGGGCAGCCGCCGGGTCTCATTCCGGGTCGCGATACTTCCCGGGCCGTTCGGGGAGGATGTCGTGCTCAGGCTTCTGGACGAAGGGAGGACGTTGATCGGCCTGAGCGAACTGGGGATGAACCTCCAGACTCTGGAGGAGTTCCGGGAGATGATCAAGACTCCGGGGGGGATGATCCTGGTAACCGGCCCCACAGCGAGCGGCAAGACCACCACTCTCTACGCCGCCATTCAGGCGATCACGGTCACCGGGAAAAAGATCCTCACGGTCGAGGACCCGATCGAGTTCGAGATCCAGAAAGTGAACCAGAAGCAGGTAACCCCCTGGCTCTCCTATGCCGATTACGCCCGGGCGTTCATGCGCCAGAACCCCGACGTCCTGATGATCGGGGAGATCCGGGACGAGGAGACCGCATCGGTTGCGCTGAAAGCCGCCCAGATGGGACACCTCGTCTTTTCGACCCTTCACACACCCGATGCTCTCGCCGCCATCGGACGTCTCGTCATGCTGGGGGTGGACAAAGGGCTCCTGATGTCAAGCCTTCTGGGGGTGCTTTCCCAGCGGCTCGTGAGGAAGGCCTGTCCCGGCTGCTCGGAAAACTACCGGCCCGAATCTTCTCTTCTGGCGCATTTCCCGGGGCTTCCCGTCGGGGCGAGGTTCGTCAGGGGAAAGGGGTGCCCAAAATGCGGTGATTCCGGCTTCTTCGACAGGATCGGGGTTTTCGAACTCCTCAAGATCGAGGATTCCTTCAGGGACGAGATCGCCCTTTCGGAAGATTTCCGCCTGGAGGAACTCAGCCGCAGGTTCAAGTTCGAACGGATGATGGATGACTCTCTCCGCAAGGTCTTGCAGGGGATCACCACGCTGGAAGAGGTCGTCCGCGTTGTGCCGGGGCGACCCTCCGGAAGCTGATTCAGCGGGAAGGCTGCTTTTCCAGCTCCTTGAGGAACTCCGGGCAAAGGTGGAGATCGTTCAGGATGAAGGCGGTAACCTGAGCGAAATCGAGGAAGGCCACGTTCGTCGAGAAGCGGCTGCCACTAACCAGGAATGCCAACCGGTTGTGATCGAAATCCACCTTGGTGACCCAGCCGTTTACCTGGCTCCCGTTCGAGAGAAGGAGGGTCATCGAGGGAACCCGAACCTGTTTGTTCCTCTTCTGGAGTTCCATCGTGTTTTCGATGGCGATCAGCGTTCTGAGGAAGGGTTTGGGGGCGATACGCTCGAGTGTGAGCTCGCTGGAATGCCTGTCCGGGCCCGCGCCCAGGACCGGCACAACCAGGGACATCGAAAGGACGATTGCGAAAAGGACGGCACAAAGGGTCCCGAAACGGTTTCCGAAGATCATTTTTTCCCCTCCCGGATGAAATTTCGGATTACGTGACCAGATTACCCCAAACCTGCCTCCTTCTCAATCTATCCTTTATCGAACGCCCTGGATGATGTAGTGTGAATAGAGTCCGCGGCATGGAGCGATGTGATTTCGTGCCTTGGCCTGAGGTTTTCCGTGAAGGCGGACCGTTTTCCCCTTCATTTCGAATGGAGATGGGAGGTTGGGAATGGGGATCCCCCAGAATCTGGGTATTGCCCTGAAAAAGGCCGCAATCGACGATGACTTCCGCAAGGATCTTTTGCTGCGTCGAAGCAAAGCTGTCAACGATCTGGGCCTCAAACTCGACCCTGCGGAAATGATAATGCTGGATTCATGTCCCAACGGCCAGTTGAAGGCCATGATCGACGGAACCTGGGTTACCCCAAGGGAAAGCCGGCTCCTGGGGGGTGGGTGTCTTACTGCCGGGGTCGTGGGCCTCATTACCATGGGGCTGAGCATAATGGGGCCGATGATGTCGAGTATCGGAGGGAACCGCCCCGGTGATGCCAGTTGGGTTAAAAACAAGCTTGCCGGCTTGAGGTCCGCCCTTCTGACCATGAATGCCGATATCGGTCGCTTCCCGCACCTGGAGCGGGAACTCACCCCGGAAAACGTCAACCGTTCGGACAACCTCCTCCTTGGAACGACCTTCGAAACGAACATCCTGGTCAATCCTCGTGTCTCCGGGGAAGGGGTCGCATCGCCTCCAATGGGGGGCCAGAATTTCGACCGCAGGTGGAAGGGGCCCTACATGGTGGATTCTCCGGAAGAGTTCATGACCGATGGAAAGGGGAACAAGATCAGGTATGTCTGGTACAACCACGCAATATGGCTTCAAGCCCCGGGCCCCGATGGGATCTATGCCCCATTGGAACAGGCGACCAACCCTGCGTACAACTCCGGGCCTGGGGGGCCGGACGACTACCTCCTCATGGTCGTTCGCCTTAAAAAGAGGTAGCTCCTTTCGGGGGTGGGAAAGCGTGCGGGTTTCCGCTTTCTCTTGCCGGTCACATGTTGAAAGGGCCTACTGATGCCTTGATCTTGAACATCTCCATCCCCTGGACCTTGAAAGCGGAGCCGAAACCGCCGCTGATCCCGTGGCTCGCGCCCAGGAGAATCAGGTTCGGGGCTTCCTGGAAGATCAGTGCCCATACGATTCCGATCCCGAAGCAGATGAACATCAGCGTGTAGGCGGTGAGGTGGAAGATGGAAAACACTATCGCGGTAAGGATGGCGGAAAGCAGGGGGCTCGTGATCCCCTTCCGGATCCGGGTGTTGAAGTAGCTCAGGAACAACAGCTCCTGTAAGACTCCCCACAAGATGTAAGCTCCGACGCCGGAAACTCCGCGCTCGGGGACGAAATCCACCCAACCTCCCGAGATCCGGAAGATGTAAATGTAACCGGAAATGCCCACCGCGATCGCCCCGACCAGGAGGTAACCTCCGATGATCCTGGCTGCGCGGGGAAGATTGTCGTATCGGACAACCAGCAGGAAAAGGTTGGCCAGTGTGAGAAAGCCGATCAGGAGAGGAACCGTGGGGATATCCACCAGGTTCCTTATCCCGAAGGACCTCCTCAGGAGTCCCTTCAGGACCTCCACTGCAAGGCCCTTTTTCAGGAGGCAGAATGCCGCGGTGACCGCGTTGGTTGCGAGAACGACCGTCCACGCGAGCGAACGTCTGGGACCTTGAGTCAGGTAGGACAGGTTTCTCGCTGGGGAGCCGATTCCCCAATCCTCCAGCGTGTCGCCATGGCGTGGACCCGAAAGGAGGAGGATGTAGGCGCCGGTGAGGACGAGCAGGACCTGCCCCAGGTGCTTCCCGAAAAAACCCATGGGAAGGACCCCCCAGATAACGAACATGCACCAACCGACGATCACCGGGACCTCATACAGGCTCCGCAAACCGCTCCTCGATTTCGTCCGGTGCGGGGAGAAGAACAGGATGTAGGAACAGATCAGCGCCAGGTAGACAAATCCCCAGATCTTGACCGGCGCGGGACGGGGAAGCAACCAGCCATAAAATGGAATGAGAAGGAGAATCACGAGGATTCCCTCGATCCATTCGGTCGTGGAAAGGCTTCTCACGGGGGCTTCCGATCCTGGGTGCGGCTCAGGAACGGTGGCGGGCGAGGATGTATTTTGTGAGAAGGCTGTCGATGAGCGGATGGGTGGCTTTGTTCTGTTCCAGGAAGGGGAAGAACTCCTGCATCTCGAGATCGATGTGCCGCATCACCTCGTCGATCAATCTGACTGATGCTTCATGGAGGTCCTTTCCCTGCATGTTCGTCTGGGCGACCAGGTGAGCGGACTGGAAAAAGTGCTCGAGCCGGACCTGGATGAGTCCGTGCTGCTTCTGGAGCGTGAGTACCGTCTGGGCAGTTTTCAACTCGGCGTTTCCCACGATCGCTGCGGGATAGAAGACCTTTTCCTCGAAATCGAAATGATCCCGCGTGTCCCGTATCAGGTCCTTTTCGGTGGCCTGCATCTTCTTCATCAATTCATCGGGGGTTTTCTGCGAAAGGAATTCGTCCAGGACCTCGGAGTATTTCCTCAGGATCCTGTGTTCCCCTGCGATCCGGGCGAAAGCGCTTTTGATCGAAACTTCTTTCATCGTGGACGGACCATCCTTGATCGTGGATCTTCTCTCTGCTTCAACTGCGGTCTCTCCATTGACCTTGTGTCAGCCGTCTGACATCGGTGCCAGCCTTCTGACATCGGTGTCAGGCTTCGGGTGGCGGTGGCGGAGGTTCCGCCGGTTGCGGTGTGGGAGGACGAAAAAGGTTTGTCAGGAGGAAATACCCCGGGTAGAAATTGCATTCGCTCGTGGCTTCCTGGATGACCGACTTCTCCTTCCCGGTTTCCCAGATGTGGAGATAGCCCTCCTGAAGATCAAAACCCTGGATTCTGGTGAAGGGGATGACGATGGGTTCCTTTTTCCCGCCGAAAAATCCGGTCGGGGTAAACTCCAGCGCTTCGGGCAAAAACCGGAGGTGGGCGGTCCAGGAAACGGGCTTTCCCTCCGCTAGGATCCCGGCCATTCGTCTCCCAACGAGACCTGCGATATGGTCTTTGAGGTTGTACAGGTCGGCATCGACATTCTGGACTGTGGCATTGTACTTTATCCGGAGATCGGTTCTGATCGTTCCGGGGTCGAAATCGAGGGCGATGTTGGTTCCCGAGTAGACGCCGTTCACGAACATCCGTGTCGCGGAGAAGGTGAACTTCTCTACGTCGATATAGGGAAGCTTCCGTTCGGAGAACATCCCGACCTGTCGGACGCCGTATTCATGGCAAGCGAACCGCCAGACCATGGAGTTCCACCCGAGCATTCCCAGGACCAATCCAACCCCGATCAGGATTCCCCCGGTCGCCCAGTTGTCGGTGAATCCGGAGAATGCTCCTCCAACAATGAACCCGATGCTAAGCAGAAGAAGGAAAAGTCCAACTCCTTTCGATCCCTTTCTCTGGAAAAGAACCTTCCCGAGACCGTCTAGATGAGGGTCATGGTCCTTGTCCTCGTCTTTCGGAAGCATTTCGGAAAGGAGCCCGTGCATCAGTGGGGCGTTGCGGCCACCGGCCGGGATCTTGAAGACGGGTTCCTCGGTTTTCTTTTCCCAGACGCAGAGAGAGTCATCGAAGATGCCCACCGAAGCGATCTCGGAAAGAGAAAGAGTCTTCTGCGTCCCTCCATCCTTGAATGTCAAGCCACGGGAATCGAGTTTCCATGTGTCGGAGACCAGTGAACCGTTCTTGGTGAAGAAATCACGGTACTTCGAGAGAAGAGGGTTGTAGAGCCTGTCGAACAGGGCCTGGAGTGGGGACTCCTCTTGGATTCCAGATGTGGTCTCCAGATGGAGGGTGGCTGGGATTCCCTTTCCATGCGTCCAAAGCCCGAGTTTTCTCGTAATCGAAACGGGGTCGCCCTGTGAATAATCGATCTTTACCTCGAACCCGAGGCTCCCGATGGCGTCATCGGGGATGAGATACTGGCCCTTCCAATCCTTGACCGTGATCTTTCCTTCTTCGATCGTCAGCCATTTCCAGCCACGTTGGATGTTGATTCCCACGCCGATCGTGGCGGCAACGGCGCACCAGCCGATCGCCATGAAGATCGTCCGGACCTCGGCATCCTTGAGGGGATCGAGAAACGTGGCGAATCCGAGAAAGCCGACCGATATCAGGACGGGGATATAGAAGGTCCAGCTCCGGAAGGTTTTTCCAGCCAGAATCCCTGTTTCCATGCGTTTCCTCTCCAGGAAGCGGAATTTGCCCCCTTGATTGTATGACAGTTCCCCTCTTTCTTCAACCCGCGAAGGTGGGAAGGTGAAAACCGTTCCGATCTGTGCTAGAGTTATGGGGACGGCTGAGCCGAATTCCAGGAAGAGGACCGGTAAAATGTGGAAAATCCTGATAGTCGATGATGACCCCCTGAACCGCAAACTTCTTGAGGAAATCCTGAAAGAGAGGGCGGAGACGAGGTCTGTCGCCAGCGGAACCGAAGCTGTCATCGTTTTCTCGGAATTGTACTCGACCGGCTCCCCGTTCGACCTCATCCTCCTTGATATCGCCATGCCCGACATGAACGGGATCGACGTTTTGAAAAAGATCCGGGCACTCGAGGAAAAGGAAGGGGTCAGATTCGGTCACGGGATTCCCGTCATCATGGTTACCGCCTACAAGGAACCCTTCATGGAATCCTTCAGGGGGGGAGCGGATGATTATATCCTCAAACCCTTCGACGGAGAGGCCCTGTGGGGAAAAATCCAGGCAAAACTCTCAGTTCCTCGGAGGGGTGGAAAGGTCAAGAACTAGTCTAAGGATCGTTTCCGGATCATAGGGCTTGGAAAGATATGCATCCATACCCGCCTCGAGGCACCGTTCCCTGTCACCCTTCATGGCCATTGCCGTAACGGCGGCAATTGGAACGTGTTTCCCCTTGCCCTCTGATTGCCGGATGAGCCGGGTGGCTTCGATTCCGTCGATTACAGGCATCTGGAGATCCATCAACACCAGATCGAACTGCTCCGAGGTGCATTTTTCCAGGGCTTCCTGCCCGTTGGCTGCGAACTGGACCAGGCAGCCTCCCTCCTCGAGGATTCCTGCGAGAAGTTTCCGGCCTTCCGCGTCGTCATCGGCGACGAGGACCCTCTTTCCCCCGAGGGCCGCGATCGGAATGTCCCCAGACTTGGTTTCCAAATCGGGATCTTGTGTGGCGGAAGGGCTGGATTCATCGAGCTGAAGGGGGATCATGAAAAAGAACACCGATCCCTCTCCTTGTTTGCTGCTCACCCCGATCACACCCCCCATCATTTCCACGAGGTGCTTCGAGATCGCCAATCCCAACCCCGAGCCCCCGAACTTCTTCGTGGAACTGGAATCGACCTGGGTGAACTTCCGGAAAAGCCGATCGATGTCCTGCGGGGGAATTCCCACCCCGGTGTCCGCGACGCGGATCTTAAGCCGCGCTGAGCGGCCCTCCCCACGTTCCAAGACAACCTGCAGTCCTACCGTTCCCTTTTCCGTGAACTTGATAGCGTTCCCGACGAGGTTTGTCAGGATCTGGCGGATCCTTGCCTGGTCCCCCACGAGCCGGGTCGAGGTGTGGAATTCCGTTTCCAGGGCCAACAGGATCCGTTTCTCATCGGCCTTGGGCCGCAGAAGATAGACCAGCTCCTCGACCAGGGTCGAGATGTCGAAGGGTGAGAGATTCAGGGAGAGTTTTCCGGCTTCGATCTTTGACAGGTCGAGGATATCCTCGATGAGTTGCAGCAACCTTGTCCCTGCAGTGTTCACGGTCTTGGCGTAGTCCCTTTGCTTGGTGTTGAGATCGGATTTCAGGAGGAGGCTGGTGAAACCCAGGATTGCGTTCATCGGGGTCCGGATTTCGTGGCTGGTGTTTGCCAGAAATTCGCTTTTCGCCCTGTTTGCCGCTACCGCCTCCTCCTTCGCCTTGAGGAACTCGGCCTGGGCCGCCCGTCTTGCCTCGTTCTCTTCCGCCAGCGACTTGTTGGCGCGGTCGAGGTCCTGCGTCCTTTCCTTCACCTTCAGCTCCAGTTCCTCGTTGGCCTTTCTCATGAACTCTTCCATCCGCTTCCGTTCCGTCACATCGTTCAGGATTGCGAGAACCCGGCGCTTTTCCGTCGAGCCGGTTTCCTTGATCACGACAGGGACCAGCGTGACCTGCAGGAAGAGCGTCTTTCCGGCTGCGGTGGTGACCGAAATGTCGAACGGCTTGGGTTGTCCACTCGCGAGGGTTTCCCATGCCTTCTTGAACAGGGTTCGGTCATCCTCCGGGAGGAAGTCCCAGATCTGCTTTCCGAGCATCTGGTTTTCCACCGCGTTGAAGATTTCACAGCCCGCGGGGTTGATCGACAGGATCTCCCCTTTTTCCGTCAGCAGGCTGATCCAGTTGGGGGACTGCTCGACGACCGTTCGGTAACGGGTTTCCGCATTTGCGATCATCAGGGTTGAGGTGTCGAGGCGGTCAGTCAGCGTTCTCTGGAGGGCTTCGGTGGTCCGTCGGTATCGGCTCAGGTCATGAAACATCGCGAAAAAGCCGGACCTGCTGCCGTCTGGGGAGCTCCAGGGATGGAAAAATGCCCCCAGGGTCAGGTTCCGGCCCATCGACGTGGTGAAATCGATCTCCAGTGTCGAACCCATCCCCTTGCGGAGATTTTCCAGGACTCTGGCGATTTCGGGCTTGCTCTGGCTGGTTTCGAAAAGGTTGAGGATGTTGAACCCCCGGATCTGTTCCTCTGTGGTTCTCAGGAGTTCCTGGCCGGGGCCATTGATGGTCTGGATGTTCCCCGAGCTGTCAAAAAGGCTGACCCAGGCGGGGGAGGAGTCCGCCATCGAACGGAACAGCTGGTCAGCCGATTCCCCCGTTTCGGAGGTGGGCTCCTTCCTTCGGAATGTGAGTATGTAGAGGTATCCGATGAGAATTCCAAGGGCGAGTGAGCCAACGATCACTAGCAGCAGATCGAACCTCATCTTGAGCCTCCCTGGATTGCTGGGGTGACATCCCCCACTTCATCGAGAGTCGCGTCGGAGGAGCGAAGTCCTGTTGCTTCCACGCTCACCGCACGGGCATACCGGGAGGAGCGACGGCAAAGAAAGAAAACCAGGGACCCCAGGGCGGTCAGGAGGCCGAAGATCGCGAGCGCCCACGTCGTTCCGATTTGCTTGGCGAGAAAACCCAGCACAAGGCTTCCGATGGGGGTCATCCCAACGAAACTCATCATGTACAGGCTCATCACCCTCCCCCGCTTGTCGTCGTCAACCGCGGTCTGGAGGACGGTGTTCCCCGCCGACCACCCGCTGACCATGCAGTACCCGTTGAAAACCATCAGGACGACCGACAGCCAGATGTTCGTGGAAAAGGCGAAGAGCGCGAGCCCGATTCCAAAAAGTCCGAAAGAAAGCGGAATGATCTCTTCCAGCCCCGAAAGGTTTCTTCGCGCAGCGAGGGTCAGGGCGGCGGCCAGCGCTCCCACGCCCATCGAACTCAGCAGGAAGCCCAGGGTGTCCGGGCCTCCCTGAAGGGTATCCTTGGCAACGACCGGCATGAGAACCATGTACGACATCCCGATGAGACTTGCGAACGAAAGGAGGAAAAGGGTGGGGCCAATCTTGCCATGCCGGGATGCATAGGTCAACCCCTCCTTCATCTCATGGAGCACGGCCGCCTTCCGGGGTGCGTGTTCTTCTCGCAGCGAAAGCGTTGCCAGGACTCCGATTACCGGGAGAAAGGAGAGGGCGTTGAGCAGGAAGCAGAAGCCCTCTCCGACGAGGTTTATCGCGACCCCGGCAATCGAGGGACCGATCAGCCGGGCCGAGTTGAACAACGACGAGTTGAGGGCGATCGCATTCACCAGGTCCTCTTTCTTTTCGACGAGGCTCGAGACCAGGGAATGTCGCCCGGGCATGTCGAAAGCATTGGTCAGCCCCAGAAAGACGCTCAGGAGGACGACATGCCAGAACTCCACGTTTCCGTACAAAGTGAGAAGTCCCAGAAGGAGAGCCTGGATTGTCGCCAGGATCTGCGTCAGCAGGATCGTGCGTTTCAGGGAAAAATGATCTAGGAAGACACCCGCCAGGGGCATCAGGAGAAAGGCCGAAAACTGGTTCGCGAACTCCGTGATCCCGAGCGCGAGAGGGGACCCTGTTAGCCGGTAAACCAACCAACCCATGGCAGTTTTTTGCATCCAGGTCCCGATAAGGGAGAAACTGTTGGCGAAAAAGAAACGCCGGTAGTTCCGGCTTCCGAGCGCACGGAAAGAATGCTTCACCCGGGGAAAAAGGACGAAAAGACCCGCCTCGCTCATTGCCGCGTGAACCTGGCCGAGCGCATTTCGAAATGGCTCTGATGCTCAAACTCCGCCGGAGGATCTCCCGCGGGGTCTTGGAAAAGATTCATAACACCCCTGCC
>CAYRYU010000028.1:0-72858 GCA_964428355.1 uncultured bacterium
TCCTGGCTTTTCGGGCACATTCGCCCCCTCGTGGGGCTCGTGGTGTCGATGGAATGGCAGACCCCGAGGATCTCGGACCGCGTTTCCGCCAGCGTCCGCTTGGTGGCGTTGTCCGCCAGCCAGTGTCCGCGATCAGTGAAAAGGTGCGTGCCGTCGTAGGGTTCCTGGGCAGGCAGGGTTCCGGTTGCGAAGAGAACCAGGGCAAGAAGGAAGGACATCCCAAACGCGGATTTCATCTTTCATCCTCCGTCTTTCCCTCCTCACCCCCCGCTTTTTCCAATATCTTTCCGATCCGGGGAAAAATGTTACGCGCTTTTCCTGGAAAAACGTCACGCGGAGGGTGCGGGTTCCGGGGTTCGCCCTCCGGAAAGTAGGAGGCTCAGGATCAGAACCACCCCGAAAGCGGTGGGGAGAAAGAATACCCCCGCCCAGAAGCCCGGGGCCCTCATGACGGTCTCTGGAACCAGGTTTCCGTAATAGCACCCCGGAAGGAACGGGAGGGACTCGAAAACCAGAAAGCCCCCGCCGATCAACTTCGAAAACCGGCTGCTGGCGGGGGAGAGAACGGCGAAAAGGGCGGCGGGGAAAACACAGGAAACATAATGGTGCCAGGAGATTCCGAGTGGAAGGATCGAAAGGGCGAGGCAGCAGAGGAAAGCGGTCCTTTCCCCGGGCGGGTTCTTCCGGAAGATGGGGATCAGCATCATCAGGCCCCCGAGAAATACGCCCGCCTCGGCGGGGAACACCCAGTCGGGAGGGAACATCGTCCGGAACTCGAAAAGCCCTTTCCCCCAATCGGGAGCCGACAACCGATGCATCAGGCCCCGCAGCGAGATGTTGTTGAAGGTGAGCAGGCTGAGCCGGACGAGTTCCCCCGCGACCGATCTATACCCCGCTGAAAGCGTCGGGTGGACCAGGACCCCGGGCATCCACACGGAGAAAACGAAGAAGCTGCACGCGGTTCCCAGGACTATCCTCCATGCCCGGAAATAGACGAAAACCGCGAGGATGGAGACCAGCCATGCCTTGCAGGCGCAGGCGAGCAGAAGCAGCACGCAAGCGCCGACGGCCCCGGGAATATCCTTCCGTTCGTGGCATCTGAATGCAAGAAGGCAGAGGGCCGCTGCGGGGAGAATGTTCTGGCCGAGCGATGTGGCGTAGTTGAAGGGGTAGAACATGGCGGCTGCAAGGGCAACCGGGATGGAAGAAAGCCCGGTTTCGCGTCCCGCCAGACGCAGGGATTCGAGGCAGATGACGGAGCAGGCCAGCGTGTTGACGAAAACCGAAACCCGCATGAACAGTGCGAAAGAGGAAAACAGGGCGGTGACGGGTGCCAGGAGCCACAGGTAGAAGGGAGAGTTGACGTAGGAGGTGAAAAAGTTACGGATCCTGTAGGTTCCCATCACCTCCTTCCACTTTGGGTGCAATGCCCTCGCATCGGCCGGAAACGAACGGGAGAAGTAGATCGCGTCGTATTCTCCCATCTGGTACAGCTTTCCCGCGATGAAGGTGGGGTTCAGGTCGAAATACCCGAAATACTCGTAGGTGACGGGGAAGAAGAAGACGTCTGCGTAATCGAGTTCCTGGTGAACCAGATACCAGGTTCCGGAGATGATCAGGAATACGAGGAGAAGGTGGAGGAAATACCTCAACCCCGGGCCCCTACATTTCGATCTCGAGATCGGCTTTCAGGGAAGTAAGTGATGCGACCACCTGCCGGCGAACGGCGATGTCCTTGTCGGAGAGCGCCTGGATGAGCGGTTCAACCCCCTGGGCCATTCCCAACCGTCCTAGTGCGAAGGCCGCCGACGCCCTCATGTTCTTGTCGGGGTCACGGATCATCCGGGAGAGGAGGTCGAAAACCTTCAGATCTCCGTATTTTCCAAGGGCTATGAGGATGTTGGCCTTGACACGGTTGTCCTGCTCGTCGACAAGGAGGTTGAGAAACTCGTAAACCTTCTTGCCCCCTATCCCTTCGAGGGCTTCGATCGCGTTTGCCTTTACCCGGCGGTCGGCCAGCCTGAGCTTTTCGGCCAGGACCGGGATATGGTTCTCGTTGCCGATTTTCCCCAGGACCCCGATGGCTTTCGAAAGAACCTTCACATCGGTCTCCTCCTGTACCACCTTCACCACGAAATCTATGATTCCAGGGGGTTTGAGGCGTTCGAGGGTTTCCATGACGTGGAACCGGATGCCAGGGTCGGGGTCGGAAAACCAGCTCAGGAGAAGTGGAGCATCCTCGACCCGGGCGTAACCTTTGAGGATCTTGAGAATGAGCGTTTTCGCCCAGGCAGTGGCTTCGGGAAACGCTTTCACCAGCTCTTCTCCCGAACGGAATCCGCGGAAAACGAAGCCGCGAACCTTCCTCTGTTCGCTGGTTCCGATCTCCAGCTGGTCGAGGTTGGCAACGTCCTTCAGAAGATACGATGTTTCCTCGCTCAGCAGAAGCTCTTCGACATCCTGGATCTGGGAGAAGGCCCGGAAGTCGACGAGCCCTTCACCGACGAACACCAGGTTCTGCCCCTCTTCGTCGAGCGCCCCGTGAACGGACTCGAGGGAATGAACGGTCAACCTCGGAGAGAAGGCGGTTTCGGGAATCTTCGCCAAAGCTTTGATGAGAAGCTGGGCGGCGTTGATCGTTTCCATGAGCGCTTCATGGCGGCTCTGGTTGGTGAAGAGGACCAGGATTCCGGAGAGGTGGTGGAGGATGTGGCAGTTCTGGCTCGGCGGGCAGACCTGCCTGACGGCCTTGAAGGTCTCCCTGACAAGGCCGAAGATCTCGGGGCTGTTGATCCGGTGGATGGCCTCGTTGAGGCCGCTGAAATAGACGAAAAGAGAAACCGCGAAGATCTTCTCTCCGTTCTTCTCCTGGGCCGTAAGGACCCTCAGGGTCTTGTCGACGATGCTCTTGCTGACATACTGCTGCAGGCCCTTCCCGAGCATATCCCTTTCCCGCAGGCTCATCAGCATGAAGTTGAAGGACTGGGACATCTGCCCGAACTCATCACTCCGGTCGATGTAGATCTGTTGCCTCAGATCGCCGGCGGTCACGTTCTCCATGGCGGAAATGAAAGCCCCAACCTCCTTCGAGATCCTGCGTGCGAGGAGGTAGACGAGGAACAGGCCCACAACCAGGGTGGCGAGGAAGATCATCGTCATCCGGTTCCGAAGTATCGCGAGCGGACCGTAACCGGACGGGTTCCTGAGGCCGAGCCGGAGGGTCCCGAGCCTGTGCTGGCCGTCGATCAGGGGGACGAAAACCTCGTAGAGCTCGTCCTCCTCGATGGGAGTCAGGAAGGGGTGCTCGCTGTTGAGGCTCTTGGCGTAGTTCCGGTCTCCACCCACCGGTTTTCCCTTGAGCGACGAATCGGAATGGAAGAGATACTGGTCATCCTTGATGACGCCGAGAAACGCGAAGCTTTCGTCGATCTCGAGAAGATTCTGGAGGTTCCTGAGGTCGTTCTCGTCGCCCGACATGAGGAACCGTTTGGCGGACAGGCCCAGGACCTTCGAAATCTCCATCCCGTGCTGGGCGTAGGTCTGCCGCCAATGCCGGTCATACCAATCCTGGAGAGTGAACCGGGTCGACATGAAAACCAGAAGGATGAGCAGGCCCGCGCCTCCCATCCAGGTGTTCATCAGATGCGAGGAGCGACGCTTGTTGACCACCCAGTAGGTCAGGAAAGCCAGGAAGAGAACCGAAAACATCAGGATGTTCCGGAATCTCACCTGACGGATCTTTTCCTCCTCCTCGAGACGGAAGAAACCGATCCGGAGAAGCACTTTCCGTCCGCCTTCCGTGAAAAGAGGCATGACGCCTTCGCACATCGGAAGAGTCTGGGAGGGATCCATGAACGGCTCGAACTTCAGGAATGAGGCCTGCAGCGCCTTGGATTCGACCTCGGACAATGTTCCCACCGAGATGGGGTTGTTCTCGGCCTTGGCCAGGATTTCCCCCGTCCCCTGCTGGACAAGCGCGTAGGCTACGCTCTCCTCCGCCAGAAGGTTGGAAAGTCGCGGGGTGAGTTCGGAATCCCGGCTGAGAAGGTCGGAGATCTCCCGGGCCAGGAGCTTGATCAGGACGATCCGTCGGTTCAGGAAACGTACCTGTATCTCCTCGAGGTCGGCCGCCGTGAAATAGTAGGCAAAGGAGGCCAGCGTCAGGAGTATGACTCCCACGAAAACCCGCTCATAGAAACGGTTCTGCGTCAGAAGGGACATCGTTCAGGGAGTTTCCACGGCTGCCGGCGGCTGGGTGCGGATCATGTCGATGAAAAGATCGGCCAGATCAGGGTCGAATTGGGATCCCTTGCAACGACGAATCTCGTCGAGGGCATCCTTGACCTCCATCGCGCGCCTGTAAGGCCTATGGGATGTCATCGCGTCGAAAGTGTCCGCGATGGCGATGATTCGGGCCGGAAGCGGGATGGAGGTTCCCGACAGACCGTTGGGATAACCGCGACCGTCGAACCGCTCGTGGTGATGCTTGATCATCGGAACGATCTTTCCAAGGAACTCGACCTTCTCGAGGATCTTGACCCCGAGATCGGGATGGGACTTGATCACGTTGAACTCCTCGTCGGAAAGGCGGCCGGGTTTGTTGAGGATCTGTTCGGGAATGCCGATCTTTCCGATGTCGTGGAGCAGTCCCCCGATCTTGAGGTTTTCGAGATCCTCCTTCGCGAGAGGGATGAGCTTCCCCAGGCCAAGCGAAAGCTCGGTAACGCGCTGCGAATGGCCGTGCGTGTAGCTGTCCTTGGCATCGATCGAGGAGGTCAACACGGAAAGCGTGTCGATGTAGGCTTTTTGCAGGTCCCTGAACAGGTCGGCGTTCTGGATGACAAAGGCGATCTGGCTTCCGAGTATCTTCAGGAGGTCCAGGTCTTCGGGGGAATAGGGATCGCGGCCCGTCTTGTTCGCAACCTGTATCACCCCCAGGAAACTTTCCTGGAGTTTCAGGGGAAGGATGATCGTGTCCCTGATCGTGACGCCTTGAATCTTCCCGGCCTCCGATTCCGAAAAATCGCTTCCTTCGAGTTTCTCGAGAAGGACAGGCTTCTGGTCACGGGCCACCTCCCGGATCAACGGGGAGAACTCGCCTCCCGGAACCGTGAAGGTGCCCGCCCCCGCCGCAGTCTGGGCCCGAAAGAAATACGGGGTTTCATCCGAATCCTTTTTCAGGAAGATCGCGGCGATCTCGCTGAGCGTTCCATCGCGGGCACTGGAAAGGAATTTGTCAACCAGCACTCCGATTTCGATGTTGGTGATGATCTCCTTGCCAAGTATGAAAACATTGGCCAGGACGAGAAGTCGCTTGAACATCCGCTCGTAGAGAATCGCGCTTTCCAAGGAGGTGGCGGCCTGCCGGGCGAGGACGGGAAGGATCTCGCAGACATTTTCCGGCGCGTCGGAATTGAGTTTCAGGCCCATGATCCCGATGAGCTTGTGTCGTCGCGTAAGGGGAAGGAGGATGAAATCCTCGATAGTGAGGAGCTCGCTCTCCGATTCCTGCCAGCGGGCGTACTCCTCCTTGAATTTCTCCCGGATCCGCGTCATCTTTTCCTCGAGGATCAGGTTGCTGATGCGGATATCGAGCGACGAAGGGTCCTGGCGGGGGAGCGCGAAAAACGAGGAGTCCGCCTTGCAGAGGATCAGGGCCTTCTTCAGGATCGCCCTCAGAAGGGAATCCAGCTCTATGAAGAATCCCGTCTCCTCGAGGAGTAGCAGTTCCTGAATCTGGTTTTTCAGGAGCTGGTTCTCCCTGAAGAGAGAATCGTGCATGCCGTCGTCTTTCGACAGAAACCAGGAAGGGTGGAACATGGTGCCTGATTCTATCACGCCGCCAGCCAAATGACAACGGAAACGCGTTACTCCCGCTTTATCCTGCCGTCGGTCGAAAGCGTGATGCAGCCAGATGCGGAAAGCTTTTCAAGGAATTTTCTCACTGCATCGCGCTGGATCAACCCGAACTGGACGTTTCGACCCCGCTTGAAGCTCCGGAATTCATCCCCTCCGCCCGCGAGAAAACTGTTGGTGGAAACCTTGTACGTTTTCTGGGGATCGATGGGAGCGCTTCCGACGGAGACTTCTTTCAGCTCGTAGTCGTCTCCGCCCCGGTTCGAGAAGCTGTAGGAACCGCCCGAAATCTGGAGCAACCCACGCTTCAGGGACGCTGAGGTGGACAAAAGTTCCTGGAGGTCCATTCCTGAAAGGTCCATGCAGACTACCTGGTTGTCGAAGGGAAGTACATCGAACAGGTCTCCCAGCGTGAAAACGCCGGAGGAGATGTCGGCCTGGATTCCCCCGCTGTTCTGTATGCCGATATCGGCCTGGTAGAGATCCCTGACAGCTTCGGCCACCATGTTTCCGATGGGGCATTCCTGCTCGAACTGACGCGTGGCGTTCCCGCTGAACGTGGCGATGGGTTCGGCCTTGAGCGCCTTGATTCCCCCCGTGGTCTGATCGATAAGTTCCTCGACGGATTCTTTCGGGGGAAAATCCTCGGAACAAATGGGAAGACGGCGGGCCTTGAATGAAACGATCTTCTCAGGAAAGCGGCTGATCTCGAGGTCGAGCAGCTCGAGCTCTTTCCCGCGGTTGTACCCGTTTACCGTCTTGATGTAGATGCCGTCCCTGAGTTCCCAGGGGACCTCCTCGACCTCGAAATCCATCATCACCACGACGTCGGGATGCGCCCCCGCGATCATGGCCCAGTCCTCGGGAGGAAGCTTGTCCTTCTCGAGCAGGGAAAGCATCACCACAAGCTGTGCCCCTCTCTTTCGCAGTTGGTTGACACGATCCAGGAGTCCCTGGTCCAGGGAAAGGAACTTTAGGCCGCTTACGTTCCCCTGGGCTGTCAGATTGGGGGTATTGGGCGGAGTGATTCCGATGATTCCGATGCCGAGGCCATTTCCGGGATTGAGCAGGAGATCCGGGGATAGGAATTTGGGGGGTGCCCCGGTTCCCTCGTCGATGACGTTTGAGGAAATGAATGGGAATTTCGCTGCTTGGGAAAGCTCCTGGAGGCGGTTGCGTCCGAAGGAAAACTCGATGTTTCCGACCAACATCCCCTGGAGGCCCAAAGAACCCAGGACTTTGATCGGAGCTTCGCCCCTCGAGAAATAGGAGTTTGCGGTCCCGGAAATCTCGCTTCCGATCGAAAGGAAGTTGTACGGCTCACCCGAAAAGGAAGCGATCATCCGGTCCAGGAGTGTCGCGGCATGGGCGGCTCCGCCCATTTCCTTTCCTTCGTAGGGGGGGAATTTGGCCAGGAAAGAATCGAAGTTTCCCTTGGAAATCCCAGTGAGGATGAGGTGATAGGGCCTGTTTCCAACGGGTCGGACGAGATAGACCACGGAACTCAGGAGTGCAAGGACGCAAAGGAAAAGAAAAGCCTTGCTTCCCAGATTCTCACTTGCCGGGGTTTTGGCTGGCTGTGAGGCAGGGGTTTCGGAGTTGGGGTCCTTCGTCATGTGGGAATTGTATATTTCCTGGAACCGGTTGGCAACTCAAAAAAGAACCGGGCGCCCATTCGGGCGCCCGGCGTCATACTGGGATGTCTATCAGAAGGCTTTGAGCTCGTTGAAGCGGGCCTTGAATGGGCTGGCTTTCTTGCTCTTTCCCATGTTGTGCCTGACGTTGCTCTTGATCGCGTCGGTGACATCGTTGATCGCCTTGCGATCGGCTTTGGTCATTGCCTTGAGGTTCCGGAGATAGGCGGAGTAGAAGATCCCGGGGGCTCCATCGTTGTTCTCGAGATCGTCGGTGATGACCTTGATGAGGGTCTGGGCATCCTTTTCCCGATCGGTGGCGAGAAGCTGGTAGTCGGCTTCGATGGTGACGGCTTGAGCCGCCTTCTTGGCTTTCTTGGTGGTGAGCGCCTGGCTCTTCACTGCATCCATGTCGTCAGAGAGTCCAACAAGGTCTTTCATGAGCATTCCAAGAGTTCGTTTCTGGCCCGAAGACTGGCTCTGGTCTTGGCCGGTCTGGCCCGACTGGCCGCCCTGTCCTGCCTGTCCACCCTGATCGCCACCCTGGCCATTGTCGGCGGGAGGAGCGGGAGGTTCAGCGGGAGGCTGCTCGGGGGCGGGGGGTTCGCTCGGGGGAGCGGGCGGTTCGCTCGGGGGAGCGGGCGGTTCTTCCGGAGGAGCGGGCGGTTCGCTCGGGGGAGCGGGCGGTTCTTCCGGAGGAGCGGGAGGCTCGCTCGGGGTGGAAGGCGGTTCGCTCGGAGGAGCGGGCGGCTCGCTGGGGGTCGTGGGAGGTGCCGGTTCCTCGGAGGGGTTTCCCGGATTGGCGGGGGGAGCGGGCGGTTCAGGAGGAGCCGGAGGATTGGGGGTTTGACCACCCTGGCCGGGTTCGCCCTGCCCGGGTTGTCCTTGGCCGGGGTTACCCTGTCCGGGATTTCCCTGCCCGGGGTTGCCTTGTCCAGGGCAGCCATGCTTCACATAGCGCCAGTGTCCCTTGATATGGACACCGTTCTGATTGTAGTGCCCGCAAACCCAGACCCAATTCTTCTTCCCGGTGATGGCCTTCTTGATCTTCACGCCGGTGTCCATTACACCGTTCACGATGTGATCGCCCGCATGCCGGATGGCATGACCGATCTTGTGGAAGAAGCCGATTTTCTTGTGCTTTCCTTTTCCTTTGCCCTTGCCTGCAAAGGCATCAGCCGAAAAGACCAGACCAAACACCGCCAGGATGATCAGGGTTCTAGTTAAAAACTTGGAATTCATTTAACCCTCCTTTTGTTTCCTGATAAATTCTTTTGGGGGAGTCAGTCGCAACAACCATGCCAGAAGAACTTGCGGAATCATGTCCCCTTTCGAACGATCTTTAACTATTCTGCAGGAAATCCGGCAATTCGTCAATGGATTTTCGTCAGATTCCCCTGATTCCCAAGGGGGATCTCCCACAAAGTTCAGGGTCTCCTGCTGTTTCGCCCAACAGAATTCTGATATTGGATGGGGCGCGGGGTACCTAAATGTTTGGTTGCCTTGCAAGGAGTTCCTTGATCTCGACGAATCGGTCGTAGATTTGCCGGGACTGTTGCGCCGCAAGGTTGAAAGGATGGTTGAGGGAAGGCTCCGCCGATCCCGCGTGCAGGGTCTTCGCAACTAGATGATGACCTTCGAGGCAAATCCTCAATTTCGAGAAGATCCGGTCGTTGAGGTCCTGGCGCTCCTGCTCGATCAGGCGCAGGGTATTGCGGGTTCTTTCAACTATGGCATCCACAAGTTTCGTGACGAATTCCGGATGGTTGTCCACATAGTTCTCGATGTCTTCCATTCCCAATACTACAGCCTGTACCGGAGTCACGCAAAAGACATCGGCGGTTCGCTTTACATCAGGGATAGGGAGATCCATGTTGAGGAGGACTGCGATCTCTCCGATGATGGTTCCCGGTTCGTCCATCCGCAGGGAGGATGTTGGGCTGAAAGCCACTTCGACCGTTCCTTCGGTGAGAAGGAAAAGTCGGTTTCCCAGAGTTCCCTTTTTGCAGAGGCAGGATCCTTTGGGAAAACTCTGGACTTTGTCCTGGCCAGCGGGGGGGCGAATGACGCAACTGCTTACGGAAGAACTGGTCGCTGCTGCGGGCGCGGTTTCCAGCTCCCGGGCAAGAAGGGCCAGCGGATGTTCCTTGATTTCAGAAAGGAAATCCCGCGGTACCTTGCTTCCGAGGACCGCGGAGGGAAGACGTTCCAGCTCGTTGAGAAGCGACTGGAAAGCCCGGCAGGAATTGAAAACCAGTTGTCCAACCGATGTCTGCGCACCGAGCATGGAGACGAAAAGATCGATGCTCGCCTTCAGTTTGCGGGCGAAGGAGGTGCAAATGCGGAGTCCGATTCCCGGGGTTTCGAAAAGGGCTTCGTTGAGGTGTTCCTCGGGGACGGTAGGGACCCTTTCGACTTCGGACGGGGTCAGTGCGACCACGGAGAAGTTCTGGGGTTCCTTCAACAAGGCTCCGATTTCTCCGAATAGCTGAAGGGGCTTGTCGAGTACCTTCTTGATCCGGGTGCCGGGCGAAACGATCGGAGTCGCATCCGGAGCGGATTCCAGGGCCTCGAGGAGGGCGAAAGACCCCTTTTTTACCGCGAAAAACTCGGAAAGGACCTTTCCTTTCAGAAAGACAAATTCCCCTGGGTTGAACAACTGCACTTTCGACCCCTTCTCGCTGCCTACCATGTACGCTTTCTTTCCACGGTGGTGCTTTCTATTTTTTCTTCCAGGATCCTCCCACCAATTTTGATGATAGCAATTTGTCTCCTGGCCCGCAAGGAAAAAGGCATTATCTTCCTCGGTTTTCGAGATTGGCCGTGGGAGCGGCTTTCCTCGCAAATCTCTGCATATTTTGCGTAACAACTCTGGCGGAATCAAGGATCCCGGTGGGATTTGATTTTCGGGCAAATTGTTGTTAGGGATAAAAGGGGGCGAGGTTGCGTTTGGGCGACAATTTCGCTCCGGAGGTACGACAAATGAGTTTCCCGAGGTTTCGAGGTTTCGTGCTCTTGATCCCCTTGTTTTTCCTTTTTCTTCCCGGTTCATCGGTTCTTGCGGGAAAGGAAGCGGTTCCTTTGCCTCCGGGGATGAAGGAAGCGACCGAGTTCCTGCCCAGGGAAGAAGATGGAACCGCTGTGGGACCCGACGGGTCTCCCGTTTTGGCTTTCTTTTGCGAACCGGCGGACCTGGAACCGATCGAGAAACAACAGGCTCCAGCCCTGAACAGGTATTTCATCCTGACGACGGGTCCCCTTGTGAGCACCGACGCAAGCGGATCAGGGGCGGTCTATGCGAATCTGAGGAGTCGCATCGAGGTCACCCACGAACCTGCCGAAAAGATCCGGGAGATTCGGACCGCCCTCGAAACCTCCGGTGATCAGCCGGGCTTTCTTGCAGTTTTCAAGGAAAAAGTCGGAAAGAAGCCCGCTCTCGACCTCGGAATCATTGGCAAGAAGAAGACCTTCATCATCTCGACGACAGTTTCCTGGGAGATGGGAACCGAAGAAAAGGGGCCGGAAAAAGTCCCCGTTTCCAAGACCACTGCGGTTCTGCGCTTCCGCGGCCAGATCTATTTTTTCCAGGGGGTGGGCAAGATCAAGACCTGGAGAGACGTGGTCGTGATCGAAGAAGGGGTCGCCGCCTGGGTCCAGAGTTTCATCCCTCCGGACATCCAGGACCTGCAAACCGACTGATTCCCGCGGATGGGGTCGGGTCGTTTGCGAAGCGCCATCCGGGCTGCAAACGCCCACTCCCCGCATCGTGCGGGTCGGGATTGCGAAGGTTACAACAGAACTTGGACTTCGGCTTCCTGGGTGGTGGGACAGGACTCGGCATAGAGGAAGATCCCGACCATTTCAAAAACCTTCATGTTCAGGTCGGTCAGGCCGGAAACAACCAGTCGGCCTCCTTTGCCATCGACGATTCTCTCGGCCAGGTCGAGAATCGCCGCCACCGTCGGACTGCTTATTGTAAGGGCATGGCCAAAGTCGAAGATGAACCGGACGAACCCCTCATCGATCTTCTGTTGTACAACCGTCGAGAGCTTGGATCCGGCGTCCTCTGTCAAGGGGCCCTGGGTATAAACCACGGCCACCTTGCCGCGAACCTCGATTCGAACGGAAAAATCTTCACTCTTCTGCATAATTTTCCCAAAGTATACCAGAAAAGTTTCTGGGAGTCACACAAAACGTGAACCGAAAAAACTTTTCAGAATTTGAAGATCTTTTTCAGGTCCTTTCCGATCTTTTTCAACTCCTTTCCGACAGATTTCGGGGTGATGACTTCCTTGGTGGGCGTGGCGACCGGTGCGGGAGCGGGAGTGGGGCCGGGAGTCGGTAGTGGTGCCTGGCCCGAAGCCGTGGCAGGAATCGGAGGAGGGGCCTTGGCGTCCGATGGGGCTGTCGGAGGAGTTCCGGTGGCGTTCGTTTGGCCGTCCAGGCCGCCCAGAATTTTCCCGAGGTCGCCTCCGATGATCTTTCCGATGTCCTTGCCGGAAATCTTTCCCGGCTTTCCCGCGGTTGCCCCTGCGGTCCCCGAGGCGCTCTGGTCTCCGGATTTTCCGAGAACGGCGTCTTTCAGCAAGTCCCCGGCGGTCTTTTCGATCGCTTTTTGGAGAAGCTTTTCCACCTTGAGGTCGATCGAGGGGGAAAGGAGGCTTCCTTTGACCCCAACGGGGATCTGGAGGGACTCCTGTTTTCCGATCAGCTGTGAAAGAATCTGGCTTCCCTGACAGGCTTTCCGTGTGAGCGTCAGCTGGGCCGTTCCCTTCAGGGTCGTATCCAGTCCCACCGAGCCTTTGTACCCGATCTGTCCGTAGCCGCTCTTGAAAAGAAGGTCATCGGAATCCATCCGTCCGTTCTTGAAAAGGAAGTTTCCGTTGAGGCCGGTGATGGTGCCGCTGGCCAGTTCGTTTGCGCTAAGCACCTGGAATATCTGCGCTGCAACAGGGGGCGCTTGATACCTGCCGGATTTCATCGACAGCATGGAGTTGCCTTCGAGGCTGTTGAGGCCGGTGGTGTTCCCCTCGGCCTTGAACGCGAGGTCGACGCCACCCGAAAGGACGTTTTTCATGCTGGTGTTTTTGGCGAGAAACTCCTGCGTCTGGACCCCGGTTCCCTTGGTGTCGAAGGAAAACCTGATGGGGCTTTCCTTGAGGAAAAATTTCGCGGAACCGGAGAGGCTGCCTCCGAAAACCACGGCTTTCATGTTGGTCACCGTCAGGATTCCATCCGTGAAGGTGAATGGGGTCTCGAGGCCGGTATAGGGGAACCGGAACACGCTTCCGCCCTTGGAGACGGGGGCGATGAACTCGCCTGAAGGGATCTTGCCGACTCCCGAAACCACGATCCTGTCGATGGGGCCCGAGACCTTCCCGGATCCGGACCCGATCCCGGTTGCCTGATACCCGGTTCCCGTCATGAAGAAAGCCGAGATATCCGTCAGGTCCAGGGGTTGGAGAAAGTATTCGAAAGAAAGCTTGAAAGCGGACCAGTCGTCAATCCTGCCCTTGATCCGTATCGTTGAGCTTCCCCATGCGGCCTGGATGCCATCCACGGAAAGGCCTCGGTTGTCGAAACTCGCAGGCCCGGAAATCCCCGTGAGCGGGCGAAGGAGCGCCTTGTGGGAAAACCCTGCGCCTGCAAGCTTCGCGGTTCCCTTCAGATCGGGTTGGTGCGCCTTTCCGGAAAGGGCAAGGCCGAGATCCGCCTTGCCGGAAAAGACCACTTCCTGGTCGAAGGACGGGACATTCTTGAGAAGAAGCCTCCTGACGAGGCCCAGGTCGCCTCCCTCGAGCTTGAGGTTGGTCTGCAGTTGGGGCTTGGCGAAGTCCGTCAGGGTACCGGAACCCGACAGGGTTCCCCCGAGGGTTTTCCCCTCCAGTTTTTCCAGCCGGACCGAGGAAAGGTTTCCCTGGACGGTTCCGGAAAGGTTCTGAAAGTCAAGGTCCCGCTCGGGAATGGAGAAGAAGGCCCCTTCGAGGCGGATCGTCGCTTTCGGAGCAGGTTTCCTGACCGTCCCTCCGATCTGGGCATCCAGATCTGCCCGGCCTCCCATCCGGGTCTTTTTCTTGAAGAGTTCGTTCTCGATCGGAAGGGCTTTCTGGAGCTGTGCCAGATCGACTCTGGCGGAGGCTTCCAGCTTGATTTCCGGATCCTTGGCGTTCTGCAGGGTTCCGGACAACGAAACGGTGTTTCCCAGGATGGCGACGCGGGTCTTTTCGATCACGATCCGGCCTTTCTCGAGGCCCAGGCCATCGATCTTCCCGGAGAGCTCCTCGACCAGGACCGGGTCGATTCCAGCCGCAGGAGTGAACTGGAGGCTCTTGCCCGAAACCTGGCCCGCAAGCTCGAAATTGCCCGGGAGGAGCCGGAAAGCCCCCTTGTACTTTGCGGCTCCGGAAGGCTTGAACCCAGCGGCCGCGGCGGGCAAAACCTTGTGGAGGTTTTTGAACGCTTCCGCCGTGCTCACATCAAGGTCGATATCCCCCGAGCCCTCCAACCGGGGCTCGAAGGCGAGCGATCCCTTACGGGATTCGACGCGGATTCCGGAGGTACTGGCGGACAGGTTCTCCCAGTTCAGGACTCCGGCGGAAAACGTTACCTGGGCATCGCTGAGGACCACGGGTTGGGAAACGAGCGGATGGCTCCCTTTCAGGTTCTTGGGGGAAACGACGGCGGACATCGAGGCAAGCTTCCCGCCCGCGATTTCCAGACGGACCTGGGCACCCAGTTTTCCCTCCGACAATGTCACGGGAAGTTCGGGGATAAGGTCGCCGAAAAGTTCGAAGACCTTTCCGACCTCCATTGGACCGACCTTGAAGGCTCCCTCGGCGTTCAGGGGCGATAGACTCGACGCCCGGAACTCACCGCTGGCGGGAAGCCAGGGATCGACGTTCAGGACCAGATCCTTGATCTCGATGCTCCCGGAGAGATCGTAGACGAGGTTTCCTTTGAAGGAAATCGAGCGGGTGTCCCTCGGAATCGCCCTTCCCTTGGGGAGATACGGTTCGAGGAGCTTCGGATCGGGAAGGTCTACCGAAACCTGGGCGAGTATCTTTCCCGAGGAATCTGCCTTTCCGGTGAGGTTCAGCTGGATGGACTCATCGAGGCTGCCGGACAGCTCGAAAGGGAGTGTCCCTCCGAATGCAGATTTCTGCAATGAACCCTTGGTGATGCCCAGCCGATGCGATTTTCCCGTGCTCCGGTCATCCAGCCGGACTTCGAAACCCTGCAGTTCGAGAAGTTTCAGGGGGAGCGCCTGAGGGGTGATCGGGGCTGCCTCGGCGGAAGCGGTCGCGGCGGGCGATGCTTGGGCGCGGGGAAGAACAATGGTTCCGGACGAATCCCTGACGAGGTTGAAGCTCGCGGAGCTGATGTAGATGTTTTCGATGACGAGGTTCATTCCAAGGATTTCCCAGATGTCGGGGGTCACCGAAACCAGTCCCAGGCTGCCGGAAGGCTGCAACGGCATGGATTCGGAACCCAAACGGATGTCCGACATGACGATCGTCGGAAACTTCAGCTGGATATCCCCCACCTGGACCGGGACACCGAGCTTTTCCGAAGCGATGCCCTCGAACTGCTTCTTCAACTTTGCCGGGTCGAGATAACTCACGAAAAAGAAGTAGAGCCCACCGACAGCTACCAGGAAAAAAGCGATGATCCCCAGGATGATCCGGCGAAGGAGTTTCCTCTTTCCCGAGGGGGGCTGGGGATCCACCGGGTCGGCCTGGGGTGTGGCCTGAAGGGGTTGAGACTGGTCTTCCCCGGCCGGGGGAGTCGGAGAGCCGGATTCCGGTGGAACCGGGGGTTGCTCGTCTGCCATATGTCGCTTCCTCGTTCTGGAGATGATTCCCCGGGAGTTATTCCTTCCGGGCGAGGGGGATCGCAAAGGATCCTCCGACACTCCCGATACTACCACCGTTTTCCCGGGGGGTAAATTGGCCGAAAAAAACCTTCAAATCCCGGGGGGGCTCCGCCGAAACATATAGAGAAGCAGGTATATGGAGAGAATTCGCCTTTTGCGCAACCTTACGATCATCTGTTCGGTGCTCCTCATGTTCATCGGTACGAGTTGCGTTCAGTCAGGGGACTTGCGGATGACCCCCCTTCCCGCCGAAGAGACATACTCCGTGGGCGGCAAGGTCGTGCTTTCCGATCTGGTCCAGTTCGACCTTCTCCAGTTTTCGGGAGCTTACACCCCCGGCATTGCCAAGGTCAGCGACTTTTCGATCTTCAAGGCTGGGGTTGGAGGAAAATCCTCCACCGTCGAGAAAACCGGGAAATTCACGGTCCTGAAGGTGCCCTATTCGGAGGACATGCTCCTCAAGGTCGAATCCGGGAAAGTGGTCCTTCTGAGGCGTGTCTTTCCAAAGGACCTGAAATACTCGGACGTCACCCAGCTGACCGTGGACCTGGAAACGACGGCAAAGGCTCTCATCTGGCAGGCGGCAGCAGAGGGGGGAAAAGAACTCACCCAGTGGGACATCGAAGCTCGCGAGTATGACAATCTCATCCAGGACATCCTGACCGCCCTTCGGTTGGCGCTGAAAATGGACAAGTCGGACGTTCCCGATACCGTCATCGACCTGGACATGGTTCTGGAACCCGTCCAGACAGCGGCGGATGCGATCGAGGCGCGCGAGGAAGTCCTGACGGAGGCGAATTCGGTTCTGCAGAATCTCGTTCTTCGCGAAGACCAGAGTCTTCTCGGCCACTATCTTTCCCCCGATTTCGGAAACGACTGGGATTCGACCGCCTCCTGGCAGGATGCGATGAGCCAGACCGCGGCGTATTTCAAGACCTACGACATAACCGCCGCCTCGTATACGATCGCCCAGATGGAGTTCCTGGCCTCCTCCCAGGCACGCATCAGGACCTTCATGGATGCCTCCTACGTTCTTCATCCCTTTGGAACCGCCGGTACCACGAAAACCTACTGCTCGGACGTGATCTGGAAGAAGGAAGGGTCGTTCTGGAAGATACTGAGAAATTTCCCCTATAAATCGACCGATCCCACCCAGGTTGGAGCGGACGTCCGGTGGGGCGAGATCTCGCGGGCCCATGTCCGTCTCCAGCAGGCAATCTTCGCGGAGAATCTGGATGTACTTGAAGAGCTGATCTCCCCTAACTTCGGCAACGACTGGGACTACACCAGCACTCAGAATGACCTTATTGAAACAGCCCGCCAGAGGTTTTCCTACAGTGACGTCAAGGTCTCGACCTATACGATCAACAAGATCGGCTTCATCGGATCGGATCTCGCGGACGTGTATTGCTCCGCCGAAGTCAGGGTGATCAAGCTTGCCCCGGGAATCGACCTGGATTCCGGTCCAATCAATGCCGTGGTGAGATGGCGGCAGGAAAACGGAGCATGGAAGCTTTTCCGGAACCTTCCATACCGCTTCAAGCATCCTCGAAACATCACCTATACCGGGGCGATCGTCAACCCCGCGATGGGATTTTCCGGAAACCACTGACCCAGGACTCGACATAACGCCATTTTCCGGTTTCCGAGATGATCGGAGCGGGCTCCGGCTTCCTTGCAAAAGGCGTTGGAATTGCGGGTGGTGGGGACTGGACAAGCGAAGGATATTATGGTAATCTCGCGTGGTTATCGAGGCGGGGTCTGTCTGAGACCCCCGCGGAGAGTGATCTCGGGCCATTTCACCCGGGCGTCTCTCCGGTGGAAATCAAGGATCTGTTCTGACCGAAGGCCGAAAAAAAATACGGAGGTAACACGTTGGGTTTTAAAAAGGTGCTGTTGACCTTGGTGGTTGGATGCCTGCTTTCTTCCATTGCCCTGGCCGAACCGCAAACGATCGGGGAAATCTCCAGGAAGATCCGCGGTGAAACGAGGGTTGGTTCGGTCTACGAAGCCAATCCCGATGTTCAGGTTTTTGTCGAGTTCGGGATCGCCTCCTGGTACGATTGTCCCACAAAACCGGAATTGATTCATGACCGGAACCTGAAGATCCGGGATTTCATATATCCCATCGCCCACAAAACCCTCCCCTTCGGAACGCTCATCAAGGTTATCAATCCCAGCAACGGACGGAAGATCCTCTGCCGGGTGATCGATCGGGGCCCTTACATTTCCGGTCGGATCATCGATCTCGACCGCCATGGGGCGAAAGCTCTGGGTGTGGATGGCATTCAACGCATCGTGACCAAGATCTTCTGCCTCGGCAAGGATGATTACCAGCGCGCAGTCAGGCGGAGGCGGAAATAAACGCGAATGATCCCCCGATTTCTTCCGTTCTACACAATGCCCCGGCGGCCTTTTCTTTGCCCTCTTCGGAACATTTTCACCACCACTCTGGTCATCCTTGCGGTTTCGATCTGCTATCCTTCGGGAGCCCTCGCAATGTCGGAAAAGGGTCAGCTCCTTCTCGATCAATTGAAGAGGAGATTCGAACCATCCGTGGCTCCCAACGCCAACGAAGGGGAAACTTCCGAGCTGATCTCTCCTCCGCCCCTTCTCGCCCCCCCACCGGAAATGGGAAAGGGATCTCCGGACCCGAACCCGAGTGAATCCGGTTCCTCCCTCGACGTTTCCGGAGCCGCGGCTTCCGAGTTCGAGGAAAAGAGTGAAAGAAAGAGCTCCCTCCAGGATCGGGAAAAGGGAAAGAAAAAGCGCGGACGAAAGGGGAAAGACGCCTCCGCACCGAAGGAACCTGACTCCGAAAAGAATGTCGGCGAAAAGGTTCCCCCGGGCAAAGAAATCACCTCTGGAAAAGGGAAGAAAACCCGTGACGGCGGAAGATCGCCAAAAGGCGGCAAGGACGATGTCGCACCAAAAAGTGATTTCGCGGAACGGATCGCGAGGATAAAAAGGGAGCATTCCCTCTCCCATGGAAGCGGGGCACCTTCTGAGGAAGGGGGTCTCATTTCCCCTCCCAATCCACCGTGGCTGGGTTCACCCTCCCGTCAGGAGAAAGACGAGTCGGGAATCCCCCCGAAATCGAAACCGGAGCTTCCCTCGGGAAAACAACCTGAAGTGGAACCGTCAGGTGATTCTGGAAATCCCGCCGATGACAACCCTGCCCCGGTGGTTCCCGCCTCCGGGAAGAAAGTCGGGGAGTATCGCTCGTTCGCTGAGATAACGGACGAGGAGTTGATCCAGTATGCCAGGGAACACCTCTGGCCCGCGGAAAAGGCGCGAAAGCACAACCCCCCACCGACGCCTCCCTACCGCCCCAAGAAGCGGAAATCGACCGATGAGAAAGCCTCTGCCAAGGAAGACTCCCAGGGGAAGAAATCCTCTGCCAAACCCGCATCCGACAAGAAATCCCAGACCGGCACGCAAAATCCGAAAAAAAAGTCCCGGAAGTCCGGAAAGTAGGCTGACCACTCTGGTTCAGAATCCCGGCCGGGTTTTCTGGTATTCCGGCCGGGTCAGGGGATCTCGAACACCTCGACCGATTTCATCTTTCCCTTGACCGTGATCTCCCCGTGGGACTTCGCTCCGCGGATCCCTGAAAGAAGGGCCATCGTTGAGCCTTCCACGAGGACTTCCCCCCCGGGGTTTCCCAAACCGTGCTCCCCGCGAGGTCCTTCCTCTGGTGGCAGGGCGGACTTCTGACCCATGGCTTGGAGCCTAGCAGCCTGGTTGACGGTATCGCCGATCACGGTGAAATCGAGATGGACCTGCCTGGCACCAAGGATCCCGGCCAGAACCGGGCCCGTTGCGATCCCGGCAAAGACCTTCCGCCGGATCCTTCCGAACGAATCCCTGACGGACAGGGCTGTCCGGAGCGCCGCCCGAGCGGCGTTGGGCCCTCCTCCATGCTTCCCGTGGTCGAAGAACATCAGGACCTTTGGTCCGATCACCTTGTCGATGACGCCGCCAAACTCGCCGGCCGCATCCGAACAGCTTCGGAGGTGTTCGTCAAGATGGGCGACCACCAGTTCGGGGAGGTCTGGGGCTTCCTTCTCCTCCGCTGGAAACAGCTCGAAACCCGAAAAGAGGATCGTCATCGGGCGGAGTTCGCCCTCGAGCGCTTTCTGGAAGGCCTCCTTGTCGCCGACGATGCTCATCACCGCTGAAGAGACGAACTTGCCCAATAGCCTCCCCTCCTCCAGACCGCAGGCCATACGGTTGAAAGCCCGTGCCAGGGAGCCGAACTCGTCCCCCCTTTCCTCCGAAATCCGCCTGGTGAAGTCACCTCCGGCGATCCGTCGGAGCTCGGCTCCGAGAACGGCCAGTGGACCGGTGCTGAAGCGGTAGAGGAACCACGCGATCAGGAAAGCGGTTCCGGCGAGAAGGAGGGTTATCCTCTGCCCGTCCTCGACGAGCTTTTCCTTGGCGCGGATCTCCCCTTGCAAAGGCATCATCCCTCCGAGAAGGTAGAGGTTGCAGTCCTTGCCTGGAAGTGTCTGCATGAGCCAGGGGGAACCCTCCATCAGGACCGTCGTCCGCTGCGGTTGCATCGATTTCCGGGTCCGGGAAAAGAGGTCCCACATAGGGAGGGGCAACGGCATTTTGGAAGAGTAGAAATCGTCCTGAAGCTCTCCCTTCCGGACTGCGCAAAATTCGATGTTCTCCCCAACCTGGGACCGGTTGCGCGACAGATGCCTGAGGAAAAGATCCTGGATGTTGAAATCGCTCCAGGCAACCAGGGCGATGACCTTCACCACGCCTCTGATGAGTATCGGAGCGATCCGGAAGATGATGAGCGAATATGATGTCTGGGCAACCACCAGGTCCTCGGGATTGCCGACCATCAGGTAATATGCCTCATCGCCAAGGATCCCCCGAAAGAAGTTGGTGACGAATTCCCCCGAGATTTCCTCCTTCAGCTTCGACATGTCCAGCCCTCCGGATGAACCCGTGGAATCCTTCTTCAATCCTGGGTTCATCCTTGAAAGCAGGGCGTCAAGGAACGGCCCGACGACTTTTCCCAGCGCAGCCTGGTCTCCCCCGACATCCTTCACCCAACCTTCCAGGCGTTTCTCGTCCGATCTGAGGAAGGTGAACAAGCCGCCTTTGGTTCCGGTGAAAGGTTCGATATGGGTACAGGCTTTCACCAGGGCGACCATGGTCCTTTCCAGGAACTCCCCGGAATGGGAGGGGAAAGACGGTTGCTGGTTTCCGGCCTTCAGGCAGGTTTCCTCGATCTTCCAAAGATTGAGGGCATTTCCCTGTCCGACCCGGTCCTCGATCCTCTGAAGGGACTTCGAAAGCGCTTCCTGGGACCGGCGGCTGGTCATTTCGAGGTTTTCCTCGAGGGCCTGCTGTGTCAGGAACCGGGCGGCAGCTCCAGGGAGGCTCACCGCGGAAATCATGCAGAGCAAAACGACCGGCCCGACGCCGAGGGGTTTACCCTTTCGGAGCCACTCCCGGTGGATGATGCCCTTTATCCCTGCAATGAAAAGGAGGAAGCCGCCGAGAAGGGAGAACGACTCTACCAGGGTTAGAGGCGGATAGGCTGGGAGGGGGACGGAGGCCAGGATCCGCCAATCCCCTGCGCAGGGCACCGGCTTAACTCCGAACCATCTGGACCGGCTCACCCATTCCCCTTCCCCCCTTTCATCGACGGCCATTTCCAAAGCCCGGTTGAGGACATCGGGATTCCTGGTGAAGAATTCCGAAAGGACCGGTTTCATTCCGCCCGATCTCGGCAGGAAAGCAACATCGGGCTGGCCTGGAAAGAGCCGGGCGATCAACAGGCGGAAGACCGAGGGGTCGTCGAAACCTTCGAGATCGACGAAGGTGCCGACCATGGCGGATCTCGCATCCCGATCATTGAACAGCCAGAAAAGGATCCTGGTCTTGCCGACCTGGTGGGCAACCAACATGCTGCCCTCGCTCTTCTTGGAAATTCCTCCCTGGATCCGGTTCAGCTGTGCCGCCCGAAGAGGGAATCCGAAGGCTTTCCTCAAAACCTGGTCTTCTCCGGCCCCCGCAGGCTGGACCATGAGCCGGGTCAGGGTTCTGGCCGCCTCTTCGCAACCCGGGAAAGGCTTCCCGGTTTGGAAGATGATCTCCAGCGAATTGGGGCAGGACACCGCGAGTTCGATACGGGACAAAAGCCGGAAAGAAGCTTTCAAGCCCGATGACTCGATCGCCCTCAGGATTGCGGCATCGACAGTGGCGGGAACGAGGGATTCCCACAGCGGCCTCGTGAACCCCCTTCGGCCTGCCACCCAGAGGAAGTGGGGCGGAAGATGAGGCCCCAGCTCGGATTGGAACCTTCCCGCGAGACCGGATTCAAGGCTTTCTCCCGAGAACCGTCCTCCTTCCGTCAGCTCGGTGGCGGTGCGCTGGAATCCTGCCAGGAGGCGGCGGAGCTGGACATCCCATGTGCTGCCGATTTCGGCTTCGGCCAGAAACTCCCTTGCCTTGTCGAAAACCTCCCCGCGGTCCCGGTCGGCGGTGGCCTCCCGGGAAAGGAGCCATTCGGCCAGGAAAAGGAGGAATGGAGCACAGAACAGGACTGTCAAAGCGAGCGGACGAAAGATTGAGCGAAGGCGGTTCATTCCTCCGCCACCTCGTAGAAAGGCGTTCCTGCGAGGCGATTGGCGCGGGTTTCGGGGCAAAGCGCCCGAACCGCCTCCGAGACGATGATCCGGGTCCCACGACCTGCGCGGGATGCGCTTTCCAGTTTCTCCGCCGAATCCCTGGGCTTCCCGATGAAAGAGTATTCGAGCCGCTCTTCCGAGCCGAAGGAACAGATGAGGAGTTCCCCCACCTCGATTCCGATTCCCATCCTGTAGGCGAACAGCCCGGACCGTTTACGCTCCTCGATGATCGCCCTCTGCCTGATGAGCATTTCCCTTGCGGCCCGGATCGCACACCCAACCGCCTTGGCGGGATCCGGTGAAAGGAAGATTCCCACGATTGCATCCCCGATGAACTTGTCTACGAGGCCCTGATTCTCGCTGATTGCGGAACTCATAGCCTCCAGGTGGCTGTTGAGCATCTCGACTACTTTTCGCGGAGGGTTGGATTCGGTGATCGTGGTGAATCCACGGATGTCCGAAGCCAGGACCACCCCGGTCTCCCTTCGGGCCTCCCGGTGGATGTCAGACTGTTTCCTGATGGTCACATCGAGTGCCTGCGAGACGAACTTTCCCAGGTCACTCCGCCTTTCGAGGCCTTCCGCCATCCGGTTGAATTCCTTGGCGGTCTCTCCCAGCTCATCGTCGCGCTCGAGGGGGACCCGGGCGGAGAAGTTCCCGGAGAGTATAGTTTCCATGGCTCTCTCCAAGCCCGAAAGAGGGGCCAGGAAAAACCTGGAAAGACCACGGCCGAGAAACAGTATCCCCAGGAACATCAGGGCCGCGGCGATTCGCAGGGCAAGATATCGGTCCCGGGCCCAATTCCGGGCAGGAGCAAGGTCGGCCGTGGTCGCGAGGGCAAGGGTGCGGATGTTGCGGCCCGAATACCCCACGAACCCAAGCCCGTGTTTCAGGAGAAGCGGACGGGAACGGTTTGCCGCCGTCTGCGAAAGCACCCTTCCGAATGACTTTCCAACTTCCGTGTCCAGGATTTCCCTGGGTCGGATGAAGCTTCGCCTGCCGTGCCGGGCATCGAGAAGCATTCCGAGCATCATTCCGGGGCTCCTTCGGGAAAGCCAGGAGATTCGCTTAGAGGCAAGCTCGAAAAGGGCGAGATCGGCCCTGCCCCTGAATATCACAGCCGCGATCAGGTGGCCGTCAGGACCTGCGACCAGATCCATTACCTGGAAGAACTGGCTTTCACCGATCGAGAAATGGAATCCTTTTCCCCGAAGGTTGGAGATGTTCGCACAGAGGTCCGAATCGATCTGCTTGTAGGCGAAGAAACTCTCCCGCTGCTCCGCCGAGAGAACCTTCGAAGCCGATGCAAAAGAACCCGGTTCCAAAAAATCGAAGCTGCCGTACGCCAGGGGGAGAATGAATTCGAGAGGTGGAAATCTCCTGTCGCATCTTGGAGAACCGCCCTTCCCCCCCCCGGGAATCCACGCAAAATGGGGCTTCCCAAATGGAAAAACCATGATCGATTCGAGGGGAACTCCCCTTCGCGCGAAATCCCGGCTCCCATCAAGTATCGCGGGGCTGTCCACCGCCGACTCGACGGATAGGAGCGCCTGGACGAACGCCGATGAAGAGATCATTTTCCGGGAAAGCTCGGTGAAGATCGTAAGCTGGCGCGCCCCCTCGAACTCGATCCCCTCCAGTTTCGAAACGGCATCCGCCAAGCTACCCGAGATCCTCCGCTCGAGGCCGGTCTCGATGAAGTAGCTCCCTATCGCGTAGGCTGCCGAGAGTGGAATTCCTGCCGCAAGGACCAGCAGGGCAGGAACCCACAAACTGAGGGGAAGACGGGGCATTTCCCTGGACAGGAGGAACACGAGAGCGGGAAAGATCCAGAATGCCGCCCAGGCCATCAGGGCAACCGTGCCGAACCGGGCCACGCTTTTTCCATGCGGATTGGGGCCTGTCACCCACAGCTCGTAGGGGGCTTCCTTGCCAAGGGGGGCCCGGTAGAAATAGTCCCCGGCATTTACCGCCTGGCCAAGTGAAGCGATCCCGGTGAAAACCGAATGGGGAACCCTTCCGTCGAGAAGGGAGGAGAAAAAGGAGTAATCGATCTTTCCAGGCATTTTCAGAATCCTGAGAGACCCGCTGGCGGGAGAAAGCGGAACCAGGATGGGCTTGAAACGCCCCTCACCACGGTGGACGAACCGCCGAAGGTTGTGCCGGAGCAGAGCTGCGCGGGGAATCCGCTTCGGAAGGACAACCGCGAACCCGGCAACAGGGCGCCTTCCCTCCAGGACGATGCTCCATGCGAACCTGGCGGGTCGCCCCTCGAAGACCACGGAAACCGGCCTTCCGCTATTGTGGAATGCGAGAACATCAGGTGTGATCAACGTTCCAAGGAGCCGGCCAAGCAGTTTCGATGTTTTCGGGCTTCCATCGGATCTGACGGATCCCTCTCCTGCAGGTGCCGCAGGCGAGTGTTTCGGGGTCCCCTCCCCTCCGGTTCCCGCAGGCGAGTGTTTCGGGGTCCCGCTCCGGAAAACCTGCGTCAGGATCGAGCCCATCAGCTTCGTCCCGGATTTCTCCAGCCCAGGCCCCGAGATCGGGATCGTCTCGTCCCCCGAACCGATTCTGAAAGCGAACAGGCGAATCGGACGGGGGAAGATACGGGGATCGAAAGCCCTATCCGCCAGCCGGCGGAAGGAACCGCCTGTCAGCGCATCTATCCCCTGGGAGGAAATGAGCTTCCTGAGGGTCGAATTGAGGCGGGTTGCCGATTCCCGGATGAGCGAACTCTCCGTCAGGTTCGCCCTGAACTCCTCCGCCCGGCCCTCGATCTGGCGTTCCCAGTCCTCGAGGTCCATTCGGAGGTCACGGTTATTCTTCCATTCCTCCCAGAATCCTATGATGAGGCAGAGGATAAAGGAGAGGATCGCGGGAAGGAACAACGGAACAAGCCGCTTCCCACGGGAAAGGATGAAAGGAAGGACCTGTCGCCCATGGAGGGCGACGTGTCGGGGACGCCTGAGTCCCGTTTTCCCCTGGATGGGGAAGCTTTTCGGGACCTGTCGCCCATGGAGGGCGACGTGTCCCGTTTTCCCCTGGATGGGGAAGCTTTTCGGGACCTGTCCCGAAACGCCCGAGATCGGAACCTCGGAGGATGAGCCATCCCCTCTTCCCAAAAAAACCCTCCGGAAAGGTTTCCGGTGCCGCGGAGCGGCCTATTTCATCCCGGCGAGCTTCTGTTTCGCCTGGGCGTTGTTAGGATCCATTTGAAGAGCCCTGTGAAGGAGTGCCTTCACTTCCTTGCCGGCCTTCACCCCGCCGATCTCCTCCGCGAGCAAAAGGAGAATCTGGACGTGCAGAGGATCGTAAGAGCCTCTGATCTTGCGGTCGGCGAGGATGGCGGATGCCTTTTTCTGATCGATCTGATGAACCAGATCCGGAGCGATCGATTGGATGTAGGAGATCTCCTGGTTGGCGGCCTTGTTGCCGGGCTCGAACCTCAGCGACTGGACGTAACAGGCAAGAGCGGCTTCGAGATCGCTTTTCTCGATCTGGATGAAGCCGACCCCACGAAGCGCCGCGGCGAAATCGGCGGGGTTGTCAGCGAGTTCCAGAGCCCGGAGGTAGGTGACGAGGATCTGGGCGCGCTCGGGGGGATTGGGTTGGTTGGCCAGCATGAAGCCCCTTTCGACATGGAAAGCGGCACGGACCGGATCCCAGTTGATGGCTTTCTGGAGGTAGCCGAGAGCTTCCTCGGGCTTTCCCTGCTGGAAGGCTATCATCGACAGGAAGTAAAAACCATCGGCGATCGGTTGGGGCAACCAGACGACCTCGACTCCCTTTCTTCCCTGTTTCGCGAGGGTGTATTCGTAGAGCTTTTTCCCCATCGCGGTCGAAAAGGTCTTGAACTCCTTGGTGGGGGTATCGACGAACTTTTCGTTTCCGATGATCATATCGAGGGCGATCTTTTTTGCTTCCTCGAGATACCCACCCTTCATTCTTTCCATGATTGTGATCATCATCTGGTTGGTTAGGACGATCGGATCGGCGGCTCCTGGGGTCTGGGGCTGCTTCGATGCCGGAGTGACCGGAGCCTGGGAAGGTTGGGGCGCGGGTTTGGCGGAAACGACGGGTTTTGGCTTCGTTCCCGATGGCTTGGGGGCCGGTGTCTGGGCGGAACCCACTGAAACCGACAGTATGAGGAGAAGAGAGATGAAAAAAAGGCCGATACGGCGCATAGAATCCCCCACTGGTGAGATAGAATCGGACGGTTCGGGCAATGATACCTCCCTCCCGCCCAAATGGCAAATTCCCGGGCTTCTCCGGGATCGAGAATTGACGCCTTTTCTCCGGAGGCATATATTGGAAACCCGAAATCGTCGGTTTGGAAGGAGTGCTGAAATGATGGGATATCGAGCGATGATCTCCTTGTCCGTCCTTTTTGTCATGATTTGTATCTCCCCGGTTTTCCCGGCTGTGAACCTCAGCTCAACCGAGTTGATCAAGGTGACCAAAAGCGTGGAGGTCAAGAAGGGGACCGCGCCTTTCCAGTCGGTTCCGGAAAACCTCCAGCTGGCAGGGGCGAAGAAACGCCTCGATGCGGGTGACAAGGTCAAGACAGCGGCACAGAGCGCGGCGGAAATGGTCCTCAAGGAGACCTGCGTCCTGGCGGTCAAGGAAAAGACCCTTTTCGAGATTCCCGCCGTGGTGGGTCAGGCCGCGATCACGAAACTCAAGGCACAGAGCGGCTCTTTCCTGTTCAAGGTCGTCTCGGGGAGCGATTTCAAGGTCGAGACCGCGGATGTGGTCGCAGGCGTAAAGGGAACGCTTTTCGAGGTCCAGATCGTTGATGACATCGCACCTCTGATCGAGCTCCCCAATCTCTTGATCGGGGTTCCGAACGGCGGTGGCGGGACGACGATCAACGTTTTCGAAGGCGAGGTCGAGTTGAAGCACGCCCGGACCGGGAAGATCAGGAAACTTCTTCCGGGGGAAGGTCTCGCGGCTCTGGGAGACGGCTTGATGAAACTCGACCCCTCGCTTGCCGAAGGGTTCGGAAATCTTCGGAAGTTCAAGCCCCGCGATCTCATCAGGCAGAACTTCGGGCAGGTTGGGGAAGCACTGGCTGACCTCGCCTCCACGAGGCTCGGCATCTCGCGATTCGCAGGGGAGGGGCTTTCCCTGCCGACCAGGTTTTCGAGTCTCAGAATGGGAATGAGGGAGCTTTCCGAGGGTCTTCCGGGAAATGTTCGGGATGGAATCCGGGCCTTTCAGGCTGGCCGGAAATTCTGGGGAGGGATCAGGGGAGCGGGAAAAACCCTGAAAGAAGCGGCGGGGGTCCCCTTCGAACCCTCTTTCGAAAAGGGGAACTTTCCACGTTTCACCGGTTCAACGCTCGTGGGAAAGGGCGAGGTAAGGGAGGGATGGCTGGGGGCAGGTTGTTTTGTTGCCGTTGCTCCGGATGCCCGCAGTGCCGGAGTGACCATCGAGCCCGCCGAGTCGTCCGGGGGCGATTCCGGGGAGACCCCCTCAGAGGATGGCCATACCGCGATCCGCCTTCCTGAAACTGGTGGGGAAGCCTGTTTCAGGATCAAGGATTACCTTCGGGGAATCGACGCGCTCGTGACCTATCGGAGCGACGCTTCGGGACTGACCTCCAACGTTTCTATCAGCCAGGGATCTCTGCTGGTCAGGGCGGCGGGGGAGGGCCGAAAGACCGTTCTCGGGCAGGGCCAGGCGTTCGCGGTGTCCACCGGCCCGGATGGGAACATCCAACCCGTAACCCCGTCGTCTCCCAGCCTGGTCGTTCCCGAGCTCGTCCAGTTCAAGTTTTCCGCGGACAGCGAGGTGGAAAGGCAGAAGAAGGAACACGATGCGAGGCAGAAAAAGGCTCAGGGTGAAGTGAAACAACAGTTCCAGGAAGCGGTGAAAAACCCGGAAGCTGCCAAGAAAAAGGTCAAGGACTTCGGGAAAGCGCTCAAAGGGTTTTTCAAGAGATAGATGGACACCTTAGCAGGTCTGCTGTTGGAATTGCCACGGAGGCACAGAGCCACAGAGGTGGTCGACGAATCGGACAGGGGTGTTTCACTTTTTCGGATACCCCGGGCTTTCTCTGTGTTCTCTGCCATTCTGTGGCACTCCTTGTCAGAAACTTTGCTAAAGCCTCGATAAATGCCATTTTTCTCGAGGGAGCGTTTTCGCCGGGGATCGCTCTGGATCGCGATCGGGGTCGTCCTGCTGGGTTGCATCCCGGGCGGACCCGCGCGATTGGCCCTCTGGTTCGAAAGCAAGAGCCTCGACCTCTTCTTCCTGGTTCTGCCCTTCCCCCCGCCCGAGCATCCGGTGGTCATCGCGGCACGTGACCAGACCTTGATCGAACTGGCAGGGGAGGATTCCGGGCGCGAGGCCACCGCCCGGGCACTCCGAAAGCTTGCCTCCGCGGGAGCGAAGGCCGTAGGTATCGATTTCATCTACGACCAGGCGAGGGATGCCTCCGAAGATGCCGATCTGGGAGCCGCATTCCGGGCCACTCCCGGAACCGTCGTTGCGGAGCGGTTCAAGCCCAGGTCCGCGGTGGGGGCGGGAGGCATCGAAACCATCTCGATCTCCGATGAACGGGCAACGCGGCCTCCCCCGCCACTCTCCCTGTACGAACCTCTCGTCGGGGAAGCGGCGAATCGTGGTCTGGTCAACATTCTGCCCGACGGGGACCGGGTCGTCCGCTCCCTTCCCCTGGCTTTCCACCCGGACGGGGAAGGGGAATTCCGGCCAACGCTGGGTTTCGCTACATGGATCCACGGCCTTCTGGCTTCGATACCTGAAGGATCCTGGGCTTCGGCCGCCACGAGGGCCCTGGGCATACGGGGGCTTCCGGGGGGAAAGCTCCGGCCGGACGATCCCGCTTTTGTTGCCTCCGCATCGGAGGTCCTGCGGGGGATGTTCGCCGACGCCCCGTACCGGTTCACGGGTCTGAACCATGAAGGGTTGAACGGAATCCTGCGGAGAAGCGAACTGATCGCTGCTGCCCTTCAAGTGGTTCGGGGTTGCGATCCGGAGGTTCGCCGCGCATGGCTGGATGTTGCCCGTGGGCTCGATCTGGGGAGCCTTCCTGCGCGTACCCGACTCACCCTTCCCTTCAGTGCCCTGCCCTGGTTCGGCGATTTCGACCGCCCCCTGCTCAGAATTCCGTTCACTCGTTATTCCGGGCCCATGAAAGGGGATGGCATTCCAGTGATCTCTCTCGGGACACTCGCTTTCGGAAAGACCCCGGGGGGAAGCGCCCGGATCGAGGTGGGGGAGGAAAAAACGCCTTCTCCGGCCTCTGACCCGGGCTTTGCCCGGTCATTGGCCTTCTCTTTCTCGCCGGTCGGGACGGGGACACTGTGCGGCCAGGTCTTCGAGTTCGACGGGACACCGGCTTCCGGGGTCGATGCGATCTGCCGTTCCGGCGATAGCCCTTTCTGGGGTCATTCACTGAGCGACGGATCGGGATCCTACCGGTTCGTGTCCCTCCCGCCCGGGACCTTTTCGATCGAGCTTCGACGGTTTGTCGGAAACACTCTGCAAAGGCTCGAACTGCTGGATGGCGCCGTCGTCGGGGACTCTTCCCCTTCCTCCGGAACGGTTCCCGTGGCTTTTCTTCTCCCGCAGACCATTTCATTGGAAGGAACCGTTCCGCCGGTGCCGGAGATGCGAAGTCTGGTTCTCGAGGCGGACGGGGTTTTCACCTCCCGTGTCGCGTCGGATGGGTGCCTCCCTCTCAGAAACCTTCCCGCGGGATTCCAGTTCAATCTTCTCGACGTCTCCGACCAGGAGGCGGGCTCGGCCCCGACGGGAATTTCCATAGCGTCCTCATCGACCCGGGCTATTTCGGAAGCCTGTGGAATACCGCTTGCGGGCCGCCGCGTCGCACTCACCGAAGCCGCCGCCCCCTGGAAGAGGGTTTTTCGGGCCTCCGTCGACCTTCCCCCCGGGAATTCATCCTTCGTCATTTCGGGTTTGGGCCCTGCGCTCGGAGCATCGATCCTCGGAGTGCGGGAGGGTTGCTTGGAAACCCGGGCTTCACCGGCGGAAACCGATCTCCTGGTTGGCGAGGAATGCCGGCTCGCGACCTTCCCCGCGGACGTTCGTGGGGCGGTCGGGACAACGGTCTTTTCAGGAAGGGTCGAAAACGTCGGGACGGGGTGCGAAGTTCTTCTTCTTCCCTCGTCGGGGGCGCTTGTCAGGACCACCCTGAATGAAGGGGCACTCTCCGTTCGTCTTCCGGTCGGGGAATGCGAGCTCCTTGCGGATGACGGGGCCCGGAGGGGACGCATCGACCCGATCAGGACAATCGTTCAGGGGCGTGCAATCTTCCTGGGAACCACCCTTATCGAAGACCAGGATTTTGTTTCCACCCCGGTCAACTTCCTTGACGGGGAGTTCCGGCAGATGCCCGGGGTGAACCTCCATGCTCACCTCGTTTCCACGCTCGACCGTGCCCAATTCCTGTATCCCTTGCCGGTCCACCCGGATGCTGCACCGCGGACCTGGCCCCTCAGGCTCCTGTTGATTCTTGCGCCTTTGTTTCTGGTTCTCGACCACCTGTTCACCACTTGGGGCGCTTTGCGCGCCGGGGCTGCGGTCTTCGGTCTCGCTGGCGTCTGGATCATTTTTGCGGGCCTGCTTTTCAAGGCGGGCTATCTGCTGCCCTTCGCAATTCCCATCCTCTCCCTCGCAACGTTCGGAGGGGCTCGGGGGTACGGGGCCTATGTCGACTCTCGGGATCTGGAGAAGCGGACCCGGTTCACTTTCGGCCGGTTCGTTTCGGCGGCCATGGTCGACCAGATCCTCCGGGATCCCGACTCGGTAAAACCGGGCGGGGAAAAGCGGGAATTGTCGATCATTTTCACCGACCTTGCAGGATTCACCTCCATTTCGGAGGCGTTGAGCCCCGAGGAGTTGGTAGCCCTGATGAACGAATACCTTGGAGAGATGACCGCGATACTTTTCCAACACGGCGGGACTCTCGACAAGTACATCGGGGATGCGCTGATGGGGTTTTGGAATTTCCCGACGGAAAAGTCCGGTCACGCGCTCGATGCCTGTCGGTGTGCCATCGCCATGCAAAGAAGACTTGCCGTTCTTCGCGAACGTTGGAAAGACCGGGGGCTTCCGGTGGTAGCGATGCGTGCGGGCATCAATACGGCCGATTGCATCGTGGGCTTCATCGGAAGCGACATGCAGATGAACTTCACCTGCATGGGGGACGGGGTCAATCTGGCCTCGCGTCTCGAAGGTGCCAACAAAGCCTACGGGACCCTCATGATGATCGCCGAATCCACCCGGAATGCGATCGAGGGAAAGGGCATCCGGACGAGGTTCCTCGACTTCCTGGCGGTGAAGGGCAAGGAAAAACCCATCCGGACGTTCGAGCTGATTGGAGAGGAAGGCACCGACGACGAAATCTGGAAGAAGGTCCTTCCCGCGTATGAAGCGGGGATCAGAAAATACCTGGCGAGGTCATGGGACTGCTCGATCGTGGATTTCCAGCGTGTCTTGGAAGTCCGGCCCGATGACGGTCCCGCCAAAACGTACATCGATCGGTGCCGCGCTTTCCAGGCAGATCCACCCGACGAGAAATGGGACGGAAGCTTCCACCTGAAAACGAAATAGACTGCGCCGATAGGCTCCTTGCAGTCCCGGCTTGAGGTCGCCGGCTGGTATTCGCCGTTTTGTTTTCGCTGGTTTGTAGGCGCCGGCTTAAGCAGGGGCGTCTTCGTCGCCATCGGGATGCATAATCCGTGTGACGCAAGAATCCAGCGTTGACGAAAAACCCGCAAGAAACGTCTCCAGATCGACCAATTTTCGGCGTACCCCGGGAGGGAAATCTTGTGTTTTGGCGATTTCCGCTGTGGCATTCTTCTTGCTTGAAAATTGTCCCTAGACAAATAGCAGTTAGGAGGAAGTTGGATGGCTCGGAAGCTTACGATTTTGTTCTTGATCAGTCTGATCATGGCCTCCCCCAGTTTCGCCCTCGAGAAGGGGAGCCTCAAGTCCGCGATGGACGATTTATCCCAGGGGATCTCCCAGACCGCTTACACCCTGCAGGAAAAAGAGAATTCCGCCGAGCGCGACGTTTACGATTCCGCCGCTGACAAGGCCGACCGCGCCGAAAAGGAAGTCCGCGCGATGGTTTCCGGAATCGAAACCGCTGCCGATCTCCAGGCCGCCCTCGACGAGGTCAAGGAGTTCGGGACCGGCGATGCCCTCCACTCACACACCTCCGCAATCGTGGTCAAGATGCTCAAAGAACGGGCCGCCTTCCTCAAGCTCGAGGAACCCAAGGCGGGCGCCGATCTCGAAGCTGCCGAAGGGGCGGTTCGGGCAACCGTTTCGGAGCGGGTCGCCAAACCCGAGGACCTCCTGAACCTCAACCAGCAGAAACTCATCATGGTCCAGACCCCGGTTGCCGAAGCGGTCATCTCGGTTTCCGACAACAAGGAAAACCGCCGGATCACGGCTCTCGAGGCGATGCTCGATCGCCACGAGATCAGGATCCTCTCCTCCCGCAAGGACGAGTCGGGCGACCAACCCGTAATGAACTACTACGTCTCCGGAAAGAAGTTCGTCCTCGAAGCCCTCATGAGGAACTTCAACGGAACCGAAGTTTCCGGCAACCTCAAAGCCGTCATGAAGATCACCACCGGCGGATTCTGGGGGAAGGACAGCGTCGAAGTCACCGTCACCCCGAAGGCGGGGGAACCCGAGAAGGGGACGCTTTCCTGGTACCAGGCCGTTCTCGAAAAGGATCCCTTCAACTGGTTGGCTCAGAACGACTATTCCAAGCTCCAGGTCGTCGGCAAGCCCGAAACCGTGGGCGGGGAGCAGAAGTTGCGGCTGAAGAACGCCAAGCTCGAGATCTGGGTCATCGCCGCCAACGGCACCCTCAAGGATGCCATCTACTTCAACTCCACTGAGTTCGGCGACGTCTATGTGGCCGCCAAGTAAGGAAGGAGCGAAGAATATGATCAGCAAGAAACTCGTCAAGCTGCTTGCCGGAGTTCTGACCGCCGGAATCCTCTTCATCCCGGGCCTCGGATTCGCCGCCGACGAAACCGATATCGAGAAGATCGAGAAACAGCTCATCCAGAAGGAAACCGAGCTTCTCGATCCGGAGCTCAGGCTGGACAAACTCATCGTCGAGCGTGCCAAGCTCGACGGAATGGGCGGATGGTTCCAGGGAAGCAAGAAGAAGGAACTCGAACGCCAGATGGCGGAGTGCCAGACCAAGATCGACGGGATCTCGGGCCAGATGAAAGCCCTTCAGGGGCAGGTCCAGGAGATGGTCTACGCGGTTGCTTACTCCTACGAGCAGAAAGGCAACTTCCAGAAGGCCATAGAGTATTATCTCAAGGTTGAACGGCAGGACGACAAGGTCATCACCCGGATCGCCAGCTGCTACAAGGCGATGAAGGAATACGAACAGGCCATCCAGTGGTTTCTGAAACTTTCCCAGACCGATGCCAACCTCCTCGAGGTCGTCGACTGCTACAAGCTCGACGGCCGGATGAAGGAAGCGATCTATTGGCTGTTCAAGATCCTCGAGCCCTTCCAGGCCAATCCCGCTGAAACCACTGCCCTCCAGCTCATCGAAACCTACGACTATCCCGCCAAGAAGACCGATTACCCCGATTTCAACCTTCGGTTGTCCGACATCTACCTCCGGAAGGCCACCCTCAACTACCCCCAGAACATGGTCCAGTCCAAGGCCGACTACTCCAAGGCGGTCGAACTCATCGCCCAGGGAACCGACCCCAAGACCGCGAGTTTCGCAATCATGACCCGGTATCAGAAGCAGCTGGATGCCGCCCTGGACATGCTCGACCAGCAGAAGGAAGCCGCCGAGCGGAACTACGAGAACATGTTGCGGGAAGCCAGGAGCGCGATCGAGGATGCCGAACACCGCCTCCGGCGCGCCGAACGTGAGGCCGAGGACGATTATCGCCGCCGCCTCGAATACGCCCAGAGGGAAATCCAGCAGGCCGAAAGGGAGCTCCAACAGGCCCAGCACGCAGCCACCCCGTCCGCCCAGCTGATCGACCAGGCACGCCAGAAACTCGACCAGGCACGGAAACAATACCAGTGGGTTTCCGCCAGTCACATGCAGATCGTGGACGATTACGTCCGCCCCTACCGCCGCAAGGTCCAGGAAGCCCGGGACAACTACGACAGGATCGTCCGCGACCGCACCGAGATCATCGAGCGTTACATCGCCCCCTACAAGCAGCAGGTCGCGAATGCCCGCGCCGCTTTCGAGATGATCCGCACCCTCCACGAAGGAGTCTACGGGTTCCAGTGACGTCCTGAATCCCGACCCTGAACACCAGAAGCTAGGGTGATCCAACCGGATCACCCCAGTTTTGTTATGGGCTCCAGCATTTCTTCCGTCCCGGAAGACAGCGGAGATTGCTTTTTAAAACGGGGACATGAGAATCTTTTCAAAAGATTCTCATGTCCCCATTTTAAAGGTACCGGTTTGCATTTCCGGGAAATTCCTCAAGTCCGATTCTCCAAATTGGGAAGGGAAAATATCTTTCTCGAATGTAAAAATTTTTTTCGGCCTTTTCGATGCGGGTACAACCCAAATGCCTGCCAATTGCCTTTGTTCCATTTGAACGAGAATTGGCATGATTCTTGTTCCATCTATTGGAGGAGATCTATTTGACCAGGGAATGAGAGTCGCGTTAGAATCAAGGAAGAAGGGGTGGTGAATCTCCGGATGACGCGTCGAAGCTGGGTTTTTCTTTTTCCGATGTTGTTCGTTTTTTCGGGGGGAATCCTTGCCCAACCTCTGAAGTTCGTCGATACACGCTGGCTTCTCCTTGCCCACCCGCTTTTTTCGAGTTTCGATCCTTCGACGAAGAGGTTCGCGGATTCCTCTTCAGAACCGGTTCCAGCCGGAGAGGAAGGGATAGAAAACCTCAAGACCGACCTTGAGACCAAGAAGAAGGAGCTTCTCGAACTTCCCCGAAAGTTGTCGAAGAAGCAGAAAGGAAACCTATCCCGGGCCGAGAAGAAAGCTCTCGAAGAAGCGTCTATCCTGGAACGGAAAGAGCTCGAAGCGGCGATAAAAACCATCGAGGAGAGGTTGCTCCAGGTGCGTCAGGTTCCGGGGCGGCCCGGTTTGACAACCGGTCTTTCGATCCTCCCTCAGGTTGAGGCGATTTCGGGCGATATCCGGCGGACAATCGCGACAATGAAATCCTCCTGGAAGGGTGGAATCATCGATGTTGCACCTCTCATGCCTCCTTCCCCTCCGCAATTCGATCCCAAGGTCGTGTTCGGGAACCGGCATTTCACTTTCTGGAGTCCGAATTTCCGGTGTGATCCGCAGGCTCTCGAATGGTTGGGACAGGCCAAGAACTTCCTTCTCCTGAACCGGAATCTGCCCCCACCTGTGCTTGTCGGCGGGGCTGACGGCCGAGTCGAGGCCCTCAAGATTCTTCAAAAACTGACATCCGGAGGCCGAAAGTGACCGGGAGGCGACCATTTTTTTTCCAAGCTTTTTCTGTTCTCTGCCTGGTTTGGGCGTTGTTCCTCACCTGCATTCACCCGGTCGGGGCACAGGGGTCGATGGGGTCGGCCGATCTCCGTTTGCTCGTTCTTCTGCATCCGGCGATGGCGGGTTTCGACTTTTCCCACAACCGGTTCTACCGGGCCGCTCCAGGTAACAACCCCAACCGGAATATAGGTCAGGAGATAACTCAGGGTTGGGCAAAGGCCGAGCCCATCCTCAGAGACCTGAAAACCCAGCGGGAGAGAATTCTCCGCCAAAGGATGGATTCGATGCTCGAACGGGAGAACTCTCTCCAGGAGCTCACCGGTGGTTCGCCAGCAAGGATCGCGGGTCCGCTGGGGGCAACGACGGCCGAACCGATCCATGTGAATGTCCGGGCCATCAGCGGCGGGTCCCTCGACAGTCGGGCGAAAGCGGTTGCTGACGCGGAAGCCCGGTTCACCAAGGCGATGGCTGAGAACGACCGTCAGATCGCGGAGATTGATGCCAAGATCGCCGATGCCCAGGAGACCGCTTATGCTCCCGTTTTCCTGACACGGGTCGAAACCGACCGGAAGTTCGAAGAGATCATCAGGGAAATACTCGGCTACGTCAACCAGGCTGCCCAGGAACAACGACTCGCGGTGGTTGTCGATGCATCCTATGGACGTTCGGGGAGGAAGCTTGCGCCGGACATGATCTGCGTCCCGGATTTCCCGAAGCCGGGCGACACCATGGGGTCGAGGCTCTTCCACCTGTTTTCCACCTGGGAGACCGTGACCGAGAACCCCTCTGCGCCGGTACCGGGGCCTGACGGAAAGACGGTTTCCAAAGCCTCGCACGTCGCGGTGGCGATGGGAGACCAACAGGTCCGGAGTCTCCAGAGGTATCTGGAATTCCGTCCCTACCTCGGGGAAGGCGCTGCGGGGTTCAGCTCCGGGAACTTCTTCCTCGCGGGCGGTGTCGATCTCACCCCCATCGTCGCGGCGAAGTTGTTCGTCCAGTACCGCGTTCCAACCGAGATCCAGAACAGCTTTTTCCTCTTGATTCGTGATTATACCCAGTTCGAACGTGGGGGAACCGAAAAATTCGGGAGATGACTTCCTCGGTGTGGGAAGACAGGAGGGTTTTATGAACTTCGTGACCCGGAAACTCCTCATCGGAGCCCTGTTCATTTTTGCCGCTATGCCCGGGATGGCCTTGCACTCATATTACATGCAGAACGGGGATGCCTACGTCCTCATCTGCGACGGACCCTACCGGGCAACCTACGCTCTCAACAACCTAACCACAGGGGTTGTTGAAAACCTCTGGAACCTCAAGTATACCGGCCTCGACCAGGAAGCCGTCGGAATCAGCGCGGCCCAGGAGTGGGATGGCGTTTCCAGCCAAAAGAGGTTGTACATCTTCGCTGGAATCGACTCCGGCTGGACCCCCCACTTCGGGATGATCTCCCGGCGCGTAATCTGCTGGCCCGATCCCACCGGAGTCTACGGAACGAACAGGAGCGATCCGAGCGGAGCCCCTCCCGTCATCGTCCACCGGTACCACAATCCCGGGCTTCCTGGGCACAGTCCAACGGGGCGCGGCAACCACTGTGCTTCCGACTACTGCCGTTCCCTGCCCAACATTTTCGGCGGGACCTGTTATCCCTGCTCGATCATCCCCGCCGCGACTCCCGGGAAACCTGGCTATTACGAGGTTCCCGCGGGGAAGTGGTATCACTCCCTCGACCACCCTGTCTGGAGTCCCTACACCTATCGCTCATATGGCGGTTGGGTGCATTATGTCTGCCGCGAGAACGTCGAGATCAAGACCCGGGATCTCAAACTCCATCAGATCAACCGGAATTCGGGGGTGCTGAATCCCACCGGTTATCCCCAGGGAGTAGCGAACGTCAAGACCGGCGAACGCTCCACCATGGACCAGCGCGGAGAATGCGTCGATGGGTGCATCCGGGCAGTCGACGGAATCAATCTTCCGGGGGGCGAGCTTCCCATAGTCGATTGCGTCTATTCCAGTATCAAGAAATCATATTTGTACCGGCGTGAACCGACCAAGACCACCTACGATCTCATCGGCCGGGATGCCGGAACCACCGTAGTGGGTGATCCGGCCGACCTCACCTCGCGCCAGATCGGAGTCAGCTCGCGTGACGCGGCGGGGGATTACCTGTACGTCCTCGGTCTCAACAAGGTCAACCAGTGGCTTGCGGCGGCCGGCGCGCCTCTCATGGCGACCTTCACAGACATGGCCGTTTCCGACCAATGGTGGCAGACCGGGGGAATCGTATATGCCTACGACAAGTCGAAGAAGATCGTGAACAAGCTTCGACGGATCGAGGCGGCGGACATCGCCACGGACGTGGAGCCCATCTACGTAAATATCGAAGGAACGCTTCCCGACTCGATCGGGGCGGATGGGCTGGGTCACCTCTACCTCATGAAAACCAGGAAGAACCCCGCCGATCCGAACGCCTTCAAGCCCGCCAACGCCTACAAATACGAGCACCACTGGACCGCGGCGAACGGGGACAAGTATTGCCGCGCCTATTTTCGCCAGAATGTTACCAAGACAGTCTACAAGAGACACGTCAGTACCAAGGTCATAGCCCCGATGAAAGGGGAGATTCCGCTCGGGGTGAACGAGTACATCCGGGATTTCATCGTCCCCAGTCCTTTCCCCATTTCCGATCTCACCAAGTGGAGTTGGAACGGCGCGATAACCTTGATCGGAGCTGAAGTTTCATCGGCCTATCGAACCGAACTCGCGGTCATCAACAGTGCATCCCCCCCGGAAGTGACGGGAGACAAGGACGGATTGTGCGATGTCCGGGGGCCTCTCCTGACGAATACCGCAGGGGATCTGTATGCCGCGCCCAAAGAACGCGATGATGATCTCACCGATGGCCGGGACTGCTACTCCGACAACCCGACGTATCTATTCGAGGTAGAGAATTATCCGATGCCCGACGAGCACGACGTCTCCCTCGTGGGAACGGTCGATCACGATGGGGACGGGCGGATGGGCCAGTTCTGCTCGACCGTCCAGAAGATTTCCCTGAAATTCTATTGGAAGCTCGTCCAGATCGTCAAGGATACCAGCGGGCGTCCCGTGGAGAAGGTCATCTGGGATTACGAAAGCGCGGGGGCGCCGAGCCCGTATGGTCTGGTCTTTTCCCCGTTCAGCGAAGGCGATTACAATCTCGGATGCAAGGTCACTTTCCGATACTACGATTACGACCGGATGCCTCCGGGCTCCTTCTTCTCCGATCGCGCAGCTTTCCTTACCCCGCCTGCGACGATGTCCCCCCAGATTGCCAAAGGTGAAGACGGCGCGGGGTATTCCTGGGTGAAATTTCGTGTCCTGGGAGTGGCGGACGATCCCGATCCACAGGGTGATGCGGTTATCATGAGCGGGTTGCCCTACTCAGGGTCGTTCTACTATCGACCGAACAAGGTCACCGATCCCCTGAGCACCTACTGCCGGACAGCTACCACGACGGTCCCGGCGGGGCCGAGGTATGTGATTCCCGAGCAGACCTCTCCGACGTGGTCGTTCCAGCTGCGCGACAATGAGAAGAACCGGTTGGCTGACAGTACCAACCGGATCAAGATCCTGATGGAGGCGGCCCGTCCCCCCATCCCCCCCGGGACGCTCAGGATGGTTCCCGACAGCAACGTCTGGCTCGGGGGAGCCTCCTTCACCTGGACGGCAACCTTGAAACGCGGAACCGATACCATTTCCGACCGGACCATCAGCACTGCCGATCCCTTCCTTACGGCGGCCCAGGTTGGAGTGTTGTTCCCGGTCCCGTCGCAACCTTATTCCTATTCCCTCGAATGCAAGGGCACCCGGGGCGGGCAGATCCTGATCTATCGGGAAAGGCGAATACCCAACCCCCCATTCGGTGATGATATCGTCTGGGAGGGCCCCTTCCTGCGGCCGATCATCGTTTCCCTCGGGGGGAAGTGCGAAGTGGTCGTGAAAGACCAGACCGGTCCGCAGGCCATTCTCACCGACCCGATCGCGGGGAAGGTGGTTCCGGGCTTCTTCCTCAACCGGAATGTCCTGTACGGGACGACGGGCGAAACCCTGCTGTTTACCGAAACCCCTCCTGTCGCGAATGCGGATCTGGTGTTCGTGATTGCCGACAACAATCCTATGGGCAACGAGAATCCCACTGGCGCTATCCTGGACTATACCGACCCATTCCACCACGACCCCACCGGTGCCAACGGGAAGGGAAGGATCGATCTCAAGGTGAACCACAAATACGGAAACCGGTTCGGCCAGTTCGTGTATGACAGTGATCCAGGGCTGGCCAGCGCTGGTTACCCGGTCGAGCGTTACCGGTCGCATCCGAACCAGACAGACAACTCCGGGACCGTCTACGGTGTCCATCAGAAAGACCTTGTACAAAACGATTTCGGAGCGGGCGACCTGGCGTGGCTTCCCCGGTCCAGTTATGCCAAGACGTTTTCCTACCGGATGTACAAGATGCCTCTCGACGGAATCAAGAACTTCGACGGACAGACCGCCACGGTCCCGCTCTCCAAGGCCAACAACAACGCGGGCTACATGAACTACCGTTACGGTTTCGCCTCGAAGGACGCCGGCGAGGCGCCGTGCAGCTCGGTCCTCCTCGGGAGCATGCTTGGTTCGGGCGAGATCGTGGTCAGGGACAACGACAGGCCCTGCGTGTTCGCTCAGCTCACCGACCTGAAGCGCGAAGGAATCACGCACACGCTTCCCTTCAACATCAAATCGGAATACTGGGGAACATGGAAACTGATGGCAACCGGAGGGACGGCCGAAGCCATCCATAACGGCATCGAGGACTGGAAGGGCAGCGATATCGGCGGTTTCGACACCGGAGCCGGTGGACCCCTGGTGGACACCGGTGCCAAGGTTCATACCAACGTCACATCCCCCCTGGTCGAGTTCGAGATCGATATCCCGATCTTCTTCCATGCGCTCATGTCGGACAACCTGGCCAGCCCGATGATCGAGTCCTATGTCCTCTACGACGGCGATGGAACCACCCCGCTGTATGACAACACGGCCCGCGGTCTCGACATGCGCTACCTGTTCCGCGTTCCGTCCAAGACGGCAGGAAAGTATCTTTTGAAGATCAAGGTGAAGGATGATGCCCGGGGATGGCCCACGGATTTCCGCCGCCCCTTCCTCACGGCCCCGGTCCAGGCTAACTACAGGAACCTCGAATGTCTCATCGATGTCTATTCTGCCCGACTCGATGTCCGGGTCATCGACCGGACGAACAGGGGGCAGTGACGGTGCTCTTGAAACCTTTCCCGAAGCGGGGGGTGACGCTCGTGGAGATCGTCCTCTCCTTCCTGATCCTCGTCATTGCGACACTCGCCGCTTCGGGGTTGATCAGCTTCGGTCACCGTGGAACCCACAAGGATTACCGAACGATCGCGGCTCAGAACTTCCTCACCGATCGGATGAACCAGATCCTTCTGGTTCCCTTTGCCAGCCTGACGACCAGCATCACTTCCGAACCCACCCTGTTCTCGGCCGATGGGGCCGAGGGGCGGAGCCTCTGGGGCGTACCTTATGGTCTGGCTTCAGATTCCAAGGGCGGGAACTTCAATGTCGATATCTCGATTCAGCACATTCCGCTGACGTTTGGCCTGCGCCCGGTGGATGTGCTCAACGCCCCCACCTATGACCCACGGGTTCCAAGCACCTTCAATTTCGGGAACTTCGATTCCGCGTTCGCCATTTTCGACGGTTCCTCGGCCCAAAGGGCCTACCAGGTGATAAAGATCATCACGACGGTGAAATGGACGGAGCAGAATGGGGTTCGGAAAAGAATCGAACTCGTGAGCTTCACCGCGAATCTGGAGGGAGCGACATGATCCTGCGATCACGCGAGAAAAGGGGAATGGCCCTGGTAATCGTCCTGGCGTTCGCGCTGGCCATGCTCACCCTCGGAACCGCCTACATGAGAACGTTCTCGGAAGCCCGACCGGTGAACGCGATGATCATGGAACGCCTTCAGGCTGATTACTTCGCCCAGGGAATCCAGAGAATCGCCCTGCTCAAGTACAAGAGATTCGTCGCGGACTTCTACCATGCCTATATTTACCGGCAGGCCGGCCTCACGGGTTTCGTTCCCGATCCCTACAGCTGTTTTCTCGGGGGTGACAACACCCCGCTCCAAAACTTCCAGTTCGGGGGAGCGACCATCGGCGCGCCGGTTTCGGTGGCAACCTACTCCTCTTATTACCTGATGACCAGTTACAAGGGCTACAACAGGGACGGGTTGGTCATCCACGTCACCGTCCAAGTGAAGGATTTCGTGCAAAACTATGATTTCACGATCGATGCCAGTCGAACCCGGCTTCTCTGACCGCGAACCTGGTCGGGAACGGCGGTGTGACGGAACGAAGCCTCCCCGCGGTTTCACCCTGGTTGAAATCGCCATCTCGGCGGTTTTGCTCTCCCTTCTCATCCTGACCGTCTTCTGGGTTTTCCAGGGAAGCGGAGGGTCCTTCACCGCGGGCAGCTGGCAGGCACAGACGCAGAAGCAGGCACAGATCTTCCTTTCCAAGCTGAAGGAGCTCCTCGAGAAGGCAAACAACGCCGATTCCTTCAACTCCACCGGCGCCCCGACCACGACTCCCCTGGAGATCATGATACAGCGCTCCTTCCTTGCATCGGAGCCGGTGACCCTCACGGGGACGGTCCCTCTCCTGTTCTTCTCGGTCACAAAAGCGTACAACTCGGCCAATCCTCTCATCGGAGCACCGGAAAAGAGGGGCGTCTGGGCCGGAGTAACCCTTGCGGCCTCGAAGGATCCCGGGCCGGTCGACCGGTACAAGCTGATCCTCATCCAGTCCGGAACCGCCACTGACCACGTTCTTTCAGGCCCTCCCTATTCTTCCGACCGTGCCGGGGCAGATTTCGATCCCCAGGCGGCGGGCCTTCGGATCCACCTCGAGCTGGAGGATGTATCCGGGGTTTCGATTTCGACCGACATTCCGGGGACGATCGAAGTCAAGGTCCTGATGTCCAAGCGGGTCAGCTTCGGGAGGATCGCTTCCTTCAAGGAGAAGATCCTCGTCAAGCTCATCCACCCGACGCAGGCGATTGGCGATCTTTAACGGCACCACCAGATTCGAGGAAAGAAGAAACATGAGCGAAACATCCGTTCCTCCTGCGACCATCGTTGGCTGCCCCGGTAACGACTGCGGGACCCCTCCCCTGCGGGATCCGCAGGCGAGTGTTTCGGGAACCCGTGGCTCTAAGGCCCCAGAAGCGGGCCCAAGAGCCACCTGCGATGCCGAAGTCCCCCTCTCCGAACAAGGTACGAAGGAAAAGAAAGAGAAGAAGGACAAAAAGGGCGGCGACAGGCGTGAGAAATCGGCTTTCGAAAAAGCCCTGCTTGGCATCGCCTGGTTGGTTCTGGCAGGTTCCTTCGTCGCAGTCTGGTTGTATCGTGGGGCTTCCCCGGAAACCGTTCCAGGGTTCCTGCGGTTCTGCGCTGCGGGAACGAAAGACCTCCTCGACTTTCTCGGCCAGCACCTGGTTTCCGCGATGATCCCGGCCTTTTTCGTGGCAGCGGCAATATCGACGTTCTTCTCCAAGGAAACGGTCATCCGGACCCTTGGGCGGAATACCTCGCCGTTCATCAGCTATCCACTGGCCGCTTTCGCGGGGGCGATTCTCACGGTCTGCTCCTGCGGGGTTCTTCCGATCTTCATGAGCATCCTCCAGAGCGGGGCGGGGTTGGGGCCCGCAAGCACCTTTCTTTACGCCTCCCCCGCGATCAACCTGATTTCCGTCGTCTACACATGGAAGATCCTTCCCAACATGCTCTGGCCCAGAATCTTGGCGGTTGCGATTTCCGCGATCGGGATCGGAATCCTCATGGGGCGGCTTTTCCCTTCCGACGAAAGCGCGTCGGCGGGGGAATCTCAGACTCAGGGAGGGAAGACCAGAACAGCGTTACAGGAATGGGCTTTCTTTTTCCTTCTCGTCCTGGTGATGCTCACATCCACGGAAGCGCTTGCCCCACTCACGGGTGGATTGGTCCCACCGTCCTGGTTCGCTTCCAGCGGCCCCGAGATGGCGGGGAAGACCGCAGCCCTTGCCGGTAAGCTTTTTGCACTCGTCTGCGAGATCGTTCTCGTCATCCTTGTTCTACGGGCGTGGTTCACCTGGGATGAAACCAGGAAATGGCTGAAGAGAACCTGGCGGCAGGCATCCGAGATCCTTCCCATGGTGGTTCTCGGTGTTTTCTTCTCGGGAATGCTTGGGGGGCTGGATTTCATGGTCGATTCCAGGAGCCTCTTCAAGGACAACTCGATCCTCGCAAACCTCCTGGCCTCGCTTACCGGGGCACTGCTCTACTTCGGGTCGATCGTCGGGGTCAACACGGTGAAGGTTTTCCTTATCTGGAAGGTCCATCCTGGGCCGGCTTTTGCTTTGCTCCTGGCAGGTCCCGCGGTCAGTCTTCCAAGTGCTTTGGCCCTAATGCCGATCATCGGGAAATGGAAAGCGCTCGCTTATCTCGTGCTCGTAGCGCTGTTCTCGGCTGTTTGCGGACTCCTTTTCGGGCTTTATTTCCTTTGAATGACCGACTTCGTCGACAACTACATAATCCAGAGTGAAAGGGCCCTGAGCCCGATTTTCTCGCCCCTCGCGCGGTTCATCCTTCAGGAAACGGGAACAGACGTGTCTGCTGCCCGTGTCCTGGACCTCGGGGGGGGAACCGGGCAACTTCTTGAGGCCTTTTGCGAAATTGGCGTCCAGTCCGCCATCCTGATCGATCCGGTTCCGGAGATGGTTTTCCATGCCAGGAGCCGCTTCCGACGACCGCCTGCCCGCTCCGGATTTTCGGGGGTACTTGGGCGTGCGGAGGAGATACCCCTGAGCGACGAAACCGTCGATCTGATCGTGAGCAGAAACTCCCTGCACATGTGGAGCGATCTTCCGAGAGCCTTGAGGGGGATGTTCCGCGTGCTGAAACCCCGGGGATCGGTTTTCCTGGGGAGAGGTTACGGCCCTTCGCTTTCCGAGGATGTCCGAAAAAAGGTCAAAGCCGACCGGAAAGCAATCAGAGACCAGAGCGGTGAGCCCCCGGGAGCGGAAGAACCGCCCTCCCCAGCTCCCGAGCTTCTTTGCATGCTTGCAGAAGACGCCGGCTTCATTTCACCCAGGGTCATCCCCGATGGAAAAGCCTACTGGATCCTGGCGGGAAAAGGAGCCCCGATCACCGGAGCTTGAACCATCCGGCCTTCACCAGGGCCTGTTTGAGAACATCGAATCTTTCGAGAAGGGTATTGAACCGGGAAAGGATCCCGGGGCTCCGAACCGCTCCAGACGATTCGGCTTCTTGGAGGAAATCGCCCAGCACTTCCTCGAATCGGGCGGTGGACGTGGATACATCGGCGGGGAGGAGCGCTTTCAGCTCCGAGAATTCACCCGCGGTTGAACGAATCTCCTGAAGAAGAGGCTGGCCGGATTTTCCACGGAAACCGGGTTTCATCTCGTACACCCGGAGTTCGAAGTCGAGGAGACGCCTGGGGGGCGCGTTTTTCGGGGAAAGGGTCGAGAGAATGGACATCCTCAAAACTATCGGTTCGATCAGGTCGTGGGCTTCCGCATATTTCTGGTTTCCCGCAAACTCGTCGAGCTCCCCCAACGCCGTCGAGACGGATGCAAGCGCGGATTTCCACTCTTCCCCTTTCGGGGCTTCCAATGGCGGGTTCGCCACATACTGATTGTCGAAACGGATCCATTCTTTCAGGACTTCCTTGATCCGGTTTGCCGCGCCCAGGTGGTCGAAAGCCTTGATGTCCCCAGCGGCCTGGCGAAGTTTCCTGCCCATCTCGAGGAGCTTTTTGGAGAAGGCATCTTCGGGCTTGTCCCCCCGTATCAACGCCAGGATCGTGTCATCACATGCCTTCGCTTGCGGGGGGAAGGGGAATGGCGAAAGAAGGAGAATGAAAAGGATGGCGGGGAGGATCCGGTTAGCGGTTGGAAGGAAAAGGGAAGTCATCGCCCTGTCTCTGCCGGAGCGGTGGCGTTGCCTGCTGGCGGGGCCATGGGAGCGCTCGTGGGAAGATCGGGAAGGCGCATCCCTTCGGGCCGGCTCTCGAAGGACTGTGACGCAATCTCCTGGTACAATTCGCCGAAATCCAGTATTCTGGGGATGCTGTCGTGCTTCTCGAAATAGCTGAAAAAGGGAAATCCAGGGTAGAAGGTCAGATCGTGGATTATGGTCGGGGAAACCCCGATTTCGCCGATGAAGACGATTTCCCCGTTTCGGTCGAGAACCTTGGCCTGGATGCGGGTCTCTTCCTTGAAAACCTCCCGGATCGCTCCGTACGCGAAAAAGACGAGATCGAGGAAGTCAAGTTGCTGCGCATCATTCTTGAGGACATTGATCACCGCCGAATAAGGTGTGGCGACCAGCCGTGCCCTCGATGCGACCGATTCCGGGTCACCCCTGATGTCCCTGGAACCGGTGGAGACCACCATCCTTCCCGCGGGCCACGCAAGGCTGAAAGCCGCAGCGGCGCGGCTCAATTGATCGGCATTGGCGGGCTTTTCGGTTTCCGGACCCCAGGAAAGGAATACGAGGCTGACCGGCCCGGAGGCTTTTCCCGAATACGCAAGCTGCTCGTCGAGTTTCGATCGGAACTGCGAAAAAGCGTCAGAAAGGCCGAAGAAACCGGGAGATTCCCGGTTGGGGGTCGATGAAATGAGTGTCCACTCATGTGCCCGGTTAAGGCAGGCATGGGCGTCGGATGATAATGTCAACGAAAGAAGCAGTCCAAGCAAGGCACATTTCAGGAAAAAGTCCCATGGGTTTGCAGGAACTCCCAAGGGTGGGAGCGACGATTTAACCACAAAAAACCCCTCTCGGTCAGAAACTTCCAGATTGCCTGATTCGGATCGGATTTCCGCAAGTCTATCACATCGGAACGCCGGTTGTCCCGGGCACCCGGACCTCGAGGATCGCGATGGAAACGGATCGTCTTGCCTCGATGTTCCGGAAAGCCACCGGGTTCAATTTTCGTCCCCGATGTGGTATCACCTGATTGACCTGTTTTTCAGGCTGGATTCCGCTGTGGAGCGGAAAACTCATCGCAAGGCAACGGCAAGGTGGTGGAGAATGGGGAACAATCGCGCAGTTTCGGGAAGTGATCTCGTTGCACTGAAGCTCGAAGTTTCACTGGCGCGCCCTTTGGAGGTTTCTGAAGAGGTTTTCGTTGCGGGAAGCGATCCGGGTTTCGGAAGCTGGAAACCCGACCGTGTGCGACTTCGGCGGGAAGCCTCCCGGAGATTCAGCCTGGAAGTCCTTGTTCCGCGGGGGAAGGCACTCGAATTCAAGATCACGCGCGGAAGTTGGAAGACGCAGGCGATCTACGACGACGGCGGCAGATTTCCCCCCGACAACCGGTTGTTCGTTCCCAATGGACCTTCGGAGGTCCGGGTCAAGGTGATCGATTGGTTGGATCGCCTGCCCGTTGAGATCGATCCGGTGCAGGGAGAGCTTCAGGTGCTTCCCGAACCGCTTCCGGCAAAGGGGTTGAACTACCGGCGTGATCTGCTGGTATGGCTTCCGCCTTCCTACCGAAAGCGCCGCAAACGGTTCCCCGTACTGTACATGCACGACGGCCAGAACCTCTTCGACCCCTCGACCTCGTTCACTGGGCAGGATTGGAAAGTCGACGAGACCGCTTCCCGGCTCATGGAAGGGGGAAAGATCCGGGAGTGCATCATAGTGGGAGTTCCGAATTCCCCGGATCGGATGGAGGAATACAACCTTTTCCGGCCGCTCGGCCAAGCCTACGCCCGCTTTTTGGCCGAGGAGGTCAAACCTTTCATCGACAAGAACTACCGGACCCTCGCGGCCCCCGACAATACGGTAGTCATGGGTTCATCGATGGGTGGGCTGATTTCCTTCCAGCTCGTATGGCAGTTCCCCGAAGTCTTTTCGGGGGCGGGATGCCTTTCCAGCGCTTTTTACAAAAGCCGGTCCCGTATCCTGGGAGATGTTTCCCGCGGCACCCCCCCGTCGGGAGCACGTTTCTACCTCGACGTCGGGGAGCACGAACCACCGCTTCACAAGGGATATTTCCGCATCGCGGCCCTCCTTCGGGAAAAGGGGCTGGTCGAGGGGGAGAACCTCATGGCCCGTTTCTTCGATGGGGCAACGCATTCGGAAACGGCCTGGAGCGAGCGGCTTCATATCCCCCTGGCCTTCTTCTTCGGTTGACCGCCGGAGGATCACCACCTAGGCACGAAGGCCACCAAGCGCACTTAGGGAACCAAGGTCACCATGGCCAACAAGGTTGACGGGCGGTTCTCCCATCGTCCTTCGTGATCTTTGTGTCCTTTGCGCTCTTGGTGCCTTTGTGGTGTTTCCCCGGGGTTACCAGAGGGGTTTGCGGATGGTACGGGATTTCCGTTCGGTCATCTCCTGGGCGTGACCGTGGACACCCTTCTCTTTGATCTGCCTGATGCAGGCGGCCCGATCGGAACGGAGAAAGAAGCCGATCATCCTCGAAAAGAAGTTGTGGAAATGGGTGCAATTCTTTGGATCAGGGTGGTGGAGGCATTCCGCGCAACTTGTCCTGCCGTTTTCCATGCAGCAACGGCGGACTCCGCACCAGGCCGCGTTCTCGTTTTTCCTGCAACCCGGGCAGCGGTCGGAGAGGAATGAATCGCATGCCCCGCAGTAGAGGCCGCAGCAAGCAACAAGTTCATCGTTGGAAGTGATCTCTTTCATTGTTGCATTCTACAATGGACTGTTGTTTCATGGAAGAGGAAGGAATCCCGCCGATGCGAGCCCGCCACAACCCATTCGCAGTGGACCGGCTTTCGGATGTCCGGTATATCTTCGATTCCGACGACTGGGCCGAATTCTGGAACCGGTTCGAGGGATCCGGACGGCGTGGGGCAATCGTCGGCCCCAAGGGGTCGGGAAAGACGACGCTGATCGAAGAGTGTGGCCGCAAGCTTTCCGGGCGCGGAGTACCCGCCTTGCTTCTCCGTTTTTCCTCAAGTGATAGAGTGCTTGGAAAAAGTCTTGCGGAGGTTCTGTTCCGACCGCTCAGCGAATCATTCTGCCTTCTTGCCGACGGGGTGGAACAATTGTCCAGCCTGGATCGCTGGAAGCTCCGGCTCTTCGGGAGACGGGCCTGGGGAGTCCTGGTCACGACGCACGAGGCAGGCTTCCTTCCAACCGTCAAAACATGTCATACCACCCCGGGTCTTTTGGAGAAAATCGTTTTGAACCTGGTTCCAGGCCTCTCACTGGAGATCCTCGCGGACCTTCCCCGCCTTTTCGATTCCTCGCGGGGAAACATCCGGGAAGCTCTTCTGGCCCTCTATGACCTCTTCGCCGATTCAAAGTGCCATTCGCCGATTTACGCGGATTTTACAACTGTTTTACCCGGAATTCGACAACCGGAAGAAGGTTCCTGATATATTCATGACAGGAAACGACGGAATCCACCACTGGAAGAGGTCTGAAAAATGGGAAGTGGTTGTGAATCGACCGATGTCATCTTATACGCTTCGCGTCTACGTGGAGCGAAGGCTGCACGGACGAAGCCATACGGAAAACGGGGATTGGTTCGGCTTGCCCCCCATGGCGAGACCCTCCGGGAAAAGCCCCGGCACCACCGGAAGATGCTTCCCTCATGTTTTGGGTTGGGGTGGCCGGTCCTGGTCATCTTCCTGGCGACCTGTTGGACGGGGGCTCAAGTTCCCGCTTTCGGCGAGGCCTCCGGGCCAAACGCTCTTCTGGGTCGGGAGGTCCGGATTTCCCGGCCTCAAGGAGGACTGTTGAAGATCGAAATCCATGATTCACACTCCGCGTCCGAAACCTGCGCCTTGTGCAAGGGTGGTCACCCCGCGACGGGTTCGGACGCCCAAGCGGTTGTGCAGCCAGCCCAGGAGACGGCTTCGGGTGTCGAGTCCGACCATCACCACCATCACCATCACCATTCCGAGGAGGAGCACCTCGAAGAGCTCGAGGCGATTTCCAGGTTCAACGAGATCACCGTATCAGGAAAACTAGGACAACTTTCCGGTCGAGCACTGGTTTCCGCGGTCGTTGCCGCCGTCCTGCTGCTGGTCAGGTGGGGCGCGGCCCGCCGCAGGTCGAAATGAGGAGCCGCAAGCGATGAACGCGATCCAGATTACCGGACTTTCATTCAGCTTCGGGCGATCCGGCTGGCTGCTTGGAGGGACCGAGCATGAGATTCTCAAGCGGGTCGACCTGCAGATCGAGCAGGGGGAGGTTTTCGTCCTTCTCGGCCACAACGGGGCGGGAAAGACGACCCTCCTCCGGATCCTCCTGAGTTTCCTGTCTCCGACCAAAGGGTCCGCTTCGATCCTCGGCATCCCGATCGGGAATCCGGATGCCCGGTCCCGGGTGGGGTACCTTTCCGAACAACCGGTTTCTTATCCCCATCTGGACGCCAGCTCCTTCCTGACCTTCTTCGGCAGGATGGCACGCGTCCCCGGCGACGTGCTCGAGAAACGGATCACCGGCCTGCTCGAGAGGACCGGCCTGGTTTCCCATGGAGACAAGCCACTCGAAAGCTATTCAAAGGGAATGCTCCAGCGTGTCAATCTTTGCCGGTGTCTTCTCAACGATCCTCAGGTGATCTTCCTCGACGAGCCCATCCTGGGGCTCGACCCCCTCGGGCAACAACTGGTCAAGGATTGGGTCCGGGAACTCCGTGACGCGGGAAAGACGGTATTCATCAACACCCATGCGGTTTCGTTCGCGCGCGAGGTCGGAACCAGGGTGGGGTTTCTGATGTCCGGTGAGGTGGTGGAAGTGGTCCGGAACGTCGATCTCGCTTCCATGGAACCTCCCTTCGTCGCCGTGGTCCGAGATCTCCCCGAGTCGGTCCTCCCGCGGATCCGCGCCTTCGCCGAGGACCTGGGAGACGGCGGGAAGGTGCGGACCTTCCGCCTGCGCGACGAAGCAGCCAGGCAGGAATTGGTCAGGCTCAGCGCGGGCGAAGGTTTTCCCATCCTCCGGCTCGACGGCGAAAGGGACCCGGTCGAGAAAAGGTTCCTGGAATTCGCCTCCCGTCTGGACGCAAGGGAGAAGTCCCAATGAAAGCGATATTGGCTCTCGGATCGAACACCTTCAATCGCAGCATCCGGGCGCGGGCGATATGGCTCGTCGTCTTCTTCGCCGTCGCGCTTCTCCTGTTCATGAGCCTTGCCAGTCGAGGGGACGAGGAGATCCGGACCCGGATGATGCTGGACTCGGGATTGAGCCTGATGAAGATTTTCGGGTTGATCCTGGTCATTTTCAACACTCTTCCACTGTTCCCCGGCGAGAAGGAATACCGGACTTTGCACGCTATGCTCGCGATGGACGTTTCACGGGTCCAGATCGTTCTGGGGATCTTCACGGGAATCCTGATGGCACTGGCGGTGAACTTCGGTCTGATGATCGCGGTCTTCATCGGGTGCTCGTGGGGAATGGGTTTGTCGGTGCCGCTTGAGGCCGGGAGGACGATGCTCCTTCTTTTCCAGGAACTCTGCGTTCTTTCGTCGTTCGCTCTGCTTTTTTCAATCTCCCTGGGGTTCCTGATGTCGGTCATGTCGTGCCTGTTCGTCTATCTTCTCGGGAACATGACCACGGCGATCAGTTTTGCCATGGAGGAGTCGGGCGGAGCCGTCATGAAAAAGATCATCTTCGGGCTCTACCATGTCCTCCCCAATTTCGCCCTCTTCGATCTCAAGGATGCCGCCCTCAGCGGGCATCATGTTCCCCATGTCTACGACCTGTATTCGGCCGTCTACTCGGTTTCCTATGTCGTGATCGTCATCCTGATCTCGATCTGGATTTTCGAACGACAGGAGATAACTTGAGGAAAAGAATCCTGATACTGTTCCTCGCCATGGCGGGGATCATCCTTTCCTCCCTTGGGATGTCCGGGATCCAGGCCCTCAACGGGGCCTCAAGCCGGCAGTCCGCTCTCGGGGACGCCCAAGAGGTAGGGTTGATCCTGGTTCGCCTGTTCGGGCTGCAGGAGATCGCGGTCGGATTCCTGTGGCTCCAGTTCGATTTCGATTCCTCGAACGCTCTCGGGAACTACCATAGGCTGATTCCCACGTTGAATGCCATCACCTGGCTCAATCCCGCCGAACTCGATGCCTGGTCCCTGAAGGGCTACATGAGATTCGCGCGGGGAAAACGCCTCGGAAAAGACTGGATGATCCAGGAAGGCCTGAGCGACTTCCAGCGGGCGATCGCGGCGAACCCGGGCCGATGGGAATTCCCCTTCGAAGTGGGAAGGCTGGCCTATTTCGAGCTGGCTTCCCCCGCCCTTGCCCTGCCGTTCCTCGAGAAGGCCCAAACCTTTCCCGGGCATCACGTATACGTCGATCGGATCCTGAGCGAGGTTTATGTGGATCTCGGCAGGAAGCAGGACGCGGTGAAATGTCTGCGGGAACTTCTGAAGCGGGAAGACATCGACACCGTCGAAAGGGGGAAATGGGAATGGCGGCTCAAGATGCTGGACCGGTGAGGGGTTTCCGCATCGGAAACAGGGTCAGCTGAACCCCTTCATAGCGGTGCTTTCGCTTGGATAGACCGTTCCAACCAGGAGACCGGCCATCTTGAAGAACGTTTTCGTCAGCTCGGAAAGGCCCACGTAGGCGAGTTTTCCCTTCCGCTTCTCGAGGATGATCTCCATGACCTCCAGGAGCATCGCCACGCCCTGGCTGTTGACGACGGGGGCTTCGGAAAAATTGAGGATGAAATTCTGGTAGCCGTTCGCGAACCCTTCCTCGACGGCCTTCACCAGCTCCTTGCCCCCGATCCCGTCCAGATAGCCGTTTGCGCGGATTATCAGGACTTTCTCCTCGCGGACGATTTCGCAGAAAAACGCCATGTGGCTATGCTAATCGGTGCGTGCCCGGATGTCAATCACGGGGGATCATTTAACATCCGCGGGCTCGGGATTTGACTTGCCTTCCCAAAAGGCTTATCATCTCATGCGTTTCGATGCGGTGATACCCGCACCGGGTACACACTTCTTCATCTTCAAGGAGGTTTCCCGTGGCCCAGTCAAAAGACGTTCATTCCATGGACATGTTCGACGGCAACTCCGCTGCCGCCCACGTCGCCCACGCGACGAACGAGGTGATCGCGATCTACCCGATCACTCCCAGCTCAGGAATGGGAGAGATCGCCGATGAGAAGAGCGCGGCCGGCGAAAAGAACATCTGGGGAACGGTCCCCGTCGTCGCCGAACTGCAATCCGAGGGCGGCGCTTCGGGCGCGGTCCACGGGGCATTGACCTCGGGAGCCCTGACGACCACTTTTACCGCTTCCCAGGGCCTCCTGCTCATGATCCCCAACATGTACAAGATCGCGGGCGAGCTCACCTCGACGGTTTTCCATGTTTCCGCCCGGTCGCTGGCCTGCCAGGCCCTTTCGATCTTCGGTGACCACAGCGATGTCATGGCGGTCCGCCAGACCGGTTTCGCCCTGCTCGCTTCCGGAAGCCCCCAGGAAGTCATGGATTTTGCCCTGGTTTCCCAGGCGGCGACGCTCGAGACCCGCGTTCCCTTCGTCCATTTCTTCGACGGTTTCCGGACCTCGCACGAGGTTAACAAGATCCAGCCCCTTTCCTTCGACCAGATGAAGGAGATGCTCCCTGATACCCTGATCCAGGGCCATCGGGAGAGGGGCCTGAACCCCGATCGTCCCACGATGCGCGGAACCGCCCAGAACCCGGATGTCTATTTCCAGGGGCGGGAAACCGTCAACCCCTTCTATGAGAAAGCGCCCGCAATCGTCCAGAAGGCTTTCGATTCCTTTGCCAAGACCGCCGGCCGCTCCTACCGCCTCTTCGACTACGTCGGAGCCAAGGATGCAGAACGCGTGGTGGTCATCATGGGAAGCGGGGCCGAAACGATGCATGAAGTGGTGGATTATCTCGTCGGCAAGGGCGAAAAGGTCGGACTGGTCAAAGTCAGGCTGTACCGCCCCTTCTCGACCGAGCACCTGATGAAGGCTCTCCCTGCCACCGTCAATTCGATCGCGGTCATGGACCGGACCAAGGAACCCGGCGCGGTCGGCGAACCCCTTTACCTCGACGTCCGGAACTCGATCGGTGAAGCTCTCGAAGCCAAGACAGCCCCCTTCAAGGGTTGGCCCAAGGTCGTGGGCGGCCGCTATGGGTTGGGCTCCAAGGATTTCACTCCCGCCCAGTGTCTCGCGGTTTTCAAGAATCTCACCGCTTCAAGCCCGAAAAACCATTTCACGGTCGGGATCAAGGACGATGTCGCCCACACCAGCCTCGACGTCGGACCCGCCGTCGAGACCGTCGATCCCTCGACCTACTCGGCCAAGTTCTACGGGCTGGGATCCGATGGAACCGTCGGCGCAAACAAGGATTCGATCAAGATCATCGGGACCGAGACTCCCAACTATGCCCAGGGGTATTTCGTCTACGACTCGAAGAAATCCGGAAGCGTCACGATCTCACACCTCCGGTTCGGGAAGAAGCCGCTTCGCAGCTCATATCTCATCACCCAGGCCGATTTCATCGCCTGCCACAATTTCTCCTTTCTCGAGAAGTACGATATGTTGGCCGATCTCAAGCCGGGTGGCACCTTCCTTCTTGAAACCGCGATTCCCGCGGACAAGGTCTGGGATCACCTTCCGATCGAGACCCAGAAAGCCATCATCGAGAAGAAGGGCAAGTTCTACGTCCTCGACGCGTTCAAACTGGCCAAATCCCTCGGACTCGGGAACCGGATCAACATCCTTATGCAGTCGGCGTTCTTCGAGATCAGCAAGATCATCCCCCGGGCAGAGTTCGTCAGCCACATCCAGCACGCGGTCAAGAAGACCTACGGCCGGAAGGGCGAGGAAGTGGTCAAGATGAACTGCGACGCAGTCGATCTGGGCATCAAAAACCTGGCCGAGGTCAAGGTTCCCTCCCAGGTCACTTCCAAGACCCACATCGCCGAACCGGTCGCTTCGGATGCCCCTCTGTTCGTCCGCGAAGTCCTCGGACAAATGATGGCCGGAAAGGGCGACAACATCCCGGTCAGCAAGATGCCCCTCGACGGGACGTTTCCGACCGGAACCACCCAATATGAGAAGCGGAACATCACCCTCAACATCCCCGTTTGGGATGAGAAGACCTGCATCCAGTGCGGGATGTGCTCCCTGGTTTGCCCGCACGCGGCAATTCGGACGAAGGTCTATGACACCAAGCTGACCGCCCAAGCCCCGAAAACCTTCAAGCATTGCAAAGCCAACGGGTACAAGGACAAGGATCTGGCCTTCACGGTTCAGGTCGCTCCCGAGGACTGCACCGGCTGTTCCAACTGCGTCAACTTCTGCCCCGCTTACCAGAAAGGGCCCGACGGAGCCAAGCTCGCGACCAAGGCGATCAACATGGCTTCCCAACCCCCGCTGCGTGAGACCGAACGCGAGAACTTCAAGTTCTTCCTGAGCCTGCCCGAGCCCGATCCCGCGCTCTACAACATCAGCACGATCAAGGGTTCCCAGCTGGTCAAGCCTCTGTTCGAGTTCTCGGGCGCCTGCGCCGGTTGCGGCGAGACCGGGTATGTCAAGCTTCTCACCCAGCTTTTCGGCGACCATCTGATGATCGCCAACGCCACGGGCTGCAGCTCCATCTACGGCGGGAACCTTCCCTCCACCCCGTATTGCAAACGCGGTGACGAGCGCGGTCCGGCCTGGTCGAACAGTCTTTTCGAGGACAACGCCGAGTTCGGTCTGGGGATGCGCCTCGCCGTCGACAAACTTTCCGGTGAAGCCTGGGAACTGGTCGACAAGCTGACCACCACGTGCAGCTGCAAATCCGGAAAGGATTGCAAGCCGGTTCTCGAAGCCATCAAGAAAGCCGACCAGACAACCCCGGTCGGAATCGAGGAGCAGCGCGCGAACGTCGCCAAGCTGAAGGACCTCTTGAAGGAAAGCGACGGAGCTGATGCAAAGCGGCTTCTGAGCCTTTCCGACTATCTCGTCAAGCGGTCCGTCTGGATCCTCGGCGGTGACGGCTGGGCCTACGACATCGGCTACGGCGGCCTCGACCACGTTCTCGCCTCCGGCAAGAACGTCAAGGTCCTGGTTCTCGACACCGAAGTCTACTCGAACACCGGCGGCCAGATGAGCAAATCCACCCCCCTCGGGGCCGTGGCGAAGTTCGCGGCGGGTGGAAAACCCCTTCCCAAAAAGGATCTGGGGATGATCTCCATGAGCTACGGGAACATCTACGTGGCCAAGGTTTCCCTCGGTGCGAACCCCGCCCAGGCTCTCAAAGCGTTCATCGAGGCGGAGGCATATCCAGGGCCCGCGATCATCATCGCCTATTCCCACTGCATCGCGCACGGGATCGACATGACCAAGGGCCTCGAGGAACAGAAGAAAGCGGTCGCTTCCGGCCACTGGCCCCTGTTCCGGTTCAACCCCTCACTCCTCGACCAGGGGAAGAATCCGCTCCAGATGGATTCCAAGGAGATCACTCTCCCCCTCGCCGACTACGTCTACGGCGAGAACCGCTTCCGGAGCCTGAAGAGCTCCCATCCCGAAGCCGCCAAGGTCCTTCTCCAACATGCGGAGAAGGAAGTGAAGCGGCGGTTCAACCTGTACAAGGCTCTCGCCGCGATCAAAGCCGAGGATCTCTGATCCCAGGCTGCCTTCCGGGTCAGGAAGGTGACCGGAATCCAATAGGGGCGGAATGCGTTCCGCCCCTTTTTCTTGCCCGCGATTATGTTATCATCCCTCATGGGAGAGTTTGTTGACCCGCATTTCACAGACCGGAGAGCAGCAATGAACGAAAAGATCGCCCTCAACCCCAATAAGCTGGTCCGTTTCCTTGACAAGAATCCCTGGGAGTTCACCCGGAAGGATATCGTCACTTTCATCGAAAAAAACGATATCCGGATGGTCAACTTCAGGTATGTCGGAGGGGATGGGAAGCTCAAGCTCCTGAACTTCATCCTCAACGACCGGAACTACCTGGACCACATCCTGGCCTGCGGGGAACGGGTGGACGGGTCCAGCCTGTTCTCCTACGTTGATCCTTCCTCCAGCGATCTGTATGTCGTTCCGCGTTTTCGCACCGCTTTCGTCAACCCCTTTTCCGATGTTCCTGCCGTAGACCTGCTTTGCTCCTATTTCGACCGCCAGGGTCGGCCGCTCGATATCGCTCCCGAGAACATACTCCGGAAGGCTCACGACTCCCTCAAGGAAAAGACCGGGATGTCCATCGAGGCTCTGGGAGAGCTGGAATTCTACCTTTCATCCGAACTCGACAAGATCTATACGATCACCCCGCAGAAGGGTTACCACGAATCCCACCCCTTCGCGAAATGGCAGCTGGTGCGGGTAGAGGCGATGAAACTCATTTCCGAGATGGGTGGAAGGATCAAATACGGCCATTCCGAGGTCGGGAACATCGTCTCCGGAGACTGGGAATACGTCCAGCACGAGATCGAGTTCCTTCCCGTGAATATCGAGGAGGCCGCCGACCAGCTTGTCATAGCCAAATGGGCCGTCCGGGAAGTCGCCTACAAATACGGGCTCGAGGTCAGCTTCGCGCCCAAGATCATCGTTGGTCACGCCGGAAGCGGCCTGCACATACATTCGCGGCTGGTCAAGGATGGGCGGAACATGATGGTGGACGAAACCGGTTCCTTGAACGAAACCGCCCGGAAGATGATCGGAGGGCTCCTCGAACTCGCCCCCTCGATCACGGCATTCGGAAACATCGTTCCCACTTCCTTCCTCAGGCTCGTCCCACACCAGGAGGCCCCGACCAACGTCTGCTGGGGCGACAGCAACCGCTCCGTTCTCGTGCGCGTCCCGCTCGGGTGGAAGGGCGTGTCCAACATGGTTTTCGAAGCCAACCCTGCCGAAAAGGAGCGGTTCAGCGACCCGATGAGCCCCCAGACGGTCGAGCTCCGCAGTGCCGACGGTTCCGCCAACGTCTATCTCCTTCTTGCAGGGATAGCGATTGCAGCCAGGCATGGGCTCGAGAACCCCGAGTCGCTGAAACTGGCGGAAAAGCTGTATGTCAGTGTCGACGTGGGCAAGAACCAGGAGGGCCTGAATCTTCCGCAACTTCCGGCGTCCTGTTGCGAGGCCGGTGAGCGGCTGTTGAAGGACAGGGCATTCTACGAGAAATACTCCATTTTCCCCCACTCCATGATCGACGGGATTGCGAACTCATTGAAGAAGTTCGATGACCGGCAGTTGAGCGAGCGTCTGTTCGGAGACGGGGATGCCCTCAACAACCTCGTCAAGCGGTATCTGCACTGCGGATGACCTGAGCGAAAACCGGGCACCGAGCCACCGAGCCACGGGGGCTCGGAACCCCGTCAGATGATGAACTCGATTCCTTCGATCTTCACCTTCGACTGGGCGCCTATCCGGCGGATGATGTTCGCCGCCAGGAAGTTTCCGATTCTCAGGCAGGTTTCGATCGGAAGACCCTTGAAATAGCCGTAGAAAAAGCCTGCCTGGAAGTTGTCTCCCGCGCCGTTGGTGTCCTTGACGTCCTCGACGCGGTAGGCGGAAACGCGTTTCTCCCCTTCCTGGGTGAGGGCCAATGCCCCCTTTTCGCCCAGCTTCACGACGGCGACCCTGGCGTATTTAAGAAGTTTCCGGAAGTCGTCCCCGCAGATGGTCCGGGCTTCGTCCTCGTTGGCGAACAGGAGGTCGACCCCGCCTTCCAGGAACTCCAGTAGCGTCGGCTGGATGGATTTCACGACGAAGCTGTCCCCGAGATCGAAGGAAATGCGCGTTTTCACCTTCCGGGCGTTCTCGTATGCATACCTTGTGGCCCGGTTGATAGGGTTGTTTCCCCGCAGTTCGTATGCCGAGAAATGCAGAAACTCCGAGTCCGCGATCAGGCTGTGCAGGATTTCGAACGGAAACAGCCTCTTCGCGACCCCGAAATCCAGGCCGAACGTGCGTTCTCCATCCGGGCTGATGAGGGTGTAGCAGAGCCCGGAGCGTCCTTTCTTGATGGAAACGTAGGTGTCGATATCGTTCTCGCGGAGGTTGTTGATGTAATCGTAACCGTAATCGTCGCTTCCGACGCACCCGATAAAGGCGCACCTCAAGCCCAGGTTGCTCGCACCGTAGATGACGTTGGTGGGTGAGCCTCCCGGGGAGGCGGCGGCGTCCTTCTTCGCGGCAAGTCCCCGGAGCTTTCGCAGGTTTCCCGGGGAGAGGACAAGGCTGTTCCCCTTCCGGAGGCTGAGGGGGGCGAGATCTTCGTCCCGGACCTCGATGATGATGTCCGTAAGGGCATCGGAGATGGCGGTCAACTGGTATTTCTTCTGCTGGAAGGTTCGGGGGGACATCGATCACTCCTTGCGAAAGCCCGGCTCCGTCGTGCCGGCCACCTCCGATCGGGTGACAACCTGTCGTCGGCATCCGGATTTTTTCCGACACGGATTGCGGAAACTGGGATTCCTCGGTTATTCTACCAGAACAAGATGCCGGGAGGAAAGAAATGAAGGAGCTCAATATCAAGGCCCTGGTCGAGCGCATTCTCGAAGACGGGATCCTGACGGCGGCGGAACAGAGAGAGCTGAACGCGGCCATCCTCGCGGACGGGGTGGTTTCCCCGGAAGAGAAGGTCGAGATCGAGAGGCTCTGGGAACTGATCAAGAACGGAGAGATCGAGGTCACGCCCTGAGGGGGGTGTCGACGGAGATCCCCCCAACGCAATAAGGAGCCATCGTGTCCGAAGCGTCCATCGAACGGGTAACCTTCTTCCTTCCCGGGAGAAGGTGCTGAAACCATGCTTCCCGCAGAAACAGAACTTCTTGCAGGAAACGAGTCCCTGCCGATCAAGGAGATCAGGGACGGGGAGATCCTCTCCGCCGCGACGGGTTGGGGGGAGATCGGGAAGACCGTCGTAGCGGACGTTTTCGCCCAGTTCGACCACAAAGGGCCCCTTTTGACGCTGACCACATCCCGCGGAGCGGTTCTCCGCTGCAGTCCCGACCACAAATGCTTCGGCAGGTTCAACCCCCTTATCCGGCAGAACTACATCTATCTCATGGAACGTTCCAGCTTCGGTTTCCGGCTGGGTTTCTCTGCCGACCTGATGAAAGACCTCTTCACGATGCAGAGTCTGAAGATCGACCTCTTCAACCAGCAGGAGATCATCGACCGCATCTGGATCGTCGAAACCTACGAGAACTTCCCCAGGGCACGGTTCATGTACAAGTTCGCGGTTTTCAAATACGGCTTGCCCGACATTCCATTCTCCGCGAAACATCCCGACTCGGAACTTTCGGACGAGGCGATCGCGGAACTCTTCAACCGGATCGACACCCCCTCCCGGGCACACCAGCTTCTCATGGACTGGCTGATGTTCGAGGAGCACCCGCACATAACCTTCCGCGTTTCCAAAGCCTCCCCCGGGACGAGCAACGCCATCCAGTTCATCATCTTCGGCGGAACCGAGAAGAACAGGAAGAACCACGGGTTCGTCCACCTCATACGGATCGACGGGGCCCTCGAGATGAACTCCAACGATGCCAAGCATTTCAAGCGGAGGATGAGCAATCGGGGGGTGTGGAACCTGGAAGTGACGCGGGATGATCTCGACGAAGCCCAGCTGTTCGTGAAAACCCTTTCCTGTCTAGACAATCTCGAGATCGTCAAGAAGATCCAGCTGACCAAGAAAGCCCCCTTCTACATCCTTCCGGCTTCCCACCTCAAGCTGGGAATGTCGGTCCCCGTTCTCGGAAAGCGTGGAATCGAGGAGGACACGATCGTCTCGATCAAGACCGACGATTACCAGGGCCCCCTCTACGATCTCCGGGTCGAAGGCCTGTACAACTATATCGCGGGCCACTGGGTGACAATGTCGTTTTCCGGAAACTCCGGTCCGGGAAAGCTGAGGGAACGTGGACCGGTCTGACGATCCCATCCTGGCCGGTCTGAATCCCCGTCAGCGGGAAGCCGTTCTCGCCACCGAAGGACCGCTGCTCGTGGTCGCCGGAGCCGGGTCCGGAAAGACCAGGATGTTGACGGTCCGGGTGGCGCACCTCGTAAGGAACTGCGGGGTTCCCCCCGAAGCAGTGCTAGCCGTCACATTCACCAACAAAGCCGCCCGGGAAATGAAGGAGCGGATCCGCTCCCTCGTCCCCGATTCCGGGGACAGGATATTGATTTCGACCTTCCATGCCTTCTGCGTCTTCCTGCTCCGGAGATACAGCAGGGAAGCCGGTTTTCCTGATGGGTTCACGATCTACGACGAGGACGATTCCAAGCGCCTGATGAAGACGGTCCTCGAAAAGTCGAATCTCGACCCGAAACGGTTCGGCCCTGGCGCAATGCTGGAGATCATCTCCCAGGCCAAGAACGATCTTCTCGGGCCCGAAGAGTTCAAGCCTCCCCACTTCGAGGAGGAGAACATCCGCGGGGTCTACCGTTCCTACCAGAAAGCTCTCGCCGAAAGCAGTGCGCTCGATTTCGACGACCTGCTGTTCTCCGCCTATAAGCTGCTGAACGGGGAAAACGGGGTGCTCGAGAAGGTGCGGAGGCGGTTCAGGTATTTCCTCGTGGACGAATACCAGGATACCAACTTTGCCCAGTACAAGCTCGTCTCCCTGTTGTCCGCCCACACACGCAACCTCTGCGTCGTCGGGGACGAGGACCAGTCGATCTACAGCTGGCGCGGGGCCACGATCCGGAACATCCGGGAGTTCGAAAAGGATTTTTCCGGTGCGAGGACCGTAATCCTGGATCAGAATTACCGTTCCACCCAGATCATTCTCGATGCCGCGGGCGGCGTGATCGCGAACAACGTTTCATCGAAGAAAAAGAAGCTCTGGACGACCAGGGAGGGCGGAGAGCCCCTGAAATTCCATAACGCGATGGATGAGCGGGAGGAAGCCGACTGGATCGCCCGCCGGATCATATCCCTCCGGGACGACGGGATCCCCCTCCGTGACTTCGCCGTCCTGTTCAGGTTGAACAGCCTCAGCCGCGCATTCGAACAAGCGCTCACGAGGCTCGGAGTCCCCTACGAGATGACGGGGGGGACGAAGTTCTTCCTTCGGAAGGAGGTCAAGGACATCCTGGCCTACCTCCGTGTGATCGTGAACCCCAATGATTCAGTTTCCCTCAACCGGATCATCAACATCCCGAAACGCGGGATCGGCGAGGGGGCAATAGCCCGGCTGGGAACCGAAGGGACTCTCTGGGAACTTGTGGTTCGGGAAGCCGGGCAACGGCCCGGCGGGAAGATCGGGGCATTCCACGGGCTGATCGAGGGCTTCCGCGAGTATTCCCACGAGCGCCGTATCTGCGATCTGGCGCGCCATATCCTCGAAAAGATCGACTATTTCAAGCACCTCGAAGGCGACAAGGAAACCTACGAGGATCGCAAGCTGAACATCGAAAGCCTGGTTTCGGACATCCGTTCGCAGGAGGACGAGACCCCGGGCCTTTCCCTGGCGGAGTATCTGGAACGGGTCGCCCTCCATTCCGAGGCTGACGAAACCGACGATTCCTCCCCGAAGGTCCATATGATGACTCTCCACAACGCGAAGGGGCTCGAGTTTCCGGTGGTGTTCATGACCGCGATGGAAGAAGGCATCTTTCCCCATTCCTCCTCCAGGGATTCCCCGAGCGACCTGGAAGAGGAACGCCGCCTCGCCTACGTCGGAATGACCCGCGCCAAGGCTCGTCTCTTCCTTTCAGCGGCTCGCCGGAGGCTCGTTTTCGGGACCTGGACCAACAATGTGGTATCCCGGTTCATCACCGAGATTCCCCGGGGACTTGTCGATACCGGAGTCCCTCACCGCCCCGGACCCTCCGAAACGCGATTCGGGAGATATGCCCGTCCTTCCCCGGGGGGCGCTCCCGGAGTCGATTCCGCGCGGGAAGATCACGATCCGACGAATCCGGGAACCGATTTCCGGGCTTCCCAGGAAAAGGGCGGGGGAAGAATTCCCAGGTTCGGGTTTCTGAAGCAGTCCCAGGTTTCCCCTTCTCCGGTCGCCCAGGCCAAGGCGGGTGTTTCGGGAACCTCTCTCGCGACGATGACGAATACTCCCCCCGGAACCATCGTTTCACACGCGGTTTTCGGCCAGGGAGTGGTTCGGGAGGTTGATGGAAACGACCTTGGGGACTACCGGTTGACGATCGAGTTCGAAAATGTCGGAAAAAAGACTTTGCTCTTGCAGTATGCAAATCTTCGGGTTATAAATAGCCAAACCCTAGAGGAGGTCAAGGGATGTTGAGATTGTTTCGTTGGGCATGGAAAGTCCTGATCCTCGGAAGCGTGTTCGGAATCGGCTACATCATCGGCCGGGAGCATAGCTTCGAGGAAGATGAAGACTGGGATAGTGACGAGGAACCCGCCGCCGAAGGCGACAAGAAGGAAGCTGCAGCGGGGCCTGCGCAGGCCGAAAAGCCGGTTACCTTCCAGTATTCCTCTCCCAAAGCCACGAGCGTTTCCGTTGTCGGGGATTTCAACGATTGGAACAAGGACAAGAACTCCATGGCCCGGGAGGGCGACACCTGGAAGTGCAGCCTTTCCCTCAAGCCCGGGCGCCATGAATACAAGTTCGTCGTCAACAACACCGACTGGGTCACCGACCCGAAGGCCGCCGACTCGGTTGCCGACAAATACGGTGGTCGGTCGTCCGTAATCGAGGTCAAGTAGGTTTTTTCCCCGCGCGAAGCCTGATTCTCCCTTTCCCGAGGGGGAAGCGGGCTGTTTTTCGGCATATGGTTGAAGCACTGTGGTCAGAAAATTTTTCCTCGAAGAAGTCATCGACCGGGAGAACCTGAAAAGGTTCATAGACCGTTTCTCGAAATTGACAGGATTGGGGCTCATTCCGTTCAATGAGCGCGGCGACCCCGTTATCGGGGATGCCTCGACCGTCTTCGGCCCCGATTTCGAAGCGGCGGACCTCATCCGGTATCCCGGCAGCGACGAGATCGCGCGGCCTGACGGATCCACGATCCGCCTTCTGAAGCTCGAGACGAAGGGGCACCTTTACGGCGCCGTGTTGATGGGGCCTTATCTCCTTTCCAACCAGCGTTCCACCGCATCCGGAACCTATCCCACGCTTCGGAAGGAGCAACTGAAGGCGGCGGCCGAGCTGGTCGAAAACTTCTTCATGGAGCAGGTCGAGATCTCCAGTGAGCGGGACAACCTCCGCCGGAAGGAGAAGATCCTTTCGGTCCTCGAGGAAGCCTCGAACATCATGAACTCCACACTGGATTTCAACCGGCTTCTCGAGTTTTTGATGGACATCGCCATCGACATCACCGGTGCAACTTGCGGAGCCCTGCTCCTGAAAAAGGAGAAAAAGCGGTATCTCGAGGTGGCCTGCGCCCGCGGGAAATTCCCCCAGGAAGTGAAAAAGATCCGTGTTCCGCTTGGGCAGGGCGTCACCGGCTGGGTTGCCCGCAACCGTGAACCCCTTATCGTTCCGAATGTCCTTCTCGAGCCGCGATACATTGAGACTCCCGAGACGATCTACTCCGAGATGGCCGTTCCACTTCTGGTGGGGGAGAAAATCATCGGAGTGGTTGCGGTCGATTCGTCCGAGATCAACGCTTTCTCCAAGGATGACTGCACGACCCTGAGCACGCTGGCCTCGATGGTCACCAAGGTTCTGGAAAATGCCCGCCTTCTTTCTGGTTCGAACCAGAGGGTCCGGGAGCTGACGAAGCTGTTCTCGATATCGGAAAAACTCTCCGAAGGCACCGGGAAAAGCGAGCTGTTCCAGAGCGTCCTGGCGGATGCGGCGGAGGCACTCGGCTGTACCGGGATGTCCCTCATGCTCTATGACAGCGAACGCGAAGACATCGTCGTGGTCTGCCGTCACGGTCTGCCCGACGAACTGGATGGGCTCCGGATCCCCCTTGGAAAAGGAATCCATGGCTGGGTTGCCCAGCAGCGGAAACCCCTCCTCATCCCCGATGCGACCCACGACCTCACGATTCCCAAGCATTCCTTTCTCGATCAGTTTTCCCGCACCATCCTTTGCGTTCCTTTGGCGACGCCCGAAAGCCTCATCGGAGTCCTGGGCGCTTACCAGAAGAACGAGGGAGTCCCCTTCCAGGATGCCGATCAGCAGCTCCTGACTGCTATCGGCCGCCTTTTGACCTCTTTCTACGAAAACCGCAGGCTGTTCGACGATTCCCGCCGGAAGCTCGATTACCTGACCACCCTCTACAAGGTGAGCTCCTCCGTCTCCCGGACCCTCAACATTTCCCGCCTTTTCGGGATGATCCTGCAGCAGGTCCAGGACGTGATGTACGTGGAAAACTGTTCACTCATGGCGTTCGATCCGATCAAGAACGAACTGACCCTCGATGCCGCCATCGGAATTCCCAAGAGCCTCATCGGCCAGGTCCGGGTCGGGGTCGGGGAAGGAATCGCCGGATGGGTTGCCCAGCAGAAGCAGCCGGTCCTGATCAAGGACATCTCCAAGGATCCCAGGTTCGCCCATAGGTCGGGGCGGCTGGATTACAAGACACGGTCGGTTCTTTCGGTTCCGATCATCCACAACAGGGCGCTCCTCGGAGTCCTGAACGTCAACAACAAACGGTCCGGTGGAGTTTTCACCGAAGACGACCTGAACCTCCTTCTGGGGATTTCCGGCCAGATTTCGCAGGCCATCTCGAACGCGAACCTCCACGAGAGGACGGAAACCCAGGTCGCCGAACTCAGCCTGATCCAGGAGCTGGGGAAAGCGGTCAACTCATCACTCGATCTGGATTCCGTTCTCAACTACTTCATCGATATGACGACGCGGATCACCGAGTCCGACCGGTCCACCCTGATGCTTTTCGACGAGGAGCGCCGGGAGTTGTACGTCCAGGTCCATCGTGGATTCCCCGACTCGAACATCAAGGAAGTGCGGTTCGCGATCGGAGACGGAATCGCCGGCCAGGCCGCCAAGCTGAGGCGGCCGATCAGGGTCGCCAACACGAACCAGGATTCCCACTACAAAAAGCTCCCCTTGGCCCAGAGCGAAAAGCCCCTGACGTTGATTTCCGCTCCGCTGCTGAACAAGGACAACCTGATCGGAGTCATCAACTGCGAGCGCGAGCTCGAGAAGAAGGGGCCCTTCGCAAACGAGAACCTCGACCTGCTGGATACCCTCGCGTCCCAAGCCTCGGTTGCCATCGAGAACGCCCGCTTGTATCACAACCTCCTCAGCGTCTACCTCGAGACGATCCGGGCCCTGGCCGCGGCCATCGACGCCAAGGACAGCTATACCCACGGCCATTCCCGCCGCGTCACCGACCTGAGCGTTGGGATCGCCCAGGTCATGGGCCTGATGAGGTCCGAGATCGATACCATCCGCCACGCCGCGCTTCTCCACGATGTCGGCAAGATCGGGATCAGCGAGCAGATCCTTCTGAAACCCGGCAGGCTGACCGACGACGAGTTCGAGACGATCAAGACCCATCCCCACATCGGTGCCGGAATCCTCAACTCGATCGAGTTTTTGAAAAACGTGTGTATGGTCATCGAGCACCACCACGAGCGGTTCGACGGGAAGGGATACCCGAGCGGGCTGAAGGGCGAGGAGATTCCGCTCGGAGCCAGGATCATCATGGTTGCCGACTCCTTCGATGCCATCACCTCCCTGCGCCCCTACCGGAAGCCCCTTACCTTCGTCGAAGCTTCGAATGAGGTCAAACGTTGTTCCGGAACGCAGTTCGACCCCATCGTGGTCGACCATTTCATGAAACTCAGGGACAGCAGATACTGCCCGGACTGGTTGAAAGGCGAAGGATTGACCGAGGTCGACGAGGCTTCCTTCCCCCCTCTCATCACCAAACCCAAGTAGGGCCGGTTTCGAAGGGAATGTCAGGCGTAGAGCCGGTTCGGCCCTTTCGGTCCGTTCGGCCAGGGAGGGCGGGCCACCTGTTCGCCCGGCTCGCGGGCCTCCGAAGGATCGCTTCTCTCCTGGCAGCCGTGATCGTCCTTTTCCCCCCGGCTTCGGGAGCCTGGGAACGCGATCTGACCGCCCCCGGGGAGGGCCGGCTCGGCCATTTTCACGAGATGGGAGTCGACCGGTCGACCACGGTCGAGGTCCATCGTTGGATGAGTCCCATCTCGGGGGACCTCTCGATCCAGGGCCTGAACATTGATCTCGAAGGGGGGGCGGATTTCGATACCCGTGTCAGGAGCGGGTTTCGGCTGACCCACAGCTACACTCCCAGGGACAACCTGATCCTGGCCTTCAACAGTTTCGAGCACACGGGGCGGATCTGGAAACCGTTCACCTTTCGGCGGCGTTCGTACAACGCCCTTGCATTCATCGATCTGAGGAACGCCTGGGTCGATCTCGGTTGGGCGCATCTGATTGCCGTGACCGGACGGGGCGGCGATCTCCGCAGCAACCCGGGATACCTCGAGATCCTGGCCGGACTGAAATACAGCGAGATCGCGATGAAGCTCAAGGGCTTTTCGCTTCTGGGAGCCTACCAGACCGGCTCGTGGAGCGACATCTTCCCAGTCCCCTACATAGGGATCGGTGGCGGATCCCAGCTCACGGAGCATGTGTGGATAGACGGGCACCTGAAGTATTTCGCTTTTCTTGCCGGAAACGGCGATGTCAAGACCCTCGACGGGAACCTGACCCTGGCCCTGCGCCTGAACCCCCGGAACCGGCGGCGGGAGTTCCACGGCACACTCGGATACCGCAGTTTCTTTCTTTCCGGGAATTCCGGAACCGATCACGTCAAGACCGCCTACAAAGGGCCGACCTTCGGACTCGTCGTAAAGTTCTGAGTGGGGAATGGGGACACTCTTCCAGATCCTTCTCCTCATCGGATCCGCTTTTCTGGTCGGGGTCGGTATCGGTTTCATCTGCCAGAAACTCGGGTTCTCCGGCGTCGAGATGTTCTTTTCCTATCGGGGCACTTATCAGGGCTGCTCTTTGGTGGGGTTGATCCTTTCCGTCATTCTTTTCGCCTACGCGAGCACGATCTTCCAGGGGCTCTTCGGGGTTTGCGCGCTCACCCTGGCCGGCCTGGCCCTCTGCTTCTGGGGCTTTCTCCATGGCATTGTCCTCGATATCTGGAAGCTTCTCCATTGGGGCGGGAAGGATGCCCCCCCCGACTGACCTCTTCCTCTTCCGGAACCCCCTTCCTTGAGCCACGGTTTCCGAATTGGCCACGGAGATCAGGGAGGACCCAGAGAACGTGCGAAAGAATCAACCGACGGAGGAAGGGATCGAGAACGAAGAATTTTCTCCAGGAATGAACCCGGATCAACACTGATGTTCCCCAAATCCAATCCGTGGCAATCCGCGAAAATCGGTGGCCGATTCATCAGCGAAAATCCGCGTCACCTGCGGAAGTTAACCCGAAAGAGCCTCGGAGTGCGCAGGGGGCGCAGAGAAAAGGAGGCCACAGGCACCGAAACGCCGAGACTCCGGGAAAGCCTTCAACTCCCTTTCCGGGACTCGCTGTCCCCGTGGCGGGTCGGGAAGGAAAGCGTGAAGGTGGAGCCTTTCCCCGCCTCGCTGGATACCTCGATCCGGCCGCCGTGGGCATCCATGATGCTCTTGACGGTTGCGAGGCCCAGACCGGTGCCGACGATTTCCTTTGTCCGGTCCGTGCGGACCCGGAAGAACTTCTGGAAAAGGCGCTTCTGATCCTCGGTGCTGATCCCGATCCCCTGGTCGCTGACACGGACCAGGACGTCGTCTCCGGAATTCTCGGCTTTCACCCTGACCTCGCCTCCGTCGGGGGAGTACTTGATCGCATTTCCGGCAAGGTTGAGCAGGGCTTGGTCGAGCAGGTCGGGATCAGCCAGGATCGGGAATTCCCCGGCCGGGATCTCAATCAGCAGGGAATGACCCGCTTTTCCGGTCTGGGAGTCGAGAATGGCTTTCAGACGCTCCAGGTGAGGCCTGAGGTCGAGGGGGGAAGGCCGGAGTTCCCGCCTTCCGGATTCGATCCTGGCGATATCCAACAGTTCGTTGATCATCCTGGTGAGGCGGTCAGCCTCCGAATTGATGATGGTCAGATACTCCCTTTGGGTGGCAGTGTCGCTCGCGTCGCCGTCGAGGAGCATCTCGGAGTAGGCCCCGATCGAAGTGAGGGGGGTGCGAAGCTCGTGTGCGACATGCCGGACGAACTCGGTCTTTGCCTCGTTCATCCGCCTCTCGAGGGTGATGTCGAACAGGACGCCCACCGAACCGGGATGGGTTCCCGGAAGACTCTCCTGCGGTGGCCGCAGATGAGGCGTTCCCGAAAGACTCTCATGCGGTGGCCGCAGATGAGAGGACCCTTCCGGACTGCCCACCTTTCCGAAGCTGAGCCTGAGGAAGCTTTCCTCTTCCGATTCCCGCCCCGAAACTCCCGTTCCGGGGGAGGTTTTCAGGTCGATCCATGGCCGGGTTTTTTCCTGGCCCCCGGCCTCCTCATCATTTCTCCGGACGATCTCGATCCCGGGCAGGTGGGCAAGGACTTCGAGAAGGTTGCGGCCGTCGAACGTCTCGCGGGAGGTTCCCAGCATCCGGCCGAACTGGTCGTTCTGGAAGACGACCCGTCCGTCGGGGTCGAGGAAGCAGATTCCTTCGTTGGATCCCTTGAATACTGCCTCGAGCTGGGCCGTCTTCGCCGCGAGCGAATCGCTCAGGATCTTCAGTTCCCGGTTCCGCGCCTCGAGCTCTATCGCAGTCTCGAAGTGGCGTGAATTGAGCATCTTGAGGGAAACTTCGGTCCGGCTCAGGTCTTCCTCGACCGTCTCCAGTTTCCGGACGAGCCCCCCGATCGTCTCCTCGAGCGACTGGGAGCCGAAGAAGTCCTTCTTGTCGGTTTCGATTCCTTCGGACAGGCGCCCCCTCCAGTTCGTCTTCGGCCTCTCTGAAGAATCCTCCCCGATCAGCATCATCGCCATCGAAGTGCTCAGCTGGGAGCATGAACTGCGGCCCTCTCCCTCCGCGGAACAGTCTCCGGACGAATCGAAAAGAGGGGAATACTCTCCTCCCGAGTATATTCCCGCGATCGCGACCGAGTCCCCAAAGACGTTCCGGACCTGTTCGAGCTCGCCGGAGACCATCGAATGGAGATAACCGTTCCTCATATGGCACGAAAACAGAAGAGCGGCGCGGGGGAGGAACCCCCGTTGTGCGGAAAGGGCGCTCTCCGCGGCTCCCCGGACTCCGTTGAGCAGCTCCTCCCGGCTGGTCTGGGAAAGTTGCAGAACCGCACCCTGTAGGTCGACATCGGGAAAGAAGCGGCAGGAAAGACCCTGGGGATCGAACGCGATCGGGGACCTGACGAGGCATTTCTCTCCGAATGGTGTGGGAAGATGCTGGATGAAAATGTACTTCCCAATCAGGTGGAGATTTCGGCTGACATCCTGCCCGAATATCTTGAAAAGGTAGTCCCGAAACGGCATCCCATCGACCTCCGAAACGACCGGGCCATCCGCCCGGGTCACCGTCACCGGTCGGGCCACAGGAAGCCAGGAGCTGGAAAAGGAGTAGGAAAACCGGATCCCGGAACCCGGTTTGGGCTCGAGCAACACGACCTGGAGATGTTCCCGGAAAACCCGGTCGTTGAAGAACTGGAATCCGTTGAAATACTCACCTGAGGGCCTCGTTCCCCCCGCATTCAATGAACCCCCTCCGGTCAGTGCGAGCGGGAATCCCAACCCCTTGTGCAAACCCCGAATGTATCCCGCACCCCGAAAATGATACTCGTCGGCAAATAGCAGGCCGGCAACCTCTCCCCTCCTGGAAGGAATGTCAGGGTGTGCTTTCAGAATCTCCCTTCCGAGCTCGAACCCCGCTTTTTCCGGGTCATCCCTGCCCGAAATCGAGAAACCGCTCAGTGAAAGCCCTTTTCCCGAGAAAAGAACGACGATCACGGATTCGAGGGAGAATCCCGCGTTGGTCATGCCGGCCGCCCCGGAAGTGCCGCAAAGGGGTACGCCTCCGAGCTGGTTGTTCACCTCCGCCAGCAACTCCCCGTGGTCGAAGCTGGCCGACGAAAACACAAGGGCGAAGGTGGGGTTGGGAAGCTCCGCGAGCGCCCTTCGACAAGCCCTTTTCGCCGCCTCCCTGGGGGTTGGTGCGATCGATGTCCCGATTCCGATTTCCAGTTCCATTGCCGATCCTCCGTTCCGCTCAATTCTAACACGTGGAAAGGAAAGATCAGACCGGACTGCAGCGCATGCTCTTCCCAGCTTAACAATTTCCTTCGGTGGATCCATTGAAAGTACCCTCCCGGACCCGGTATCATGGATGTAACAGTTCGCCCAGAAAATTTTCCAGGAGAGATGGATGAGAGCGTTTCTTTTGACTTTCTTTCGTTCGGCGGCTTTTCTCGTGGCCCTGGTGATCCTCGGGATGACGGGTTGCAGCTTTTTCGGGGGAGGCTCGCGTGAGGGAACCGTCACCGACCTCCTGACGAATTCGCAACCGACCTCCGGACCTGCCACCGTCAATTTCAAGGTGGTGTTCCCCGAGAATGCACTTTATGGGGACATCTCCCCACGGTTTTCGAGAGCCGCGATCATGGCCGACAACTCGACCGGAACCGCGAGGGTCACTTTCCGCATAATGCTGTTCAACCGGGAGACCCCGGAAACACCTCTAACTACCTTGACACGAACCGTCGACGTCGATTCCTCGGGAACCGCCTCCGCGGCCTTCGGCGGGCTTCCCGTGGAGACCGCGATCGGGGAGATCTCGATCGAGAACGGACAATTGGGTGGGAAGAGCGAGTTCCAGGGCGCTTCCGATCTGATCGCGGGTGAAAATGTCCTCGAGGTGAGCCCGAAAGGTTCCGGAGCGGAAGCCGACATCATCGCAGATGCGGTCAAGCGGATCACCAACAGTCCCGATCTCGTCAGGAATGCCCCGACCCAGTTGGCAACACTTCTGCGGGCGGTCGGTAACACGGAGGGTCTTCTTGCCTCCCCGACCCCCACGGTTTACAGCACCCTGGTGGATCTGTTCGTCATCAAGAAGTTCAGCGCGGCCGCGTTCGTGAAGATCGAGGGGAGCGGTCTCGATTCCATCCGCGGAACCGGTGGGCCCAACGGGGTCGCGTGGACGAGAAAGATCTCCGATCTGTTCGCCGGCACGGGCTGCGCAGGCTACCCCTGGCTGATGGGTCGCGTTCTCCGCCAGGGTTTCGGGGCATTCACGTTCGTCACTTTCTTCACAGAAGACAAACAACACTTCGCCGTGGTGAAAATCGATTCCGCCACAGGAGCCCGCCTGAAGTTCCTCTATGTCAACGGGGATTGCCGGCCGGCGGTCCTGACCCCCTGGGACGGCCTTCTGATCGGAGGAACCATCGGCGGTTTCCCTCTTCTTTTAAGTTGGAACGGGACCTTCGATGATGTCATCTCCCCAACCTCCCTTGGAACGACCGATTCCCTCCCCTGGATACAGCAGTTCAAGCAACATGTGACTGCGGACCTGACCCTCCTTCCGAACCCCCTCGTCCGGTTCCTCGAGTTCGACCGCCTGAACAGCGGAAGGTTGATCGTGGTCATCGAGGATCCCGGCGCCCGCTGCATCAGGACACTCTGGATCGACCCTGCCAAGGGCCTTGTTTTGAAGGAAATCACCCCCATCCGGAACGGCCAACCCGCGGTTTCCCTCTGGGCAAGATCGGGAGACGGTTTCAACGTGATCGGGTGGGATACGCTTCCGGTCGCGAAATATTACAACCTCTACTGGCACACAGTAGCATCACTGAGCTTCACGAACTACATCGAGCGGATCGAAAACGCCACCAGCCCATTCCGGCACGAAGGACTCGTCAACGGCAGACCATATCACTACATGGTGAGCTGGGTGGGGCAGGACGGGGTGGAGTCCACCTCCTCCGCCCGGATCGTTTCCGTTCCCCATGCCGATCAGGTCGCCACATTCACGATCCAGGGAAAAGTCCTTTCCGATGCCGACAAGACCACCCCGGTTGCCGGGATCGACGTCGGTTTCTTCCTTTCAGGAGTATTCCGGCGCGTGGTGACGGACAACCAGGGGAACTTCTCCTTCCCCGCGGTCGTTCCGGGGCTTCACCTTGTCGTGGCGGGCCGTGAATCCCCCGATTGGGAAGTCGGATCGGTAACGATACTGATCGCTTCGGATGGTACGATCCTGCCCGCGAACCCCACGATCTTCGTCAAACCTGCACTCCTGAAAATCGAGGGGGTCTTTCCGACCCCGGGGGCCCAGAATGTTGCCACGGGGGCCAATATTCTTGCCCGTTTCAACGTCCCGGTCTCCTCGGCAACCGTGGATTCGACAACCTTCGGGGTGATGGACATCACGAACCCCGTTCCCGTTGCCATTCCCGGTCGGTTCTTCATC
>CAYRYU010000029.1:0-4459 GCA_964428355.1 uncultured bacterium
CTTGCAGCCTGCTCCTTCCACGCGATCAGGAAGGTCCCCCGCCCCGGCTCATTCGATGAAGGGACCCCCCACCTGGTCCTGAGGGACGGCCATTGTCGCATGTGCCGGGATTTCCCATGCATCGCGGCCTGTCCCACGGGCGCCCTGAAACCCCCTGCCCAGGGCACATCGCCGCGGATCGGAATCGCCAGGGTTACCGAGGAGCTCTGCCTCCGGCCCGCGGGAAACCTCTGCAACGCTTGCGATCAGGCTTGTTTCCCGAGAGCGAAGGCGATCGATCTTCCCGGAGAGAGGTTTCCCCCCCGAGTCGATCCGGAGAAGTGCACCGGCTGCGGAGCCTGCGAATCGGTTTGTCCGGTCGACCCGGAAAAGGCCATCCAGGTTTTCTCCACAAAGTAAAAAAGGGGGCGGACCATGCGATCCGCCCCCCGCACTTTGCCTGCTATTCCATATACTCCCGGGCAAGCTGGGTGTAATGCAGGGCGGATTTGCGGATCTTATCAGCCCACTCATCCTTGACAGGGCCTTTCACCGCAGCGGGAATTCCCATAACGAGTGACCCGGGGGGGATCTTCTGGCCTTCCCGGACCAGGGCTCCCGCGGCGATGATACTTCCGGCCCCGACCTCGGCCCCGGAAAGGATGATCGCGCCCATCCCGATCAGGCATTCGTCCCCGATCCTGCACGAGTGGAGGATCGCCCCGTGTCCCACCGTGACACGGTCCCCGATGACTGCGGCGCCCGCTTCCCCCACCTCGGCCCGGTCGTCGACATGGATCACGCATTGTTCCTGGATGTTGCTCCCGTGGCCGATCCTGATCCCGTTGATGTCCCCGCGCAGGACCGCTCCGAACCAGATGCTGGCTTCCTTTCCGACGTCCACTTCCCCGATGACTGCGGCGGTTTCGGCGACGAATGCGGTTTTATGGATCTTCGGTGTCTTCCCACGGATTTTCCTGATCATTTCTCTCCCCACCTCAGGGTTTCGTGATTCCGACGACGTACTTCCCGCTTCCGAGGAGGAAATCCTGCGCCATCTTGGCGACCTCCTCCTTTTTCATGTTCCTGATCAGGTCGGGATACTTCGTGAAGTAGTCGAACCCGACCCCGAAGAACTCGTCGGAGGAGAACTGGTCAGCCTGGGAGATGTTGTCTACCAGGCCGAGAGCATACTGGCCGAGAATGTACTTCTTCGCATCCTCGAGTTCCTCGTCGGAGAAACCTTCCTTGCGAATCTTCTCCAACTCCTCGATCAGCCGGGTACGGGCGGTATCGGTCTTGGCCGCTGCGGTGCTCAGGGTGGCGAAGAAGTACCCCGCGTTCCTGAGGCCCACATTTGCACCGTAGACCGAATAGGCCAGGGAATCCTTGTCGCGGAGGTTGGTGAAAAGGCGCGATGACATGCTTCCGGAAAGGATGTTCTTGAGGACGTCCATCGCCGGGGTCCTTGGGTCGGACCGCGGAAAGGTGCGGGTCGCAACCAGGATCTGCGATTGCTCCCTGTTCTTCTGACCGGTGACCTCGATGGGCTTTTCGATTTCCTGGACCGGGGGCTCCTTGAGCTCGGCGGTCTTCCCTTCCGGAAGCTTCCCGAACATCTTGACGAGCTTCTCCCTCATCTCGGCCACGAAGAAATCTCCGACGATCGAGATGACCATTCCCTGGGCAATGTAGTGTTTCTTGAAGAATTGCGAGGCATCCGAGCGGCGGAGGTTCTTGACTGCGTCGGGAAGCCCCAGCGCTGAGTAGGCGATCGGCGAGTCGGGGAAGATCTTTGCCAGGGTCGGATAATACGTGAAGGGAAAAAGGTCGTCCATCTGCTGTTTGATCTTCTGCTGGACCATGTCCTGTTCCTTCCTGAACTCCGATTCGGGGAAGTCCGCACCGGCAAGGATTTCCAGGACCAGCTGGAGTGAGGGCATGAACTTCTCGGAGAGGCATTGCATCTTGATCGTCGCGTAACTCTTCTGGGCCGCGCAGGAGACGCGGGTTCCCATGGATTCGAAGGCGACCGCGATCTGTTCGGCATTCTTGTCGGAAGTCCCCTTGAGAAGTGTGGTCGCGGTCAGGTTCGCGAGGCCCGCCTGTTCAGTGTCTTCCCTGAGGCCTCCCGCATCGACCTGGATGGCCATCGCAACGAGAGGGGCGGCGTGGTTTTCCTTGAGGATCAGTTTGAGCCCGTTTTCGAGCGTGAGCATTTCAGGTTTCTGGGCTTCGGTCGCAATCTTTGGAAGGTAACTGACGACCGACAGGTTCCAGTCGACGAAGCATTCGCTGGCAACCCGCTTGACATCGGCCATCGTCACCTGCTTGATCCTGTCGACATAGAGATCCGCGTCGGGAAGTTTCCCCAAGGTGGCGTAATGCCCGTACGAGAAAGCCTGGTTTTCCGCGGTCTCATGGACGAAAAGGTTGTCCGCGATGATCTGCTGCTTGACCTTGTCGAACTCCTCGGCGGGTATCGAGCCTTCTTTGAGCTCGTCCATCAGCTTGACCACGCGCTCCTGCACCCGGCGGACATTTCCCTGGGGCATCTGGGCATTCACCATGAACAGGGAGGGATCCTGCGAGGTGAAGTAACTGGCCCGGATATCGGAAACCAGCTGCTCCGACTCGAAAAGCGTCTTGTACAGACGCGAGGATCTCCCCGAGCCCATGAGGTTTGCAATGACGTCCAGGACGTAATTGTCGGGGCTGGCGATCCCGGGAACGTGCCAGACCATGTTCAAATACCCCTGCTGGATATCACCGTAGCGGGCGAGCTCCTTTCGGCGATCCTGGGCGGGTTCCGCCGGGACCTCCTGCGAGGGCATGGGGGCGGGGGTTCCGGACGCGACCATGGTGGCTTTCACGATGGGAACAACCTCGTCGGCCTTGATGTCCCCAACGACCACGACCCACATGTTCGGAGGGGTGTAGTAACGCTTGTAGTAATCGAACACGGAGTCCCGGGTGGCGGAGGCGAGGCCGCCTTCAAAGCCGACGATGGGGTGCTTGTAGGGATGCGTCGTGTAGGCGACATCCTTGGTGAGGTTGTAGAGGAGGGAAGCCGGATCGTCCTTGTCCATCCGGAGCTCCTCGATGACGACCTGCTTCTCCTTCTCGAACTCGGCGGGGTCGATGAGACTGTTCATGACGGCATCGGCTTCGAGCTCCATCAACCGCTTGAAATGCTCCTTCGCCCCAAGGACGTGGTAGCAGGTGTAGTCGGACGCGGTAAAAGCGTTCTGGGACGCCCCGAGCTTCTTGATCTCCTTGTCGAGCTGGCCGGTGGGGTAGGTCGGGGTCCCCTTGAAAAGGAGGTGCTCGATCAGGTGGCTGAAGCCCTCCTCGCCCGGTTTCTCGTTCCTCGACCCCACGTGGATCCAGATGTTGATCGCAACCACCGGAGCGGCGGGCATTTCCTTGATGAAGAGCCCCAACCCGTTCTCCAGGGTGAAAACCTTGTAGGGATCCTCGAGCGAAAAAACTGACGTGGTTCCCGCGGCGATCAATAGAGCACACAGGAAGAGGGCGATGAATGCTTGATTCAACCCGATTCTGCGCATTCCTTTTCTCCTTGTTTGGTTTTGCCTATTCTACCACAGCCCCCTGTCCAGAAGTCATCGGAAACCCGAGCACCGCATCGACTTCCAAGCCCCCGTCGGTGAAAAACCCAGTGGACTGGAGCGGCAGTAAGGCCGATGGTAAAGGCTGGATCGAAATTTCCGTCGGGAGGTCCCTGGAATGGGTTGGGCCTGGGGTATGGCTGTCCTCCAGGTGGTCCCCGCTTGGTTCCTGGTCATGGTTGCCCGCCGGGAACCCCGTCGCGGAATGACGGACTCTCTCCGGACGGCAATCGCGTCGGCGGCCATTTTTTCGGTCTGCCTGATCGCGGAGAAGGGTGCTTTCGCTTTCACGCCGGACTATCCTCTACTGTGCATCGCGGTTGCGGCACCTTTGCTGGAGGAGGCAACACGTTTCTTCGCTATCCGGGTCCTGCTCGTCTCGGATATGGAAACCGGGACACTGTTGGGGGCAAGCATGGGGTTGGCAGAAACCGTCATCAAGTGCCTGGCGGAAAGTCCTTCTCCCGAAGTGCTTGCGATAAGAGGGTTTGCCACCGTCCCCTTCCACGCCCTGTTGGGGGGAATCCTCTCCCGGGGGCCCGGCAACTTCTTCCCGGCAGTTGCGCTACATTCGGTTTTCAACTTCGGGATCCACATGGGAACTCCCTGGAGTTTCTCGATCTCTTTGGGGATCCTTGGCCTGTCCGGGCTGATCTGGTTTCTGGGCCTTCACCATCCCAACCAGGAAAAGTCGGCCGAAAGGGGGAGAGCCTCCCGGGATTCGATGGGTGGAAACCCGGGTTAATGAATCCCCATCCTTTGCCGATAATAAATCCATCTCTATTCTTTCCGGGGGGATACACCCATGAATGGCAAACGAACCTCCTTCCTCATCGGGGTCCTGATCTCCG
>CAYRYU010000029.1:4559-13830 GCA_964428355.1 uncultured bacterium
AGGAACCGCCGAGGGGTTCGCCGATTTCCCGGTTGCGCCAAAGATCCAGGCTCCGTTCAAGGTTCTTCGCCAGGCCGGGATCGTGAAGGGATATCCTGACGGACGGTTGCATGGGGAACGTGCGATCAGCAGGCAGGAAACGGTCTGTCTCCTGTTCCGGCTCTACGAACATGCATCCAATGCCCTCAAGACGCGTCGGACGGAAAAGGGGATCAGCTTCCTGGATCTTCCCTTCGACCACCCCGTCATGGATACCATCCGATTTCTCGAGAGGGCGGGGGGATTCGACCAGGTTCAGCTCAAGCCCTGCTTCGACGGTTACTCGATCATTTCCGAGCGGCAGGTCGCCGACATCATCAAGGGAATACTTGTGAAACATGGTCGGGAAGCGGAACAGGCTTCGATCGACCAGCTCCTGGATGCTGAAAATCCCATCCAGTCAGCCAACCGTGGATGGTTTGCGCTCGCACTCAAGATTCTGGCCGAACCGTATCTCCCCACCACCGACGGTCATGGAAACGGCGAATTCTACAAGGACGTGGACAGATCTTCCCCCCAGTTCCAAGCCGTGGACTTCCTTGCGAGAAAGGGAATCTACCTTGGTTATCCCACCGGCAACCTCCACGGGGACGAAGGGGTAACCTGGTTCGAAGCGGTCGGAGTGCTCAATGCCATGCTCATCCAGTTCGACATCGATCGGCCGGACTCGGAAAAGGAGGAGTCCCTGCAGAAGTCCGATCTCGATTCATTCATCGCGATCCTCAAAGCGAAAAAGGCACGAATCCGCCGGATTCTCGACCGGCCTCCGACAGTCAGGGGAAAGTAACCCGCCCGCGTTCTGCGAGAAAGGGATCAACTCCGCTCAAGACCGCCCGACCTGGGGCGGTTTTTCGATTCACGGGAAACCAAAAAAATCCCCCCGCGGTTGCGGGGGGTATGTCATGAAAAGGCGGCAGTTCAAATGCCGGCTTGTGGCGAAAGTGAGCTATCCAACTCCCTGTGATGGTTTTCGAGAATGCTGCATTTCAGCATCTGGGAAAGTAGATGAGATGCTTCTTCGGTATGTTCATACCGGAGGCTGCAGAAAAGCCGTTCAACGGTGAATCCCTGAAGCCGTCTGAAATAGATCTTGATGTTCCACATGCAAGCCCGCTTCGAAATGAAACATTCCGCGATCGGGCAGATCTCCATGTGAAGAACAGAATTGAAGTTATAGGTGGCCTTTCTTGTCCCGAGGATCGAGGACTCCTCATACTTGATGCAGCTTCGGGTCCGGTCGATGTGGACGGTTTTCCGGTAGGAAATGAGGATCAACCCGCAGGAGACGGCGAAAAGAGAGAGAAAGAAGGAGCAACAGCAGACGATGCCAAGGGGGGACAGGAAGAGTCCACAGGAGACGGCCTTCATTCCGAGTCCGAACCCGGTGACCATAAGCATCATTCCAAAGGCACCGGGGGCTTTCGAGGTCCGGAATACCAGTTCCTCGGGACCGCAGTCCTCGACTTTCATCCCCTTGATGAAGCTAAGCAACTCCATTTCCTTGGGTGTGTCCTCGTTCTCTTTTTTTTCGGACCGGACGATTTCCGGCATCTTATCAGCATGAATCCAGCGCGTCAATAGTGTTTTTTCGCTTCGGGTCCGTACACTCCATGATCTGCCACCATCACGCGCGAGTCACGAAAAATACTTTCTATGTACGGAACGATCCCTTTCCAAATGCCATTTTCAATACCATATTTTTCGCTTCCTCCGACGGTTTTCCGTGTGTTCCGCCCCTCACAGACCCGTGTACACAACTTTTGGGAAACGCTGCTCCAAATGGACATTCAAGACATCACCAAACCAGGAAAATCCGAAATTTCGAACGTCGGAAGGTTTCGGCATTCCGGCGCCAAAAACCCTTTTCCGGAATCCTTTCCTTTCCAGAGGGCACTTTCAGCCCCATGCTTTTGCTCCTATCTGGCGACATCGTCGCGCGTCACTCCCCGAAAGGGGTACACGAACTTGATCGCATCCGCGAACGAGGAAGTCGTTTTTTCTGCAAGCCAAGGGCCGCCAGTGAGGTTTCAGAAAAGGCTTGGGTCGATTTCGAAGTCCGGGTAGTACTTTTGAACCTTCCTGTCCAGGTCGATCAGCTCCCAGGGGACCTTTGCGGGCTCGTAGATCTCGCTGGAAGCCTCGAAAAGAAGTTTCACGTCGGGAAGTTCCCGTGAACACTGCTCCGCAAGTTCTTTCCATGAGCCAAGTTCGTAATAGTACTCATCGATGATCTTCTTGATCTCGGGAGCCGAAGTCGTCCTTTCGGTCAGCTTGGCAAGAAACCCAACCGCTCCAAGGACCAACCACATGCTCCGGTCACCTGTGGTGGTGAAGATCCTGTTCCATTGATGGTACCTCTTGGCCTCCTGGCGGAACCGGACAAGGTAATGCCGGAAATCCTTCAGAGGCGTCTCGATCCCGCCAAGGAAGTTGGCGAACCCGTTCCATGCCTCTTCCACCCCGTTCCGCCCCTGGATGTCGAGGCATTTCCCGTCGACCATGAAGTCCCTGATCTCCTTCATCTCCGGCCGGCTGTCACTTTCCAGCCAAACCGCCCACGTCTCCTCCTGGTTGGCAAACTGCTCAAGGAGTTGGGCCACGCAACAACCCAACGACATCTGGAGGAGGCGGCAGTAGAGGTTAACCGGGGTCATGGAAAGGGTCCCCACCTGATCTATGAAAGTCTTCTCCAGTTTCTCGCGGCAGGCTGCGACTATCTCGCTCTTGGGAACGCTTTTCTGGTGAGCGAACCGGCCGTAGTCCTCATTGGTAAGGATGTCCCTTTCCTCCAGGACCTGGCAGAGCTTCTGGAGATCCTTCTTCAAAAGGTCGTTTTTCACCGTCTCCGGGGCCCTGGCGAGCATGCTGATCGCGGAACGGCAGAGCCGTATCTTGTCGAGGGAATTGTCGAAGCGCTTTTCACGGTCGACCTCGGTGTTCTTCGCCCGGTATTCGAGCCTGTCATTGCACTTTTTCAGGAGCTCGACAAGGCCGGACAACTCCTTGGTTCTTGCCAGGACGGCGTCTGCGGTGAACGCCTTGCGAAGAACCGCATCAGACCATCGGTCCGTGGAAATGGAAAGAAGGGGAAGATAGTTGAAGGGTGCCTGTTCGAGACGCAGGGCCAGGACCTCCGCAACGGAGCTGTTCTGCCAGTCGAGGGGTTTGCTCTGGCGGAAGTTCATGAAGATCCTTGTCAGGGCGAAATCCGGGTTGAAATAAACGTATTCGCGGTCATACTGGGCGAGGAACTTCTTGAACCGGTCGTCGGTTGCCTTTTTCAAAACCGGAGCAAGGTACCCCCCGCGGGTGGCGAAAGTCGCTAGCGCGCTCCAGATCTTGTCGAGGAAGGATTTTCCCTCTTTGGCTTCCGCTTCGGTGGGCTTCCAGGACATGTAATCCGTTTTTGCCCTCCATAGCTCGAGCAGGCTTTCACGGGAAACCGAGTCGAGGGGTATATCCTTCGTTCCGTAATAGGTCATCAGGACCCCCTGCCGGACAAGGGCTTTGTAAACCCCCTCGTAATTCTTGACGTTCCGGTCGTTGCAGTCGATCTTTTTCTGCTCCTCCAGCCGGGCCCCGAAATCCTCATCGGCCCGGATCCACGAGAGGGAACGTTTCCCGCCATTGGCTTTGAAGACGTCCTGGTTTTCGAAAAAGGTTCGGAACTTCTCATCCTCGGTTTTCAGGAACCAGAAGGAGTTCTCGTAACATTCGAGCCACTTCGCCCGGTCCCGGCCGATCTGATCGAGTACAAGCTCGGTAACGATCACGCCCAGAAGAATCAAGGCCGCGGGTGGAAAAACGAGGATACCGGTCAGAAGCATCAGGTTGACGATTCCCATCGTGTAATCGATCCAAAGCTTGATGGTGTCCCATGTGTAACCACCACCGATGCCCCTAACCCCTCCTTTGAGGTCCTCGCTGTGAAGCAGGGAATCGACGGTTCCGATCAACCCGACGACGGTCGTGGCGATCCCGAGGAATTTGAGTCCGACCTTTCCAGCTTCGAGCAAGCCCCGGGTCTTCAAGAGCCAGGTGCATGAGCCACCTTCGGGGCTTGAAAGCATTGCTTCTCCGAAACCGGATTCCTCCAGGAACTTCTGGATCTTGGGGAAATGTTCGGCGAGAAATGCGTTTGCCTTTGCAGCCATGGTCCCGCCGCCTCCCTGGTTGAAGAAACCGGTGAAGTAGGGTGAGAGCTCCTGGAAAGCCGGGCCGAGGTTTTGCTGGACGGTGTTCTTGTTCCGGTTTTCCAGATGCTTGGCGATGGCCTGATGAACGCCGACCGCGTCCGAGGAATCGACTCCCATCAGGTTGAGAGATTCGATGATCATTTGCTGCGCCTGGCCGAATGCCATGTGCTCCAACGCCTCGCGGGTGTTTCCATAGACCATTAGCTGGAACTCCAACCATTTGTTGGGCATGAGAATGTCGTCCGGGTTGGTCGAGGAATCGACCACCTGGTCGCCCTGTTTGGGCCCTGCGGCATCCAGAAGGTCGTCTTCGGCTGCGAAAACCTCTACCGCAAGGGGCTGGAAACCGAACCAGATGGCGAAAACCAGGACCAGGATCCTCTTTGTCAGTCTTCCGGGTTTCATGCTCTCTCCTTTTCAGTACCGATCCCTTGTATATTCAGGGAATCCCGGCATTTGGTTTAGCTTCACCGGATCACAGTCCGGAAAGGCGTTTTCGGGCTACCGCAGCTTCGAAGGAGTTCTTTCCCGCGTCCCGCTGGATGACCTCCTCGTAGCACTTCTTCGCCTCCTCCTTCTTTCCAAGCCTGGAACAAGCGTCTCCGCGCCTCAGGTTCCAGGTCATGAAATCGGAATCGTGAGGTTGGGGATTGCGGCGAAACCGGTCGGCGATAATGTCGATTATCTTCTGGAACGATCCGGTCTCATCGTATGCGATCAACAAACGCTTCTGGGCATCCTCGATGAGCGGGCTCTTCGGATTCCGGCTCAGCATCAGTTCGAGGCACTCGATGACCCCATCGAAGTCGGGCTTCCCATCACGAGCGGAAATTCCCATCAGATAGAGGTTCGAAAGGCGCCAGCAGGATTCCTCCGCCCATCTGGTCACCGGGCACTCCCGGATCACCTTTCGATGGGCGGTGATGAAGGAGTCCAGGTCAGATTCCTCCATCCTGGACATTTCCCCGTAAAGCTTCCTTGCCAGATTTTCCTGTTCCTCGGGAGAAAGGGTCTTTGCGGGAGGTTCCGCCAGAGGGGCCGCACCATCACCCTTTTGGCCGCTCGAAGAGGAAGGAGCGAACTCGGTGTTGTCGGCGGACCCGTTGTTCCCAGGATCCGCCTTGGACTGCGCTTGGGATTGGACCGGGAGCAGGGTCGTCTGAAGAACGAGGAAAAACGCCAGAAGCATTCTGTTCATACTCAACCTCCGAAATGGTCATTTTGCATTATGCGGGGTCCAGGGTCATTTTTCCACCCCGTCCTTCCGGGTGAAGGGGGAAAACCCTCTTGTACACTTCGAGAAGAAACGACAAAAGAAGGCCACCCTTCCGGGCCGACCCTCACCCTTTTCATCTGAACGAACCTGCAGGGATACATCGACATGGTCGAACTCCCCATCGGGGGCGCGGGCCGTCCGGAAGGTCAGGGATTCGATCTTTCCCGCGCTTCGGAAATCCTTGACGTTGGGATTCCCTGTCCCGATGCGTTCTTTGCGGACCAGGGTCCGGGTTTCGGGGTCGAAGGAATACTCCACACGGATGTCCCACCCCTTTCGCTTCGCCCGAAAGGAAAACTGCGCTTCCCCCTCCTCCGGGAGCACCTCCCTCAGGCGGCTGACGTCTATCCGAAGCGATTCGACGATCATCTCGAGAGTCAGCTGGTTGTTGACGATGTCGGTGGTTCTCTTGTAGGAACGGTTCGTCCAGTTCATCATCATGGTTGCGCCCCAAAGAATGAAGGTGGAAAGCGCGGCCACGACGAGGACTTCCAGCAGGGTGACTCCAAACTTCCCTTGCGGGGGACGTGGCAGCGGGAGGGGCACCGAAAACGATTTCCCACCCGTCTTCATACCGATTCCATACCCCCGGCACATCATCAGAAGGAATCCTCGGTGAATTTTACCGTCTCCAGTACAACCTGCTGCCGGGTGGATTCCTCCTCGTCCTTCACAAGCCAGCTGACGCGGACCCGGACGGTGAACATGATCATCGACTCCTCGGGGTCGGTGGACTCCTCCTTCTCCATGACGAACTGGAAGGACCTGAGAGTCCGTTTCACCTCTTCATCGAAGTTTGCCTTCCGAAGGGTTTCCGGAATGCCTTCGGGAAAATCCCCGAACAACTCCCTTTCTTCGAGTATGAGGCGGGGGTTCCCGGAGAAGCTTTCGATCCAGGTCCGGCAGTCCTCGAACGGCATATGAAGGGCAACCTCCAGTATGTTCGCCGCCATCTGGCCGGCGAGGAAGTGCTTGCTTGCCGAATATGCATGGAAGGTCTGCGAACGTCCGAGGCTCAGGATCGGGATCAGGCCGAAGGAAAAAATGGCCAGGGCAACCAGGAGCTCGACAAGGGTGACGCCGTCAGACGTCCCTTTCCCGGGGCTGGTCGGGACTTCAGTCGGCGAAGAATTCATACGACTCCGGTTTCGTGGAAACGTGGACCAGTTTGTCCTGAAGCGGCTGGGACATGCAGGGAACGTACATGAAAAATGGATTCTTCTTGAACTCCTTGACCCGCTCGGCCATGTTTGGAGTGCTGACCGCGACTCCTCCGATGAACCTGACGTCCTTGCCGATCTTCCACGTGATCTGGGAAATCGGCTTTTTCAAGCCCGGCTTGAAAGAGACGACCTGTATCCCGACGTGGTGGTCTCCGGCCAGAGTGATCGGCTCGCCGCGGAAGCTCACGAATGTCAGGAACTGGTTTTGTGGAAGCGACTTCATGCCCTTCAGAAGTGCCGCCATTCCGGCCGCCGTGTCGAGGTTCGAGTAACCCCGGGTGATGTCGTTCAGGGTGACCGACCCCTCGACGATGACCACCCCGCCACGGATATCCGAAGTGGTGATCTCGGGCAGTTCGAGGTTTCCCTTCACATAGACCACTCCCTCGACCCAGAACCTCGGGGGTGTCCGGTCGAGCCCCGAGTATTTCTTGAATGCCTCCTGATCAGGGAAGAACCGGCACACGCGGTCGAGGCAGATAGGGGACAGATCCGGGGAATCGCCGCCGAACCACTCCGGGCCGAACCGGTCGAAAGGCCCTTTGATAGTCACTCCGTCAACAGGTTTGAACTGAGACGATGAATAGGTCATCGGGACTCCGGCTTCAAGGTTGACCGGAAAACGGTTTGACTTCGGGGAACCGGGATCTCCGCCCGAAACGACCTGGGACATGTAATCGGAATACTTCTCGGAGGGATCTTTCGGCTCCCAGTTCGAATTGACACCCATTATGGAAATCTGAGGCGGGGCGAACGAGGAGTTCCCCAATGCCGCGGGGACGTATTCGAGAGGCCGACACCCCGAGCTGGATTCCCAGAACGCGATCTGGAAAAACCGTGCGAAAACGTTCCCGAAGACCTGCCGGACGGGCACGATCGGAGCGGCAAGGCCGTTGCTCTCCAGGTTGGGGCCCAGGAGCCGGAAAGCAGAGGAAAGAGCGAGTTTCTTCCGGTCCTGTGAAAGAGCCTGGAAAGCCGGATCTTCCTTCATGAAGCTGTCGAGGGAGACACCGGAATTCAGGAAATTGCCCTCCGTCCGGTCATCGATCTCGGCCCCGAACCCCACTAGGCAGATCCGCGTCAGATCGCGATTCGCCGGGTGAACGAACTGGAGGCTCCGCAGAGTCACGTGGCCCAGATCTCCCGGCCTCTGGTACCAGGGAAATGCGTTGAAAACCGCCCCAGCGGAGTTCATCGGAAACCCTTTCGGGGAGATCGTCCAAAGATCCGAAAGGGGTTCGTCCTGACGTCCGGTGGAAGAATCGAATCCGCGGAAAAGCATCTCTCCTGCCATGTTGAGGAAGAGGTTCCGGGAATCCCCCCCGAAGTAAACGCGGCCGTTCCTGGTCGGATCTCCTTCGAATGATTCCGTGGGATACAGGATCCAGGGCTTTCCGGAAAATTCCCGGTACTCACCCGGAATGTTGACATTCGAGGGGTTGTCCGAGTCGGTGGGGGTATCACTCCGCCGGGTGAAAAGGATGTTCAGCTTGTCCGGTTCACCGAAGGGTGAAGACTGCTCGAGGTGCAACTGGTCGCAAAACAGGATGAATTCACGAAGAAGAGGAACCAGATAACCCACCATCTTGACCCCGAATCCCATGTTCATGGAATATTTCCGACCACGAATCAGGGCGGAGCATTCCAGGGAGAGTTCCCCCCCCCTGTCCGCGGTTTCCGGCGGGACTTCCATCATGGAGGGATACTTCAGAGCACCCCAACCAACCAGGGTGATCTTGGGGTCATCCGCTTCATCCACACCGAGACGCTCACCCAGAGCGGAAACGAGGGTCGATGGAGAGTAACCGAGAGCGGACAGGGGAACCACCCTCCCCACGCTCTTTGGATCCCTCAGGAAGCCATGGAGCGGCGATCCGGGAAGGTTCGCGGCCTTTCTGAATTGGGCGATCACGTCCCGACAGCGAGCTTCGAGATAGTAACGTGCGGTCTGGGACTGGTCAAGCATCGAGAGCAACTGGACCTGCCCGGTCTTCCGTTGTGAGAGGGTCAGGAAAAGGAGCAGCATCACGCTCAGGATTCCGAGCAGAAAAACGATCAAGGACCCCTTCCTGGAAGCCATCTTCACGTTCACCGCCAATGAAGAACAGCTGCCGGGATCAATCCCACCGGGACGCGGAGAACCTGTGAAAGATCCAACCGATGGAGGAAGGGATCGAGAACGAAGAGATTTCGCCACGGAAAAACACTGATCAACACTGATTTTCACAAAACCCAACCCGGGAACATCCGTGAAAATCCGTGGCAAAACCTATCATTCGCGATTTTTTCGCACTTTCTGAGAAACAGAGGCGAAAAGGGGATTCCGGGGGCACCTTCGACCTCTCCCCTTTTCCATCTCCGTGCCTCTGAGCCTCTGTGGCAAATCCCGTCAGTCATTTTCTCCGAGACTCCGTAAACCTGCCCTCAATTCTAAAGGATCCTTGCGGGGGAAGCCATGTCAATCCTCCAAAATCCGCTCTGAGAAAGGATATATTCTTTGCCCGGAAATGGCAAACCGTTGCGACAACCGTGGCGAC
>CAYRYU010000029.1:13930-44242 GCA_964428355.1 uncultured bacterium
GAAAGGATATATTCTTTGCCCGGAAATGGCAAACCGTTGCGACAACCGTGGCGACGGCAGGGCGGCCCCTTTGTTGAAGGGGGGGCCCGGGCTGATGTATCATGTCCCACTAGAATTCCCCATATCATGGAGGATCCGTCTGTCCCAGCCCGATCAGATCAGGATTCCAGAAAAGCTGCTCCCAACCGTCAAGTCCCTGCTTGTCGATCTGGGTTCGGAGTTGCCCATGACGAGGCTCTCCGCGATCATCGGACTCCAGGACTTTGCCTCCTTCCCCGAGGTAAACCGGGCCCTCCGCGGGATGCTCGACGGGGAAACGGACGGAAGTTGCCGCTCGGCAATCGCCGCGATCCTCGAGAGTCTCTCATCTTCCCCACCGGATTTTCCTCATCCTCCAGTACCGGATCATCCCGCCCCTCCCGATGAAGCGGATGCACTCATCGGGAAGTATTCCCGGATTCCCCTCCAGGAACTGGAGGGGTTTTTGAGGGAAGCGACCGAACGAATTCCCGGCAGGCTCGGAGAGGTTTTCCGCCGGCTCCTTCTCGCCGAAAACCGGCCGCCTTTCATCAAGACGATTCTTCGTTCCGCAACGGAAGCATCAACTTCAGCCGAGTTCCGGGCGATGACGGATTGGTTGTCCCGAGCCTCCAACTCTCTTCCGTTCCTAAGGGTTTTTCCCACCCTGCTGGAACTCGATCCTCCGGATGCCCTGCAACGACTTCCGGGGCTCCTTCTTCATGAATCCATCCCGGTCAGGATCATGGCGGTCCGGACGCTCTACCGCCTGTTTCCCGCGGAAGCTTTCCGACTTGTTACCGGAATCCTCCAGGACGAAAGGGAATCCGTGAGGGTTCTCGGAATCAGCCTGATGATGACTTTCCCATTCGCCGATTCTTATCCGATCCTACTCGAAGCACTCGAGGAAAACCGGGTTCCGGAAAAAATCTTCCCCCTGGTCCTGGAACTGGTCAGGAACAACCCAGACCGGGCCTTTCTTGAAAAAGTCGCCGACGTCTTCTGCAGGCGGGGTTTGGAGTTCAAAGAAGCCCTTCCTCTGATGAAAGCGACCACAGAGTCCATGGCTATGGTTGGGATGGAACCCGGAACTCCCGGCTCGATCATGGGCAAAGCGATAGATTCGGCACAACAAAGGCTCAGGACGCTTCTCAAGACCGAAATCACGGCCGAAGCCGTCCCAGCAGAAACTCCCTCCGTGATTCCATCCGGTAAGGCAGGGCAGGCGGAAAAACCTCCTTCCCCACCGGAATCCCCGCCAACCCCTTCCGAAACCCAGGTTTCGCCAACCGACCCGCCGGACTGGTTGGAAAACGCATTGAAAACCCTACCGCACAAACCCGACCCTGACTTCCTCAGAAAACTCCTTTCACGCGCCTCCGGGGAAAAGGCGGTGTTGGGTCGGCTTCTCCCATGGGTCGGAAGTCTGCTCGAGTCGTCCGACCCTTTGCTTGTGGTTCCCGCGATGGAGTTCCTGGCCGCGAACTTCCCCAGGACCCTCGTCCCACAACTCCAGATTCTTTGTTTCCACCCGGACCCTGTCGTCGTCAACCAGGGGATCCGCCATTTCCGGCGTCTCGACGAAGCGGGTTTCCTCCAGAGGATCCAGACATGGGTCAACGACGGGACCGATTTGCGGGCACGGAAGGCAGCGCTGACGGGGCTTGCCCAGATGAAGTTTTCCCGGGCAAAACCGGTGATATTGAGGGCCCTCGAAAGGATCGCGGAACCTGAACTGGTGGAGGGTTTCGGGAATCTGCTCCTGATGAATCCCGAAAGAGATGTCGAAGAGCAGCTCCGGAAACTCGCCGAAGGCAAGTCAGGGCAACGGCGCGAATACCTTCTCGCGCTTGCGGAAAGGTGCGCGGAAAACGAACGGTCGCTACGCTCGCTCGCTCCCGACGGTCGGGGGCGGAAGGGAGCGCTCGCCTCCTTTCTTTCGGGAGACCAGTTCGAATCGTTGCTCCAGGAAATCCGCAAAATCCCGGGAATTGTTGGGGCCCCGAACCTGGGAAGATGGTTCGAAGGCTCCGGAAAGCGCTGGCTCGGGTCCTTTCTTCTCGCCACGATCATCGCGTCGTTGCTTTTCGCGGTGAACCGGAACCTTTCCCGGGAACCATCCCTCGTCCTGCTACAGGATACGCAACCCGGACCCTTTCGGGATCAAGGTTCCGACCGGACTCCGAGCCCCTCGCCCCCCCCTGGAGCCCCTTCCCACCAATCGGTTTCGAACGCCCCGGTGGAGGGTCAACTCGTCCTGTTCGACCCCAAGGATGAGATCTGGGTATTCAAGACCGCCTCGGGCAGGAATCTCCAGGTGAAATTCTCGCCCGACACGATCGTCCAGGCAAAGGACCGCCTCGTGTTGTCCCTTCTCGACACCGGAAGGAGAACCCGGGGGGAACCGATCTATGCGGTTTTGGAAACGCGGCGGAGGTAACCCTTCACCTCGGGAAATTCGAGGTTGAGTGTTCGGGACCCCCTCCACAGACCTTCGGAGATTCAGAGGAAGGTGAAGGCCGGGTCGTTCATCCAGGCGGCCAGAAACTCCTTCTCGTCGAAAACCCGGAAACCTTCCCGTTGCAGAAGGAAAGCCGTCGTCCCGGAACCAGGAATGAGGCTCCCGTCGAACCTGCCTGAATGGACGGACAATTTCCCGCAGGAGGGGCTCTTCTCCTTCAGGACGACGGCTTCCGGCCGGAAAAGCCATGCAAGAGCAAGAGCCTCCTCGGCCCCCCGCCGGAACTCGCGGGTAACGTCCCTCCCGGAGGAGTCCATGACGGAACCGGCCCCGGCGAAGATCGCCGAGGCCGGTTGTTGGAGTTCCGATGGTGTGCGGGGTGTGGAGAGCCCGCCCAATTGTTCAGGGCAGACGGGGACCACGGAAATACCGTGGTTCCTCATCGCCTGGACCGCTTCGCCGAAGTCCCCTCCGGAGATGGGGTTCGTCTCACCCCGGAAGTTGCACCGCAGCCCGCAAAGGCAGCCGCTGACGAGAACGGTCTTCAGAAAGGGCTCCCCCGGATGCTAACGGGGAATCCCTTCCGGGAACTGGCCCCAGACCTGCATGAGGGAAGGTCCGATAAGCCAGACGAAGATGCTGGGGAAAACGAAGATGACGAGAGGGATGAGCAGCTTGACGGGCAGCTGGTTGACGCGTTCTTCCGCAAGGATCATCCTCTGGTATCTCATCTGCTCCGCCTGGGCCCTGAGGGTCGGCCCGATTTCCGCGCCAAGCCTCTGGGCCTGGATCAGGGAGCTGATGAAAGAGAAGAAGGACAGGACCTGGACCCGTTCGGCCATGTCGGAGAGGGCCTCTTCGAGGCTTTTTCCGACCTTGACATCCTGCATGAAGGTCCGGAACTCGATGATGATGTCGGTGGGCCTGGACTTCTCGACGATCTTCTGGATTCCGCCCACGAGGTCGAGCCCAGCTTCGATCGCCAGGGACAGCAGATCGATGGTGTAGGGGAGCTCATACTCGATGTTGAACTGGCGGCGCCTGATCAGGTGGCTGAGGTAGATCCTCGGGACATGGAAACCGATCGGGAAAACCACGATCAGAAGGATGACCCCCAGGACGCCCAGCTTGATGGGATTGAAGAAAATGAGGACCGCAAGCACGAACATCAGGGCCGAGATCTCCTTGATGGCGATGAACTCGTCGGGAGTCAGTTCGCCCGGGCTTCCGGCCGCCTGGAGAAGGAACCTCATCTCCTCTCGATACTTCTCGATCAGGCCGCCCCGAAGCCTGGCGTTGATTTCCGCCAGGACCCGCAGCAGGGGTCTGAAGAGCAGCGCGATGAAGGAAAGGATTCCGCTGAGCAGCAAGGCGAAGATGCCCTTGGATTTCGTGTTTCCGCCGACGTTGGTGATGGCTTCTTCGGGATCGGGGAGGATCCCCGTGGTCATCCTGTTGATGAACAGGAGCCCCAGCGCGGAAGACATCAGCGATCCGATGAGGATCAGCTGCCCAATCGGGTTTCGCAGCATCGGGGAAAGATACGAGGGGTGGTAGATCGAAATCCCGAGCGCGAGGACGACGGGGATGGCCCCGACGGTGTTGCCCGAAAGCCTTGCGTGGGCCGTTCCCGCGATGACCTTTCCCATGATCTTCTTCCGTTCCGAAACCGTTACCACGATCTGCCGGTACAGGTCCTCGAGGTTTCCCCCTGTTTCCTGCTGGAAGATGGTGGCGTTGACCGCGAGACGGAGCTCGATGCTGGGAACGCGCCTGGCGAGGTTCCCGAGGGCTTCGGTCATGGGAACGCCGGAACGCCGGTTCTGGACGAGGGTCCGGAACTCGTTACAAAGCGGAGGGGGAGTGGAGATGGCAACGAGCTCGAATGCCTGGTCGAGGTTCCGACCGGCCTTGAGGCTCGAGCTGATCATGAGGAGCGCTTCGATCAGCTGGTCCTCGAAACTCGCACCGGTCAAGCTCTGGAGGAACTTCGACCGCCCCGGGTCTCCGCCCCCCTTCTTCGATTTGGCGGCGTGGAGCGTGACATCGAGCTGTTCTTCCAGGAACAGATAGATTGCCACGACCACCACCAGCAGGACCAGAATCTTCAGGAATTCAGCCGGCATCGCGCAAAGCCTCCTTAGGATGTTTGCTTATCGGAAACGAAGAGGTTCCTGGCCATCTCCTCGAGATGCCCAGGAACATTCCGGAAAAAGGTGGGAACGTAACCCGAGGGGACGATCTCCCCGTAAACCCTGCCCTCCTCGTCGATCCACCGCTTCTGGAACTTGTAGACCGACTCCGTCTTGACCATCGAGTCCTCGATGCCCACGACTTCTGCCACTTCCAGGATCTTGCGGTTTCCATCCGCCAGACGGCCGGTCTGGATGATGAGGTTGACCGAACTGGCGATCTGGTCGCGGATCGCTTTGAGGGGAAGCTCGACCCCGGCCATCAGGACCATGGTCTCGAGCCGGGAAAGCGCATCGCGTGGGGAGTTTGCATGCAGGGTGGTCAGGGATCCGTCGTGGCCCGTGTTCATCGCCTGGAGCATGTCCAGGGCTTCCTCGCCGCGGGACTCGCCGACGATGATCCGGTCGGGACGCATTCTCAGCGCATTCCTGACGAGATCCCGGATAGTCACCTGGGTCTTCGCCTCGGTACCCTGCTGACGGGCTTCGAGCCGCCCCATGTTTTCCTGGGCAAGCTTCAGTTCGGCCGAGTCCTCGATCAGAATCACGCGTTCCTCGGGGTTGATGAACGTGGAAAGAACGTTCAAAAGAGTCGTCTTCCCCGAACTCGCCCCCCCGGAAACGATGATGTTCTTCTTGAGCCGGACCGACATCCGCAGGAAGTCGGAAACCTGCGGCGTGAGGGTCTTGAATCGGAAAACGAGGTCGTCCATGCCGAAGGGAACCCGGGAGAACCGCCGGATGGTGAGCATGGGACCGGTCAGGGAAAGGGGCGGGATGATGGCGTGGACACGAGATCCGTCGATCAGGCGCGCATCCACGTACGGGGTCCGCTCGTTCACCATCCTTCCAACGGGCATCAGGATCCGGTCGATGACCGTCCGGACGTGATCGGCATTGTTGAAGGTCCTTCCGGTATGGATCAGCTTCCCACGCTTCTCGACGAAGATCCTCGAAGGGCCGTTGACCATAATCTCGGTCACCTCAGGGTCCCGCATGAATTCTTCAAGGGGCCCCAGGCCAAGGATCTCGTCGATGAGATACTTCTTGATCTCGGGACGGGGGTCGGCCCCGGGAACCGCGGGGGGAGGGTTCCGTTGGAAAGAGTGCTCGATATTCTGTTCGACGCGCCGGCGGAGCTCGATGTCGGAGAGGCCGAAACGCTTTTCCAGATTCGCGATGATCTCGGTCCGCATGGTTTTCACGTATTCCTTGACCGGGTCGGTGGTCTCCGCCGCAGCGTCCTCGGGAAGAGGGGGCGGGACTTTCGGAGGAACGGGAAACTCCACGGCATTCCCCACCAGGTCACGGATTGCCCTGTCGAGAGGGGAATCCCCCTCGGGCGATTCGTCCTCTTCGACCGGCAGGATGAATTCCCGCTCCTGGAGCTTTCCTTCGGCATCATCGCACTGGGGATCGACCAGATTCCTGAGAAGGCATACCCGATCCTTGAGCTGGGGATTCCGCCCCGCCTCGAAAAGGAATCTCTTCGCGAAGGCGGGGGAAGGCTCCCGGCTCTGGTAGATGTAGAAAAGGATGTCGGCGGAGTTGAGGAGAAACTGGGGAAACGGGGTGAAGCAAAGCGGAAGATCGATGACGGCGAACATGTTCCTCTTCGCGATGATCGAAAAAAGCCGCTCTACCGCCGGTCCCAGGTCGTTCTCGTTGAATGGAAACCGTGGAACGAGGCTCTCCTGGGGGTGGATACCCGTGAATGGGATCAGGAAAAGGTCATCCTTGAGTGTGAAGAAATCCTGCATGCTATCCGGTTTGAACCCGACCCAATCGGTGATGAAATAATCGATCAGGCCGTTCTTGAGCTTGCCCTGGGACTGGACCTCCTCTACGAGATATGAGGGAGAGAGCATGTTGATCTCGAAAAACACCCCCTGTCGCCGAGTTTTTTTCTGCAGGGCTTCGGCGAAACGGAGCGCGATCGAGCTTTTTCCGATGCCGCCCTGGAAACTGGTAAACAGAAAAATGTTGGGGTGTTTTGCTTCTTCCATATCCCGTCCTCTTTCCTTTGCGGCATATTCAAACATAGTACGTTCGATGTGTCAACAAATCCCGACACCCCGCCCCGGAACCAAAGGGATCCGCCCGGGGACCGACTCCCCTTTTTTAAAGGGAAATCTTGATGCGTCAGGAAAAACAAGGTAAGGTTGACGGGTATGGAATCGGCAATCATGGTTTCAGACCTTTCCAAAAAGTTCGGGGAACGGGAAGTGGTCCAGGGAATTTCCTTTTCCGTCAGGAAAGGCGAGATTTTCGGGTTCCTCGGCCCCAACGGCGCCGGAAAAACCACTTCGATCCGGATGATGATCGGCGAGATCGACAGGGACGGAGGAAAGATCGAGATCATGGGATATCCCATGCCCGAAAAACGTGACGAGATCAAGCGCCTCATCGGAGTTGTCCCCGACCACCAGAACCTTTACGACCGGCTGACGGTGTTCCAGAACCTGGATTTCTTCGCTCGCCTCTACGGAGTCGGTCAGGCGCGTGTTGACGAACTGCTCGGGATGGTCCGGCTCGAGCCCCACCGGGATGTCCAGACCGTGAAACTGAGCCGGGGACTGCGTCAGAGAACTCTCATCGCCCGCGGCCTCCTTCATGACCCTCCGGTTTTCTTCCTGGACGAACCCACATCCGCACTCGACCCGCATTCCGCCCTGGCGATAAGGAACCTCATCCAGGCGTTGAAGAACAAGGGAACGACGGTGTTCCTCACCACCCACTACATGGAGGAAGCCAACAGCCTTTGCGACAGGCTTGCCATAATGCACCAGGGAAGGATCGTGGCGGTCGACACCCCCGAGGCCCTGAGGATGCGCTTCGGAAAGCCGTCCGTCGCGGTTTCCCTCAAAGGGAACGGTGAAACCCCGGCAAGCCGGGTTGAACTTCCCCTTCAGGGGCCCGAGACCCCGGCCAAGCTAGCGAGAATGCTACAGGAGGGGCAGGTCTTGAAGATACATTCCCTGGAGGCGACCCTCGAGGAAGCCTTCATGCAGCTCACTGGTGCCGAATGGAAGGAGCAGGAGATCCCTTGAACCCTCACGTCGTCTGGGCGCTCTTCCGCAAGGACATTCAGGACAGTTTCAAGAATTATCAGATCCTCCTGATGGTTGCGACGCCGATCCTCCTCTCACTGCTCTTTTCGAGCATCTTCACCGAAACGAAGTCGAAGGCACTCCAACCGAAGATCGGAGTCATGGCCTCCCCGATGCAGCCGCTTCTCGAAAGGTTCAAGGCGGAGAAGTTCGGGGTCAAGATCCAGTTCTTCCAGGACCGGAAGTCCATGGAGGCCAAGGTCGTCGAGGGAGAGGTCGGTTTCGGGCTCATCCTTCCCGACAGCCTGAATGCGTCTGGAGAAGCGGCCCAAAGACCCCGCCTGACCCTCATCTACCCCGCCCAGGCTCCCGAGTATGCAGTCGAGAGGATGCATTCAGCCCTGGACCAGGAGATTCGCGGAATTCTCGGCATCCCACTCCCGCCCCTTCCCGTCGAAATCTCGTTGGAGCCGATCGGCGGAAGCGGCCCCGGATCGCACTCTTTCAGCGGTGATTTGTTTCCGATGCTCGTTCTGATGGCCATGGGGATGGTGGGATTCCTCGGACTTCCCCTGTCGTTCGTCGAGGAAAAGGAGCGACGGACATTGTATGCGCTGTTCCTCACCCCCACTTCATCCGAGGAGTTGATTCTCGGGAAGAGCCTATTCAGCCTTTTCCTTATACTCCTGACGATTTTCGCCATGGTTGTCCTGAACAACCGGTGGGAAGGGAGCATCCTCCTTTTCTGGACCTTTGCCATCTCCGGGTCGCTTCTTTGCATTTTCATCGGCCTCATCATCGCCCTCGTCGCCGAGAACCAGGCCTCGGTCAACGCGATCGGAACCTCTCTTTTCATGTTCTTCCAGCTCGTCCCAAATCTCAGCAAGACCAGCGAGATCATGAAGTCCCTTTCCCCGCTCGTTCCCTCGACCTTCATTTCCAACGGGATCAAGAAATCGATGTTCCTGGATCTGTCCATGGTCAACATAAAATTGGACCTGGGGATAGTCCTGGCGCTGACCCTTACCGCTTACCTCCTCGTATTCCTGGTTTTCAAATACCGCAGAACCAATATTTAGACTTGCCCGAAGGCTTATTTTGGGGTATTCATTTGTTGAACCCGATGACCAATGACTACTGAAAAACTCAATTTCGACGACATTGTACGAAACCTTCTGGTTTTCTTGAAAGGTCAGGTTCCCTCTCTCCAGGGCAAGAAGTCGATCGATGAGTTGACCCGTCAGGTTCAGGCCATCATCTACATGCTCCGGACCTCCATCATCCAGCTGGAGGGTGCGGCATTTTTCGACCCTCGCAATACTCCTGAATTCAAGAGCCTTTCACAGGAACTGGACAGTCACAAGAAAACCAGCCAACGTCTCGAGGAATCCCTTTTCCTCGAGATGAACAAGACACAGAAGCTCACCGCGGACCTCGACAAACTCCTGAAATCCCAGGAGGAAAAGGACCGGGAATTATCCAGGCTGAAGGAGCAGTACGCCGCACTCGAAAAGAAGCCCGTCCCGGATGAAGGAAAGTTCATCGCCGAAAGGGAAACCCTGAACAGGGAGATCGCACGGCTGCATTCGGAAATGACTTCCCTCGAGCGGCTCCTGACGACCGCCAAGAATGACCTCGCGAAGAAGGACGAGGAACTCGCGAGAGTCCAGTCCGGTGGAACCGCTGCCAATCAGGAGAAGGCGGGTCTGGAGGCCAAGGTCGTCGAACTCGAGCAAGCCCTCGCCGATCTTCGGAATGCCCCTCCCCCCCCACCTCAATTCCTCGGAACCGATTCAATGCTCTCGTTGAAGAACGATCTCGAGAAGGAAAGGGTCCGCAACGCCGAGCTCGAAAAAACCCTCAAGGACAGCCTTTCGTCCGCCGCGAAAAACCATCATTCCGACCGGGAAACCATCAGGACGCTCCAGGGCCAGGTGGAAAAGCTGCAGCACGATCTTACGAGCAGCGCGAACATGGAGGTCCTCCACAACATGCAGTCCGCCGCCGAGGCGAAGATCGCATTCCTGGAGAAATCCCTTTCCGACCTCCGGAAGAACACCAAGGAAAACGCCGCACTCGCGGAAGCCGCACCCTTGCAGATCGAAGCCATCACCAAGGAGAAACTCCAGCTCGAGCAGAGGATTATCGACCTCGAGGCCATCGTCAGGCGGCTTTCCGCCCATTTCCAGAAGGGCCTCAAGGAAGCCCCGGGTTCAGCCACACTGGGCGCACCCGAGTACATGTTCTTCTTCGAGATCCTGAACGCGATCATGCTCAGGTTGTCCAAGAGCCCGGAGAACAAGGATATCCGGCAAAAAGCGGAAGAGGCGATCCAGATTCTCGAAAAGCATCACGCCATCGAGCCCATCGCCACGGTCGGTTCCGTCTACGAGGACCGCTTCCACAAGGTTGTCCGGGCCTTCCAATCGCACTTCCTGGAAGATGGTACAATCGTTTTCGAGGCGGGAAAGGGGTTCCGTTCGGGAGACCAGGTCGTCCAGAGGGCCGTCGTCTGGGTGGCAAAAACCCGCTTCAAATGCGCAGATTGCGGGACCCTCGCGCGGACCCAGGACAACTTCTGCCCCAAGTGCGGCATGGAACTGTGCGCCCCCGACGGAACGACCAAGCGTCGGCTTCCGCCACTTCCGGCAACGATCGAAATCTGCATCCCCCTGATCGACCATTTCATCCAGAAAGGTAACGTGAAGCTTGCCCAACAGCTTCAGGTCTACGTTTCCAAGGAACAACCTGACCACCCCGCCGTTCTGAAACGGGGGAATGTGCTGGCACAACTCCAATCCTGATCTTCCGAGGACGTGAGTCATGAGCGAATCCAAAATCTCCTCCTGCCCCAAGTGCGGAACCCAGTTCGACCCCAACGGGGATTTCTGCCCCGGTTGCGGGGCGAAGACCGATGAATTGGGGTTTCCCGGACCCTCATCGGAGGTATCGAGAAAACCACCTTCCGAAGCAGTGCGGGAAGCGAAACACCCCGATTCCCCCGATCCCGGTGCTTCCGACGAGGATTCCGGAACCGAGCAGGCTGACAAGGCCGATTCGGAGGGCCAGGCTGATCGGGAGAATGAAGAAGGGGATTCCGGGGCCACGGATCTCCCCTCAGTGCGGCCTGGTCAGCAAAGGGATTCCTCTCCCCCCGACTTCGGAGTCAACGAGAACAATGCGGGGGCGCTCTTCTTCCTGATGATGTGGGTTTTCCTGCTGGTGACCTTCTTCACCATTTTCAACGGTTGAGGCGGTGGATATCCTCGAAGCGTGACCTCTCCAGCAGCAGCCTTTCCCCTTCGGGCGTGATGGGGTGGAAAATCTCGCCCAGACCTTCCGCGAGGTCCTTTTTCAGCTGTGCCGCGCTGAAGACCCTGAACGAGCGCAGGACCTTTCCCTTACCCGAAATGAGAATCCCCGCGGGTTCGGCGCCCTCTCCAACGGCCAACTCCTCCGGAAGAGGAGAGTCGAGGAAGAAGAGGCCGGAGGTTCCCATCGGAAAAGATTTTCGCGAAAGGGGTTCCCTGCCCCTTCCGGAAACCCCCACCGCAAAGCGCAGGTTCCCGAAATCGGGGTCCCTCGCGATGCTCCTGATCAAACCCAGTGAAAAGGGCTGAGCAGGGGTTCCAGCCCCGGGCCCTGCCACGAAAACCACCGGGCCGGAACGGGCCAGTTCGGTGAGGGGGAACCTCCTTCCGTCAGCGTCTTTCAGCCAGAGTGGTGGAACATCGCTTCCGGGAATGCAGCTCCAAAGCAGGGCGGTAATCGCCACCGGAGGGGTCGTCGTCGCGCTCCCGGAAGCCGTGGAGGTCGGGAAGATCACCCAGATGGGAGGGGAATGGTCGGAATCCCCAGTTTCGTTCCGGGCAACGAGGGTGATGGTGGCAATCTCACCTGGGTTGAAACCTCCCTTTATCGTCGCGAACTCGGCTGGGGCATTGATGTTCGCGAGATGCCACGACTTGTCGTTGAAAACCTGGTAGGAAGTCACCCCGGAAAGCTGGGGCCAATGCAGCACGAAGGTGGTCGAGCCGATGTCGGTGACGGAAAGGGGGCCGGGGGTGGCGGGAAGAAGGCGAACGACCTTTTCCCCCGAGTATTCCGAGACCCCGGAGGGGTTCTCCGCACGGACTTTAACGGTTACCGACGCCCCGGGCTCCTGACCCTGGACCCGCAGGCTCGCCACGGAGGACCCAACGGTGGCATACGAGTCGGTTCCAAGAAATACCGTATAGGACGAAGCTCCTTCGACCAGATTCCAGGAAACCAGGAAGCTGGTCGAGGCGATCTGGGAGACGTTGATCGTCAGCTCGGGAGGCTTCGGAAGAAGGATGACCGTCAGGGGGTTGGAGGGCTCCCCCAACGATGATGGATTCTGGGCCACGACTCTTACCGTCACCGTCTGCCCGGGGTTGAACCCTGTCAGCAGGACGCTGGTTTCCGTCGCGGAGACCGTTGCAAGGATTTTTCCGGAGTCGTCGATGACGTGATAGGCGGTTGCCGTCGGAACCGGAAGCCAGTGGAGAACGAAGGTGGACGTCGTGATGTCCGTTACCGTCGGCGTGGCGACCCTTGCAGGGCCGGTCAAGACATCCGTCGGCGAGGAGACGCCGATCATCAACCCCTTGTGATAGGTGATCACGTAAATCTTGTAGGTGGTCCCTGGAAATGCCCCGGTAACCTGCATGCTGGTTCCCAGGGTCGAACCCCCGAAGAGTTCATGATCGATCCGGACCTGGTAATTAGTGGTCTTGTCGAACTGGCCGTACGGAGCCCAGCTGACCTTGAAGCTCTTGGGACCGATGCCTGAAACGGTGGGAGGTTGAAGATGGGTTTCGGAACGGATATCCCCGAACACCACCCAAGCCCCCGGCGAAAGAAGAAAAATGGCCAAAGAAAGGCCTGCGGCCCACCCCACGACCTTGAAGACACGGACATGTCCCTCACGCATAACAAACCGCCCTTTTGAAATCCTACCATATTATTCGGCTTCCGGGGCACTCCACCGTAGCCGTCCCGGAAGGGGAGAGGTCACTGTTCCCCGAAAGCCCCGGGGTCGGAATACTCGACCTGAACCAGGCGGGCAGGAATTCCATGGAGGGCGAAGTATCTCAGCCAGCTTTTCTGGTTCAGCTGGAGGCGGTCCCCGGGACTTTTCACCTCCGCGAGAAGATACCCCGGCGGTTCCGAAACGAAAAGGAAGAGGTCCGGAAATCCCGTCTTGAACCCCCCTGGATTGCGGCTCAGACGATCGAAGACTGCGGTAAGGTGGGCTCTGGGAACGACACCGAGCACCCCCTCGATGTTTCCCCGCGTTAGGGCGTCCCAGTTGACAAGGGAGTTGGCAATCCCGTGTTTCCGGTCGAAAATCTCCAGCAATCTTCCGGGCCAACCCGGATCCTCACCGATCTCCCGCAGCCTTTTCCGGATCTCCCCTTCCCTTGCGACCCGGAATTCCGCGGTGAAAAGATCGGCGGGACCGGCCTGGAAAGGGTGGCCGAATGCGCGTGGGACCGGAAGGAAAATGAGATCCCAGAAGGCCAGCCCAAAGATGCCCGTCCAAAAGCGGTTTTCCGCCTCGAAACCGGGACGCCCCCTTTGCGCAAAGTATTCCAAGACGCTGGTTTCGACCCGGACAGGCCCGAAAAAGCTTTGCCATCCGGGCGAAGATCGTGCACGTCGCCCTCCATGGACGGCAGCCCCCCTCCAATCGAGCGTGACATGCTCCACAACAGGCTCCCAAAGGTTTCCGCCCGGTTTTTCCCGGGAAAGCCGCCGGGAAAGACCCTCCGCGACTTCCTCCTCCTCGGGATCTCGCGGTGCGGCAAGAATCTCTCCGCAGATTCCGAGAGCTTCGGCATTTCTGCCCATCCTTGCAAGGAGACGGGCCCGGCGTTCCCGCGACGGAAGGGTCTCGGGATCCGAATAGACCTCCAGCGCGCACCCGGGATTCCCCCTTCTTTCCCAGAAACGGCCTGCCTCCTCGAGGAATCGTCGCTTTCGCCGGATCAGGAGCGGGTGTCCGTTCGAAGGCGGAAGTTCCCCGATCAAACGGTCGACCTGGGGCTCCGCGTCCCCCGGGGGCATCCCGGAGATGACCTCCGTGAGCTCATCACGGAGGTCACGAATGGAAATCGCGGCATCGATCTCGCCTCGCGAAGTGAAAAGCCTGTGGGAAGAAAGCAGCGGATAGGGCTCGAACCGGACCTTCCCGAGGTCGCTCAGGACGAATGCGGTGAGATCCGTTTCCGACGTTCCGAAGAAAAGAAGCCTGAAAACCCGCAGAACGTCCTGGAAAAGCGGTGCGAGCCAGTGGAACCGCTTTTTCAGCCCCTCCCCGATTTCCTCCCGGGAGCGGGAATTCCGGAGGAGGTCCTGGAGTCCAGCCTTCCCAGGGGGCGAGGGCCATTCGAGAACACCCAGGTGTTCGCCCAGGTCACGAAGTTCCGCCGAGGTCAGCAGGGAAAAGGCCTCTTCCGAGAAAACCGGGTCGTCGACCGAAAGGAAACCCTCTTCCACAAGGTTTCCCCAGACTCCAGAAATCTCTGGAATCTCCTCATACGAAAGTCTGTCCGAACGGAAAACCGGGCCCTTTCTCGACGAGAGGCGGACGAACAGACGTTGCCCGGCAAGAGGGAGCGAGCGGAAGCGGTGGCCGAAAGCCTTCTCCCTATCGGTCAGAAGATCATCGTATCTGGCTTCGACCACATCGAGAAGCGTCCGAAAATGCTCGAGATAGTATCCCGTTGGAAGTTCGGAAGGGAACCCTGGGAGAGGGGATCGGGTGCTCATTGAACCCGAAAGCCGTCAGGCCAGGCTTTTCCTGAAAGGAAGTTGCAACGTCTGGTCGAAGACGACAGGATCGGGGGGGAACTGGAGGGAAAACGAAGTGGCATCGATCGGAAGGCGGATGGTCGTTCGGTAGGTGAGCCCTGCCTTGAACTCCTGGATCACCTTTCCCTTGGAGTCGAGGATCACCGCCGGCGGTGTGACGATCATATCTTCAGGATAAAGCCCTCCGAGGATTTCCAGGGGTTCCTTGCGGTCATCGGCAACTCGGCAGTCCCAGAGGTCGTATTCGAGGCCGGTCTTCAGTTCTCCGAGACGGGAAAGGTTTTTCTTCTCGACCTCGGTTCCCATTCCTATCATCACGAACTTCATCGGGTTCAGCTTCTTGGCTTTGATGAGAATCCCGAGGTTGATCGAAAAGCTCACCAGGTCTTCCAGGTCCGAAAACCCGCCATCAGTGAGAATCACCACCAGGGTCTGCGAAACCGAGGCGAAGTTGCCGACCAGGAACTGGATCAGAGGAAGCAGTTTGGATTCCTTTCCGAAGGAAAAAGCCTCGTTGCCGGGAATGGAAAGCTCGCGGCAGTTTTTCCGGGGGATCTCCCCGAGGTTGATCCATCCGGGATCGTTTTGGCATCCCCAGAACATGAGGTTGCATGCCTCGTTGACATCGACCTTCGCGGAGAGAAGCTCGAGAAAGGCCCTGGCCTTGGGTTCGAGATGGTTTTCGGTCCACTTCAGGAAACCCTGGGCGATGGCGTCCTGGTAGGCTTCCGGGCGGAAGAGCCGTTGGACCTTTCCCTCGCGCTCCTCATCGAAAACCAGGTTCTGGCGGAAGTATCTTTCCTGGATCTGGAGGGGGATGTCTCCGGTAAGGGTCTTTCCCCATAGCGGACGCATCGACTCACTCGCGTCGAGGGCGAGAACGGTGTTCCAGTCAGCTCCTGGAGGGGCAAGGAAGGTGAAGAAGACCTCGAGCTCCTTCCCAACCCTCTTGCAGGCAACCTGGCTGAAAATCCGGGCAAGACGGTCATTCGGGATGGGGAAGATCACTCCGTCCCGCATGAGCGTGGTCGTCTTCTTCAGGGCCATTTCCTACACCAAACTCCGCGTGGCAAGGTTTCTCCGGAGGGTTTCATCCGCTCGTAAGGCGGATGGTAGCCTCCCGGGACTTCCGGTCACGATGCAGCAGTTCGAATCGCGCTTTCAGGACTTTTTCGAGAGTCACGGGCGAAACGAACAACCGCTTTCCGTGCAGAAAGGATGCCGGTTTGCTTCTGATGGGGGTGGAATTCCAGACGAAACCGGTCTTTCCCGGGACAACGACCAGAACCGGGCCGTCCCCCTTTCGACAGACCGCCCCCTTCTTCATCCCTTCCCATTTTACCGTCCAGCCGTCCGCTTCCAGAACCTGGCGCAGACCAACCAGCAACCTTCCTCGTGTCCTGATGACGGGAATGCCCTTGAATTCCCTTGCAGTAGAGGAATACGCGGTGGCCTGAGGTTCAGATGGGACTCCGGCTTTGGGTTTCGTCGCCAACCGGATCTTAACCGTATTCGAAGGCCCGACGCCTTCCACCACTGAAAGGCGTCCGTCCAGGATCTTTTCCAGGAACTCGACCGGAACGAACATCTGGCCCCCACGTGTCAAAATCGGTGGAACGGGGGATTTCAAGGCCTTTCCCGAAAGTATCGCGCGTCTCCGGCCAGGAACGACAATCAGGGACTCGTCCTTCCCATTCCGGCATCGGACACCTTTCCTCATGCTGATCCACTCGACCTTCCAGCCGTTTGCCTGGAGAACCTGGCGCAACCCTAGAAGGGTTCGGGACCGCTTCCTGAGTGCTGGAATCCCTTCGATCTCGGCACTGGAACCCAGTACGATTTCGGTCGGAACCGGGGAGGGTGTTGCCGCGACAATGCCGTCCGGGGCGGGAGTGGAAACGACAGCCGGTTCCGCGGGGGGAAGAGGCTTTTCGCCCGGGGTCGGCGATGCGGGCGGAGGTTCCCCCGCCTCGGGCTTTGCCTGGACAGGCTCGGCTACTGCCACTTGCGGAGCGGAAGCAGGGGAAGTTCCCTGGGTTTTGACTTCGGGCGGGGGAATTTCACCGGAAGCGGCTTCCCCGACCGGGGCGGCAGTTTCTCCACCAGTGGGGACATTTCCAACCCCACCCTGGGCTCCCCCTCCCGAAGCGGCCGCGGCAAGGACGATCGGCTTGGTCTCGGGTTGCGGAACCGGGTTCTCCCCAGACCTGTCATCGAAGAAGGAAATCTTGGTGGGAAGACCTTGGGGCTCTGAAGGTTGTTTCGAAACAAGTATCGGCCGGGAAGTTGGCTCGGCCGGGGGTTGCGAGGCGGGAGAAGCGGGCCCCCCAAGGGCGGTTTCCGAAACGGAAGTTGAAGAGGAAGAGGGGGCCTCGGAACTCACCGTCTGGGACCCGGTAGAAGAGTCATTTACGGGGGGGAGGCCGGAAAGGCTGGCAACTCCAGGGGAAACGGAAGCCTGTTCGACTCCGGGAGGTGAAGCCGACGGAGTAGGTGAAGAAGGGTTCCCCGAATCCCGGAAGGAAAAATACACCAGGATAGGGAGCGAGAGAATGAGAACGACGAGAAGGATGACTCCCGGGTGAACTTGATTTTTCCCTTTTGGAACTGTCGCCTTGGGAATGTCCGGTTTTCCGGAAACGGCAGCTGACGGAGCCCAGACCTTCCCGGTCAAAATCACCGGGACCGGCTCCAAACCAGGATTGGAGCGAGAGTTGTTTTCCATCGAGGAAGAATACTCCTCCAACGATTTATTGGAATGATGATAACACAAATCTGCAAAGTCCAACCAATTTGGATTTTTCCCCGGAAACGGGTTTTTCCTCCGGAAGAATCCGAGGGGGAGAAAAATTGTTGGGGTGGATCGAAATCGGAGGCAGGCTCCCGGCTCGGGTTATTTTTCCGGGAACAGGCTGAATCTTTTCAGGAACCCCGCCTGGTTGATCTCGAACTCCAGCTTGATTTCCGAGCGGGAAAACCAGACGACCGTCTCTTCACTGTCCACATCCATCGAATCGGGGGATCCAAAGAGCTTACCCAGGTCGTCGATCCGAATCTCGCCGGACAAAACCCCGAAGCCCTTTACCCGGGGGCGGCCAAAAGCCAGGGCGGGATGCTTCGGAAGGCATTCGTCCGCTCCGATGAAGAAAGCGAGATAGTCGAAACAACCCTTTTCGAAATCGATCTGGAAACCTTTCCTGGCGTAAAGCAGCTCGCAGGTCTCCTCACCTGACCAGGTGAAGAGTTCGGGTTTCCCGAAAGTCATTGCCTCCTTCAGGTCGCATCCGAATCTGAGCGGACCGAACTCCAGGGAGGAAAGGTCTATTTCGGGCGTCTCGAACTCCAAAACGGGCCATTCCGATGTGGGATCGGGCTTCCGGCCAAGAAGGAAATCCAGAACCCCCGACATGGCTCCTCCCTTCTCAAGGTCGCCTTGAATTTTCGAGGCTTTTCAGGCCGGCCCCGATCGATACGATTACTGTGCAAGGAAGCAGGACGAATAGGTGCGTGAACAGGGTGTAGTTTTCGAGAACCGACATTCCGCTCCCACCCCAGGGCATCAATGCGCGGTTGAACCGGAACAGGAGGACTGAAAGAGGAACGGCCCCGAGGATGGAGACCCCAGTCCAGAACGCGGTTTCAGAAGGGGCGACCAGTTCCTTCAGGGAACCGACGGTCCAGAACCAGAACAGGGAGATGATTCCGAAGAAACTGAGAAGCACCAGGAGGTTATTCCCTTCCAGGATCGCCCCCAACGCTTCCGTGATCCCGTGAAAAAAGCCGGTGGAAAGGATCGCGTAGGAATCCAGAAGGCACAGGATCTGGGAAATCCCCAGGATCCTCTTTTCGAGGAACCGGTCGAGAAATCTGAAACGGAATGGGCTTCTTCCGAGACCTGCCATTGGAAGAGTCTACCACAAGGGTGCGGACTTTTCTGGGTGGCACTTGCCCGAAAACCAGAACACCATGCCTCATTCCCAGGGGCGGGTTCTTCGGATGTCTCGTTCCCCTCTTCGTCCGCGGTTTCAGCGTCCCCGGATGATCCGGGAACCGTTCCCTCGCACGTCGGTTGCTCTTCTGAAGCATCTCCCGAGCTCGATTCCTGCAACCTTCCAGTCTGGTCTTCATTCCCCTGCTTTTCCGGATTCCGATAACTTCCGTGGGTTTTGCATGAAATCACCCCGCCCTTGGAAAGAACTCCTTTGGAGAAAAACCGGCACCGGGTATCTGGGGTGTTGGACTCAAAGTCCAGAGAAAACCTGCCGTCTTCCCAGGACGGAAAAGCTTCCTTGGAAAACAGCATCTATCGCAAGTTGCAGCATGAAATCACATGTCCCGGAATCGAAGAATTCAATCCAGGCGTTGGCGCCGATGTTCGGGAGGAAACGAGAGGGTAGCTATCCGCAGGTTCGAGGGTCGAGGGAATCCCCTTCGCATTCCAAAGCCGCGAAGGGTTCCGGAATCAATCCAGATTCCACTAAACCATTTTTCCAGAAAGCGAGAAGTATAACCAAATTTCATAAGAGCGTAAGGAGGTCCCATGAAACGGATCGTCGCCTGGATCGTGATCTCCCTGGCCCTGGCAGGTTCTTCCTTCGCGCAAAGCCGCCCGCCCGCGGCGCAGAAAGAGTGGACGGTCGCCACGTTCCTCAACGCCGACAATGACCTGGACAAATTCGGAGTTCGCGATCAGGCAGAAATGTCCTGGATCGGATCGAACGAATGGCTCAACATAGTCACACTTTTCGACCGCGCAAGACAGCCCGCGGTGATCAATTACATCGGGAAGGACCGGATTGAACCGGTCACCGAACCTGAAGAGATCGACATGGGGGACCCCAAGGAACTGGTCCGGTTCGCCCGCTTCCTGAAGGACAGGTATCCCGCAAAGCATTACTGCATATGCATCTGGAACCACGGAACGGGTTGGCGGTCCCGCAGCGACCGAAAGAACCCCCCTGTGGTGAAGGGAATCTCCTATGACTTCACTTCCGGCAACAACATCTCAACGAATCAGCTCGGGGCGGCAATGAAGGAGATCAGGGGAATCCTTGGGAAAAACCTCGACATCCTCGCCTTCGACGCATGCCTGATGCAAACGGTGGAAGTTGCTTATGCATGCCATGAAAGCGTCGATTTCATCGTGGGTTCGGAGGAAACGGAACCCGGCACCGGCGCCCCCTACGACGATATTCTCAAGACCCTTACCCCAACCACCTCACCCGAGGAGTTTTCGAGGCAGTGGGTGAAGACCTTCGTCCGGACATACATCGAAGAACCCGAAGCGGGAAACGATACGGCCCAGTCGGCCATCCGCTGTTCCGAAATCCCCCATCTGGTTCAGGCAATGGAAGCGCTTTCGGGCGCACTCTCTTCGTCCGACGCCCGAAACCAGGCCGACGCAGCCCGCCGCGGGGTCCAGACCTTCGCATACGCGGATCAAATTGATCTGGCGCACTTCTGCACACGCCTGGTGGGGTCGATGGAAAAACAGGACAGCTCACCCGTTGTCCAGGCATGCCGGAAGGTCCTCGAAGTAATCTCCCGCCTCGTCGTCGAATCGGGAACCGCAGGACCCACCGTCGCGAACGCCAGGGGGATCGCAGTCTATTTCCCCGGAGACTACGCCCTTGCCCCGGAATACCGCGACCTCGGGTTCGCGATGGACACCGGGTGGGACGAGATGATCACTTCCCTGAAAACGGCCCGGGTCGCAGGACGGATCCATTCCCGACTCCTCTCCGGAGACCTTTCAACGCTTCTCGAATTCGTTTCCTCTTCCCGAAACGAAGACCCCGGGCTTCGCAGAGCCGTCATCCGCGATCTCAATTTCCGGGTGGCCCACGAGGGTCCCGTTCCGGCCGGTGTCCTCCCACGAATCCAGTCCCTCCTCGATCCGGCCGAATAGCGTTCGGACAAGGATCGACAATCCCTCACCCCGGATCACCCCCTGATCCGGGGTTTTTCTTTCTCGTGTCCGGCCCCGTTACTTCGAACCCAGTTGGTTCGAGACCCTGCATGAATTCCATAAAGGCCTTGATCTTGGGGCTTTCCCGGCGAAGCCGCTTGCAATAGAGACAGAACCGGTCCTCCCTGATTTCGAGCCGGGGAAAAAGGATACTCAGCCACCCCTGGCCCACTTCGTGGGCGACGCAGTAGGCGGGAACCAGCCCCACTCCGATTCCCTCGATAGCCAGGTTGATCAACCCCCGAAGATGGTTCACCGGGAGCATACGCCGCGGGCTCAGCTCGAGGCCCGGCGGAATCTGTACAAGCAGCCTCTGCCACCAATCACCGGCCGGGTCGATGGTCAGCCATGGAACCCTCTCCAGATCTCGGACCCTCCTCAGCGACCGGGATCGGATCAGTTTGGGTGACGCGATGAGGACGTATCTTTCCCGGAACAGCGAAATCCTTGCCAGCTCTTCCCGGGCGTGGGCCTTGCAGTCTATGATGACATCGAGTTCATCGGCCAGCAAAGGTTTCAACAACTCGTGGCTGAAAGTGAAGCTCGGCTGTATCAGGGAATGCTCCCGCAGAAAGGGGCCGATCTTCCTGGTCAGGACGCTGTTACCGAATTCCACGGTCGCCCCCAGCCTGAGACGCCCCACCAGGGGCATCGTTTCTTCCTCGCGAAGGATCTCCCGGCACCTCTGGATATCGAGAAAAACCTTCTCGCAGGTCTGGAAAAGGGTAACCCCTGCCTCGGTTAGGCAGATGGGGGTCTGGTCCCGCTTGATCAGTCTGTGTCCCAGACCCTGCTCCAGCTTCCTGATCGCGTGGCTGACCGCGGATTGGCAGATGTTCAGTCGCTCCCCCGCCTCGACGAAGGTTGGGGAGGAGGCGGTTATGAAGAACGTGTAAAGCGGCTGAAGGTCGATGTTCTCCAAGCCGGATGGTTTTCCCGAGGGATTTTTCATATGAATTCAATTCATAATATCATATTATTCTTTTCATTTTCAATCATGATCCCAACGTGGCATACTCTGGCCCTGAAGCGATGAAAGGCTGTGGAAGTGTTTCCCGGCCTCCGCTTCGATATCATCTGTCGGGAGACATGAAAATGCTTGAAAAACCGGGTCACTTCAAGCTCCATGGGCCCCTCTGCGGGGGCTTCAAGGGAACCTGGACCGGCGAATGAACACCACCAGTTTCCGAGTCCAACTTCCCAGAAATGAAGCCGTTCTCTCATACGCACCCGGGACCCCAGAACGGTCCCAGCTCGAGGTCGAGCTCGAACGCCAGGCGAAACGGACCCTCGAGATACCCCTGATCATCGGTGGGAAGGAGATCCGGACGGGGCGTATCGCCGAGGTCCGGGCACCACACGACCGTCACCTGCTCCTTGGGACGTATCATCTCGCCGGCCCCGACGAGGTTCAGCTCGCGATCCGGTCCGCCAGGGAGGCTGCGAGGGACTGGGCCGGTCTATCGTGGATGCAGAGGGCCGCGGTTTTCATGAAAGCGGCGGACCTTCTTGCGGGGCCGCACCGGATTTCGGTGAATGCCGCCACGATGCTCGGCCAGAGCAAAACCGCCCATCAGGCCGAAATCGATTCAGCCTGCGAGATGATCGATTTTCTAAGGTTCAACGTTTTCTATTGGGACGGGATCTTCGCTCAGCAACCACCCCACTCCCGCATCGGGGAGTCATGGAACATGATCGACTACCGTCCGCTCGAGGGGTTCCTGCTTGCGGTCACCCCATTCAACTTCACGGCCATCGGCGGCAACCTTCCTTCCTCACCTGCCATGGCGGGGAACGTAGTGATATGGAAACCAGCCAGTACCGCGGTTCTCAGCAACTTCCACCTAATGCGTGTATTTCTGGAGGCGGGCCTTCCCCCCGGTGTGATCAACTTCCTTCCAGGTCCGGGATCGGCCCTCGGGCCGATTCTCCTCGACCACCCCGACTTCGCGGGTCTGCATTTCACTGGCTCGACCCCAACTTTCCGGGAAATGTGGCGGAGGGTGGGCGACAATGTCGGGGCGGGCCGCTACCGGAATTACCCACGTCTGGTAGGCGAAACGGGCGGAAAGGACTTCGTCCTGGCATGTCCCGACGCGGACCCCGAAACGCTTGCCGTCGCGCTGGTGAGGGGGGCATTCGAGTATCAGGGGCAGAAATGCTCTGCCGCGAGCCGGGCGTATATCCCCGAAAGCCTCTGGAACGAGGTGGAATCCAGCCTGAAGGAAACCATCTCCCAGATCAAGGTGGGTGATGTTCGTGAATTCTCGAATTTCATGGGCGGAGTTATCGATGAAGCCTCCTACCGGAACGTCAGAAGTTACATCAAGATGGCCCGCGAAACCGCTGGGACCAGCATTATCTGCGGCGGCGGGCACGACGACCGGACAGGCTGGTTCATCCAACCCACCGTCATCCGATGCGACGATCCGGCCCACCCTTGCATGACCGAGGAGATCTTCGGGCCGGTGCTCTCAATCCACGTCTACAAGGATTCCGAGCTCGACCGAACCCTGGAACTCGTCGACTCATCCAGCCCCTACGCGCTTACCGGAGCGGTTTTCGGCCGCGACCGCGGCGTTCTCGAACTCGTGAGCAGCCGTCTTCGATACTCCGCCGGAAACTTCTACATCAACGACAAGCCGACCGGGGCGGTGGTAGGGCAACAACCCTTTGGGGGCGGGCGCGCGAGCGGAACCAACGATAAGGCGGGGAGCCCGCTCAACCTCCTCCGCTGGGTGAGTCCCCGGACGATCAAGGAAACCTTCGTTCCGGCTCGTTCGGTAAGCTATCCGTTCATGGAGAGCGAATAACACCCCAACAACCGAACGACATTCCGTCCCCTGCCGGCATTTCCTTTCCGGCAGGGGTCCTTTTCGTTGATCCAGGCTGTTTCCATGGGTTCCGGACCTTCGAGCGAATCGAAATGAGGCATTTTTCCTCATTGGGTCCCTCGGTATGACCTGAAACCCGCTTCGGTTTCCCATACCCTCGGATTCCGCTGTGCCGATTTTTCAACGCATTCTCGACCATCTTCGTTAGATTTTTGGAAAGACAGAAATATTAATAATAAGAGGAGAAAAAAAATGGGAATCCGCAACCTTGCCCCGAAAATCCTCGCCGTCCTCTTTCTTCTAGCTCTTCCCTCATTCGCGACGCAATACAGCCCCAAAGGAGTCCTTGAATACACGGACACTTTGCTCACCAATGTTTTCTTCGATATCGGAATGAAGACGGATCTCGATCGGGCACAAAAGATCAAGGCCCTCGCTGTGATCGTTGCCTCGACACCCTGGCCGGAAAAATGTCGTGATCTGGCGGAGAGGTTCGGAAAGGCTCTGGAAGCGACAAGATTCCACTTTCTTCATTCCAAAAAATTCCAGGAAGGCGAAAAGATCCCAATGGCTTACATTGAAGAATACGTAAAGATCAGATTGGCATGTTACAAGGCCTATGGGGCACTGCATGAGGAATGCCTCGGGGAAAAGAATCCGGGCGCCGAAGCGGTGATCAGAAGGAAGGGCCTCTGAATCAAAATTGCCCCTGACTCAAAAGTCCGGTTGGAGAAACCACCAATTCGCCAAATCCGGAGAGGGGGGAATGGCGGAAAAAGTGCTCTTTCTCTTCCTTTCAATCCCCGTTCAGACATACCGGTTTCATTTCGACGACTTCCGGCCCGCGACGAAAATGTGAGAACAGACACTGGCGATCTCCTCCCGGTTCTGATACCGGAGTTCCGCTTGGAGGAGTCGTTCCTTCAAGCTTGCATCCTTGTAGATTTCCTCCCATCGTTCTTCGGGGATACCGTCAGTGACGGTCAATCTTCCCGAGACCTCCATGACCTCGACTCCATTGCGTTTGAACATCTCCTTGATGCTCGATGCCGTGCAATGGACCTGGGGGCCTTCATTGGTCATGCGGATTCCTGACTCCTCCATGGCGAAGAATTCTTCGTATCTGGCCTCCCGAAGAAGGGCCATTTTCGAGGCGAGGGTTGTCCCGACGCAGACGGTGATCCTGCATCCGACCCGCAGGGCATCGACCAGACTGCGAAAAGCCGCCTCCATGCCGTTCACGCAGTAGTTCAACGGCTCCCGTTCGCAGAAGATGAAGTCGAAAACCTCAGGTTTGAGGCAGTTGTTCTCCAGATCTCCCTGGAAGAAGAGGTGGCTCCCCGGCAGGTCTTTTCTCCGGAAGGCCGCGCAGGCGCCGTGAACGCAGCTGTAGGCCAGGTCCAGTAGGACGAGGTTGGCGTAACCCAGCCCGGCAAGTCGCAGCGACCATCCCCCACCCCCGCAACCTGCATCGAGAATCCGGGCATTGCGGTCCTGGGGGAGGTATCTTGAGAACTGCAGCCAGCTCATTTCATCGAAAAGAGAGCGGAACTCGAGGTAGCGCTTTTCCTGCCAGAGGGCGTACTTGTATCCCGCCCTCTCGTAAAACTCCCTTGCCTTCTTCATGGTTCAATTCTGACTCGCGAGGGATGCGAATGCAACCTCTGGAAAGCCAACCCCATAGATCTCGAAGCGCGGATGATTTCCTCGACTTTTTCCTTCCCAGGCATGGGAATGAAACTCTCCGTATTGAGCCGGAAGTTGAGGTCCGTGATCAGGTCCCGGTTGAATCCCGCCCGCTCAGGGCCGGTTCGGGAGAGGGCGTCTTCCAGGCCCGAAAGGTCCCCGGTCGAGACCTCTTCGAACAGTTTCCCCTTCAGATGCTTCCGGACCATTTCGTCCCAGAGTGAGTTTTCCGCGAACCCGAGGTCCTCGTAGGCGGGATCGTATTCCGAGGGGGTGGCCGGGAAGTAGATTGCAAGACCCTTTGCGTTCTTCTTCGGGGCGCCGGTGTTGCCGTTGGCGATGATGAGTGCCCCCAGGGCCTTCTCGAGCTTCTCCGCGGCGGTCCGGAGAGCCGGGTCGGACACGGTCGATTTCAGGAGCTCCACCAGGTGGGCGAGATCGATGTGGGATGGGAAATAGAACTTCTGAACCAGCTTCAGGGCGGAGGCGAATTCCGGGACGAAATCCCCGGCCAGGGAAGCATTGGCAAAACCGTCTATTGCCTCCTTCAGTGCGCCGAGTTTCGAGCAATCGAGGGCGGAAAGGGTGGAGAAGTATTTTCCCTGGCTCCCGTTGTCATACGATGCCCTGAACACGGCTACAATGTGTCTGGCCAGCTCCACCGGGGTGGTTTCCTTCTTCAGCCCCTGGAGAATATCGATGTAGGGATAGCCCAGCGTGGGCTCGATTTCCTCCGAGGCAATGAGGAATTCGCAATCGTCTTTCACGACGAAGGCGACTTCCATCATCTGCATGAGGCAGGCATCCATAGCGAGGATGTCGATCTTCCGGCCGAGGAAGTCTCTGATCATGCGCATGGCTATCCCGAGCTCCCCGGTGGTGATGTGGTTTCCGGATGATTCGTCATAGGATATCCCACGCATGACATTTTCCCCGGACTTGTACCATCCATTTCCGTGGTTCCAGATCACCAGGGCATAATGCTTAGCGGGGAAATCCCGTATCGTGTTCGACGTGAAGGAGACCAGATTCCTGTAATCCCCCATGTCGACGTTTCCCATGTCTTTCAGGACGACATACTGGTTTTTCTCCAGGTAGGTCAGGCTTGCTGGCCCGCCGTGATGGTCGATGAGAACGACGATGTTCAGGAATTCGCTGCTTCCCACCTTTGACATCTCCTTGAGGTCGGCCCTGCCGAACATGTCGAGGTTGTTGTCCGCGTTCAGATACACCATCCATGTCCATTCCTTGACCGGTCCGACGCTTGCGAAGACGGGGGCATGGAAAGTGCAAAGGATTACCAGGGCAATCGCGAGGAATCGGTTCATTCTTACCTCTCACTTTTTTAGTCCGGAAACCGGCTCAAGAAAAGCCTACGAATTCAACGACCGAAGCCCGCCATCCGTTGCGATTTCTTTCCCGATACCTCCATACCGGTATCGAATCGGGCTTGACTGTAGTTCTCCGGGAAAGTATCGTTGGCTTATGACGGACCTTCCACCATTCCCCGATTCCACGCATTCCGGGGAGCCCGGAGCACCGGCCGATGTTCCCCCGAAGCCCCCCACGGATTCCCCCACCCCGGCCAGCAGCACCGGGTCCGTGGATGCAACGCCCATTCCGCCAGTTTCCGCTCCCACAGCGGAATCGCCGTCTCCGCCCCAGCCCCCAGCGACGGCGGTGGCTCCCCAGACTTCCCCGACCCCGACGCTGGAAGGTCTCCAGAAGGCTGTCATCGCAACACCCGCGGTTGGTGCCCCTTCCACCTCGCCCGGGCCAGCAAAAAGAAACGCCAGGCCTTCCGACACAAGGGGCTTTTCACCCCTTCACAAGGCGGCCCAGAACGGTGACAGGGAAAAGATCCTCGCGCTCCTCGAAAAGGGCGACGACCCTCTTGCCGTTGACCACCTCGGGAACACTCCTCTCCACAGAGCCGCCGAAAGCGGAAACGTCGAAGCCCTCCAGGCACTCCTCGACCACCTGAACAAGGGGAAAGCCGTCCAGGACGATCTGGCGTGCCGTCCGTCACAGAGCGAAGCTGTCGGGGCAAGAACCCTTGGCCCGGTGAACAAGCCTCCCGAGACCGGGGTCAACCACCCCAATTTCCTCCAGCAGACCCCGTTGCACGTATCAGTCGAGGAAAGCCACCTCCATATCGTGGAGATTCTCCTCCGAAACGGGGCTTCAATTCTCGCAAAAGACAAGTTCGGCGACACCCCGCTCCATCTGGCGGCGGAGAGAAACCTGGAGGAGATCTCGGACATCCTTCTCAAGAACGGGGCGAATCCCGGGGAGCCCAATTTTTTCGGGGACACCCCCATCCACCGGGCGGCAAGAGAAGGCAACCTGAAGCTTCTCGATCTCTTTTCCGCCATCGTGAAGTCCCCTGATATCCCGGATTTCACCGGAATCACCCCCCTCCACCTCGCGGCGAAAAGCGGCAACCTGGAGGCGGTCGAGTTCCTGGTGAAGAAGGGTGCAAACGTGCGCGCCAGGGATGTCTTCGGGGCCACGGTCCTTCACAAAGCCGCAGCTTCGGGCAATCTCGAGGTGATCAACTTTCTTCTCGAGCGGAAAGCCGACCCTACGGAAAAGGCGAACAACGGATTCACACCCGCGGAAACCGCCGCCTTCTTCGGTTTTCCCGATGCGGAGCTGATGCTTTCACCGCAAAAAGACCCTGACGAGGCCGGGGAAAAGAAAGCCGAATCCAGGCTTGAAGAAACCCCTTCCACGAACACTCCGGAACCCGAGGACAAGCATGGTTTCCTGTCCCGTATGCGTGGGAAGAGATACAAGGCCCCCTCGATCTTCTCGAGTGCCTGGAACCACCTGCACCTGGCGTTTTTCGCTCCCCGGGAGAAGTTCCACGAAATGGTGGAAAGGGGAAGCGTGAACCAGGTCAAGAGCCTGGTCCGGCAATTTCCCGCGCTGGTGAACCACGGTGACGACCGGAATTTCGGGGAAGCCCCCCTCCACAAGGTTGCCCGTTTGAACTTCGTGTTCCTTGGGAAATTCCTTCTCGAGAACGGGGCCGATCCGGACCGACAAACCTACGACGGCTGGACCCCGCTCCACAAGGCCGCTTTCTGGAACAGCGTGGGGATGACGAAGCTCCTGCTGGAGTTTGGGGCGGATTACAACCTGAGGGACGCTTTCAATGAAACTCCCCTTTCGAAAGCCCGCGCAAAGGGCCACACCGAGATCGCCAACCTCCTGCTGAAGGCCGGTCCGGGCGGCTGAGAAAAACCGCCCATCGTTCGCCCCTTTTCAGGACAGCCGAAAAATTGACTTTCCCCCGGAAATTCCTTAAGCTTTTATCGGGGGGAGAATTTTGGGTCGCGTTTCCTCTCCGACGCGGCGCCGGGGAAGGTGCGGCTTGTCGGGAAACTGCTTCCAACGCGGAGTAACCCTGCTCGAAGGGATCATCGCGATGGCGATCTTTTCCCTTTTTCTGGCGGCCTTCTACCGGGGGATGACCACCTTCATGGGACAGACGAGCCGGCGGCTTTCCGAGCGTCTGGTCCTCCAGATGGAAGCGCGCCGGGGCTTGATGACCCTTTTTGCCCAGCTCCAGGAAGGGGTCGAGGTAGTTTCACCGGTGCCCGGGACGACACTCCCCTACCTGGTGTACAAGGATATCCTCAGCAACTTCGTATGCATCTATCTCGAACCCGATTCCATCCACAGCAAGGAGGAGGAGAAGCCACTGTTCCGTGCCATGTTGCTGAAACGCGACCCCGGGAACCCGGTTCCCGAAGAACCGAAGCTCCTCGTCGAACGTGTCGCGAAACTGAATTTCACAACCCACAGCCCTTCGGGGGTTCTCTTGAGCCTTTCCCTCTGCGGCGGGAAGGGGGAATTTTCCCTGATCAATTTCGTCCGTCTGAAGAATTCGGTCTCGGAGGATTGAGCGATGAAAATCGATCCAGAAACGAACGTGGAGACGCTGACCAATTCGGCTTTCTCCGCCCCTGGATGGGGAACCCCAGAAAAGTCGCGCGGCAGTGAGAACACCGTTCTATCCAGACGAGGAATCGCCTTGTGGATGGTTTTCGCCCTCCTTCTCGTCATCGTCATCGGAGGAATCGCCCTTTCCTCACTTATGAGGGGCCTCCAACGACAGGTCGAGTATGCGGACGCGGGAATCCGCGCCCAGTACATCGGGGAATCAGCCTATAACAGGCTTCACGCACGGCTTTTCTCCAAACCGTGGGATGAACGATGGTTCGCGAATGGCACGGATTCGGGGAGTGAAATCTCGCTCCACGAGGGTGAGTATGACTTCTTCATCGCGGACAACCCCTTCCGGCCACGGCACGCCGACATTTTCATCCGCTCGAGCTACCGTGGAACGAAACGCGCCTTCTATTGGCTCGTCAAGGGCGAAACCGACCTCCTCACAGGCCTGGTCAACGGAACGGTAGTGGGTTCGACCGAGTTCGAGCCCGATAACCAGCCGACCTCGGCCTCCCCCAATACCACGGAACTCGCCAAGGCGATGGAGAAGATCATCCAGATAAGGAAAGACAAGCGCCCCGTTTCCGACCCGATGACGAAGGGGCTCAATTCGACCAACAAAGCCAATGACGCCATCAGGGAATTGGGGGGGGTTCCTCCTTCCGGCGTGGTCCAGGAACCCTTCGATCAGTCGGGCGCCCCCGGCCAGACTCCTCCTTCGACCACAATTGATCCCCCTTCCACTCAGCCTCCGTTCACCCCCGAAAAGGTTAAGGAGGTGCCCAAGAATGAAAAGAAGCTGGACTGGGAGGTAATTCCCAACATTGTCGGGGATTTCCCCAACTTCAAGGAAAACCTGAAGGAGATGGGAAAGAAACTGAACGACTCAGTTGCCGCCGGAGTCACCCCGACAGCTGGAACTCCGCCCACCCAGGGATCGGGGGAAGACCTTACGGTTATATCGGGCTACGACTGCGACCTCGGAAACCACATGCACAAATGCAGCTTCAAGGTGAAAGACTCCCAAGGATGCGTCTCATCCAGATCGGTCACCCGGCAACACGTTTCCTGCGTCCGGGAATGCAATGGCAAGGGAATCATCACCTTCCACAGCCATGGCGGCCCCCCTCCACCTGAGGAGACCGTTCCCCCATTCGATTGAAGATCCCCCCAGTGAAGATGATGGTTTTTCGCTCCATGAGCCGAAAGGGATTTTCCCGGGGAGGTGTTTCCCTCCTCGAGGTCCTCATCGCGATCACGCTTCTCGTCGTTACAGTCCTGGGGATCGTCAGGGTGATTCGAAGGG
>CAYRYU010000029.1:44342-49077 GCA_964428355.1 uncultured bacterium
GCGATCACGCTTCTCGTCGTTACAGTCCTGGGGATCGTCAGGGTGATTCGAAGGGGTGGCTACACCACCGAAACCTTCAGTTCGGAGCATTTCACGGCGATGTTTCTTTCCCAGAAGGTTCTCGAGGACATCAACCACCACCTGGAACAGAACCCCCATTTCTTCGCCGCTCTCTCCGCGATGTCGAGCGGAAATCCGGTCTCAGTGACCGGCGGGGTCCACCCTCTCTTCCGGCTTCTCGAAAACACGAGGAACTTCTCGCATCTCGACCCATCCGAAGACGCCCCCATCGACGCCGCAGCCGGAAAGCTCTACCAACAATTGAAGGATTTCCAGGTGAAGATGGATGTCAAGCCGGTCAAGGACCCTTCGACGGGAAACCCGTTCCCGAACCTTCTGGAACTAAACCTGACGATATCCTGGAAGGACGTTCAACAGAAGGTTCACGAGTATACGGTGAACCACTTCCTGACCGGACCAGGGGGTTCCACGGTCGGTTCGAACGGCACCCCGCCCCCTCCGCCTTTTTCCGATATCGAGATCGGGAGAGCGCTCTGGAACGCGGTTACTGAAGATGGCTTCCCTTCCCCTCCCACCCTCAACTCCTTCCTTTCCCAGAACGGGGGCGACCGCGAGCTGGTTTCGAACCTGGGCCAGCTGGTCGCCGCGGCGGGCATCATTGCCTCCACGACCGAATCCTTCAACAAGGAAATCGCCGCAGCCGCCGCCGCGCGGGACAAAAGCGTCTCCTCAGCGGATCCCGAGGCTCAGGTGAAGGCCCTCAGGCTCCAGGAGAACCTGGCTTCCCTCTTCGAGATGAAAGCCGCCATCGATTTCCACTCGATTTCCCGGATCCGCCCCGCCCTCGAGATTCTCGCCGGGCAGACTTTCACCAAAGCCAGGGTCGGATCGCTTCTCCAGGGAAATGGAGGAGCTTTGCTCTATTCATGCATCGTCAACATGACCGCCGTCGGCCGAACCGAGCTGAACCTCAAGTGTGCCGAATCGGAGTATGGAGCGATGCTGGGCCCGCGCTTTCAGAATCAGCTCCCAACGAGGCGGCAGACCCCGATCATCCGGAGAATCCTAGATGAGATGAAGCTCAGGGCCTTGATCGCGGAGAAACCCGATCCGGTGATGACCTCCATCCAGACCTCGATCAAAGACTACCGGGCAGCCTATTCCGGGAAAATCCCCGCATTCGTGATGTTTCTCGACCGGGAGAGGGAGATTTGCGCCGATTTTTCATCCCTCGAACGGTTCTACGGCGGCAACAACGGACTTGCGGGACAGGCCGCAGGGGTTCGTGCTTCAGCCGATCTTCTGGAGGAGATTTCCAAAAGAATCTTCGATGCGATCGGAAACGGTGATGCTCCGCCCGTGGAGGTCGAACCCACTCCCGAGCCGACCCAACTCCCCCCTCCGACGGAGTAGGGTCCTGGAGCATCACTTCCACCGGAAGGAGTAGGTCTCGACCGCCCGGGTCTTTCCCTTGATCGGAGGCGTGTCCATCCTCGTTGCCGCAGGTTTCAGGCTTTCCTCGGATGGCAGCTCCAGCATGGCAACCGATCCAGTCTCGATGACGATCGAGCCCCCCGGCAGCCGGGCGGGGTCCGGTTTCGAACCGTCAGGGTCAAGGCTGCAAGCCAGATCGGCAAGCCGGGAAGCCAGGTTCACCGTATCCCCGATGACGGTGTACTCGCGTCTGGTTTCCGCCGCGCCCATGATTCCTGCCAGAACCGGCCCATGCACCAGACCGATCCCGAGGGGAAGATCGAGCTGCGACCGGATCTCTTCCATGCCTGCCTGCATTTCCGCAGAGGCCCTCAGGGCCGCGATCACGGCGTCCCTTTCCTGACCCGGGGTTTTGGGGAAGAAGACCGCCAGGATCTTCTCCCCGATGAACTTGTCGATGAATCCCCCGTTGTTCCTGAGAATCGTCGACATCCTCCGCAGGAAAAGGTTCAGCAACGAAACGAGACGCTCGGGGGAGACCCCGGTCTGGAACTTCCCGAACCCGCCCAGACCCGCGAAGAGAACCACCGCCCCGCGAAGTTCACCGGCCAGGGCCATCGTTTCCCTTTGTGAGTCCTGCGCCGCCCCCTGGACGAACTCGGAAACGAACTTCTCCAGGAGCTTTCCCTCCGAGATCCCTTTCAGCATGAGGTTGAAAGAGGATGCGAGAACCGAGAACTCGCCTCCGTAATCCTCTGAAAGCCGCACGTCATAGCGGCCCTTCATCACCTCGCGGGCGGAGAGGGTCAGGGCCGTGATCGGCTCGAGGAACCTCCGGGCGGCTTCCAACGCGAGGATGAGGGAAACCGCGAAGATCACCAGGAGGAATGCCCGCTGCCGGAAGATCTCTCTTTCGAGCCTCGCAACTGCCTTTCCGGAGGGGAGCGAACCTGTCAGGAGTGACGACCCCATGTGAAACCCCGGGCGGGAGCACCGAAGGACGGCATTTTCCCCGGTCCCAAACGTCTTCCAGACCGTCGTCCGGGCCAAAGCCGCCGGGATGGTGACTTCCCGGAATTCGGGGCTGAGGATATCCCAGCATCCGTTTAGTGTGAGGTCTTTGGCCTCGAATGGATTCATGCAGAAGAAGGGGGGCTCGAGGAACCAAGCCGGCATCATATCGTGGCCGAGAATGAGATGGGGAAACTCCTCCGGGTTTCGTTTCCACCGGTCGAAAGCCAGGTTCGCGAGGTGGAAGTATCCGTTGGCGTTGGGAACGAAACCCGAAAAGACATATCGGGCACCCGGCCCGGTTGGAAAGGTCACTTTGATGAAGCGGTTTTCCTCCGAATCCAGGAAGTTCAGGTTCGATTGCGCCCTCGGTCCGTTCACCAGGCAGGAGAATTCCTCGGGCGAGAGCATCGGAACGGCGAATTCGCGCATCTCTTCTGAGATCACCCCAAGGAAGATCTTTTCCCTGCTTCCCCCGAGCGGAACCTTTTCGGTCGCTCCCTGGCCCGCGATCTGGAAAAACGCCTCCTGAAGGATTCCGGAATCCTCTTTTTTCGATACGGAAGGTTGGAGGAACAACCCCCCAGGTCCGCAAATTGCGACCGCCATGAAAGGAAGGCCCTTCCCCCTTCCGAGACCCATCAGCCTGCTCAGGAACTCCTGGGCCCTCTTCGTCGGCTTCCCACAGCTCTTTTCGAGTTCCCGGACCTCGGAAAGGATCCGGGGACGATTGAACAGATGTTGGAAGAAAGTCCCTTGCCAGGCGTTGAAAAGAACGGAACCTTCGTCGATCCGTTGGAGACCTTCCGTCATCAACCTGCGCTGGTCGAAAGCGATCCGCCCGTGGGCCTCCGTCGACATCCGTTCGGAGGCGACGAACCCGAAAGCGAGAGGAAGGACGAGTACCACCAGAAATGCAAGGCCGAACTGCCCCCGAAGGCGTAACCTGGGAGAGTTGCCCAGGTGGCGGATCCAGAAGAAGACCCAAAGTCCGATGGCGAACCAGAGCCCCCCGCCCAGCCACCCTGCGGCGAGTAGAACCCTTACCTGCCGGGGAACCGGCGGAAGAGGTCTGGCGGCAATGATCTGGAAGGAGGCTTCGCTTTCACTTCCCCTCCCGAGCCGGACATCCCGGGCCGATGATTCGACGTCCTCCAGAGGGAAGAAACACTGGCCCGACCTTACGGCCCATTTTCCGTGGATCCCCGAAGGGGCTGAAGCGGACTTAGGCGGGAGTTCAGCCAGATCCGGGTCGTCGTTGAAAAGTGGATGGAAGAAAACACCTCTTCTCCCCGACCCCGGGCTCACCGCAAGGGCGCATCCACGGGCGGCCATGTTTTCTGCAAGGCATTGGATGTGAAAGGTCCGGTCCAGATCCTGGGAATCGAGGAAGAGGAAGAAGATTCCGAGGAAATCGTCGGCAAGGAGTTTCTGGCTGTCCAGGTAGTCGCCGAACCTGACGAAACCACGGTCTCTTCTCTCCCACAGGGTTTCCCGGAAGAACGGCATCCAGAACAGGAACCCTCTCCTCCCACTTTCCCGGGTCCTGATAAGCGTTCCCAATGCCACCCTCGTCAGCTGGGTCATGCTCTTGATTCCAAGAAGGAACCCTGTGTGGGTTTTGAAACTCTCGCGGGGAGGATTGAAGAGGCCCGCCCTGTCCCGGGCGAAGTGGCTGTCGATGAAAATCTTCTGGAAGAACAACCTCTGCAGGATTTCGACGGAAATCGGAAGGGTTCCGGAAGCCCCCAGAAGAGTCGAATTGAGCTGGGGAAAACCGGGAAAAACGGTGACCGGCGCCTGCCTTCCGGTGAAAAACGCCCAGGACACGCTCGGGCAGAATCCCCGAAGCCTTTCCGCACGCCGGAGGAATTCCTGGTAGACCAATTCGACCCCAACTTTGGGAGGGACCGATGATTCCGCCGAAAGGCCTCCGAACCATCTTTGAAGCAAAATCGACGCCTGGAGGGCGGATTCCCCCCCCTGGAACATGAACTGGAAATCCTCGTCGAGCTGGCGGTCCACCTCTTCCATTCCATTCAAGGTCGATTTCCCCGCCAGATCCCGGAGCCAGAAGGCCATGAGAAGCAATGGAACAAGCCATACCACAAGGCAGGCCAAGGAGAAGCCAAGAGAGGGCCTTTCCGTGGGGGGAGACCCTCTCTCCCCGGCGGGAGCCCCCCTCTCCCCCGCGGGAGACCCCCTCTCCCCCGTGGGAGACCCCCTCTCCCCCGGATCTCCTTCCCCGATGGGCTGTTCATCACCTTCC
>CAYRYU010000029.1:49177-71776 GCA_964428355.1 uncultured bacterium
GGGAGACCCCCTCTCCCCCGGATCTCCTTCCCCGATGGGCTGTTCATCACCTTCCGCATCCCTGCTCCGGGCTTCCGCTTCCGGCTCTTCGGAGTCCTCCCCGCGCAGGGCCTCCGTTCCGGTGGTTTCCTCCGGAGGGCCGAGCGAAAAACCCTCCTGGGGCGCAACCAGCTCCCAGCTTTGGGCTTCGGTCTCCCCACTGCCTGCAGACAGCGGATCAACCAGAGGAACGAATCGCCAGGCGGGGCTCGCGGTGCTACGGACCGCTCCCGAACAAACGATCCGCGAAAAGGATCCCAGCTTGGAAGCGCTCTCCATCCTCCCCGCAACCTTCATTGCCTTGCCGAGAAAGGAAAGATCGAGCCTCACCTCGGGATCTCCCAGGACTCCACTTATCACCCACCCCTGGTCGAGACCGATCCCGATCTTGTAGGGGAACCGGCCTTCCTCCTCCCTTTTCCGGCTGAGGGCGGCCTGGCTATCCATCATCTCCAGCGCGGCCGAAAGCGCCCGATCAGCCATCTTCCCGCCTTTTCCGAAGGGAAAAACCGCCTGGACAGCATCCCCGATGAAACGATCGATGATTCCACCGTGCCGGACGATTATCTTGGCCATCGCTTCGAAATGCTCGTTGAGCAGCGCGAAGATCGTCCCGGGAGGATTCGATTCGGAAAGCGTCGTGAAACTCCGGATGTCGGCCACCATGACCACTACCCGTTTTCTGGCTCCGCGACAGGATTTCTCCAGGTTCTGGCTGGCGACGATTTCAAGGACCTGGGGTGAAACGAACCGGCTCATGACCTTCCGCTCCTGGAGCCACCCGGTCATGGTATCCAGGATACGACCGGCTTCCCCAAGTTCATCCGAACGATCCCTTCCCACTCTTTCGGACAGTTCCTCACCAGCGATCCTGCGAAGGCTCCGGGTCATTTCGATGATGGGTCTGGTCAGCCACGTTCCAAGCGAGTTCGCGACCCCGCCAAGGAAGAGGAAGATCAGGATGAAGGTCCCGAAAATCCTCCATCTCTCACCCCGCAGGTCCGCAAGAAGCGGTTCAACCGAGGTCGAGGATACGAGAAGGAAATCCGGCATCCCCTCGCATATCAACGAGATCCTCCGGCGCGAACCCCTTTCTTCAGGAAGGCCCCATGGAGTGATTTCCTGGGCGATGATATCGCCCTCACCAACCGGATCGGCCTCGATGATCCTCTCAATTCCCTTGGCACCGGCATGGAATGCAAAGAACGAAACCTCCGGGGTGTCCCGCTGTGCCCTTGGCAATCTCGTTCGAAGGTAATGGATGAAGGAGGGGGTTATTTCCGACATCAGGTAGAATGTGATCGGTTGCATACCGGGCACCCTGATGAAATCGTAATACATGTAGATCGACCTGGGACCGGCCTTGTGAAGGAACGGGACATCGGGTCTTCCCATGACCCTGGGGTTGTTCCGCCAGAATTGGAGGTCCGAAAGCGACTCTGAAACCGTCCGCTCCCGTTTGCCCTTTCCCCTGGCAGCCAGTTCACGCTCCCACGCCGGTCCGCCCCCCATCTCCTCCTTCAGAGCCTCGACCGAAAGCCCCTGGAACACGGTTTCCAGGTTCTTCGAAACTCCCCCGCTGAGATTCGGATTCTCCTTCACCAGGAAAAGACCGGGCAGATCGACCCCGGTCAGAAAGACGAGAAGGGGTTCGAATCCCTTTTCCGTCGCCGCTTTGAAGACATCATCAAGTGCCTTGCCGAGGTTTTTCTCGAGATCTCCCTCCCGGGAAACTTCAACCTGGACTGCCCTCTTCAGTTCCCGGGAGACATTCCGGAACCGCTGGGGGATCGTCTCACTCTCCGCATCGATCTCCTTGAGGGACTGGAGGAGTTTCCTGTCCAGGGAGTCCTTCAGGTTCTCGGAAAGGTTGTATCCGAGAGCCACCGAGTTGCCAAGGAAGACCGCAAGAGGGGTTGCGGTCAGCCCGAGAAACCAGAGGAAAAGCCGAACCCTGATCCCGAATTCCGGAAATGCGCTCCCGGTCAGGAAACGGATGCCCAGGTTTCCCCATGCCAGCAGGAGCAACATCCCGTAGAGGGCGGTTATCCAGAAGAGAAAGGGTTTGGCCGTCGGTTTCCTTGGCCCGACGAGCACTCCCAGGTGACTGGATATCGCGGAGAGCCCGCATGGCAAAAGCCTGTAGTTGCGGGTTTCAACCACGTTCAGCAACAGGCTGGAGGCAAGAGGGACCAGCCTCGACGTGGGGGCCCATTTCACCCGGCGCGGGCGAATCGAGGCCCCTATCATCTTCAGGCAGCTCTTCACCTCAGTGTTTGCGATCCGCCTGTCCATCGCTGGAGAACGGTTCCTTTCAAAGCCCGTGGCGAAAGGGATGAAAGCGGGAAGAGCTTCCTCCCCGGGAAAGATTTCCCCCCAGTTCTTGAGGAGGAGCTTCCTGCACTCCGCCTCTTCGAGGCCATGAATGGGGAAAAGCAGGAGGAAGATGCAACCATTCCCCCCTCTTGCCTTGACGACCTCCCATGCCCCAATCCAATGGGTGCCCTGGAAGAAAGCGTAGAAGCTGCGGCCCGCGTTGTCCCGGCCGAATGTAAGGCTCGTTATCCCATGGCCGAGAACCCTCATGGTCCGATTCATGAACTTCTTTTCCAAGAAAAGGTTTGGCTGCCCACGGACCTCCTTGTCGAGTTCCAGGAACAACCCCCGGAAAATGCTCTGGTACAAATCGCTGAAAATGGGACCCGAAAGCAGCTTCGGGAAAATCGTCTTTCCCTCCGGAGAAACGGGCATGGCCCAGACCCGGGGCCTGGGAAACCTGAGCGGGTTTTGGGACGAAAAGAACTCTTTGAACCCTTGCCCCAGCTCGACAGGGGTGGGTTCCCACCCGGCGAACTTCCTTTCCAGGTGGGCCTTCAACCTGCGGGTGATCTCCCCCACCCAGAAACCCATCGAACTGGCCCGACGGAACCCGCTCGACACAAGTTTCGCGTGGCGCCCCCATGCCTCCTTTTCCTGCTTCTCCTGGAGTGCCTGGATCACTCCTACCTCGCGGCGGAGAATCAGGAATGGGAGAATACTCAGGACGAAGACAAGTAAAACCCGACGCCGGCTGGTCTTCATGATCTGACTTCGGTGGAAGCACGCATCCCCGAACCGGCGGCGGCGAAGTGAACCGACACGAGCAGAACCGCCCCCGCGAGGTAACCCGGAACGAGCCCCCAACCCGCACCCAGAAGCGCAAGGGAAACCGCGGACGCGAAAACCGTTGCCAGGACCTGGAGACTCTGCGTCTTGGCGTGGTAGGTTGGAGGGATTCCGTATGCGACCGCGGCCATGACCGTGGTATCGGAATAGGGAATCAAAAGTCCGCCGGCGATCGCCCCGGAAATGACCGCCCCCGAAGCCAGGGGGAGAAGTCCTTCCCCGCCCTGGCTCATCGCCATCTGGAATGCGATCGGCATCGTGATCGCCATCGAACTCCAGCTGAACCCCGTGGCGACGGTTATCAGGAAGGCGGCGGCGGCGAGGATCGGCCCGAGGAGAACGGGGCTGAGCCATCCGCCCAGAAGTCCGGTGACATAAGTTCCGGTTCCCAGCTCGGCGGAAACTTCCGAAAGACCCTTCGAAAAGATGATCACGAAAGCCGCGGAAGCCATATCCTTGGCCGCTTTCCTGAATGCCTTCCCCATCTCCCCCCACCCAAGAGCGCCATTACGTCGGATGAGGCCGATGCCCACGACCAGGGCTGCTCCGATTCCGATCAGAAGCATGTCCACCGTCGGAACGTTTTCGAAGAGCCGCATCACGTTCATTTCCGGCCAGGGAATCGTTCTCAGGTTCCTGATACCGTAGAAGGTCATCCCGATGAGGGTGATGGAAAGGAAAACCGTGAAGGGAACGACGAAATGCCTCACCTTGATTCCCGCAATCTGGGGTGCGGGTTGACTCTTGTCGGGCACCGAACCTAGATCGTCCAGCCGGGCTCCGATCCAGTTCCCCGTCCATGCTGAAATGAATGCGAGCAGGATTCCGAGGTATGTCAGGGCATGATATGGGAACGACTGGACGAAAAGCTGGGTCGCGGAATAGGGAAGTTTGAAACGCTCCGCCGCTCCGACCAGGAGGCTTCCCTCGAATGCCGACCAGGTCGAGACCATCATGAGGGAGACGACGACGGCGCATTGATCGGCAATATAAGCGGAAAGACCCGGAGAAATGCCATGGGAACGGCTGATGTTGCGCATCGAAGCCCCGGAGAGGAGGAGGTTGCTGTAATCGTCGAAGAATACTGCGATTCCGAGGAAGAACGTTCCCAGACGAGTCCGCCGGGCGGATGAGAGACGCTCCCGCACGAGGTCCGCGAGCTTGTGGAACGCCCCGGTTCCGGAGACGATTTCCAGCAGCCCCCCTGTCAGAACGATGAACAGGGCGATCTTCAGCCTTTCCGCGTCGGAGAAGCAAAGGAAAAGCGTCTTCCATACCGAACCAATGACCCCGGAAAGCGAACCCCAACCGAGGATGACCGCGCCCGCCGACATCCCCAGGAACACCCCCAGGGCAACCCTTTGGGTCAGGGCGGTGAAGATTATGATCACCAGTGCCGGAAGCAGGGAGACCATCGGTTCAGCCGATCCGGTCGCCGCGTCTGGACAGTCCTTCCTGTTCGGATTCCGTCATCACGTATATCAGGTTCTCCGACAACCCGTGGATCTCGACGTGGTAATCCCGATAGGACTGCAAGGCGTCGACTATCTCCGAAGTGATCGTCTGCCCCGGTACGAGAAGAGGAATTCCCGGTGGATAGGGGACGATCATCCGTGTCGACACCCTTCCGGCGGCATCGCGAAGGGGAACCGCCTCACCGTCGCAGTAGAAAGCGCTCCGGGGGCGGAAAAGAAGGGGCGAGGTCGCCAACCGGAACTCGAGGGGCATTCCGTTCTTCGAGCCGGTCGTGTTTCCGCTCACCACCTCGATGTTCTCGAGAGCCAGGAACAGGCGGTTCAGTTTCGAGTGGGTCGCCCCGATCGTGATGAGGACCGTAATCGTATTGAACGTGGATTTCTCGATCTGGATGTTGTGTTTCGAAAGCAGGAGGTGCTCGACCTCCCGGCTGGTGAACCCCGAAGCGGAAACGTCGATGGTGAGCTTGGTCGGATCGAGCCGGACTCCATCCGCCGAGATTTCGGATGAGCCCAGGTCTTCGAGATCGAGGACCCGGAACTTGGTGAGCCCGTTGATCGCTGCCCTCAGCGACCTGGAGAGCTCGAGGGAGCGGGAAAGGAGGCTGTAACCTTCCATCGCCATCTGACGGCGCGCGCAATCCAGGGACGCGATCATGGGATACTGCGGGGAAGTCGATGAATGCATGTTGAAGTTCTCCATGAAAAAATCCCGGATCCGCTCGAAATCGGGATCGTTGACATGGATCATGGATGCCTGGCTGAACGCGCTCATGGTCTTGTGGGTCGACTGCGTCGAGTAGTCGGCTTCGGCTTCCATCGCGCAGGGGAAGAATTCCGGATGAAACCGGGCGTATCCGAACCATGCCTCGTCGATGATGACCTTGATTCCCCGGCGATGGGCCTCCTTCACGATCGAGGCGATATCGTAGATCAACCCGTCGTAGGTGCAGTTGGTGAGGATCAGGGCTTTCACCTTCTTCCCGGCGGAAAGCGCTTCGTCCATTTTCGCGAAAATACGCGCTTTCGGAACCGGCCCGAAGATCCCGAACCTGTCGTTGACCGATGGATCGAGGTAGACGGGTTCCGCTCCGGAAAGCACCACACCGTAGTGGACGGACTTGTGGCAGTTCCTGTCGAGAAGTATGGCGTCTCCCGGCTTGAGGAGGGTCTGGATGATGATCTTGTTCGCGGTCGAGGTTCCATTCGTGCAGAAGAAGGTGTATCTGGAACTGAATGCGCGGGAGGCCAGCTCCTGGGCCTCTTTGATCACCCCGGTGGGATGAAGGAGGGAGTCGAGCATCGGAACGGAAACCGACACGTCCGATCGGAACAGGTTCGGACCGAAGAAATCGAAGTAATCCTTCACCCAGACGGAATCCTTGACCGAGTAACCCGAGGCATGGCCCGGAGTGTGCCAGGAATCCTTGGATTTCTGGGCGTATTCGACCAGCTTCTCGAAGAACGGGGCGCGGTTCTTGCTGCTGATGACCTCGGTCTTGATCTTCCGGAAGATGTCGTCGTAATCGTGGTCGCCCTTGAAGAAATAACCGTTGAGCATCCCCCCGCTCGTGAATCTGCGGGCATCTTTTTCGGCCGTGAAAAGGAAGAGGTTGACCTCATAGCGGATCTTGAGGAACTCCCGGAACATCTCGGGGCCTTTCCGGGTGGTGTCTTTGGCTTTCCGGCTCTCGGGGACTTCCCATTCGGTGAGGATGACGTGGATTCGGCCGTCCTCGCGAAGCAGGTTGGTCGCCTGCTCGAAGGTGGAGGCGCCGATCACGTTCAGCCCCCGGTGGTTCAACTCGCGCGTTTCGTTCTCGAGATCAGTCTTGTTCGGATCGAGAATGAGCACCTTGTACTTCATCGGATCACCTCGAAAGTCTTTCTGGGAAAACGGCCGCCGGGAGAAAGCCTGCTCCCCGGCCCTGACAGGCCACGAATCTCCCGGTCGCGTGCCTGATCAAGGGGGTCAGTTTCGTGTGTCCAGGAACCAGCCTCGGGCGGGATTCGTCAGGTTGTAGATCCGCATCGAAACCTTGCCCCCGCTGGTGACACGCTTCAGGAAAATGCACCCCCGGGCTGGAATGTCAGGATACAGGACTGCGTCAGGCACCGTCGTGATCGGAATCCCGGGCATCGTAGTCGCTCCGAAGGTGCCGCCCAGATCGAGGCCTTTGAACCCGTAATCGCCCTCGACCGTTGAGGCGTGCCGATTCAGGAGCATCCCCAGGAAAAACCTTCCCAGGGTGTTTTCGAAACTCTCCCCCGTAAGCGTGGCAACGCTCTCGATCCCGGTTTTTGCCGATCGGCAAAGCGCGCGGGTGGCCTCCCGGGAGGTGGTCCGGTATCTTCCGTTTTCGGCGAGAAACCGAACGAAAAGGTAGGACAGCATGGAATTCCCCGAATGGTTCCAGTTCGTCAGGGAGAGCTTCGAAAGATTGTTCTCCATGGTAAGCAGCCCCTGGGCGGACCGCTGGTTCCCTTCGTCGAGGCCGAATCCGCACAGTGTTTCCGCGTAGGCGGCCATTCCCTCGTCCAGCCACGTTTCCTCGGTTCCCGCCCCGGCGATCCTTTTCTGCCAGAAGACCGCCATGTGGGCGAACTGATGGGCGAGCGAGGAATAGGTATACATCGGCTCGGAAACCGTGTACCTGATGTAGAGCATCTTCCGGGCGTTGCTTTCCCTCAGCTGCGGATCGTTGGGGTTGTTCCCCGACAGGTCGGCTGCGGAAAAAACCCCTTCCACCCCCTCGGAAAGCGAGTTCGTGAGAAGGAGGGTCATTCGGCTGCTCCCGTCGGCACCAACCGGGGGTTCGCTACCATAAGCGTCGCGAAGGATCGGAAGAATCACGTCCTCGAGTCTTCTTCGGAACTCCCCCACGATCGAATAATCGGGAGTCCCGATCGCGGTGTCGACGAAAACCGCCGATGAGCCTGTCAAGCCGACGCAGACAGCCTGGATCTTGTTGGCGGGGAAATCCGTGGTGGTGGCTATCTTCCCGTAGGATGGGATGTAGAAGGTCTTCACAGCCCCAAGGGTGTAGGCGTCTGCAGCGGCAGCAAGGATCGCGGGTTCGATGCTGGTTCCCGCGTTCGCCTGCGGCTCCCTTGAGAATCTGGCGTTGATTGAACGAAACGCGGCTTCGGGGGTCTTCGCGAAACCCTCGAGGCCTGCTCCATCAGCTGAGATTCTTGGGGTTACAACGGCGGAACTGGTCGCTGCGCCCGCAACGACGATTCCCTGGAGGACGCTCGCGGGAGCCATGTTCTCTAGGGAAACCCCGATGTCGCCCCCTACCCCTCCGTCGATCCCGAAACCCGCCGAATGGAAACCTGAGGGAAGTGGAATCTCGGTCTTCACCGAAAACTTCACGCGGGTTCCTGCATCCAGGATGTTTCCCGTCAGGTCGCGGCATGTTCCGCCCGCATTTGTCACGATCTGGAAATGACCGAGGTTCCACGGATTCTCGGGCGTGAAGGCAACCACGCAGGGGGTTTTCCACGTAATGGTTTTGATGAAATCGGGGTTGAAGACGAAGTTGTTCTCGACCGAAATCTGGTCCATGGGCTCGCTGAAGGTGACCTCGATCTGGGCGCTCTGGTCGATTCCGGTGGAATCATTTGCCGGGACTATCCCGACAACCTTGGGCGGAACCGAATCCACTCCGGAAACCGTCGAGAAGGTATAGACCGGGGATGTCGATTCGATGCCCCATTCGTCGCGCGCCACGATCTTCCACCAGTAGAACTGACCCTGGGTCAACTGCGTGAGGATGCTGAAATAGGGGGTTTTCAACCCCGACCCGACGAGATCGACGGGTGGAGAGGCTGCGGAGAAATACACGTCGTACACGACCGCGTCGCCGTCCGGATCGCCACCGGTCCAGGAAAGGACGGGTTGCAGGGCGATCGAGGTCTGGTTGTTGACCGGAGAAACCGCTTGAGGAACAGTGGGCGGATTGTTGGCGTTCTTCCCGGTGGTGAAGGTGAAGATTGCGGGATTTTCGTTGGTCCGGCCGTCGGGATCGCGTGCCACCACCTGCCAGGTGTATTCGGTGAAAGGTCGCAGATCGCTGGAAAGCTGAAAGGTCGCGCTGGAGAGGTTTTCCGCGATCTTCTGGAGTGCCCCGGTCTTGCCGAAGTAGAGGTCGAAGTACAACCGGTCCCCGTCGGGATCCTCGTCGACCCACCATAGGAGAGGTTTCAGGGCCACCCCCGTCGCCCCGTGGGTCGGGTTGGCCGCCCGCGGAGAGTTGGGCGGGCGGTTCACCACTGAATAGGTCGTGAACTGCCATGTCGGACCGCTCGCGATTCCCCCCGAAGGGTCGATCGAGAGGACCCGCCAGAAGTAGCGGGTGCCGACCTGGAGGCCGGTCATCTCGGAGCTGGTTTTCGTCGTCGCGGTCGCGAGAGTGAGGGCCGATGCGTCCGTTCCGAAGTAGAGCTGGTATGTGAGATTCACCGTTCCGTTGGGGCTTCCCCCCTTCCAGGTCAGGAGGATCGAGGTTAGCTGGTCCGTGCCCAGGTCGGGAGGATTGGGGTTGTACGGCGTGTAGGGGGCATGAGAGGATCCATCCCCCGTGGTGAACTGCCAGATCGGGCTCTCCTCGTTCTCGGCTCCGGCGGTGTCACGGACCACGATCTTCCAGAGGTAGGTGGAGAAGGAGGCGAGGGATGTCGCCCGGTAATAGGGGGTGTCGAGATTGGATGCGACGAGCTTCATCTGGCCGGCGGCAGGCCCCAACCAGACGTCGTATTTCAGCGCGTTCCCGTCGGAATCGGTTGCCAGCCAGGAGAGGGTGACCTCGAGGGTGACATTTCCCGCGGTATTGGCCGGAAATGGGGAGTAAGGGGCATTTGGACGGTGGTTGTTCGGATCTACGGGGCCGGTCCCTCCCTGGATGACTCCTATCTTCATCGTGCTGCGACCCGAACCGCCCTTCCCGTCGGTGGCAACCGCCTCGATGGTGAATGTCCCTACCGTTCCCGAGGCCGTGACTACGTTTGAGGAGCCTTTTGCGGCAGCAAGGCTCAATCCAGGCGAAGCGGTCCAGGTCACGGTAACGGGATCTCCGTCACCGTCGAAAGCCGAAGTCTGGAGGTTTCCACTGGCAAAGGTGTAGAGGGTCTTGAAATCCTTGTAGATCTCCACGACCGGGGACTGGTTGCGCTGAACCGCTGTCAGGGGGACGAGCCCCACCTCGAGGAGATCCTGGCGGTCGTCCTGGAAGTTCAGGAGCATGTTCGACTCGTAATAGCCGGTTGCCTGAACCCGGACCGGCCAGGCTCCGGCGGGAACAGGCCCCAAAGTGATGGGATCGGAGCTCAAGGTTGTATAGGTATGGCCCCAAAGAACGAGTGCGGCGCCGATAACGACGTCACCGGAAGGGACCTGACGGACCAGCATATTGAGGCTCTTGGTTGCTGTCACAAGCTGCATGGGATCAGTGATCTTGATGGTTCCGTACTGCCCCGTAATTGAAACGATAGTGGACCTTTGCTTGTACGAGATCGTCCCGTTGTTCAGCTCGGCAATGACGCGGTAGGAGCCCACGGGAACGTTTTTGATAGTGAAGTTACCCCCGGAATCGGTAAACGCGGAATAGGCGGGAAGCTCCTCGACGAAAACGTATGCCCCGCTTGCCCCGGTTGATGAAAGGATTCCGGGAAGGATGCTCGAGGCCCCGATCGCGGGGTAAAGAACCTGCCCGGAAATATTGCTGGTGTAGACGATCGTTTGGGGCTTGATCCAGTCGTCGATCCCCCCGCCGTTGGAGCCGCAGCCCGAAGAAAAAATGGCCAGGCATGCGACCAGAAGCATCGGCAAAAGACTCCCCGGAAAAATCCGGGCCGAACCTCGGGGAAACCCGCCCGGGCATCGGGGGCGGGATTGGGTTTCGTATGGCAATTCCCGTTCCATGCTATGATAATTCTTTAATGTTTACCATCAAAGGGGCCCACGTGCAACCGGAAACCCCTCTTTTTTCCGTATCCGGCGGACAGGAAAACCCCGGAAGACTGAAGGTTCCCGGCAGGACACCCCCATTCCTGATGGCCCACCGGGGAAGCCGGGGGGGGAATCTCCCCGAGAACACCCTTCCGGCATTTCTGGAAGCGCTATCGGCGGGCGCAGACATGCTCGAAACCGACCTGAGGCTTTCCTCAGATGGTGAATTCATGTGTATCCACGACTCCACCCTTGACCGGACGACCGATGGAAAGGGCCCCGTGAAGAACATGACCGCCGCTGATTTGGGGAAGATCAGCGCGGGAAAGGGTTTCCCAGGTTACGACGCTGTCCGGATCCCGACCCTTTCGGATCTCGCAAAGATCCTTCCCAACGATGCCGCACTGGGAATCGAGCTGAAAAGTCCCGATTTCCGCGACATCGCCACCTGCCGGAGGTTGGTTGCCCTCTTGCGCAGGCATCGGATCGAAGACCGGACCTTCTTCATCTCGTTCTCGCACCCGAGTCTGCGGGCTGCCGAAAAAGCGGCGCCGGCAATTCCCAGGGGATTGATCAGCTTCTTCCGGCCCTGGCCACGGCTTGGAATGCATCTTTCCGGCCCGTTCTGGCCGATCCTCTTCCTCAATCCCCTGTTCGTGATTGCCGCTCACGCCCGGAGAATGCTTGTCTGCCCCCTCGACCCCGGCCCTGATTCGAGGCTCGGTTACTACCTGAAGCTTGGTTGTGATGCGATCATGACCGACAACCCCCGTCAAACGATCGCGGCGCTTTCCCGCCGGGGAGTTTCCAAATCATCCAGGGCGCTTGGAAAACCGGGCGGAGCAACTGGAAGTTAACGGGAAGCGAAAACCATCCACCCCGGAGGAATCCATTCCTGGGCGATGCTGGCGATCCTTTCCATTCCTGAGTCCCAGGGTCCTCGCCCCTGGCATCTTTTTCCATACTTCTGGAAATCGATCGGTTCGCCCCGCGGGGCTTCGATGCCGGGAAGATTCTTGACCTTCACACCTGCAAAAAGGGAATAGATCCCGACCGCGATCGCCTGGGCGATCTTTTCCTTTTTCGCCTTCAGGATCTCCCGGTCCTTGAGATTCGAAAGATAACCAACTTCGATGTAAGAGGTGACGGAGTTCACGAACAGCGGAACAGCCCAATCCGAGATGAACGGTTCCTCCAGCGGCCCGATTACCTGGTCGGGCCCCATGGCTTGGGCTGGGGCCTTCTTTTTCGATTTGGCCGGCTTTGGTGGCGGACAGATCTTCGCGTAGAACTTCGGATCGTTCTTTGTGTCGCTCCAAAGTGAGTATCTGATGAATCGCAGGAGCTCCTGCGAGGAGAAGAAGTTGTCCCCGCCAAAACCTTCCGTCCCCCCGGCCCTTCGGAAAAACTCGGTCTGGGAATTCTCCCTGAGGAAGAACATGACCATGGACATGAATGGCGAGCGGGTATTGAAGGGCCAGGAAACCATCAGGTAACGGAGACCGATGAACTCTTTCGTGAACATCCTGATTCCGGCAAAGTAGGTGTAGGTATCGGAAACGACCTTCTGGACGGTTTCCCGGAGAGAACCAGGGAACCCCGCCATTACGAGCTTCTTCACGAGCCAGAGGTTGCGTGGGGTGATCTTGATGTTCCTGAACTCCTTGACCTCTCCCTGGTTGGTAAGAATGGAATGAATCGCATAGAAGAACCGGAAATGGGGGACAATGACGGACGAAAACCCTCTCGGCTGCGCGCTCTTGTTCGAATTGTTGTGCAGGCACACGATCAGATCCGGGTTCAACCTGTTCATCATCGAGATTCGGCCGAACCGGGGGGTGACTTCTGTCCAGGAAGCTGGATTTGTCGGGTAGGCGGAGGGGCTGTCGAAAAGCCGGTACTTGGCGTTAGGGTCGGGGAGGTGTCTATCCGGATCGGATTCGATCGAACTATCCCGAGTGAGGATGGTGGCAATCCGGACCCTGGGATATCCTGGTTCCGCGCCGAATTCTTCCAGGATCTTCGAAAACCTGCCAAACCCCTCCTCGGTTTTTGTCAGGTTGAGCAGCTCATCCACTTTGCGGGCGATTTCCAGGGTCCAGAACGATTCCTGGATCCCACCCCCGGCAGCGCCGGAGTTGTAGTGGACCAGGAATTTCTTCGAAACGGGATCCCAATGATCGCCCGTCGTCGGACCCGCAGGTTCGTATCTTCCCCCGTGGCCCGGATCCAGAAGCACATAATACTCGGGTGGTTGGGGGCCGGTTGGGTGTGATTCCGAAACCCGCTCTGCCGTTTCCTGCTCCGAATCAGCCTTGATGGATGGCTCTTGGAACTCCTGGCTGATTTCCGCCACCATCGAAGCCACCTTCGTGAAGGTAACGCGGAGCAAGGAAACCAGGAGATTTCCGGGGGGGGAGAATATCCCCGCAAGGTTGGTTCTTCCGGCGTCCTCATCGAGGACGGCGGCTTCTGATCCAACACATGGTATGGGGGCGGACATCTGAACCGAGACAAGCAGCCCAAAAATGAGGGTTTGGAATCGCAAATCCCAACGTACATGAGGCTTCATTTTGCTCGCGGACTCTCTTTCCAGGGAGAATGGAAATCCCTCTGGAAATATTTATCGGCGAGACGGACGGGTTTCCCAATCCCTTCCTGAGGAGAATTCTCGAGTTGTCAGAATAATGGCCCGGCTCTGGATCAGAACCCTTTCAGGTAATCGTTGAACTCGCTTTCGAACTGGGAGTAGTTCAGGCTCGTGGCGTTCTCGAGTGATTCCTCAAAATAGTTTCCCTGGCTGAGGCCCTCCAGAAGCTGATCGACTCCCTGGAAGTTCCAGCGCTCGATCATGAAACGGATTGCGAGATACGATTCCAGGTATCCGAGAGGGATCTGGTAGCCGTAAGTCTGCTGGGAAGGATTGAGGTTGATCTGCTTGAGAGGGATGATCGTCCTCTCGTTGATGATCTTCTGGTTGAAGATCTTCTCGTAGTCAGGCCGCATCTGGTTGGGGTCGCCGTACATCGCCTTGAACTCCTGGTAAACCGCGAGTCCTTCGTTCACCCAGGTCGGACATCGGTTCGTCGTGCGGAGATTGACGACGACGTGGGTGAATTCGTGAGCGAGGATTCCCTTTACGGAATTCATGTCGGAATACCCCTGCTGCAATGGAACGAGAATCTTCTCACCCTGAGTGATGGCTCCGACCCAGTTTCCCGTTCGGTTCAGTTCGTAGAACTCCTGGGTCAAAAAGAAGATCACGTTTATCTTGATTTCCGGATGGTACATCAGGTCGGAGGTGACGTTTTCATAAATCTCCTCGAGGATCTCCATCGTCATGTCTCCGATGTCCTTTTGGGAATTGCCCGCGTAATGCACGATGAACCGTTGGTTCTCATCCTTTGTGGTTCCCGCGATCGAGGCGTCCTGCTCCTTTGCCTTGTTGATGAGCTGCTGGATGGCCTGGGCATCCTTCTCGTTGGCCGCTAGCTTGAGTGCCTCTTCCCAGAATTCGATTGCCCTTTCGAAATCCTTCAGCTCGAACTGGCATTTCCCAAGGAAATAGAAGAGGTAGAAATCCTTGGGGATCTGTTTTTGTGCCCTTTCGAAGTAGGCGAATGCTTCCTCGTATCGCATCATGTTGAGGAGGGTTACCCCCAGTTTCATGATGCAGTCGAGGTGATCGGGTTTTAGGGCCAGCGCTGTCTCGAATCTGGGGAGTGCTGCTTCGTAATTCTTGTCGAAGAAGATGAAGCAGCCCCAGATGTAATGCACCTGGAAGCTGTCCGGGGTAAGATCGTACGCTTCGAGGATGAGGGGTTCGACATCCTGGAACTTCGCCCCTCCCCGCATGGAATATGCCTTTTTCAGCAAAAGCTCCGAGAGGGCAGCCTGGCGCATCTTGTCTTTTGGGACGGCCTTGAGTTCTTTCCGAAGCTTTTCGATCTGCTGGTCGATGTCCCGCGGGTTGAAGGTCAGATCCACGACCACGGTCTGGGGTTGGTCGACCGCAATGATCTCACCCGGGCCGCTGCCCAGAACCGGGGCTGTATCCGAACCCGTCTGGACGACGTCGACGGTCCCGCTCGCGGAATCCTGGGCCGAAGACTGTAAAACCGCGGCAAAAACGATAACGCAAATAAGGAATCCCACGAAACGGATGTTCATCGGGTTTTTCATTCGCCACCCCTCTCTGTTCAAGAATACCATATCCTGAAGGGTTCCAGGAATACCGTAATTGGTGCCACATTACTGGTTTTCTTTTCCGCATCCCACCGGGGTTTCCAAGGTTTCACCTGTCCCTATTTTTCGGGGTCTTCCAGGTTTGCGATATTTCAACGAGACTCCGAACCGGTTTTCAATCACCTGGGAAAACGAAAGGTCTCCGAGAGGTCTGCCAGTCCGCGAATGAAGGTCCACTTTCCGGCATTCCTCTCTAGTCGGAAGGGACCGAAGCAGCTCCCTCCAGTCTGGATAGAGTGACAAAAGAGGCTCAATAGCGATAACTCCGTCATCGATACCGGTCACATGTGCCCGCGCGCTGCTCCATGGCCATGCTTCGGCAACACGAGCCAGCCCAGCCCGAACGGGGTTCCCCTCAATGTATCTTGCAGCCAACAAAAGATGGGTGTGTGAAAGAGGGCATGAGAAATACCTCCCCTGCCACACCTGGCCTTTCCATCCCTGGCGCCGGTTTTGAAGCAATGAAAAGCGACGATGGGTTTCTCGCATGGCTTTTCCAAGGCTTTCGGAAGTGGGAGGAACGAGAAGCAGGTGAACATGGTTGGGCATCAGGCAATACGCCCATATGACAACCTGGGTTTCTTTGCACCAGTGTTGAAGAGTCTGGCGATATTCCTGATAGTCACTGGACCCAAAGAAGGTTGTCTGACGTCGACTTCCCCGCTGGGTTACATGGTGGGGAACTCCTGGAACCACGATTCGGGAAATTCTGGGCATGCTCTTCCTCCTTGCATTGTGCTAAAAGGAATCGCTCGAAAGATGGCTTCGGGGAAAAAAAACAGGGACAGGTTCCTTCAGGAAACCCGCCCCTGGTGCAGCCAAAAAAATCAGTAATGTGTCACCCGCCGAGGGCTTCCTTGACTTTGTCGAAGAAGGATTTTCCGCCGCCCACACCGGTGGCGTCGGCGTCGGGTTCTTCCTTGGCGAGTTGAAAGATCAGTTCACGTTGTTTGTCGTTGAGGGAAGTGGGCACTCTTACGAAGATCTTGACGAGCTGGTCGCCCTCTCCGCCATGGATGGATTTCACGCCATATCCCTTCAAGCGGAAGACCTTTCCGGTCTGGGTTCCAGCGGGGATCTTGATCTTCAGGGGGCCTCGAAGGGTGGGAACCTCGACCTCCCCGCCGAGAGCGGCCATGGGAAAGGAGATATTCCGTTCGCAGATTATGTTGTCCCCCACCCTTTCGAAGATCTCGTGTTTTCCAACCATGAGAACGATGTACAAGTTCCCTGGAGGGCCGCCCCGTTCTCCTGGTTCACCTTCGCCCTGGACACGAACCTTGTTCCCGGTTTCGACACCCGCGGGAATCTTTACCGAGAGCTTTTCTGAGGTCTTCACCCTTCCGGTTCCCTTGCAGGTTCCGCAGGGTTTGTCGATGATCTCGCCCTGCCCCTGACATTGGTGGCAAGTACGCTGAATGGCGAAAAAACCCTGGGCAAGAGAGATAGTCCCACGGCCCTTGCAGACGGGGCAGGTGGTCCGGCCCGTTCCGGCCTGAGCCCCGCTTCCGTTACAGGCGGTGCATGCGTTGGACCGATGAACCGTAATGGTCTTCTCGCAGCCGAAAACGGCTTCCTCGAAGGTTATCTCGAGATCATACCGGAGGTCGGCTCCTCGTCTCGCTCCACCCTTGTTGCTGGAGCCTCCGAAGAAATCGGAAATTATGTCGCCGAAGATGTCCCCGAAGCCGCTGAAACCGCCCGATGAGAAATCCTGGTAGTTGAACCCCTGGCCGCCAAGACCGGCATGGCCGAACTGGTCGTATGCAGCCCGCTTCTGGGAATCCATGAGGACCTGATAGGCCTCGTTCACTTCCTTGAAAATCTCGACGGCGTCCTTGTTGTTGGGATTTACGTCGGGATGATACTTCCGCGCGAGGTTTCGGTACGCCTGTTTGATCTCGGGTTCGGAGGCGTTCTTGGGAACCCCGAGAACCTCGTAGTAATCACGTTTTGCCATCGATCTCTCCTGGAACCAGGGCGGGAGGGGTCACCCCCCCGCCGGAACGTTCACTCAGTTGGCTTTCTTGAATTCGGCGTCGACTACATTCTCGTCGTCGGGCTTCGGACCGCTCCCTCCAGGGGAACCACCCTGGGGGCCGCCGGAGTCGTTCCCGGGCCCCTTGTCCTGTCCGTCTTTCTGGGAAGCGTTCTTGTAGACCATTTCCGCGAGCTTGTGGGATGCGGTCATGAGATCTTCGGTCTTCTTCTTGATGACCTCAGGGTCGTTTTCTCCGATGGCCTTTTTCAGATCGGCAACTTTCTCGTCGATCTGGGCCTTGAGATCTGCGGGAACCTTGTCTCCGAGTTCCTTAACGGTTTTTTCGGTGTTGTAGATCAGACTCTCCGCCTGGTTTTTGACCTCGATTGTCTCCTTGGTCTTGGCATCGCTCTGGGCATATTGTTCGGCTTCGCGAACCATCCGGTCGATCTGGTCCTTGTTGAGACCCGAACTGCTGGTGATCGTGATCGCCTGCTCCTTACCGGTTCCGAGGTCTTTCGCGGAAACATGGACGATGCCGTTGGCATCGATGTCGAAGGTCACCTCGATCTGGGGGACGCCCCTGGGTGCCGGAGGAATACCTACAAGGTCGAACCTTCCCAGCGTCTTGTTATCGGATGCCATCGACCGCTCGCCCTGGAGCACGTGGACCGAAACGGCAGGCTGGTTATCGGAGGCGGTCGAGAAAATCTGGCTCTTCTTCGTCGGAATCGTGGTATTTCGCGGGATCAGGACGGTGTGGACGCCGCCAAGAGTTTCGATTCCTAGGCTGAGAGGGGTGACGTCGAGAAGAAGAACGTCCTTGACTTCGCCCTGAAGGATCCCAGCCTGGATTGCCGCGCCCATCGCGACGCACTCCATGGGGTCGACACCGCGCTCAGGGTCTTTTCCGAAGTGGTCTTTCAGGAGCTTCTGAACGATTGGCATCCGGGTGGGACCGCCAACCATGATGATATGGTTGACGTCGCCCCGCTTGAGGTTCGCGTCCCGAAGGGCATTGTCGATGGGAGCCTTGCACCGCTCGATGAGAGGATCGATCAGTTCCTCGAGCTTGGCGCGGCTCAGAGACATGACAAGGTGCTTGGGGCCTTCCGGTGTTGCGGAGATGAACGGAAGGTTGATATCCGTGTTGCTTGTCGTGGACAGTTCGATCTTCGCTTTTTCAGCAGCTTCCCGAAGGCGCATCATCGCCATGGAGTCTTTGGAAAGGTCGACGCCTTCCTTGTTCTTGTAATCCTTCACGATGAAATCCAGGATAAGCTTGTCCATGTCGGTTCCGCCCAGCTGGGTGTCGCCGTTCGTCGAGAGAACTTCGAAAACGCCTGCCCCAAGCTCGAGAATGGTGACATCGAGGGTTCCGCCGCCAAGATCGAAAACCAGGATCTTGCGCTCACCCTGTTTGTCGAGGCCATAGGCCAGGGCAGCCGCGGTGGGTTCGTTGATGATCCGCTTCACCTCGATGCCGGCTATCGCACCTGCATCCTTGGTGGCCTGGCGCTGGGCATCGTCGAAATAGGCCGGAACGGTGATGACAGCCCCGGCGACTTTGTCGTTGAGGAACGCCTCCGCGTCCCGCTTGATCTTCTGAAGTATGAACGCGGAGATTTCCTGGGGCGTGTATTCCTTGTCGATCTTGACCTTGTAGGTCGACCCCATCTTCCGCTTGATCGCAAGAACGGTGCGATCGGGGTTGGTGGCAGCCTGACGCCGGGCGGGTTCACCGATCAGACGCTGTCCGTCCTTGGTGAAGGCCACGACGCTTGGAAAAGCCTTTCCTCCGATCGAAATACCTTCAGCGCTTGGGATGATTACCGGTTTTCCGCCTTCGATCACCGCCGCCGCGGAGTTTGATGTCCCGAGGTCTATTCCGATGACGCGTGCCATGTTATTCCTCCTGATGGAAAATGAAAATTCCCTTTATCGTTGATTGACTTCCACTTTGGCTGGGCGTAAAACCCTGCCCTGGAACGTGTATCCCTTCTCGAACTCGTTGGTTACGATTTCATCCTCGAGATCCTCACGTGAACAACGGGCGACCGCTTCATGGAACTCCACGTTGAAGCGGGTTCCCTTTGCGGGAATCGCCTTCAGACCTTCCTTCTCGAGAATGTCGGAAAACTGGAAGAAAAGCATCTCGAAGCCGTCGACAACCTTCTTGTCGGCGTTGGATTCGGCGACCTGACGGTTCGCGGATTCGAAGGTGTCCATGACGGGGAGGAGCTTCTTGATGAACGATTCGACCCCGACCTGGGAAGCTTCGAGAACCCTTTTCTCCATACGTTTTCGGAGGTTCTCGTAATCCGCCCGGGCGTACATGATCCGGTTGTTGAGCTCCTTGATTTCCTTCGTCTTCTCCTCGAGCTGCTTCTTCAATTCGAGGATCTGAGCGGTGGAAAGCTCGAGGTCGGGTTCCCCCTCCGACTGGACTTCAGGCTCTGCCGAACCTGGGTCGTTGGGATGAGCACCTTTCTTCTCGGCAGCTTTCTGGTCGGCCTGGGTCGGGTCTTTGCTGTTGTTTTTCGTTTCGTCGGTCATTCGCTCACCTGCGGGACGAGGCTCGAAAGCCTTCGTTACCCTTTGGAAATTCCGGGGTTTCGCCCCGGGGGTTTGATGTTGAGAAAAAGATCGCCCAGAGATTTGGAAAGGCGCCCCAGAACGGCCACCACCTTCGCGTAATCCATTCGGAGGGGGCCAATCAGGCCGATCCTTCCAAAGGACCTGTTCGGACCGCAGTATCGGGCGGTCACGATGGAGAGGTCCTGCACCGCCAGTCCGGACTCGGATCCAATGTTTACCATGATCTCTTCTCCGGTTTCAAGGCTTTTGGCAAGCAATTTGAGCAGGTTGTCCTTCTCGTCGAGGAGATGGAGCATCTGGCGGATCTTTTCCGACTCCTGGAACTCGGGCTGGTCGAAAAAATTCATGAAACCCTCCAGGAAAACCGCCTCTGAAACCGGGTTCCGGACCGCGGCTTTGAGTTTCTGGGCAAGCTGGGAAAGGATCGAATTGTATTTGACCATCAAATCATGGGACTGGCGGAAAAATGCGGCTTCGAGTTCCGTAGACTTTCGGTTGCACAGCTCCTGGTTCAGGAAATTGGTGAGTCTCTGGAGCGCGGAATCCGGGAGGTCAGGGGAAATGCTGACAAGCTGGTCGGTAATATGGCCGCAATCATCGACCATGACGAACATTGCGCGGTCCTCAAGAACCCTGAACAGCTGGACCGAACGGATGCTGTTTTCGGATTTCTGGGGGATCAGGGCGATTCCGGGAAGGCTTGTTGCATCGCTTGCGAAGCGGATTGCGGACCTGAGGATCTGGCTTTCCTCCTCCTGTTTCCCTTTCCATCGGTTGGCCAGCTCCCCGACCAGGGTTTCCTCGATCCGGCTCATCCGCTCCAGTTCGAGAAGGACGTTGACGTAGAACCGGTAGCCTTTTTCGGTGGGAACCCTCCCCGCAGAAACATGTGGAGAATAAAGGTAGCCCATGGATTCCAGGTCCGCCATTTCGTTCCGGATGGTCGCAGGAGACCAGGCAAGATCGGTAAACTTCGAGATGGTCCTGGAACCCACCGGTATTCCGGTGGAAATGAACGAGTCACAGACCTTGCGAAGAACGACCTTCTGACGTTCGTTCAGCGTGGAATCATCGTTTTCAGGGTCTTTGTTCATCTGAAAAATGGGCGTTCCAATCATTCGTGAAACGGTATGAATGTCCCGGGAATGAACCCACCCCGGCGAGATCGCCGGGGTGGATAAGGGAGTTCACTCAGTAGTCCATGTCCATGCCGGGGTTGGGCATGGGGGCAGATCCCTTCTTTTCGGGGACTTCGGCGACCAGGACCTCCGTGGTCAGGAGGATGGAAGCGATGGAAGCCGCGTTCTGGAGGGCTGAGCGGGTGACCTTGGCGGGATCGATTACGCCGTTCTTGAACATGTCGGCATAATCATTCTTCACCACGTCGTATCCATAGCCGTTTTTCTTCTCGTGCTGCACCTTCTCGATGATGACGGAAGCTTCGAGTCCGGCGTTCTGGAGGATCCACCGGATGGGGGCATAGAGAGCTTTCCGGACGATGTCGAGGCCGATCTTCTCGTCGCCTTCGCCCTTGATCTTTTCGAGGGAATGGAGGGCATTGAGATAGGTGACGCCGCCGCCGGCTACGACACCTTCTTCGACCGCTGCGCGGGTGGCGGAGAGGGCATCCTCGACCCGGGTCTTGCGTTCCTTCATTTCGGTTTCGGTGGCCGCGCCGACCTTGATGACGGCGACGCCGCCGGACAATTTGGCCAACCTCTCCTGCAGCTTCTCCTTGTCATAGGAGCTGGTGCTGGCATCGATCTCGTTGCGGATCTGGGTGATCCGGGCCTTGATCTCGGAGGTTTTTCCCGCGCCCTCGATGATGGTGGTCTTTTCCTTGGTGACGACGACTTTTTTCGCCTGGCCGAGCTGCTCGAGAGTGGCTTTCTCGAGCTTCATCCCGATCTCCTCGGCGATTTTCTTGCCCTGGGTCAGGACTGCGATATCCTCGAGCATTGCCTTGCGGCGGTCGCCGAACCCGGGGGCCTTCACCGCGACGCAGTTGAAGGTTCCGCGGAGCTTGTTGACCACCAGGGTCGCGAGCGCTTCGCCTTCGACGTCCTCGGCGATGATCAGGAGGGGTTTGTTGACCTGGACGATCTTCTCGAGAAGGGGAAGGATGTCCTTGATGTTGTTGACCTTGCTCTCGGTGATGAGGATGTAGGGATTCTCGAGAACGGCTTCCATCCTCTCATGGTCGGTGACCATGTAGGGGCTGATGTAACCCTTGTCGAACTCCATCCCATCGACGAAATCCAGGGTGGTGTCGAAGCTCTTGGCTTCCTCGACCGTGATGACGCCGTCCTTGCCGACCTTGTCCATGGCCTCGGCGATGACCTTGCCGATCTCGGGGTCACGGGCGGAAATCGTGGCGACCTGGGCGACGCTGTCCTTGTTGTCATCGACCTTCTTGGAAAGCTTCTTGATCTCGTCAACCACGGCGGTAACGCCCCGCTCGATCCCACGCTTGAGGAAGCTGGGATTGGCTCCGGCCGCGACGTTCTTGAATCCGTCGTGGACGATGGCCTGGGCGAGAACGGTGGCGGTGGTGGTTCCGTCTCCGGCCACGTCGTTGGTCTTGCTGGCGACTTCCTTCACGAGCTGGGCGCCCATGTTCTCGAAGTGATCTTCCACTTCGATTTCCTTGGCGATGGTCACGCCGTCATTGGTGACGGTGGGACTGCCGAATTTCTTGTCGAGGATGGCATAACAACCCTTGGGTCCCAGAGTGGCGCGGACGGCGTTGGCTACGATATCGACGCCCTTCTCGAGGGATCTGCGGGCTTCTTCCCAGTATTTTAGTTGCTTGGCGGCCATTTTTATCTTTTCTCCTTATGCTCTTCCGGTCAGTTGATGATAGCGAGAATGTCCTCTTCCTTGAGGATCAGGTAAGTCTCGTCGTCGATCTTGATTTCGGTGCCGGAGTATTTGGGGTAGATGACGCGTTGATCGCGCTTCACTTCGAGGGGAATCCGGGTGCCATTGTCGTTCAGGCGGCCGGGGCCGACGGCGATTACGACGCCCTCGATCGGCTTCTCCTTGGAAGCGGTTTCGGGAAGGAAAACGCCGCCCTTGGTCTTCTCGACGGTCTCCTTGGGTTTCACGATAACGCGATCATTCAACGGGGTAAGGTTCATTTTTTT
>CAYRYU010000030.1:0-14073 GCA_964428355.1 uncultured bacterium
CACGACGGGGCGAATGTGCCCGAAAAGCCAGGATGGCGCAGTCCTTGAGGGCACCTCGGGGGTCAGTCAGCCGCCTGCCACCAGCTGAGGATATCGCCCAGAAGGGAGATGATGCCTGTCCCGGCGATCAGGATCCAGATGGCGGTCTTCCTCCCAGGCGGTTCGGAAGCCTGTTCGCCCATTTCGATCTCCGAGGGTTCCGTTTCTGGTTCCTCGAGGTCCATGAGGAGTCCGTCCCATTTTCCAATGCCGTAGAGAAAGAACCCCATGAGAAGAATCATCAGGGAGAAGTCGAACAGCGCGGCCCACATCAGGAGTCACCTCCGCCTTTGGATGAGTCTACCCCGATCCGTAAAACCTGGCAACCCAAAAGAACCCGCCGGATGCCCGATGTCTGGAGGTTGTTGACGAAAAGTGCCGCAGCAAGGGACCTGGGGTCAACCGGCAACCTCCACCCCACGAATCAACTGGGAAACGGTGACGAAACTGTAGCCGCACCTTTTCAAGGCAGGAATCAGCACCGGAAGAACCTTGAGAACTCCAGGGTGGATGTCGTGGAACAGGACCACGGCTCCGGGTGACAGGCTGCGAATGACCCTTGCCAGCATCCGGTCCCTGCTTCCGCCCTGCCAATCGCGGCTGTCTGCATCCCACATGACCTGGTGCCATCCCTCCGAGTTGATCATCTTGAGGACCCCCTGGTTCGTATGCCCGAAGGGCGGCCTGACCAGCCGGCATTTCGACCCCGTCATCATTTCGAGAAGGTCGGCGGTCTTCCGAAGGTCCGCCAGCCCGGATCCCCTCCCCTGGGAAACCAGGGACTTGTGGTTCCATGTGTGGTTTCCGATCTCATGGCCTTCCGCTGACATCCTGGAAAGGAGGTCAGGGTAGGTCTCCGCCCGCGATCCGAGAACGAAGAAGGTTCCCCTTGCACCCTCCGCCTTGAGGATGTCCAGGAGTTGCTTCGTATAGACCGCATGCGGTCCGTCGTCAAAGGTCAGGGCCACGACCTTCGCCATGTTCTTGTTCCGGTTGATCCGGGAAATGGCTGCAACGCAATCCTCGACCGTCATCGGCTTGGCAGGGGGTTCGGAAGCTCCTTCCGAAGCATCCCGACGGCCCGGAGTCTGTTTTGCCGGAGCCGTGGTTCCGGATGGGAAATAGGTGGGGGGAAGGTTTCCCGCGTCGCTTTCCCTCACCGATTCAGGGGAGCCCAGCCAGGGATATCGGACCGGAGCCCGGATCTCCGACTGGTCGGGTGGTCCGCCCATCGCGACCGGGGAACGGGGGATCGTTACTCCGGGAATCCCCGGAAAATGGTTTTCCCCTGGATCGAAAAGACGAACCCCCAGTTCCGCCAGTTTCCTCTGGGCCGGCTCGAACCCGGGCTTGAGACCGAGACAGCTTTGGAAACATGTTACCGCTTCATTGGCCTTTTTCATCTCCCCGTACATGACGCCGAGGTTGTAGTAGATCCAGACACTGGGGGTGATTCTCAAGCCGAGCCGGAAAATCCTTTCGGCTTCGGCATATCGGCGCTGGTTCTTCAGCGCGGATCCGAGATTGTTGTAGAGATGGATGTAATGGGGATCCAATGCAAGACCACGCTCCCAGAGAGTGATCGCATCCGAGATCCTGCCGAACCGGGCATAGATTATCCCAAGGGAGTTGATGGTCTGGACATCCCCAGGATTCTGGCGAAACCTGGAGTAGAGGATGTCGAAGTCCCGGCGAAGATCGAAAAGCGAGGATTGCCCCGCCGAAGATCCGTGGGGTGCCAGGAAAAGGAAGGAGATGACAAGTGCAAAGCCCCACGCGGAACGGAGATACCCGCGCAAAGGACGATGGACCGCCATGAATCCGCGCTCTGGACTCATCATACTCAACCCTTTTCCGGGAATGACCCACCCGGAGACTACGGCGAAACCGGTGACCTCGCGGTGCCCCGGGAACAGATTGGCCCGTGTTCCCCCATCCATCGGCAGAACCCGGGAAATCATTCACCGGGGATTTTCCCTGAGAAGATCGGATAGGATCTTCCAGAACCTGTGGCTTCCTTCGACATCGGTGGTGGAGGGCCATGGCGGGAGGGCAATCGGGTTTCCCCCGAAAGAGATGAACAATCCCTCGAGCACCACCCGCATTGCCGGATCACGCTTTGGATCGATCTGGGCGCAATCCGAAGCAAGACCGCGCAGTATCTCGAACGCTTCCTCTTCCGGAAAAATGCCGGATTCGGGAAGGGCGAGAAGCGAAAATGCCTTGAAGCTTCGGTCACGGCGGTTCGAACTCCGGAACCAGTCGCGGGAACGAATCAAACCGGCCGAAAGAACCGTGGCGATTTCGGGACGACGGTTCTCGGTCATGGCCTGTGCCCAGGCGAGAACCTTCAGGAAAAGACAGGTTCCAAAACTCTTCCCGACCATGAATGCCGGGAAGGAAAAATCGGGAACCAGCGATCCGTCAGGTTGTTGTCTCTTCGCAAGCCAGGAGACCGATCTCACGAAAGGCTCTTCCAGTCCGGGCTGAATCTCCCGCAGGAGCCCCAAGAAGAAGGCTCCGCAAAGAGTGGGCGAGACCACTCCATAGGGGGTGCCCGGGAAACGGAAAGCCCCGTCCCGGTTCTGGAAGGAGATCATCGTTTCCACCTGCGAGGCGATCAAGGTTTCCGGGAGATGAATCCCCTTTTCCCGGGCAACCGAAACCGCCATCCCAAGCGGAATGATCTGGTGGCAGGAGAAGCATCCCTTTTGGGCTTGCCATTCGATCACCTTTTCGAATGCTTCACCGAGTTCACGCTCGATCTTCCGTTTCCATGCCTGGGAGCCCTCGAACCTCCAGTTTTCACGCGCCACACGCTGCGTGGTTTCGGCAAGAACCGGGTAAACGGCAACCTGAGTGGTTTCGGGATCACGAAGCGTGACCGGAATCCACTCCTCCTCCTTGTTCCGGGTTCCCAGGGTCGCGCCATGGGCGGAACTTGCGATCAGGACTTTCCCAAGAAAACCCTCTCCCCAGAAATCCGGGTCCAGGGCGGGAACCAGCAACCGGTCGACTGCCGTGGGAACCGGAAAGCGGATCAACCGGCCGCCGGATGCTATCCGTTCGACCTGTCCCGGAATCTCCTCAACCGCGCCTTGGAGACATCCGGGAAAAATTGTGCCTATCCCGAAGAGGACGAAAAGGAGGACGGAAACCGCCGGGGGATTCCGGATCGAACCACCCAGCCCCCCTTTCCCCCCGTCAAACGCCATTCTTGCGGATTCCGTACTTTTTCAGCTTGTAATGGAGGTTCTGCCGCGTCACTCCCAAAACCTCGGCCGCTTTGGAGAGATTCCAATGGGCGCTGTTTATTGCCCTCAGGATCAGCTCCTCCTCGATCTTCTCCATGGTCCGGTCGAGGGACATCTCACCCGTTATTCCGGAAACCGAGGTGGATGGAACAGAGGTCCGCTGGAGAGGAACGTCTTCCGGCTTCAGTTGCCCGGTGCGCTTCAGGATTACCGCCCTTTCCAGGACGTTCTCCAGCTCCCGGAGGTTCCCCGGCCAGGAGTGTTCCTGCAGGTAACGGAGAAGTTCCGGGGAGGCGGTCAAACCCGTCCGGGCATGCTTCCGGGCGAACTTCCCGATGATGAACTCGGTGAGGGCGGGAATGTCCTCGAGCCGCTCGCGGAGCGGAGGAAGCTGGATCTCGACGACGTTGATCCTGTAGAGGAGGTCTTCACGGAACTTCCCCGCGGCGACCTCAGCGTGGAGAAGCCGGTTGGTGGCTGCGATGATCCGGACATTCGCATTCTGGGTTCTGGCATCCCCCACCCTCTTGAATGTCCCGTCCTGGAGGACCCGGAGGAGTTTGGCCTGGCTTCCGAAAGCGAGATCCCCGATCTCGTCTAGGAACAGCGTCCCTCCCTCGGCCTCCCGGAAAAGGCCCGGTTTGTCCCCCACTGCGCCCGTGAAACTCCCCCTGACATGCCCGAAAACCTCGCTCTCGAAAAGGGATTCGGGAATCGCACTGCAGTTGACGGGAATGAACGGGGCCTGACACCGTGAGGATCTTTCGTGGAGGATCCTGGCCACCAGCTCCTTGCCCGTACCGCTTTCCCCCTGGAGAAGAACCGTGCTCTCCGTCGAGGCGACCTTGTCTATCAGCGAAAGAACTTCCATCACCTTCCTGGACGAACCTATGATCTGGCCACGTCCCTCGAAAATCTGCTCCTGTTCGGCGCTCTCGAGAACCCGCCGGACAGCGGCCTTGAACTCCCCCAATTCGAACGGCTTCCGGAGGTAATCCCTTGCCCCGAGTTTGACCGCGGAAACCGCCGTTTCCACCGAGGAGTAGGCAGTCATGAGCATGCACGGAACGGACGTTCCGCGCTCGGTCAACCAGGCCAGAAGGTCGATCCCCGAAAAGCCGCGCATCCGGATATCGGAAACGACCAGATCGGGAGTCCTCGACTCGAGAAACTTCCTGGCGGCAGAGGAATCCGAAAACTCGAAAACCTCGAACCCCTCCTGCTCCAGCGCTTTCTTCAGTGCCCGAAGGAGCTTGACCTCATCGTCGATCAGTACAATTCGCTTGGCCATATCTCCGCCCTTCCCCTTGGGGGTTCTTACCGAGGAACAATTCTACCACGTCCCGACAAACCCAAATTGCCTAGCCTTTTCGGAGGGTGAACCGGAAGTGGGTCCACCCGTCCTGTGAACGCTCCGCCCATATCCGGCCGCCGTGCCCCTCGACGATCGACTGGCAGATCGCGAGTCCCAGCCCCGTTCCCTTTGATTTGGTGGTGACCAGGGGCTCGAAAAGCGTGTCCTCAACCTCGGCGAACCCTCCCCCATTGTCGGAAACGGAAACGACGACCGTCTGGTCGATCCCGTCCTCCGCGGACAACCTGATCCGAGGCCCGGCAAGGCCCTCAACCGCGTCCCGAGAGTTCGCCACGAGGTTTCGGATGACCTGGCAGAATCCAAGCGGATCCACGAAAACGCGAACGGTTGGGATGGGCGAGAACTCGAGGGGAACAGCTTTCCCACCATCCTGGCCCTCGATGATCTCGAGGGTTTCCGCCATGAGGCCGGGGAGTTCCCTTGAAGAAAGGACCGGGGGACGGTTATGGGCATAATTCAGCAGGGACTCGACGATCTGGCGGCACCGTTTGGTTTCATCGATGATGGCCTCCAGGTCCTCCAGTTCGACGGTCTTGCCACCCTGGGCGGCTTCCTTGACCATTCCGGCACTGACAAGGATGGTTCCAAGGGGATTGTTGATCTCGTGGGCGACCCCGGCGGAGAACCTTCCCAGCGCAGCCATCTTCTCCTTCACGAGAAGTTCGCGTTGCACCTGGATCAACCGGCCCTGCGCAGCGGCAAGTTCCCTCACCATGCGGTTGAAACTGCGAGCCACGCGACCCAGCTCGTCCTCGGGATCCTCGAAAAGCCCCTTGTCGACGGGGATCTCCTGCCACTTGCCCACCGCAACACGCTCGATCGCGTTCTGAAGCTCCGCCAGGGGCTGGAAAAGCCTGTGACCGACGAAAAAGCCCAGGATCAGGAGACCGACCACCTCGAGAAGGGCCACCCGGAGCATCAGTTCATTTACCCCTGTAGGTGAGAGATTCACCGCATCGGCTTCATACCCGACCAGCAGAAATGGCCCTCCCGTTTCCAGGGGTTGGGTGCGGACCCGGAAGAGTTTTCCCTTCTGGACACGTTGCATGGTCGCAGTGGAATGCTGGTATGCGATCAGCCCGGCCATCGGGAAGGAGCCTGAATCCCCGGCGAGGACACCACTGGAATCCCAGAGGCAGAGAAGAGGGATGTCCACCGGCAACGGTTTCCTCGCGAGAACAACGATATCCCTGCTTTCCGGAATCCGGGCATAATCGACGAGAAACCCGCTTTGTGAAAGAGGCCCCTGGGAGGTCAGCCTGACCGGCCAGGGAACGGGGTGATCGGGATCGACGTTCAAGGCGATCGAAGGATTCAGACGGGGTTTTCCCTCCCGAAGGATGTCGATCCAGTCGATCTCGAGATGGTGCTTCATCCTCTCAACGACGGAAATCGTCGTTTCGAACCCGGCTTCGGAGAAATCCAATCCGGCCAGCGACTGGGCGATTCCCGAGGTCAAGGATGCCAAGGCCCCGCGCTGTCTTTCCCATGAGTCGGCAACGCTCTTCCGGAGGGCCTGGAGCTTTCCGAGATCGGAGGATTCGATCGAGAAGCCGAGCGTTCTGGCTCCCCAATACGAGATGATCGATGTCACGACGACGATCAGTATTACGAACCCGATCCCGATTTTCAGCCGGATTCCCATGATCCCTCAAGAAAAAACCCCGCCCTTTCAGGCGGGGTCCCGTTACAGGTCAGTAGTTTACCAGTTTCGCGAACGACTCGGGTTCCAGGCTCGCCCCACCGACGAGGCCCCCGTCGATCCCTTCCTGGGCCATATAGGTGGCCATGTTGTCGGGCTTCACCGATCCTCCGTAAAGGATCCGGATCTTTTCGGCGGAAGCGGTTCCATACCGGCTGTGAATGAACTCCCTGATCAACGCGATCGCATCCTTCGCGTCCTTGGTGGAGGCGTTCTTGCCTGTCCCGATCGCCCAGACCGGTTCGTAGGCGATCACCATGTTGCCAACCACCCCCTCCGGAACGTCTTTCAAACCACGGTCCATCTGGTTGAGGATCACCTGTTCGGTAAGGTTCTTCTCACGCTCCTCGAGCTTCTCCCCGACGCAAAGAATGGGGATGAGCCCTCCACCGATCGCGGCGACGACCTTCTTGTTGATCATCTCGTCGGTTTCCCCGAAGACCCAACGGCGCTCGGAGTGTCCGAGGATGACGAACTCGCAGTGCAGGTCTTTCAGCATGCCCGGGGAAACCTCCCCGGTGAAAGCCCCCTTCTGCTCGAAATACATGTTCTGGGCGCCGAGCAGGATCTGGGTGGATTTCCGCGCCTGGTCCACGATCGTGATGAGTGGATAGGGAGGGCAGATGAGGACGTCACGTTCCTTGACCTGGGCGATGAGCGGAATGAGGGCCGCCACGAAGTTCCTGGCATCCTGGGAGACCTTGTGCATCTTCCAGTTGGCGGCGATGAGTGGCCTTCTGGGCATCGTCATGCTCCTCCCACCATGTTCTTGATGTCGCGGGAGAAAATCTCGATGCCGGGAAGGGCCTTGCCCTCGAGGAACTCGAGACAGGCGCCGCCGCCGGTGGAAACGTGGGAAACCTTGTCAGCTGCGCCCATCTGTTCGATCGCGGCGACCGAGTCCCCGCCTCCGACAACGGTGGTGGCCTTCAGCCCGGAGAGCACCTCCGCGATCTTGCGGGTTCCTGCATCGAAGGGCTTTGTTTCGAAAACCCCCATCGGGCCGTTCCAGAGAACGGTCTTGGCTTTCCGAAGCTCGGCGGAAAAGGCATCGATCGTCTTGGGACCGATATCCAGGCCCATTTCGGCGTCGCCGATCCCGTCGATTCCCACGGTCTTGCTCACCACGCCTTCCTTGATCTCGGCGGCGACCACCACGTCGGTGGGAAGGACCAGGTTCTTGCCCGTCTTCTTGGCCGTCTCCAGGATCTTCTTTGCCACGTCGAGCTTGTCTGCCTCGCAAAGCGATTTGCCGACCTTCTTCCCCTGGGCCTTGAGGAAGGTGAAAGCCATCCCCCCGCCGATCAGCAGGGAATCGACCTTGGAGAGGAGATTCTCGATGACCAGGATCTTGTCGCTGACCTTTGCCCCACCCATAACGGCGACCATCGGCCGCTCGGGAGACTGGGTGACCTTGGTGAGATAGGTGATCTCCTTTTCCATGAGGAACCCGGCGAACGCGGGAAGGATGTCCGCGATCCCGGCGGTGGAAGCGTGGGCACGATGGGCCGTCCCAAAGGCGTCGCTGACGTAGATGTCACCCATCGAAGCGAGGGTTTTGCTGAAGGTGGGGTCGTTCTTCTCCTCGGCGGGATAGAAGCGAAGGTTCTCGAGCAGGAGGACCTCACCATCCTTGAGGTTTTTGGCCATCTTCGCGGCCGCCTCGCCGATACAATCGGGAGCGAAAGCGACCGGTTTTCCCAAAAGTTTGCTCAGCCGGTCGACGATGGGCTTGAGGGAATACTTGGGGTCGGGACCGCCCTTGGGGCGGCCCAGGTGGCTCATCAGAATCAGCCGCCCGCCCTGCTCGAGGATGTGGTTGAGGGTGGGGATCGCGGCACGGATTCGGGTATCGTCCGTGATGTTCATCTGTTTGTCGAGGGGAACGTTGAAATCGACCCTGACGAGGGCCCGCTTTCCCTTGAACTGGATATCTCGGATGGTCCGGTACATTATTCAATCCTCCTGCGGTTTTTCACTTGCTCCGTCGGGGCGGGCGTACACACACACCGGGCCTTGAAGGCACCCCCCTACGGTCGGGATTCGATGTGCCCGGGTGTCCCCCGCTTTGGGAGGCGCACCCGGGCGGATTTCAGTGGTTACTTCTTGGCGATATGGAGCAGCAGGTCCTTGACACGGACGCTGTATCCCCACTCGTTGTCGTACCAGGCGATGATCTTGACCATGTTGTCGATGACCTTGGTCGATTTGGCATCGAAGGTCGAGCTGTGGGCATCGTGGTTGAAGTCCACGGAGACCAGCGGCTCGTCACAGTAGGCGAGATAACCCTTCAGGGGACCTTCCTTGGAGGCGGCCTTCATGGCGGCATTGATCTCGTCGACCGTGGGCGTCTTCTTGAGGGTGCAGGTGAGATCCACAACGGAAACGTTGGGCACCGGAACCCGGATGGCGAACCCGTCGAGCTTTCCCTTCAGGCTGGGAATGACGAGGCTGATCGCTTTGGCCGCGCCGGTGGAGGTGGGGATCATGGAAAGGGCGGCGGCACGGGCCCGGCGAAGGTCGCTGTGCGGGAGATCCTGGACCTTCTGGTCGTTGGTGTAGGCATGGATGGTGGTCATAAGGCCCTTCTCGATTCCCCACTTGTCGTCGAGAACCTTCGCGACGGGGGCCAGGCAGTTGGTGGTGCAGCTGGCGTTGCTGAGGACGTGATGCTTGGAATGGTCGTATTTGTCCTCGTTGACGCCCATGACGATGGTGAGATCCTCACCTTCGGCGGGAGCGGTGATGATGACCTTCTTCGCGCCGCCCTTGGTGATGTGGTTCTCGGCACCCTTGACGGTCTTGCCCTTCTTGTTGACCCCGTCCTGTTTGATGGTGAAAAGGCCGGTGGACTCGACGACATACTCGACCCCGAGGTCTTTCCAGGGAAGATCGGAAGGATCGGTCTTGGCGAACACCTTGACGGTTTTCCCGCCCACGATGAGGCTGTCTTCCTTCACTTCGACCGGAACGTTCAACCTTCCGTGTATGGAGTCATATTTCAGCAGGTGGGCCAGGGTTTTCGTATCGGTGATGTCGTTGATCGCGACCACCTCGAGTTCCTTACAATCCATCAGCGCCCGGAAAACCATGCGGCCGATCCGGCCAAACCCGTTGATTCCAACTTTCTTTGCCATGGAAAAACCTCCTTAGGAATTTTTGATTGAAAGGTGTTTAGCCCTTCGGGGAACCCATTTCGAAAAAAAACCGCCCCTCCGGAGAGGGGCAGTTTCTTCGGTTTCTGACAAGGAAACGAATTTCCACCGTCGGGCTTCTAGCCCTTCAGCTGCTCTTTGAGCGAAGCGAGCTTGTCTTTCAGGAGGTCGCCGATCGTGTCGGAGAACCCCTGGGAGGAGGAAGCCTGATATTTCTGGAGCTCGCGGGCTTCCGTGTCCATGACGGCTTCCTTGACCGAGAGCTTCAGACGGCGGTTCTTGCGATCCAGCTCCAGAACCTTGAAGGTGACGACGTCGCCGACCTTCACTGCCTCGCTGGGGTGCTGGACCCGGATCTGGGCGATCTGGGAGATGTGGATGAATCCCTGGATTCCAGGGGCAAGTTCGACTTCCGCGCCGTTGTTGTCGACGACGGAGATCGTTCCCTGCTGGATGGAATTGACCGGGAACCTCTTCTCGATTCCCTTCCAGGGATCATCGCTGACCCGGCGGCGGGAGAGGCCGATCTTCTGCTTCATCTTGTCGAGTTCGAAGATGGAAACGGTCACCTGGTCGCCGACCTTCAGGATCTCGCCGGGATCCTTCACATCGTTGCTCCAGGAGAATTCGGAGATGTGGAGCAAGCCTTCCAACCCGTTCTCAAGCTGGACGAAAGCGCCGTAGGTCATCAGGTTCTTGACCACCCCGGTCACGACGTCGCCGATGCGGTAGCTGGAGTCGAGCTGGTCCCAGGGGTCGGCCTGGGTCTGCTTGAGGCCGAGGGAGAGCCGGCGGGCACGGATATCGATGTTGAGTATCTTGACCTGGATCTCCTGCCCCTTCTCGAGAACCTCCTTCGGATGGTTGACCTTCTTCACCCAATCCATGTCGGAGACATGGAGAAGGCCTTCGATTCCGGGGGAGACTTCGACGAACGCGCCGAACTCGGCCAGGTTGACGACCTTGCCGCGGACCACGTCGCCGATCTTGAACTTGGATTCGATGCCTTCCCAGGGGTGCTGCAGGGTGTCCTTGTAGGAGAGGGAGATCCGTTTCTTCTCCTTGTCGATCTCCTTCACGACCACCTGGAGGGAATCACCGGATTTGACGATATCGCTGGGATGCCTGACATTGCGGGCCCAGGAGAGATCGGAAATGTGGACGAGACCTTCCACCCCTTCCTCGAGCTCGACGAAGGCGCCGAAATCCATGAGGTTCTTGACCTTACCGTCGTACTTCCGGCCCACTTCGTACCGCTGGTCGACTGTCTGCCAGGGATCATCCTTTTTCTGCTTGAGGCCGAGGGCGATCTTGCCCTTCTCGGTGTCGATCTTGAGGATCTTGACCTCGATCTCGGTGCCGGGCTGGACGACCTCGCGCGGGTTGGTGATGACCGACCAGCTCAGGTCGTTCCGGTGGATGAGACCTTCCACACCGTCCCCGAGGTCGACGAAGGCGCCGTAATCGACGATCCGCGATACGGTTCCCTTGATGAGGTCCCCGACCTGGTAGTTGGTGAAGATCTCACCCTTCCGCTTGTTGCGGGACTCCTCGACGACAGCCCGCTCGGAGACGACGACGTTCTTCCGCCTGCGGTCGAACTCGGTCACGAGCATCGGGAAAGACTTGCCGATGGATTCCTTGGCGTTCTTCCCGTGGGAAAGCTGGCTCTGGGGCAGAAATGCGCGAATCCCGTTGATGTCGACATTGTAGCCGCCCTTGATCCGTTCCCGGATGATGCCTTCGATCGGAACGCGCTTGGAATGCGAGTCGTGGATCTGATCCCAGGAATCGTGTTCGCGGGCGCGCTTGTAGGAAAGGATCAGCTGCCCGTTCCCATCGTCGACACGCTTGATGAACACGCGGATCTTGTCGCCGACGTTGAGGTTCTTCGTGGTCGACTCGGGGAGTTCATCGATGGGGACGATCCCATCGGTCTTGTACCCGAGATCGACGTAGACCCCGGTGGGAGTGACGTCGATGATGGTCCCAGTGGCAATGGCACCGTTGCGGATCGTAGGGAACTCACCACTCATCTCCTTTTCGAGCTGTTCCATGGTCATTCCGGCCTCGTCCGGACCTGCTTTGCCGTCCACCTCGTTGGTGTCGGGCTTGGGGTTGGTGGTTTCTTCCATACGTTCCTCCGATAGGATTGCCGAATCCTTGGTTTTGGTGATTTCGATAATCCGATCCACCACCTGATCGATGGTCAGATCGGTTGTATCAACGACAACGGCTTCATCAGCCTTTTTCAGGGGGGCGCAGTCCCTGTTCGAATCGATATCGTCACGTCGCGTTATCTCTTCCATCAGGGTTTCGAGAGTTCCGGCGAACCCCTTCTTCTCGAGCTCCTCGAGCCGCCGGCGGGCACGCTCCCTGATGGACGCGGTCAAGAAGATCTTGACCGAGGCGGAGGGGAAAACCACCGTCCCGATGTCCCGGCCGTCGACGACCCATTTCCCACGGGAACCGATGATCCGCTGGCTTTGTGTCATGCAGTCCCTGACCCGGGAATCCTTGGCGACGAACGAGACCATCCTCGAAACTTCGGGAGAGCGGATGGCATCGGTTACGTCCCGTCCGTTGAGGAAAACATGGGGGATGGTGCTTCCGGACTTTTCCTCGAAACGAATCCCTGCGTCCTGTGCGCAACAGGAAAGCTTCTCTGGGTCTTCGAAGTCAACTTTCTCGTTGAGTGCCTTGAAGGTGACAGCCCGGTACATCGCGCCCGTGTCGAGATAGTAAAATCCGAGGCGCTCGGCAACCTTCTTGGCCACGGTGCTCTTCCCGGCACCGGCGGGTCCGTCGATGGCGATTATTCTTGGAAGATAATCGCCCGCTGTCCGACTCACGATCTGAAACGACTCCTTGGGAACCGCCCGTTTCGACTTCCACGGGTCCAGTGGTGAGAGGCAATGTACAACATTTCTTTCCAAAATTCAAGAGGGAATCGAACTCGCCGGGCAATTCTTTGAAAATTTTCCGATTTCAGGTGTGGATCTGGCGGAAATCCTGTTCGAAAGACGGGTAGGAAATCCCAGCACACTCCATGTTCAGGATATGGGTCGTTCCATGGGCGATCGTCCCGAGAATGGCCAGGGACATCGCGACACGGTGATCCCCCTGGGGGTTCGAGAATGGGGGGGCAAAAAGGGGGTTTCCCCCCGTCATCTCGAAGCCGTCGGGATACTCCTGGACATCGGCCCGGAACTTCTTCAACTCCTCGACCATCACATGGAGCCGGTCGGACTCCTTCCGCCTCAATTCCTCCGCCCCGGTGACGGAGGAGTTCCCACCTGCTGCGGCCATCGCCACCATCAGGACCGGAATCTCGTCGATAAGACCGGGAACCATTTCGGGCTGGATCGAGATTCCGGACAAAGACCGCCCTTCAACGACCACTGTTCCGACAGGCTCCCCGAACTCGGACTTCTCCTCGACAATTGTCACCAAAGCTCCCATTTTCCGCAGGATCTCGAAGAAAACCGTGCGGGTCGGGTTCAGGGAAACATCCCTGATTACAAGTCGGCTCCCCGGATGAATTGCCGCCCCGACCGCGAAAAATGCAGCCCCGCTGGGGTCTCCGGGAATTCTCCGCGATATCCCCAAGGGGGTGGACGGCCCCTTGACCCGTACACTCCCCGCCTCGGTGACGCAATCCACACCCATCACCCTCAGCATCCGCTCGGTATGATCACGGGTGGGCAGGGCCTCTCTCACCACGGTCGTTCCTGCGGCGAAAAGACCGGCCAGCAGGATCGCGGATTTAACCTGCGCGGAGGGGAGGGGAAGGGCGTAATCGATCGGCTGGAGGGGGAATCGCCCCTGGATTGCAACAGGCAGGAAAGCCCCGTCGCCCCTCCCGAGAATCGTTGCCCCCATGCCCCGGAGGGGTTCCACCACACGTTTCATCGGCCTCCCGCGAAGGCTGGAATCCCCGGTCAGGATCGAGAGGAAGGGAAACCCGCTGAGAAGCCCTGCGAGAAGCCGGGCACTGGTACCCGAGTTCAGGCAGTTCAGCGGAGTGGCCGGTTCGCGAAAACCTCCCTGGATCCCCGGGGTTTTTCCCCGGGGAACGGCTGTCGGAAGCGCGTCCCCTCCAAGGCCATCGATAAGGATCTCCGTGTCCGAGAGAAACCTGAACCTGACGCCGAGCTGATCCATGACTCCCATCGTCGCCAGGCAGTCCCGGCTTGGATTCAGATGGGAAATGCGGCTGGTTCCCCCCGCCACGGAACTCAAGAGAAGGGTTCTCTGCGAAATGGATTTGTCCCCCGGCGGAGTCACCTCCCCCGTGAACCTGGTCACCCGTGAAACCTCGAAAATTCGTCCCACCTGAAAATCGCCCTCCAGCGCAAAACACCCGCACAACCTTTCGGTTGAAGAGGAGATGGTCAAACCCTGTTCCAACCCTCCCCGCTTTGCGACCAACCGGATTTGGGGAGAAAAAAACCCGCCCTTTCAGGCGGGTCTTTTTCAACCAGGTCAGAAGTCGTCGAACCCTCCGGCAGGTTTCGCATCAGCCGGCTTCGCATCCGCGGGTTTGGC
>CAYRYU010000030.1:14173-71503 GCA_964428355.1 uncultured bacterium
CGTCGAACCCTCCGGCAGGTTTCGCATCAGCCGGCTTCGCATCCGCGGGTTTGGCATCTGCAGGCTTCGCGTCGGCAGGCTTGTCCGCGGGTTTGTCCGCAGGTTTGGCGTCGGCCGGTTTCACGTCGGCGGGTTTGTCGGCGGGAGCATCCGCAGGCTTCGCGTCGGCGGGTTTGACATCCGCGGGTTTGGCGTCGGCGGGCTTGGCATCGGCCGGTTTCGCATCCGCGGGCTTCGCGTCGGCAGGCTTGTCGGCGGGTTGATCAGCAGGCTTCACATCGGCAGGTTTCGGGGGAGGGGCATCGGCGGGCTTCACGTCCGCAGGTTTGGTTTCGGGGGGCTTGGTGTCCGCAGGCTTGTCGGCAGGCTTCGCATCCGCCGGTTTGTCCGCCGGCTTGGAGTCGAATCCGTCGAATCCACCACCACCCGCCCCGGGGGTCTTGTCGCTCGCTCCGCTCGCACCACCGGCATCGAAGCCATCGAATCCACCGCCGCCGGTTGAAGGAGTGGAGGGTTTGGTTCCACCATCGTCGAAGCCTCCGAACCCGCCGGTGCTTCCGGTCGAGCCCGAACCCGAATCTTTTCCGGGTTCCGGGGCTTCCGGGGTCATGCCGCCACCCAGATCCTCGACGTCGGAGGCAGTTTCGTCGGCCAGGATCCCTTCCTCGTCTTCGGGAAGGATATTGTCATCGGTTCCCATGAGGGGGTCTTCCTCGTCGAGGATGCCCTCTTCGGTCGCCGAAGCGAGGCCGCCCGGAACCATCTCGGGAAGCTTCTTGCCCTGTGCGAGCAGCTTCCGAGCGTCGTCTTTTCTCTGGTACTCCGTCGGGTTGAACCCGAGCAGGTTCTGGATGTCGGGGGAATACGAAACGGTCAAACCCGCCACGACGACCGCGACCATGCTCATCAGCTTGATCAGGATGTTCAGGGAGGGTCCGGACGTGTCCTTGAAGGGGTCGCCGACGGTATCACCGACGACGCCGGCCTTGTGGCAATCGGAACCCTTCCCGCCGAACTGGCCGGATTCGATGTATTTCTTGGCGTTGTCCCAGGTCCCGCCGGCATTGGCCATCATGATGGCAACGGCGAACCCGGTCGAGAGACCGCCGATCAGAAGCCCCATGACGCCGCTGGGCCCGAGGAGAAGGCCAACAACGATAGGAACGATGATCGCCATGAGGCTCGGCCGGACCATCTCCTTCTGGGCACCCTGGGTGGAGATCTCGACGCATGATGCGTAATCGGCCTTCGCGCCAGGTTCACCCTTCAGAAGGCCGGGGATTTCCTTGAACTGCCGGCGGACCTCTTCGACCATCCGGTGGGCGGCACGGCCGACGGCCTGCATCGTCATGGCGCAGAACATGAACACCAGCATCGCGCCAAGGAACACCCCGACAAGCACCTGGGGATTCATGAGGTTCACGTCGTAGAAGGACATGAAGTCACGCATCGAGGCATCCTTGATCAGGACAGCCTTGGTGTCGGTGAAGATGTACTTGTCGACCGTCTCGTGCGAATTCTCGGCCATCCGCAACAGACCTATCCGCAGCTCCTCGACGTAAGCGCCCAGAAGGGCCATGGCCGTAAGGGCTGCGGAACCGATCGCGTATCCCTTTCCGGTAGCTGCGGTGGTGTTGCCCAGCGAATCGAGAGCGTCAGTCCGTTTCCGGACCTCGGGATTCATGTGGCACATCTCGGCGTTTCCACCCGCGTTGTCCGCTATCGGACCATAAGCGTCGGTGGCAAGCGTGATTCCCAGGGTCGCAAGCATTCCGACCGAGCCGATTCCGATCCCATACAGGCCCATCGAGGGATTCGAGAATCCGTCCGCGAACCCGTAGGCCAGCAGGACCGCGATGCCGACGGTAACCACCGGGATCCCGGTGGAGATCATTCCGGAAGCCAGCCCCGCGATGATGACCGTGGCGGGACCCGTGGTGGACTGTTCGGCTACATCCCTGGTGGGTTGGTAGTCGGCTGAGGTGTAATGCTCGGTCGCCCAGCCGATGATGATTCCCGACATCAGTCCCGCGAGGATCGAGAGAAACATCTTGAGATGCGAGGGCAGCATGTAGTAGGTCAGGAAGGCCGATCCCGCAGCGGTCAGGAGGGCCGCGGTGTTGATCCCCTTGTTGAGGGCTCCCATGAGGTCTTTCTGGGAGGCATCTTCCTGGGTGTTGACCATGAAAACTCCCACGAGGGAGAAGATGATCCCTATTCCGGAAATGGCAAATGGAAGGAGGATCGCGCCCATCTGTTCGGGCGAGGTGACGGCACCGCCCTTCGGGGCGAAGGCCGCCGCGCCCAGAGCGGCCGTGGCCAGGATCGAACCGCAGTAGGACTCGTAAAGGTCCGCGCCCATCCCAGCGACGTCTCCGACGTTGTCACCGACGTTGTCCGCGATGACAGCAGGGTTCCGGGGATCGTCCTCGGGAATTCCGGCTTCGGTCTTGCCCACCAGATCGGCTCCCACGTCCGCCGCCTTGGTGAAGATACCGCCGCCCACGCGGGCGAACAGGGCCTGGGAGCTTGCGCCCATCCCGAAGGTCAGCATGATGGTCGTGATTTCCTGGAAGTCCTTGACTCCGAACATGCTCCCCTGGAAGTAGGTGGCGTCTTTTACCCAGTTCAGGATCTTCCACCAGATCGAGATGTCGAACAGGCCCAGTCCGACGACCACGAAACCCATGACCGCGCCGCTTCGGAAGGCGATCTGCAAACCCTGGTTCAGGGATTTGGTCGCCCCCGCGGTCGTACGACTGCTGGCGTTGGTCGCGGTTTTCATTCCGAGATAGCCGGAAAGACCGCTGAAGAAGCCCCCGGTGAGGAAGGCGATCGGTGTCCATGGGCTCTGGACCCGCAGGACGAAGGCGAGGAAGGCGAAGAAGGCGAATGCGAAGATGAAGAACATCCCTACGACCCGGTATTGGGCAAAGAGATAGGACATGGCGCCCTCACGCACGTACCCCGCGATCTCCTGGGACCGGGGAGTTCCCGGATCGGCCTTCATGAGGTCCGAATAGAATACGTAGGCAAAAACCAGGGCCAGGACCGATCCGACAGGGGCAATCCAGAAAAACAACGTTATGTCCACAGAACCTCCTTCAAGCTTCCTCCCCGTTCCGGGAACAGGCAGGGGGCTGAGAAACGTTTGACAAACCGCAGTATTATACTTTTCACCCCCGGACGTGTCAAACAGGAATTCCCAAAACCAAAATCCCGATCACCTCCGGTTGTTCACAATCGTCTGGTCATCATTGCATCGAGAGAAACCCTCTTCTGAAGATCGTCGTCCAATCGACATCATCCCGGGAATTCCCGGAGAAGCCCGGGGGGGCCTTCCCTGAAACCTGTTTCAGACGTCAGCGGAGGTTCTCGGTGACACCTTCGATGATCCGGCCGCCCAGGAGCTCCTGGAGAGGCCCCACGAATGCCTTCGAGATGCTGTAGGCGATGAAAACCGAAACCAGGATCGCGATGAGACCCAATGAAAGGTTGAAAAGAAGCAGTTCCCGGATGTGGTTCTGGGCGGGGGAAAGGGGGAAGCCCAGGCGGACCGTTCCATAACGGGTGCCTCCGATGATGATCGGAACCGAAGTATCGTAGACCTGCTCCCCCTTGAAGAGCGCGCGTCTGACCTCCACGTCACTGGACCCGGCAGCCTCCTGGGACCAGGGATCGGCGAAAAATTTCCCGGTTATCCCGTCCTTTGTTGCGGCGATTATCTTCCCCTGACGCCAGACGATGGCGCAGAAACGTATCCCTTCCAGCTTCCGAAACTCGCCCAGAAGGAATTCGAGCCCCTGGAAATTTCCACGGACGATCTCCTCTCCCATGGTGATGGCGATCATCCGCCCCAGGAGGAGGCCGCTTTCCTTGGCCCGGTCGAGACTTGCACGCTTCTCCTGCCATGTCACGAGGAAAACCGCGATAAGGATGACCAGGGAGGTGGTAAGGGAAAGAAGCAGCGTCAGCTTGCTGCTGATGGTCAAAGTGGTCTTGCCGACGGCTTCGATGCCGGGATCGCCCGTTTTGGCCGGGACTTCGATTCCGGGACTATTGGTTTCCATCATCGACCACCTTTTCGAGAAAATCGTATGAAGCCGGGTCGGTCGTTTTCACCTGGAAAAAGCCCCCGAACTCCCCTTTCAGATCGACATCCTTTCCGAATTTCCGGAACTCCACGGAAAGCTCCTCGAACAGCTTCGGATCACCATCCTGGGAAACAATATAGACGCCGCCCGGGACATCCGGGGATTGGTGGAGGATCTTGATCTTCTCGCGGGTGCCGGCATCGAGCTCGTCGAAGTACGTGTTCGAGACCACGGCGCAATCGTATTCGCGGGAAAACAACCCCAGGATCGAATTGGCGAAGTTCCCCGTCAGTATCTCGGTTGAAAAATGGGTCTCGAGATCGAAACCCGCCTTGCGGAACTCCTCCCTCGGAAAGATGTATCCGCTCATCGAATCGCGGGCCTTGTAGGCGATTCGCATTCCCTTCAGATCGGCAAGGGAGGCGGCAGGATCGTCTTTCCGGACTATGACATACGACCTTTTGCTGACCTCGCCGCTCCTTTCGAGAAGGGCCTTTATCTTGTGCTGTTTCCGGAGCTTCGCATAGGCGACCGCGGACATCGCCCCAATGTCGGAAGTCCCGTTCTCCACCCGTTTCACCACGTCGATGTAATCGTGCGCGATGTCGATCCGGCCGACCTTTTTGACCCGCGCCGCGAGTTCCGTGATCCTGGGGCCGACTATCTCGAGAAACTTCACCAGCTCCCCGCGGGGAACGGTAAAGGCGAACCGGAGGGTTCTCTCCCGTTGGTCGATCGGGGAAGGTTTCGCAACGACCTGATCGGACAGGGAACCGAAAATCTCGGGACAGTTCTCCTCGGGCTCGGTGAAGTCGATGAAACTGTTCAACAAAACCCCGCCCACGCCAAGGATTCCGGCGAGAAGAAGCAGGATGATCCCCGAGAAGATCGAGTGTTTCTTGGACGCTTCCGGCATACAGGGGATTCTACTTCAACCCGTCCGAAAATGCCAATTCCCTTCCTTCCACAGCGGATGGAGCCCCGCAAGTGGGAATCGGGGATCGGGTTCCAGGGATCGGGTTCCAGGGATCGGGTTCCAGGGATCGGGTTCCAGGGATCTCCGGCGAGGTTCAGTTCGGATGGAGCTTTTGGAAAGCCTCGAGAACCTCGATGTCCTTCAACAGCGGCTCGAGCCCCCTGGACCCATCTGATAGTTCGAGAAATCGGGCCTTCAGCTCGGGGTTCGCATCGAAAAGTCTGATGGCCGAAGCTTCGGAATTCTCGAGGAAAAGCAGCATTCCCTCGGCAGGATTCTCTTGAAGAGCGGTGTGGCCTTCCTTGATTTCCCCCAGCAAAGTGGAAAGGCGCTCGGCGGGGGCCTGGGAGGATTTCTCGAGAAGCCAGCGGGCGGAGTTCAGGGCAAGAGCCCCATGGCTGTACTGCGGGTTGTTGAACCCGTCGTGAAGTTTGTCGTGAGGGTCGCCGGTCCCGTCGTCGTAGGGAGAGCTGTCCCCCATCGCGACGACCTTTCCCCCCTTGGGGCCTACGACGGAAGTGACCAGGTAGCCCTGGCCTCCATTTTTTGCGCTGACGCGGATATGGATCTGGGCGGTCGAGGACAAGGCCTTGAGGGCCGTCCCTCCCCAGGTTCCAACGGCCTTCACGTCCTTGGTGATCGAGGTGGGTTGGATCCCTCCGGTGACGGGGGCTTCAGAGAAGTAACGTTTCTCGAACTCGATTCCCAGTTTGGGGACGAAGCGGTTGAGGACCCCCACCGAATCGACCCCGTCGCCGTTCCTGTCGGAATTGTTGTGATCGGAGATGGCGTAAAGGCTTCCTCCATCGTTCACGAACTGGACTATCGCGGATTCCTCCTGCGGGGTGTAAAGGGAATTGGGCTCGGGAAGAACCAGCACCGAAGCCCTTGCCAGCTCTTCGGCCGAGATCTTCATGATCTCGCGGACATCGCAGCCCAAGCCTTTGAAGACATCGGCGAAATCGGAGAACCCCCCGTTGATCACCCAATCGGCGTTGCCCGCCTTCTGTGCGTGGCCCGCATCGAAAAGGACCAGCGGCTTTTCCCCGAAGGAAGCCCCGGTAATCACAGATGAGAACAGCAACAATGCAATGGCAGCTTTGATACTCAGTTTGTCCATATTCTTTCCTTTGCTGAATGAGAGCCCTGGAGAGATCTCAATACCCAATTATAAGTATTCCCCGGATGATCCGTCAAGATTTGCGGGCCGTCCCCGCCCCCCCCTTTTTTTGTTATACTTAAAAAAGCTCGGAAAGACGATTCCGGGTTTTCCGGAATCCGTACACAGGGGGGAGCAGTATGATTCGCGATAGAAAGGGCATCATCGGTCTGATGCTTACGATGGCTCTGGGAGTTGCATTGGGAGCCGCAGCCCTGGTCGTTGGGAAGGAAGTCGCAAAGGGATACGACAAGAACCAGGCATCCCAGCCTCAGGGGAAAACCGCCTCCGGGCTTTCCCCCGCAGTCGACGCTGCCATGACCGAGTTTTTAAACGCCCAGAAGGCATACGAGGACGCCGTCTTCAACCGTTCCCCGGATTGGCCCCAGAAAAAGGCCGCAATGAAGACCGCCCGGCTGCACCTCGAACAAGCCCTCCTCGGAACCCAGGGCATTCCCGCCACAGGAGCAAACCAGGGTTCCTCCTCATCGAACCAGGGTACAACTGTTTCGACCACCCCGAACCCTTTTGGTGAGGATTCCATCACCCCCTCGACGAACACACCCCAGCCGGGGAACTCCCAGAGCACCTCAACGGGCCTCCCGCCCGCCTCCACAGGAACCCCCCCCTCGAACGGTGAGGGGACGACCCCGGTTTCCACCCCGACAGCCCCCACATCGGGAAATTCCCAAAACAACATCTCTCTTGAATATTATCAGGTGAGATCTGGAGACTCCCTCTGGAAGATCTGCCAACAATACTACGGAGACGGGGGAATGTGGACGCACATACTCCAGTACCAGATTCCCAGCATTGCCGCGTGCCCCAACCTGATCTTCCCGGGGCAGCTCATCGCACTCCCCCGGGGGCTGACCACAGGTATTCCCTCCCCGGGGACCACCAGTTCCGGGAACATCGGCAACGGCTCGACCGGCTCCAACGAAATCGCTCCTCCGGGTGACGATTCCTGGGAGGAAACTTTCCAAAAGGACTACCTGATCTCGGATCACGACTTCACCGACACGACGACCATGTCAGTCGCGCAGATCCAGGCTTTCCTCGAAAAGAAGGGATCCTGCCTCGCAAAACCCTACCGGGGCGGCTCTCCCGCACAGATGATCTACAACGCGGCTCTGAAATACGGTATCAATCCCCAGGTCATCCTGACACGCCTCCAGTGCGAACAGGGTTTGATTTCCAAAAAATCCGCCACCGAAAAGCAGCTCGACTGGGCAGTTGGCGTAGGCTGCTACGATTCCGGAAACTGGAACCAGAAGTTCAAGGGGTTCGACAAGCAGATAGAGGGCGCGGCGGCAACTTACAAGAGACATTACGACGATGCCAAGAAAAAACTCGACGCAGGACAGAACATCACCATGAACATCGACGGACAGACCGTCAAGGTCAAGAACGCTGCAACCTATTCCTTCTACAAATACTGCCCTCATTTCAACGGCAACAAGCTTTTCTTCGACGTCTGGCGCGGTTTCAGGAACAAGTTCAAATGACCGGGTTCAGGGCTCCTCCTGCAGTCTGAGCCCGAACAGCCTGGCCCTCTTCTCGAGAGCCCCCGGGTCCGGCCCCACGAAAAGGGCCGACATCAGGTTCCCTGAAACGACCATGGCGTCCGGCTTCTCGTTTCCCCCTGCGACCTGGGGGAAAGGAACCTCTTTAACTCTCTTCCGGTACTGACGCAGGTAACCGAGCAACCGTTGATCTCCCGGTGGGTTCACCCTCAACCCCCGATCCGAGCCGAGCAAGGGGGAAATCCCCGCTTTGTCCCCCCATCCAGGGTAGTATTCCTGCCGGTTGGCTCCCCCAGCTATGGCAAGAAGAACCGGACCTTCCTCCTCCAGGGCGATTGTCAGGCGGAGAAGACAGTCGGCCATTCCAAGAATATCGGAGAACTGGGAGAGAATCTTCTCCACCGCCGGAAGGTGCTTTTTGGGGATCCTGACCGGGAACAGGCGCCAGGAAGTCCTTATGGAAAGCTTCTTTTCCAACCCTTTTTGCACAACCAGGGTCCCGCCCCTTGAACGGAGCGTGATCTCGAGAAGGGCTGGGGATCCGATCCAATCCTCGACGAGAACAGGGCCGGGAAAGGATTTGACAATCCTCTCATGATATCCGATCAGTTCCCGAAAACCTTCCAACCGGAAGACCCCGGCCCCTTCACTGCCGTTCACGTCCGACTTTATCGCAACGGGGAACTTCCCCCTTGCAACGATGTGCGCGCTCACCTCATCGAACGTCTGCCCGCAGAAGCTTTTTGGGACTGGAATCCGCTTGTTCCGGCAAAATTCCCGAAAGGCGGAGCGCTTTTGGATGACGCTCCTCAGGTTACCGGGAAGATCCAGAAAGGCGGAACCCTCGGCGTCAAGGTCGAGATCGGTCACGGGAAGACCGGGACCTCCCTGGGTAAGATTATCGATGGAGGCCAACCAGCCGTCTTTTAGGGGATGATCCCCGAGAAGCCGCACCGCTACTCCTTCCATTGATGTCGCTTGTGGGAAAGCCCCCACCGGCATCAATACTCCCTGGAACTTGGTCAGATATCGGGCGAAAAGCGGTTTCCGTTAACGATCTCCGAAGTCCACGATCTTCATTGCGACCTTCAAAGGCTTCCAAGGACCGTTGAAAAAAGGTATAATTTCCGCAGAGTCCGTGACCGGGATCCTCCGGAGAAATCCCCCAAACTCCCCTGGGGCACCAGGGGGTCGTTGACAAAACCCTCAGAAGAGATTTAATATATTCTGGTAAATAAATATCACTTAAAAGGGACTGATTATGACCATCATAGCCAAAGACATCCATTGGGTGGGAATCATCGAATGGGATCTCAAATTTTTCCACGGCCACGAGCTGTCGATCAAGCGGGGAACCAGTTACAACTCCTATCTGATCAAGGACGAAAAGACCGCGCTGATCGATTCGGTGCGTAGCACCCGAACCGGAGAGTTCATCAGGAATCTCGAGGAGGTTGTCCCGGTCGAGAAGATCGACTACTTCGTCGTCAATCACGCCGAACCGGACCATTCCGGCGCGCTTCCGGAGCTTCTGAAACGGAATCCCCAGGCCGTGGTGATCGTGAGCAAAGGCGGAGAGACGAGTTTCAAGAGGCATTATCCGGGCTCCTGGAATGTCCAGGTCGTGAGAACCGGTGATTCGATATCACTCGGCCACCGGACCCTCCGATTCTTCGAGGCCCAGATGCTCCACTGGCCCGATTCGATGTTCACCTATTGCCCCGAAGACAGGATCCTCTTCCCCAACGACGCTTTCGGCCAGCATTTCGCCGATTCCCGGCGGTTCGCGGACGAAGTTGACTCCTGCGAACTCTGGCAGGAGGCGATGAAGTACTTCGCCAACATCCTGACTCCCTTTTCCGGACAGATTATCAGGAAGATCCAGGAGTTCCTCACCCTTGGGTGGTCCGTGGAAATGATCTGCCCCAGCCACGGACAGATGTGGCGGAAGGACGTCAACCAGATCGTCCAGAAGTATGTCGACTGGGCCTCGGGGAAGGGCGAGAAAGCCGCCGTTCTGATTTATGACACGATCTGGGGAGGAACCGAGCGCATGGCGAAAGCGGTGGCTGAAGGATTGGTCTCCGAAGGCGTCGGATACCGGATCTTCCCCGCCGGATCATCCGATTTCAACGATGTGATGACCGAGATCCTCAAGGTTCGTGGGGTCCTGGTGGGTTCTCCCACGTTGAACAACGGCCTGATGCCCACCCTCATGCCGTATCTCGAGATGATGAGGGGCCTCAGGTTCCAGAACAAAATCGGCGGTGCTTTCGGAACCTACGGTTGGAGCGGGGAAACGGTGAAAAGGCTCGAGGAAGCCTTGAAAGCCGCGAGCATGGCCATTCCCGTCCCCGGGATCCGGGCGCAGTTCTCCCCGCAGGATGCCGATCTGAAGACATGCCGCGAGTTCGGGGCCGGCTTTGCCCGAGCGGTAAAGGCCGACTGATTCCCCCCGCCCGAGCCGACACGCACGATGCGGGATGTGGGCGTTTGCAGCCCGGGTTGCGCCTCGCAAACGACCCCTCCCTTGCGGCTCCCGCAGTAGAGTGTTTCGGGAACCCGTCCCCGGAACGGGACGAAAGGGGTTACGCCATGAAGTCAGGGAACGGGCAGAGAGCGGTTTTTCCCGTTCTCTTCATTCTCCTTCCCATCCTCTTTGGCTGGGGATCTGCAACCGGCCAGACGCCGGCCCAGACCAAAGCCCAGATCTGGGGACCATCCGCACGGTTCATCGCTTCCGCAGATGTTCTCGACCTTGGGTGGGGGAAGTTCGCGATACGAGAGTATCTTGACGTCTACAACGATGACTTCCGGAGGCCCCTCACAGTCACCGACGTCAAGGCCGATGTCTGGGTGGGTCACCGTCCGAGCCGCCTCGGGGACAACTGGTTCTCCGGGCATCAACCCGTCCTGATCCCTCCTTCGGAGGTTCGCAGGGTCGTCGAGCGGCACCGGATAGTCATCGGTCGGCCGAAACCCAACTGGTGGGTAAGGTGGGTGAAATTCAAGGTCACCACCGACCGAGGTGAGTACCAATCGAATTTCGTTTCCGCCCCGCTTCGCCCTCCCGGGGTTCCCCGGGCGCAAAAGGAGATCGGGGAGTTCGATTCCCTCTCCGCCCCTGGAATCTTCCGCGGAGACCTTTCCCGGTGAGATGTTTTTTCGCGAGGTGGAAAAAAAACGGAAAAGGTGGTTTCATTCTGTTGGAACAAAACCCGAACGAAAAAACTGAAAGAGGACCCGGATAATGAGTTCGAACATCAAGTCGGCCTCCCGTCCACCAGAAGCGCTACAGAACATTTCCCTCCGCGATCTGGAAAACCCGGATGCGGAAAAGGATTTTCCCTACGGAGGTTTCCGACTCCCCGGGGTCATCGATCTTCACATCCACGGAGGATTCGGCTGGGATTTCTCATGGGGGGAATCCGAACGGATCGAGGAAATGCTCGACACCTATCTGTCGACCGGTCTGACCGGGATCGTGGCAACGGTCATGACCTGCGACGAGGAACAACGTTTGAAGGCCCTTTCAGATATCCGAACGGTGGCGGTTCGGCGGAAGAGGCCCCCCCAGATTCTTGGGATCAGCCTCGAAGGCCCGTTCCTGGCCCCGGGCCGGAAGGGCTCCCATCCCAAGGAGCACCTTCTGGAACCCGACATGGCCCTCCTCGAGAGCTGGCAGAAAGCGGCCGGGGGGATGATCAAGTTCGTGACCGTGGCCCCCGAACTGCCCGGGGCAATCGAAATGATCAAGAAGGCCCCCGAAATCGGAATCGAGGTTTCGCTCGGGCACACCGAAGCCGATCACGCGACCACCATGGCAGCCCTGGAGGCAGGGGCGCAGAACGTGACCCATTTTTTCAACGCGATGAGGCCTTTCACTCACCGTGACCCCACCGCCGTCTCCGCGATCATGACGTTCAAACGGGCGATGGTCGAGCTTATCGCCGACTGCAGGCACGTCCACCCCGACATCCTAAAGCTGTCCTTCTCGATCTTCGGCCACGAACGGATCTCCCTCGTTTCCGATGCCGTTGCCCCGGCCGGGCTCCCGGAGGGAACCCACGAGTTCTACTGGTCAAAACTCGAGCTCAAGGACGGGGCATGCACGCGGGATGGCAAGTTCTTCGGCGGAGCGCGCCCGCTCCTTCATTCCCTCCCCAACTTCCTCGAGAAGACTGGAATCGCCCCCTTCGAAGCCAGCCAGTGTCTATCGCAGAACCCCTGCCGGGCATTGGGAATCGAGCCGCCCCGCGCCGATGTGATCCTGGATTCGAGCTATTCCTGGCTGGCAACCCGGATCGAGGATACCTGGTATTACCGGGAATGAACCGGGCCGGTCGCCCCCTCCCGTTAAGTCTTTTGATCTTCTTCCTGGTTTTTTCCCATCCGGTTTTCTCCCAGATCGATCGGTTCGGCGAAAGGATCCGGGAAGTGGGCTCCGAGGCCACCGGTTGGGCTTCCCGGACCGCCACGGACCTCTGGAAGGGGTTGTCCCCCAAAACCTGCCGAAAGTGCGGCCAGCCGACTCCGCTCGGCCGCGACGAGTGCCTCAAATGCACGGGGGAGGACACTGCCCGCAACCTGACCAACCTGTTGAACGATGCCCTGGGAAGGGCCCGGGAAGGTTTGAAGAACCTGGGGGATCCCAAGCTGACCGATACCGTCGTCGAATCCCTCCTGAAAATGAAGGAGTGTCTCCAGCGCGACCGGCAGAACGATCCAGACATGGAGAGGGAAGTCCGGCGCCAGGGAATCGAAAGCATCGGAGACGTTCCCGTCGGCCCTGACCGGCGTCCGCTCAATGATTTCGCCAGGGAAGCGGTTTGGAAATACATGCCCTCCCTCGAGGGGACCGATTACGGCAATGACCCGGCCAAGACCCTCTCCTACTTTCTCGTCCTCGACGGAAAGGGGTTCATCGAGAACGTGAAGATCATCCGCGGCCCCCTTGGACTTCCCATGACCCTGAAGGAGGGTTTCGACTACTATTACCGGGTGGATCCCGGGAAATCCCAGGACATCCTCGAAATCATGGACGACATCCGAAAGTTGTCCAATCCATCGACCCCGGTGGAAAAACTCCCCCACATCCTGGACGGCATTGCCCGCGGACTACGCCTGCTCATGAAATGAAACAATACCGAAAGGCCGGAAAGAATGAAGAAGTCCCCCAAAGACCTCCCCTGGAACGATGAAGAACGCGCATTTTTCCGGAAGTTCCGTGACCCTGTCGATATCCAGGAGTTCCTGAACCGGACCCCCTACAATCCCGAATGCACCTGCTGCTCGCCCAGGCTGGTGATCCGCCGGGGAAAAGCCCATTGTTTCGAGGGGGCGATGTTCGCCGCAGCAGCACTGAGAAACCTCGGTTATCCCCCCATGATTCTCGACATGATGGCGGTCAACGACGACGACCATGTGATCGCCGTTTTCAGGCGGAACGGTTGCTGGGGCTCGATCGCGAAATCGAACTTCACGACCCTCCGGTTCCGGGAACCGGTCTACCTTACCATTCGCGAACTGGTGATGTCGTATTTCGATTTCTACTTCAATACCATCTGCCAGAAAACCTTGCGGAGTTTCTCGCGCCCGGTCAATCTGAGCCGGTTCGACTCGAAGGGCTGGATGACGAGCGAGGAAAGCCTCGAATACATCGGCGATCACCTCAACGCGGTCCCGCACAGGCGGATAATGAACCCCACGATGGAAAAGGAACTCCGCCTTTCGGATCCAGACCTGGTCAAAGCCGGATTGCTAGGGTCGAACCCGTCCGGTCTCTTCACCCCCAAATCAAAACCTTGACCGACTGAGGAAAAGATGCCTTCCAGGATTCGCGAAAACCTCTTCGCCGAGGACTTCGGTCCGCGAATACCTCTTTTCCGAGGCATCTGCCTGGTTGCGCTGGCAGGCATGTTTCTCGTTTCCTTTCTGGAGGCCGCCGCGGAAGCACGCGAGGCCAATTCCCGATTTCCCCATGAATTGAACGACCCGAGGGAGCTGGAGGCTTTCCTGGACGGGGTGATCGGCGGACACATGTGTTCCTTCGGAACCCCGGGAGTTGGAGTCGTCGTAGTCAAGGAAGGGAAGATTTTCTTCTCGAAGGGATATGGCTTCGCGGAACAGGAGACCGGGAGACCCGTCATCCCCGACCGGACGGTCTTTCCTCTCTTCTCGACAACCAAGGCCTTCACCGCAACGGCGATAATGGCCATGGTCGAAAAGGGAAGGCTGGACCTCCAGGCGGACGTCCGTCATTATGACCCGCGGTTGCCGTCTTTCGGCGGCCTCTCTGGTCCGCTCACCCTCCACCAGATCCTTACCCACTCGACCGGCCTGGACAAAAACCTCGAAGGTCTCGCCTGGTTCGGTCCCATGGGGGCTCCCCCACCCTTTCTCTCCTATCTGACCGCCCATCAGCCGGAACGCACCGACACTCCAGGCGCTTTCTGCATGTATGACCTCGGCTATGCATACACCATCGCCGGGGACGTCCTTGAAACGGTTTCGGGGAAAAGTTACCCCGACCTCATGAAGGAATTGATACTGGAACCCCTCGAAATGAGCCGGAGCGATTTCCGGATAACCGCTTCGCAAGAGGCCGACCTGGCCTTGGGCTACATTCCCGACTTCTCGGGGGGCCCATTCCGCCGTTGCGGCCGGCTCACGACCCAGGTGGCCCCCGCCTCGGTTCTCCATGCAACCGTGGAGGACGTTGGCCATTTCCTGATCGCCCACCTCGAAGGGGGGCTCTACGGGACGAACCGGCTCCTCGCCTCCGGCACGATCGAAAGGATGCATGCATCGCAGTTCCGCTCCCACCCCACTTTTCCCGGAGTAGGCTACGGGTTTTTCCGCGGCCCCGGCTACGTCGAGTGCCTGGGCGGGCCGTTCCCCCATTTGGGCGGAATGATCCTCGTTCCGCATTCCAGGATCGGATTGTTCTTCGCGAGCAATGCCCCAACAGGGCTGGAGCTTTTGAGGAGCCTGAAATACCGGTTCCTGGAACGGTACTTCCCGCGGACGGTGGAATGGGAACCGGGTCCCCCCGAGACCGGAACTCCCGCTCCTGTCGCCGACTTCGAAGGGCTCTTCCGGATCCGTTTCGCTTCGCGCCGCGGAATCGACAAACTCGAACTTCTCGCCCCAATTGCTTTCGAAATGCGGATCCGCCCCGACGGCCCGGACCGGCTCGAAATCGAGCACACGATGATACCCTTGCGCTGGTCTCTGGTTCGCACCGGAACCGATCTTTTCCACCGAACCGACAGTATGGGTCCGATTGCCTTCCAGCGGGATCAAGGGGGGAAGGTGACCGGCTTCGTGACGCACCCTTTCCTCCCATTCATCGCGATGCCCTTTTCCTTCGAGAGAATTTCGTGGTGGGAATCCAGACTTCCGAATCTCTGTTTTCTCGGGATGTTCTTCCTCTTCTTCTTCTGGCAGGGTTTCATTAGGCCGCTGGTAATGGGCCTCGCGCGATTGCGCGGCGGAACCGCCGGCCCGGAGGGGCAGGGATGGCATCGGCGGGGAATTGCCTGTCTGGCCTTTCTGAACCTGGTCGTGCTGGGGATGCCCTTGTGGGCTTCCTTTCCCACCATCGACATCATCCCGCGCTTCATATTCGGAATGCCGCCCGCGGTGGCCTTCCTGATGCGGGCAGGGGTTCTCGTGGCGGGGCTCGACATCCTCGCCCCACTTCTGGCCTTGCACTTCTCATGGAGATCGTCTGCGGGTCGACTCGACAAGGTGCTGTTCGGGATTTCCGCTCTCGTCTCGGCGGCCTTCGCTCCCTTCAGCCTCTACTGGAACCTGATCACCCTCTGAGACCCACCGGCTCGAATGTCCGGAGGCATCAACCCGAGCGCTCGCGCCCCTCTCCTTCGGAAAAATCAGGACGGAACGCGGATCCTGATCACGGCCCTCCCGGGACAAGCCCGGAGGCGCTCGAGGAGCAATGAAGCCGCGAGATCGGGAGAGAGCTCCGAAAAACCGTCGAGATCGATCATCGGCCTGGCTGGAAGCTCACGGAACTCCCATGTTACCTGTGGGGAACGACCTCGGGCGCAGATCTCGAGAATGAGGTATCCCTTCGGTTCCCCGCATTCCGCGAAAGACGAGTCTCGATTCGAAGTAACAGTTTTCAATCCGGACCAATCAACACATCGATTTTAGAGCCATGGTCAAGAAAACGGGCGGATTTCGGAAAAGTGAGCGCTTTGGCTGCAAGGAAGATATCTCCGATCGAACTCCCGACAGCGATGATCACGGAAATCATTCCCCCCGCCCGCGCAACCCCGGGCAACAGGAGATAACCGGCGGCACCAAGAAACCCGAAGAAACCCAGGGGGGTCAGGGAGTATAGGGCATACACGGACTTGGTCATCGGAACATCGACCCGACACTCGAAGGCATACCAATGGAAATCCAGTGAAGTATGCCCCGGTCCAAGAAAGAGTCGAGCAACAAGCGCGTGGACATGCTCGTGGAAAAGGCATGGAATCAGGATGAACGGCTGTATCAGGACGAACTGAAAAAAAGTGCGGGGTAAGGGGATTCCCGGAGAAAGGAGCGAGAAAAGATACGTGGCCAGACAAACACCCGAGAAGGAGCCCCAGAAGGGATCCCAGGAAAGCTGATTTACCTGAATTGATGGGGTTCTGGACAACGTAGCTCCTTCCGACCGAAGATGAGCGGGAAAAACCGGAGCCCACGGGAAAGCGCGCCGGCTAGCTCCACGTCAAGCTCCAACCACGGGCACTCCATTTTCCGGAGAGATTCTGGCATCCCATTCCAGGTGGAACCACTCGGGCGTGGAGGCACGAATCTCAGCGGGTCACCACCAGATCGTTGCGTCCGATCAGAACGAAGACGGTGTTCATCACCGCGAGGTCGTCATCGAAGCCGAGGGGGTCCTCGAGATCGTTGGACGCATCGTCGGTATCGATGAAATAGCGGGCCGCACCGACGACAAGTGCGCGATGCTCCTCGGGAAGATATGCATATTCCTTGAGAATCGTGCACATGGCTTTGGTCATCCGCTCGAGAAGGGGAACATTGATGTTCTTGTTCTTCACCGCCTCCTTGCGGATCGTCCTCATGTAAGCCTGGGTCTGGTCGGTGAGTGTCTTCACCTCCTCCAGGGAGAGCACCGCGAGCTTGCGGGCGAAGATATCCCGGCACATCGTTGGAATGGACGGGGGAATGCTCATCTTGAACTCGGCCATCAATGGAATCCTTTCATGTCATATGCTCCTTCGACACCGCGGCTCCGTCTGCACCTGAAAGCATCAGGAAGTTCTCCGCGGTATCCAGGACCTCCGTCCCCTCCTCATCCTTGAGTTGGACGAAAACGGCGAAGGGATCGTTCTGGCTGAAGGAGATGCGTTTCCAGAAAGCGGTACGCAGGGCGACCAGATCGTTCAGGTCGGCGGCAGGCGACCTGTCGAACTCGAAGCGGAGACGGTTCATCACACGCGTGATCTTCTTCACACCGGATTTTCCCGCGAGGAGCCGCAGGCGGGCCACCCGGAACAGGGAGTTGCCCTCCTCGGGAAGCCGCCCGAACCGGTCCTCGCACTCCGCCCGCAGGAGTTCCAGGGTCTCGATCCCGGTGCATCGGGCGATCCGGGCGTAGAGATCGAACCTCGTATCCTCGTCCCCGACGTAGGACATCGGGAAAAGAGCGGTGACCGGAATCTCGATCGCGGAATCCGAAGGTTTGGGAACCGAGACTCCACGCAACTTTCCGACCGCCTCCTCGAGAAGCTCGATATAGAGGGCGAATCCCACCGCGGCGATGTGCCCGCTCTGCTCCTCGCCAAGAAGGTTTCCCGCCCCCCGGATCTGGAGGTCGCGAAGCGCGATCTTGAAACCCGATCCGAGGGCGGTGTGTTCCTCGATCGTGGAAAGCCTTTCCTGAGCCTCCTGCGTGAGTCTCTTCCCTTTCGAGTAGAAAAAGTATGCCCACGCCTGGCGGTTGGACCGGCCAACCCGTCCCCGAAGCTGGTACATCTGTGAAAGTCCGAGCCGCTCGGCTTCGTCCACGATCAGGGTGTTCACGTTGGGGATGTCGAGCCCAGACTCGATTATGGTCGTCGCGAGCAACAGGTCATATTCCCCCTGGATGAAAGCGAGCATGGTCTTTTCCACCAGGGTCTCGTCCATCTGTCCGTGTGCGATGGCGATCCGGGCCTCGGGTACGAGATTACGCAGGAACTCCGCCTTCTGGTCGATCTTTTCGACCCGGTTGAAAACGTAGTAGACCTGGCCTCCGCGTTTGAGCTCTTCGATCACGGCGCGTTTCGCCCAGACCTGGTCGAACGGTGCGACATAGGTATGGACGGGACGCCGGTCTTCGGGGGGAGTGTCGATCACGCTGATCTGGCGTATCCCCGAAAGGGCCATCTGGAGGGTTCGGGGAATCGGGGTCGCCGAAAGGGTCAGCACGTCTATCGAGGCTTTGAGGGCCTTGAGCTTCTCCTTGTGCTTGACCCCGAACCGCTGCTCCTCGTCAACGATCAGCAGACCGAGTTCGCGGAACCCGATGTCGGAGGAAAGGAGGCGGTGGGTACCAACGAGGATGTCGACCCTTCCTCCCTTGACCCCGTCGATCGTCTTCTTCTGTTCGACCGGTTTCCGCAGTCGGCTGACCATGTCGACGGTCACTGGAAAACCCTGGAGCCGGTTGTTGAAGGTCTGGAAATGCTGGAAGGCCAGGAGGGTCGTTGGAGCAAGCACCGCCACCTGCTTTCCGGAGTTGACCGCCTTGAACGCCGCCCTGATGGCCACTTCCGTTTTCCCGTAACCGACGTCTCCACAGATGAGGCGGTCCATCGGGACTGCCGCCTCCATGTCGGCCTTGGTTGCGGAAATCGCCTTCGCCTGATCGGGGGTTTCGGTGAACGCGAACTTCCCCTCCATCTCCCGCTGTAGGTCGTTGTCGGGCAGGAAAGCGAAGCCGTGCGACAACTGCCGGCGGGCATAAAGCTCCAGGAGCTCCCGGGCGATCGTCTCGACGTGTTTCTGGACACGTCTCTTCTGGTTCTCCCAGACCTTGGAGTTCAGGCTGTGAATCAGGGGCCTGGCCCCTTCCATACCGATGTATTTCTGAACCTTGTGGACCTGGTCGGCAGGAACGTAAAGCTTGTCTGTACCCGCATAGTTCAGGAGCAGGTATTCCCGGGTGTTTCCGCCCGCGGTCATGGGATGGATGCCCCCGAACTGGGCAATCCCGTGGTCGGCATGGACGACCAGGTCCCCCGGGACGAGCTGGGAGACTTCCAGGAGGCCCTTCTCCACCCTGGTTCTTGGGTGGGCCACGCTTTTGGCCTGATGGGGATAGATGTCTTCCTCCCCGAGGACCGCGATCCTGTCGCGGTTGGCGATGAACCCCCGGCGGCCTGAACCGCACAGCATCAAAACCGCCCCATATGCCATCTTCATCGGGTCCGAGCCGGAGTAGACCGGTATCTTTCGCTCTCCCAAAAGCCCCTTCAGATTGTGGAACCTGTCAGGGTCGGAAATGATAAGGGTGACCGCCCATCCGTCGCGCATCCACCTGTTCAGATCCGTAACAAGGGTCTCGCGCGAAGGATCGGAGGGCGGAGCGACCGGTTCGACCTCGAACACGAGCCCCGACCCCGCATCCCGCTTGAAACGACTGAAGGCGGCCGCCCCGGAGGCCCTGAGCCCGGCCAGGATTTCGGCAGGAGAATGGAAATAGGAGCCCGGTGGAAGGAGGGGCGTGAGCTCCGATGCTTTGGAAAAAGCTCGCTCCTGCTGCTCGAGGAAGGTCTCGAGATCATCTCCGATCTGGTCGGGATCCTCGATGAGGACGCGAGGCTGGTGCCAGTGCTCCCAGAGGAAGTGGGTCCCCTTTCCGAGGAAGGGCAGGAGTTCCCGGACATCCCGGCTGTCGGGGTGCAGGCAGAAACGTTCGATTCGGCGCTCGAGAAGTTCGCGACGTGTGGGGTCGAGTGCCCCGGCAGCGGCGTTCAGGGCGGCGAGAGCCCCTTCCCTTTCCACCCCGTCCATGAAATGCTCCAGGGCGGGAACCACCGCCGTTTGGGCCAGCTTGTCGAGAGTCCTCTGCGTCTCCACTGAAAAGGTCTTGATCGTCTCGATCTCGTCCCCGAAGAAATCGAGCCTGACCGGAAACTCCTGGTGGGGGGAAAACACGTCGAGAATCCCGCCCCTGACCGCGAACTGACCCGCGGCCTGAACCTGGCTGGTCCGCGTGTAACCGAGGCCGGCGAGGGAAAATGTGAGGTCTCTCAGGCTGAGAGTCGTCCCGACCGAAAGGACCAGGACCGATTCCGCCCACCGTCGCGGCGCAAAAAAACGCTCGCAGACGGCGGGCACCGTGGCGATGACCAATCCCCCGCCGGCGGAATCGAGACCGATCGCGGCGGTTCTTTCCGAGGATACCTCCCGTGGAATCGGGGTCTGGTCGTACCAGGACTCCCGTTCGGGAAGGAAGAGCTTCGCCCGGTTCTGGGCGGGCCCGAGCCAGGTCCGTGTTTCCTGGGCAAGGCGCAAGGCCCGGTCGGAACCGTTGACAACAAGAAGTGTGGCTTCCCCCCGGACTGCCAGCCGGGCGAGAAGCATCGGGGAAAGGGCCCCGGAAAGACCCGAAAACGGCCCTCCGGGAGCCTGTTTCAACCCCGCGAACAGCGATTCGAGAGGCTTGCCGGCTCCCATCGGGCCGAAATTCCGGGTTCCGGTCACCGGCACTCCTTTCCGGGTTCGAAGATCCTACTTTTCCTCGATGGTGATGGTCTGGATGGTGGGTGGGGTCTTGGGCTTGCTGTTTTCCCCCGTCGGGCTCATCGCAACCTCGACCGACGAGATCTTGAGAACGACATCCATTCCCTCGATGACCTTCCCGAACTGGGTGTAGTTGGGCCGCCGGTCCAGGTTCTTGGCGTTGGGTCCGTTGCAGATGAAGAACTGGCTTCCCTGCGTATTGGGGCCCGCGTTGGCCATGGCCAGGATTCCGGGTTCGTAGGAATGCTTCGCGGGAAGCTCGTCGTTGGTGGTGTAGCCGGGGCCGCCCATTCCGGTACCCTCGGGATCCCCGCCCTGGATCATGAAATCCTTGATGATGCGGTGGAAGATGGTCCCGTCGTAGAATCCCTCGCGGGCCAGGAACACGAAGCTGTTGACGGTACTGGGGGCTTCCTTGACCAGAAGCTCGATCTTGATGTCGCCGAGGCTGGTTTTCATGGTCGCGATGTAGCTTTTGTCCTGGCTGACCTTCATCTCGGGAGGCTTGTTCCAGGATTTTGCCTTCGCCGTCTGGGCGAAAAGGATCCCACTGACGAGGACGAAGAAAACCAGGACCGTAAACCATTCGGTGCGCATTGTCAAAAAGGCCTCCTGAGCGAAAAGATTCCGATTAACGGTTGGGCCATTATAAAGACCCCGTGTTCCGTCGTCAATTGCCCTGGGGTGGAAGGTCACCCCAGGGCCCGACGCATTTCTTGTTTCTGCTCGGGGGTTTTGATAAGATGGGCCGGAACACAGCCTGCAAAGGGTAATCGCAACGAAGTGAGGGGTTGGGGATGGTCGAAAGCGGATTCACGTATATCGCGGTGCTCGTTTTCCTCACTGCCGTCATTGTTCAACTGGATCACCGGTATCCGAAGATTTCCAGGCATCTTCCCGGAATCGTCGTCCTCTACTTCATGGTCATGACCCTGTCGACCCTGGGTGTCTGGAAGAAGACCGACGAGGTGAACCTTTTCTACAAACATCTCAAGGAAAACCTGCTCCAGGTCATGATTTTCCTCATGCTGCTGAAGTGTGATCTGAGGAGGATCATGAAACTCGGCAGCCGCATGATCATCGGGTTCCTTTCGGCAACACTAACCATCTGCCTGGGTTTCATAATCGTCTACACCGTATTCCGGAGCCAGTTCGAGCCCCACACGTGGAAGACTTTCGCCACGCTCTGCGGCTCCTGGATCGGAGGAACCGGGAACATGGTCGCCGTCCAACAGGCGCTGGAGGTACCGGATTCCCAGATGGGTTATACGCTCCTGATGGATTCCGTCAACTACACGCTCTGGGTGATGCTCCTTCTGGCCGCAGTTCCCTTCGCAAAACAGTTCAACCAATGGACAGAGGCTGATACGAGGCTTATCGACGAAGTGGGAGGACAGCTCGCAACAGGAAAGGATGAGCAGAAGAGCGAAATGACCCTTCCGGACATGTTTCTTCTGGTCGGGACTAGCTTTCTCGTGGCCGCTCTCTCGAAATACTTCGGAGGGCTGCTTCCGACCACCTCCTTCCTCTCGGAACAGACGTGGACGGTCCTGCTTGCGACCTGTGCCGGAGTCGGGGCAGCTTTGACCCCGCTTGGAGAAACTCCGGGAGTTTCGCTTCTCTCAGGATTCATGCTCCACATGATTGTTGCCCTTATCGGTTCCAGGGCCAATTTCGCCGAGCTAACCCAGGCTCCGCTCTACATTTTCTGCGGTTTCCTGATCCTGCTGATCCATGCCATACTGCTCGCCCTTATCGCCAGGTTCCTGCGGCTCGACCTCTTCACCTGCGGGGTTGCAAGCCTGGCGAACGTGGGCGGGGTGGCTTCGGCCCCCATCCTCGCAGCCGCTTACAGCGAGGTTCTGATCCCGATCGGAGTCCTGATGGCCATGATGGGCTACATAGTCGGGACAGGCGGAGGCCTGCTGGTCGGCAAGATCCTTTCGATGATCGGATAGGAGTTCGAAATGAAATTCCCAAGCCATCGTTCTCTTTTCCCCGGAATCCTTCTTCTCCTGTCCATGGTTTCAACGCACATTTCTCCCGCAACGGCAGCCGCATCTGCGGCGGAAGGGGGACGGATGCCCCAGATCTACCGTCAGTTCGACATCAACATCCCCGGCGTGGTCGAGGAAATGCTCGACCGCGACTTCTGGATCAGCCGGGTCAATGACCCTGACAAGGTGATCATGTCTCCCGCCGAAATCAACCGGTACAACCGGATGAGCCTTCGGGAGTGCGAAATTCTCAAGAATCTTCGCACCTATAGGCGCCTTCTCACCGGAAGCGAAATCCGCAAGATGGTTACGAAGGTGAGCTCCCGACCTTCCAAGAAGCGGTTCATATCGGGGAAAGAGGTCGGAGACGATTTCTACGCCGCTCTCGAAAAGGCTCTCGACCTCGACAACATTCCCAGGACCGTCCCCGTCAGATTCGGGATCACGGTGAAGCGGACCGAGATGCGGAGCTTCCCGACCTTCGACCGGGTCTTCTCCGAGCAGGACGATTACGAGTTCGACATGTTCATGGAAACCGCGATCTACCCGGTGGAACCACTCGCGATTCTCCATCAGAGTTCGGATGGGGAGTGGCTGTTCGTCCAGACCTACAATTACATGGCCTGGGTTCCCGCAGTCGACGTCGCTTTCATTGACCGATCCGAGCTCTTCTCCTGCCTCGATTCGGAGGACTTCCTGGTGGTCACCGGAAAACAGGTTTTCACCGCCTACAATCCCATCCATCCGGAAATCTCCGAACTGCAGCTCGAAATGGGGGCCAGAATCCCTCTCGCGAAGCGTGACGAGATCCCGATGGAGATAGACGGCCAACACCCCGCAGGGAGCTACGTCGTGAAGCTTCCCACCCGAGGCACTCCTGAAGGGCGGGTCGAATGGAGACTGGGGTTGATCTCGCGGGCGGACGATGTGAGGGTCGGGTTCCTTCCCCTGACACGCCGCAATATAATCACCCAGGCGTTCAAGTTTCTTGGCCAGAGATACGGTTGGGGTGGAATGTTCAACACGCGCGACTGCAGCGCATTCATCCTCGACAACTTCCGCAGCATGGGGCTCCAGCTCCCCCGAAACGCTGGTGAGCAAGGCAGGCAGGCGGTCGGGATCCGGCATGACATGCCCCCCGACATGGATATCGAGGCCAAGAAGAAGGTCTTCGACTCCCTTCCACCCGCCACACCCATCTACATGGACGGACACGCCATGCTCTACCTCGGCCGCGAGGGAAGAGACTACTTCATCATCCATGACTTCGCAGGGTTCAGCGTTCCCGACGAAAAGGGAGTCATGAAACGGTCCAAGACCAGGGTCGTGTTCGTCACCCCTCTTCTGGCGATTTTCCTTTCCAGCGGAAAACCCTGGATGGCCGGAATCTATTCAGCACGGGAGTTCGTTATCGCTCCCGGAACGGGAAAATGACCTGAACGGAGGAAACCGTGAAGATCACTGGAATCAGGACCGGGATCGTTTCCATCCCCTTGCGGAAGCCCTTCAAAACCGCGCTAAGAACCCTCGAGCACCTTCGGACCGTGATTGTCGAGATTTCAACCGATTCCGAGGCCCGGGGCCTGGGGGAAGCCCCCCCTTCAGGAGCCGTTACAGGTGATTCCCTCGGAGGAATCCGCGGGGCGATCCACGAGTACATCACCCCCGCCCTCGTCGGCAGGGACATCGGAAACCTGGAAGAGACCCTCAACGCCCTCGACCGATCCTGCATGAGGAACACCAGCCCCAAGGCCGCGGTCGATATCGCCATCCACGACCTTTTCGGGAAACTGCACGAAATCCCGTTGTACCAATTCTTCGGAGGTTTCCGGAACCGGATCGAAACCGATCTCACCATCAGCGTCAACAGCCCGGAGGAGATGGCCCGGGACAGCAGGGAAGCCGTCGGAAGGGGTTTCCGGATCATCAAGTTGAAGGTCGGAAAGCAGCCCGAACTCGATATCGCGAGAATCCGGGCCATCAGGGAGGCGGTGGGTCCCGATGTCACGATCCGTCTCGACGCCAACCAGGGTTGGACCGCCAGGGAAGCAATCCGCATAATGTCCGCCATCGAGGAAGCCCGAATGGGAATCGAACTTCTCGAGCAGCCGGTTCCCGCGCATGACCTCGAGGGTCTCAGAAGCGTCCGTGATGCGATCAGAACCCCCGTCCTGGCTGACGAAAGCGTCTTTTCACCCTCTGACGCGGAGCGCATACTTTCCACCCGGGCAGCAGATCTCCTCAACATCAAACTGATGAAAACCGGGGGCCTGCGGGCGGCACAACGCATTTGCGCCGTCGCCGAGCACCACGGAACCGAGTGTTTCATGGGATGCATGATGGAAAGCAAGCTGAGCGTGACCGCGGCGACCCATCTGGCTTGTGGAAGAAGCATCATTTCGCGGTTCGATCTCGACAGCCCCTCGTTGTGTGCGGCTGATCCCGTCAGGGGGGGAGTCCTCATCGAAGGCCCCTTCCTGAAGGTCCCCGACCTACCCGGCCTCGGGGTGGAGGGAGTCGACGGAGTGGAATGGGATTGACCCCGGCCGCATAATTCGCGTCACCTTCACCCTCGGAACCCGCTTCGGACGCAGGGGAAAAATGTCCCCGCACCTTCGCGGGAAATGCCTTTCATGAGCCCCTGAAGCGGGTTAGAATGGTACATAACGAATTTCGCACGAGGTGTGTAGAATGAAGAGTATTTCGCGCGGATTGATCCTGTTTCTTTTTCTAGGGCTGGTTTTCCTGTCCGGAACCGGTTTTGCTGACGAGGACACCCCCGAGTATCAGACCGCCATCGAGCCGGGTTTCCAATGCGAATCGGGGAACTACGCCCGCTTCGAAACCGAGGAGTTCCAGATCGGAAAAGGTCTGGATAACATCCTGATCTCGACCGACATCGAGAAGTCCCCGACCGCCACGGTCCGGTCGTATGCCCGCTTCCAATACGAGGGGTCGGGCATCTGGACTCGTTACCTCGAGTTCGACGGCGAGTTCCATTATGCCGATGTCCGGTCTGCAACAGCTTATCAGCTGCTTTTCATCGTTCGCGACGACCGGCGCGGAACAACCCGCATCAAGCGTTTCACCGTCCAGGGGAAGAAACTCGGGGAAGACACGATGGAGTTCCTGCTGAAGAAGCCTGCACCTTTCGAAGCTTCGGTCGCATGGCCAAAACCTCCGATCGTTTCGAGAGCCGACTGGAACGCCCGGCCCCCGAAGGGGAGCTACAATCCCCAATCCGTCCAGCGCATTGTCCTCCACCACAGCTGGTCCCCCGCCCAGGCGCAATACAAAGGTGCGGCAACGATCAGGGGAATACAGAACTACCACATGGATGACCCCGCAACCGGTTGGAGCGACATCGGATACCACTTCCTGATCGGCCCCGAAGGCAAGATCTTCCAGGGACGCCCGGAAAACGTGGTCGGAGCCCACTGTCCTCCCAACACCAACAGTGTTGGAATCTGTGTGATCGGAAATTACGATCCCGGAGCCGACTCGAACAACCCCCAGATCGAGGCTTCCCTCATCAACCTTCTGACCTGGCTTTCCGCCACCTACAAGGTGGACCCCAAAGCCCAGTATTTCGGACACCGTGACTTTTCTTCCAAATCCTGCCCCGGAGACGGAGTTTACGACCGAATGCCCTTTTACCGCCAGGCCGTCCTCAAAAACCTCGGAAAGTAACTCCCCCCGCATCCCCTTCCTTAAAATGGGGACATGAGAATCTTTTCAAATTCGGGGACATGAGAATCTTTAGGTTAATGATTCTCATGTCCCCAATTTCTTTCGCGTTGCGAAAAACCCGACTCTGAAAGGAATTTCAGATTTGAAGATGATGAATGACTCTGATACGAAACGCTCGGGGGGAAAGGGAACCATCAGGAACCCCTTGAGATCCCTTGCGAAGTTTGTCTCTCCGGAAAGGCGAAGCTGGTCTTCCCGGGTTGTCGGTTTGATCGTCGTTTCGATCATGCTTTTCCCCGTTGCCCAGGCCAGGTCAGTTGCTCCCTTGCTTTCCCCCAAAAACACCCATCAGCGGATTCGGCTTCCCGGGCTTGGGGGCCGACATTCCTTGCCCGATCCGCAAAAGTATGCGAGAGCACGGGTTCCCCTGCGCCTGCTTCAGGAGGTTGCTTCGGACACCATCCGACGAATCGTGGTTTTTGAAGGCGGGGAAACCGCCTGCCGGGAGTTTTTCCACCCGATTTTACTGGAGGTATTCACGGATTTCTTGCCGAACGGAGGCGAGGTGAAACTTTTCCGGCCCCGAAATGACCCCGCGACCGTCATCGATTTTCGGAGCCGGGGTCGCGATCTGGCGATCCATAAGGCCTTGTGTTACCGATTTGCCGGGGTTCCCCCGAACCGGGTCGAATTGCTGGTGTCCACGCAGCGACCGAAAAGTGATCCTGCGATTGCCGCTGGAATGGCCGCCGCGGGTCCGATCGATTTCGCGATCATGGGGTATCGCAAGTCTTTCGTAAGGGACTTCACGAGCCGAAAGCTCGCCTGGATGAAAGCCGAGTGGTTGAAGGAATTCTTCGGGAAGAATGGGACCGGACTCTTTGAACTGCTGATAGCCCGCCAATTCTCTCGCCGTGAGGGGTTTTCCTCTAAACGGATGGAATTCCTCAAGAAGGTGCACCGGTTCGCCAGGGACATCTCGACAAAGCCTCCGCAAGCATTTTTCAAGCATTACAATGAATTCCGTGAGCTTGCCGGGATGGAAAAGAGTCTCCTGTCCCTCTTCGAAGGATCGGGGAACGGGATCGCATCCCTGCCGGTTTTCCTCACCCCGGAAGGGTTCAGGCATCGCGAGTCTTCCCCAGGGTTCCGATTCCAGTCTGGAAAGCGACTCCCCGTCCAGTTCGAATTCAGCTTGTTCACCATCTTCGACCGTGAGGGGCGTTCGCGGCGAATGGTCGTTTCAAGACATCCTTACGGGGATAATGCCTTGGTTCTGGCGCGTCACCTCCGCTCGGCTGGGGCGAAGAAGACCTTGTTTGTCGGTTCTTCCGGAGGCCTTGATCCTTCGTTGACTCCCGGGGCAATTATTGTGCCCAGAAGGTTTTTCGCTTGTGACCTCGAGGGAAAGCAGAGGAAGTCCCGTTTTCGGAACCCGCTTCACCGGGTGGTGAAACGCCTGCCAAAGGGTTTTGAACCGTGGTGCAAAACCACCCCACGTCACGTTTCCGTTCCTTCGGTCCTGATGGAAACCGGAAAGATGATCCGGGACTTCCAGGATTCAGGGTTCTCCACCATCGATGTAGAGGCCGCATATCTCTTCGATGACGTCGCCACGAAGATCTCGGAGGGTGCCGTCTTTTTGGTTACCGATCTTCCCGACCGGGGAATCGGCCTGGACACTTATCGTCCCGACAAACCCGAGCTACTCGAAGGTCAGATGCGCATCCTCGACCTTGTCATCAGGATTTTCGGGATCGAAGATGTCGCAATCGATCGCATCCCGCTCGATTAGCGGATCTCACCTGTCCGGGCTTCGAGGAATAAGACTTCTTTCCCCCCGGATCTCAATCCCCTGAGGATTTCCGGAAGGTTGCCCTTTTCCCCTTTTCCCGGCTTAACGCATCTGGGAATTGCCTTTGCGGGGATTCCTTCCTCGAGAATCCTCCGGTCGGTCGAAAGAAAGCCCACAAGCCTGTTTTCCCCATCGAGGACATCGAGCCACATCAGGTCATTGAAAAACCGCTTGTGATATCTTCTCAATAGAGGGCCGGGCTTTTTCAGGGAAAGGGAGACTTGGGGGGGAAGGGGGGACGGGTTGGGGCGGATATCACACCCAACGACTTCCCGAGCGGGAATGTATGAAGCCAGCAACAATTCGTCGAAATCCGTGATGATGTTCCCCCAGATCCCTTTGAGGGAAAGGCGCTTTTCGGAAGGGACTTTCGTCCGATAAAAATCGTGGTTTTCCCTCAAGAATGTGTTCAAATCAAGCCCCCGAGGCTCGGCAAGGAAGATGGCGAAAATGACCGGCCCAAAAAGGGCCGCGGACCGGTAATGCCTTGAGACGAACAGATAATCGCGGTTCGAAAGGGCTTTCCTCGTCCTTGGATCGAGCACGGGATCGAAGAGCATTTTTTCGAAATGCCCCGTTCGGACATCGAGGGAAATCCATCTCCCGGATTCAGTTTTTCGGATGGCATGCTGAAGGCGGTTCCCTCCGGGCAGTTGGGTAGGGTCCCATTCCATGAAGTTCTTCCAGAACCGATAAGAGCCGATGCAAAGGTCCGGGTCTTCCAGAAGTATTCCGATTGCGAGTCTTTCGCTCTGGCGGAAATCCGTCTGGAGCATATCGGTTCCACGGAAAACGAGGTCGAAATCCCCGTTCAAAATCCGCTTCTTCCCGGATTCCGTGTTCAGGAAGAACAGCGAGAAAATGGACTCAGACTTCTGGAGACCTCGAAGGCGGTCCGCGTTCTCTTTTCGGCATGTTTCCGGAAGAGAGAACGGGTCGCACACCTTTTTCGGAAGAAGAAGAAACCACTCGTTCAGGCGTTCGATCTTCTTCGCGATTACCGGTCGAAGGGAAACATTTCCGAGAAGCTCGAGGCATTGTTGGTAAATGAGGGAATGAAGATGGGAGGATACGTCTTCCAGCCTGAAGGAGTGCTTTCGGTAAAGTTTTGAAGAATGGTTCAGAACGCCGGATATTCTTTCCTTCCACGCCTCCGAGGCAAGTTGGTCTTCCTTGACCGTAGCTTCAATCAATAGATCGAGGGGAAGTTCGAATGCCTTGTCTATGGATTCGATCGCGCGGGGGAGAACTTCCCGGATAGAGTCGGGGGAAGCCTTATCAAAGGCTTCGGTTTCCCCGCATAGGGAAACGGTCCCAAGGCTGCCATCAGAAAACTCCTCCCCGGGATTCCCGAACAATCGGTGCTCACGGGCCTGTCCTTCGAGGGTCCTCGGGGAGAAGGAAAAAAGCAGCCATGCCAAGGCAAGAGAGAAGAAGAACCTCATCGTCCAGATTGGAACTCGGTATGATCGAAAAATCATGTTTCCCGCAGACTTCCACTGAATGACCCGGTCGAGCGATTTGGATAGATCATCTATTCCTCCGGGAGAATAGAATGTTACTCCTTTTCACGTCACGAAACCAACCCCGATCCGTGCTCAAACTCGTTTGTTCTCTCCAACAGCGCACCCCCGAATCCCTTTACGGTAACGGGAAACCAGTCCCGGAGATGAACTCCTCCCATTCGCGCGGGTCGACGTGCTGATATTCACGCCAGTGCGTGATCAGTCCGTTTTCCAACCTGATCAGCGCCACACCGTGATACCGGTGGGTTCCCTCATAGGTGTATTCAACCGCACCCATCTGCCGGAATTCATCGAAAATCATCGTGTGGAAAACCGTTTTCTGCTCCTGGCCTTCGTCCGCCTCGAAGAAGGCGAGAAGATCCTGACGGTTGGAAAATGAATACCGGAGCGGGTCGGCATATCGCACGTCCTTGGCGAATGCCTCGCTCACATTCCGATATTCCCGTTTCGACCACCCTTCTGCCAACCCTTGGAGAACCTTTCGGAATTCTGCTTCCTTCACATAACCTCCTGAAGCTGAGTCGCAGGAATCGGTTGAAAACCCTCCGAACACAATACCAGTGCCAGAGAATTGGTCAAGATGTCCTTCACTCAGAAAAACACCCAGGGAAGATGGGGATGCGGGGTCACTCCACCCGCCCAGATCCCCAGGGTTTCGCCCAGAAACGCACAAAATGCGTTCCACGAGCGTGAATGGCGGACCGAATCTTCCGAAGACTCGCGACATCCCTCCGGCATGATCCCAACCCCCAATTCCGAGTTTCCACGATCTTTTTCCGCTCTGGCAAGGTTCGCCCTCGCCTCGAAACAGGTCGGACGGATCCGGACCGCCGCCCTATAATACATCACCGCGGCTTCGAGATTTCCCGTGCGTTGCAGGAGAACCCCGAGATCGTTTTAGGAATCGATATTTCCTGAGTTGATCTCGAGAGCGGGACGAAACTTCCTCATTGCTTCTTGAATCCTCCTTGAACACGGACCTCTGTGGGCTCCCCATGAACCCAGAACCACAAGAAGAAACAGGCCGAAAAGCTGGAGGATCGCGTTCTCCTGGAAAGGATTACCAGGGACCGGGGTTCCCCCGGAAAATTGATTCCGGCATTGTCAACGGCCGTCTGTCGGAACAGCATGAAACCAATAATCTCCAGGATGGGCGGCAGGTATCTGGGAACCCAGTGTTTTCGAGGGGATCCAGCGTTATCCAGAGGAAGTCGGAGGAAGTCGGAGGAGGCCGGCAAGGAGGAGCAAACCCAACGCAACCGCAGTTCTTTCCCGGCACCAGAGACCCAGAGAAAGGGCAACCATCCGGATCAGCCGTGACAACAACCCTGATCTCAGAAAAAATGGAGAATAGCCATAGTCATTGAGGAGGCCCCAAGCCCTTCTCTACCGATAAGTGCAAAAACCAGCCATGTGGTAACCAGATGCCCCGGTTGGGTTGGTTGTTCCTCCACCGGATACCAGCCATGTCGGTATCCCCATAGTGGCTTCCATCGATTCCATTGCCGCCGCCACCACTACCGCCACCAGTGAATATCTGGATGACGGTCTGGATGATCTCAAAATCGGGGACATGAGAATCAATTGGAATTGATTCTCATGTCCCCGATTTAGATCTCCCCGGATGTCAGGGGAGATGACGGCGGATTTCCAGGTCGGCGTAGACTCGTGTGAATTTTGGGAAGCGAGTTCGAAGGCTCTCGACGCAGAATAGGAGTCGTTCATAGGTATGCCCGAGGACGACGAAGTCGCGGCGCTGGTTTCCGTGCATCTTCAGGGCAGGAAAGTAGACCACGGGGACGAACCCGGCCCTGGTCATGAACTCGATTCCCTGGCAGTCCGCGGCATCCACGATCATTTCGATGTAGCTCATGTTCCGATCATGGAGCAGTCGGGCCACCTCACGGTACAACACCGAAGGGTCGACCGGGATCTCAAGCCGTTCAACGATCACGGAGGCAAACCGGAAGGAATCGTTTACTGCGGCAAAGACCTCGAGCTTTCCCTCGGGATCGGTAAGGAGGACGTTGGGTTCCTGGAAGGGATAGAAGTTGGTGGACAGGAGGTCCATTTCGCGCAGGCGGCTATATTTTCTCCGAACGAAGTTGGGGGCTTCGATCAGTTCCAGTTCCACCGCACCTGTGCCCAGAGCCTCTTCGACCCTCGGAGGGTGAAACGCGGGAAGAGGAGGCAGCGTCCAATCATCACAGATCAACTCAAAGAATGGAGCAACGATGGGATGAAGCGGAAAACCCTGGAACCGCTTTCCCTCGAGAACTCCATCGAAGTACCTTACCGTCACTCCCGCCGGATTACGAGTCCTTTCACGGGCCGAGGTCGGGAAGAAGCCGAGAAAGCGGAACCCCTCTTCCACGGAAAGGAGGAGTTGGTCGAACGAAATGAACCTTGTGGTGATGAAGAGCAGATCCAGCTGTGGCCGCCCGGCTTCGGCCGCAGCAGCGATCAGGGACCGCTGGATTTTTCTGCCTCCATCGGCTAGGGGATCTGTGTAAAGCCTCACGATCTTCCCGATCCGCTGCTCGAGATCGCGTTTCACGGCAAGGACCCCGACGATCTTTCCCCCGGCCTCGGCGACAATCCATTGAAATCCTTTGTCAGAAAGGGAACTCCCCAGTTTCCTGTGATCGAGGAAAAGGGGATCGTTCATCACCTCCACCGCCGCCCCCTGGTACATTTCCACGATGGGCATCACGTCGCCGTGCGAGGCCGGCCGGATAGAAAAGGCTTGCGCGATCATCTTCCTTCACCCCCCTCGGTAACAGGTTCATATAGTTCAGATTCCCTGCGGGAAAGGAACCAGAAAAAACCCGAAACGATCATTACTCCAGCTCCTTCGATCAGGAAAAGAACCGACGCTTCAACGAGATCGCCGAGAAATCCGAAAAGGAGGTAGGCCACCGGAAAGGTGAAGCTGATCAACGCCTGCATGATGGCGAAGAACTTCCCCTTAACGGCGGTGGGAACGATTGCCTGGAACAGCGTTACGAACTTCACGTTGTTGATCCCCAAAGCGCAGCCCGCCACAAAAAGGAACAACAGGGTGGTCGAAAAAAAAGGGAAAAGACCCGGGAGGAAAATGGATAGCCCGAGGATGGTCAGGCAAACCGCTCCAACCTTCACGGTGCGGTGTTCCGACTCGATAAAGGAGGAGGAAAAAGTACCCACCAGAAGACCCAGGCATAACGCGGCTTCAAGCTTCCCAAGAGTCGATGCGGGCTCTTTCAACGTTTTCTGGACGAAAAGAGGTAGAACCACCAGGATCGGGGTGGCGAAGAAATTGATCATCCCGAAGCCCAGAAGGATCTTCTTGAGGAGGGGCATCCGGTCAAGGTCAAGGGTTGCGTACGATCCAGCCGCGACCCCGGCCGGGGCGCCCTTCATGAGTTCCGGGGCCTTGAACCTGATCAGCCAGTTCACTAGCGCAGAGAAGAGAAAACTGTACCCGTTGATAATGACCAGACCGGGGATTCCAACCCGATCGATCAGGAAGGCCCCGGCAAGTGCACCCACAAAGCTCGCCATGGACTGCGTCGATGACTGGAAGGATACCGCAGACTCCATGTCTTCGGCGAGGACGATTTCCGGAAGGGCCTTGTTGAGCCCAGGATTGAAGAAGCCTTCGATGAGGGCGATGGTAAATCCCACGACGTAGGTCTGGATCAGGGAAAATGAGCCTGACTCCAGGAGCCCACCCGCCCACATCATCAGCACGAATGCGCCGAGGTCGCAGGTGACGAGCAAACGCTTGCTCCTGATCTTGTCTACCGTCCGGCCGATCGGCTTCACCAGGAGGATCGAGGGAAGGGCGCAGACCACGAGGAACGCCCCCAGCGCGAGTCCACCCGACTTCCCAGCTTGGGAGAGGAGCCACCAGACTATCGCCAGTTGGTACATCTTCGTCCCCGCCTGACTCAAAATCTGGCCCACCCAGAGAAGAAGAAAGTCCCGGTTCCGGAACAGGAAGAAACGTCGTCTGGCTTTCAAGTTGCCATCTCCCAGAGGGCCGTCGGCCCCGGATACGCCTCAACGAGGCAGGACGGGCTGGGGTGAAAAAGCCCCCCAGGCTCCCCCCCCGGGCTTGTGGGAACCCCTTCACTCGCGTTCATCGAGAACACCCTTCACTTTTCCCGTCCTTGGGTTCCGGGGAAGGGCACCCGGCGGAAACAGTTCTATGACGACCTTCCAGAGCTTTCCCGATTCGATCCGGGAACGGAGATTGGCCACACCCTTGTACAGCGCTTCCAGGACCCGCTTCTTGAAACCATCCGAACGTTCCTCGGTTTCGAGACGGATGACCACGAACTCTCGACCCGCCTCGTTCCGGCCCGCAAGTTGGATCTCCGAAATGGGAAAAGCCTTCAGTGCTTCCCGGAAATCGCGAAGCGTGATGTTGAGGAGGCCGACGGTGATCGTGTCACCAGAACGGCCCAGGAACTCGAAACGCCTCATCGTCCGGCCGCAGGGGCATTTCCCGGGAACGATCCTGCCGAGATCGCCGATGTCGTAACGGATCAACGGAACCGCGTACTTGAGCAGGCTCGTAATGAGAACTCGTCCCGCTTCGCCGTCGACAAGCGGCTTTCCGGCTTCGTCGACGATCTCGATGTAGTTGAAATCGTCGATCGAGTGGTGCATCGTCCCAGTCATTTCGGCGCACTGGAAACCGATCTCCCCTCCGTCGTTCGCCCCGATGACCGACGCGATCCTCCTGGTTCCGAGCTCGGAAACGATCCATTCCCGATCGGACGGGCTCATGGGAGATCCCGCAAACAGGATCTTCTCGATTCCGAATTCGGGATCCATCTTTTTCAGGGTCCGGAAAAGGGGAAGCAGAACGGTGGGAACTCCCTGCACGACGTTGATCCCGAACCCCTTCCAGACTCGGTGGAAGATTTCGGGCTTGACATCCCCGGCAAACCCGAAGGTTGTCACCCCGACCCTGACGTTTATGTGATCGAATGAGACGAAGCTTCCATACAGGTCGCCGGCGAGAAAGCAGTTCGCCAGCCGGTCTCCCTTCCTGATTCCCGCGGCCCGGAAGAGCCTTACCGCCTGAGCGATCATCTGTTCCCAGTCGGGCCCGTCATAGACGGAGAACTTCGGTTCCCCGGTGGAACCCCCGCTTCGCGAAACGTACCCGCCCCAGTACGGACCGGTCACGAGATCCCTTGATCCGGGCAGGATATGCCTTTCGAGCTCCTCCCGAGTCAGGATCGGGATCTTCGGGAGATCCTCGATCCCTTGGATTTCCAGCCCTCCGAGAATCCTATTGAAATACGGAGCCGATCTCGCCTTGCGCACGAGTTTCCGGAGCCGGGAATCGAACACCGCCTTTCGCTCATCCTCCAAAGCGAAGTCGAAAGGATGGAACTCGTCGTCCTCTTTCCCGGAACGACGGAAGACGATGTTGACGAACTGGGGGAGGTCGTATGCCCCGTCGTGGGGGTCGTCGGGAACTCCACCCGACATCGCTCCGATATCGGTGACCCTGACCGCGCCGGCTTCAATGAAACTTCGGGAGAGAGCCTGACGCTTTTCCGAGCCAGAAATCAACCCCACGGTCTGGAGATATCCCCGCAAACCCCGCATCTGGGGAAGGAAATCATCGATCGTATCGAAGGGCACAAGCCGGAGCGTCCTATGGAGCGGAGATGGCTGGATTTCCCGGTCGTGGTCAAGAACCACCGTCCAGTCGAGACCCCGGGGAGACTCGAAGAGACGGCCCTCCCCACGCGCATGGGCCACCTCGAAGACGGTCCTGAGCTTCCTGATCTCGACCGCGGTCTGCATGTCAGGGGGGCCCGGAGGCATCGAAGACGTAACCTTCTCGAGCTCGGGGGGAAGGGCTGCGGCGAGCTTTTCGGCATTCACCCGGTCCTGGACGAAGCAGACCTGCGGGGCAGTGCAGGCGTTTTGATCCCAGATCGCGATCTCCCCCGCGAGTCTCCTCGCGACTTCGGCCACCCCATACTCCGCCAGCCCGTTTCGCGTGACGACAGCGATGCTGAGCTTGGGTCCGTAGATGATCAGTCTCGTCCGGGCGGGAAGGTCGTTCCGGAATCCCTTCACGGCTTCTTCCCCTCCCCAAACGACGATCCCGTCGACGTGGCGTTTGAACTCCCCGAGCACATCGGAGTTTGAGGAAGGAACGTCGACCAGCGCAAGGCTCCCCGAGACCACCCCATCCCGGTCGATATCCTGAAGGCTTCTGATCAGGGCGGGAAGGAAGACCCGCTCCCCCGAGGACATCTTGAAGATCGAGACGTTGCCGGTGACGAGGCCCCCCAGGAGCGATCCCGCCCCGACGAGGAACACGTTGCCAGCCAGCACGTGGAAGATGGTTCCCAGGGGTTGCCAGGCAAGGCTCGTCCGGTCCGCAGCCTGGTATTTCCACTCCCCAAGCCGGGGAATTCCCCGCATCTCGCTTTCGAGCTTCGCCTCGAGCACGTCCGGATCGAACATCCGGGGAAGTTCGTCCAAGCCCAGTTCCACCATTTCGCGGGAAAACCCGGTCTCGGCGGGAAGGACCTCGAGCATCCGCTTCCTCGGACCGAATTTCGGATCCTGCCAGGTTTTCCCGAGACGTCCCAACAGTTCGAGCACCTTGTCGAGCGGATACCGGGAAAGCGCTTCCCGTTTCCGGTCGGCTTCGCCGCAAATTTCCGCTGCCTCTTCGACCGTGAGCGGCCTTGCGGCAGATTTCCAAGCGCCGAAAAGGTAGCGTGACTTCTGGTTCGTCATGATTTCCTCCTGAGGATCTCACCGGCCTTGATGGCGCACCCCTTGTGCTTGACCAGCCCTCCACGGCCCACCAGGGTGAAGGTGGGAGCCTTCCACCCGCAGGTGCATGGCTCCGGATCGATGAAGCCAAGGTCGGTTGACAGGATGGAGAGGTTGGGCATCATCGCGTTGAAGGGCGTCAGCAGCTCCAAGAGCCCGGTTTCGCCAGGGGGAAGAAGCCCCAGGTCGACGGGGTCCCTCGCGAAGACGCGGTTGTAAACGGGAATGTGAAACCTGTGCAGTCGGCATTCGATGTAAGGTGCACTGTGTTCCGCCATTCCGTATCCGTCCCTGATGTTCTCTTCGCAAATCCCCAACATTCTCGAGGCTTTCTGGCGGAAAAAGTCGCGTGGAACCCGCTTGTCATCGGCGGTCTTCCAGCCACCCCCGGTGAGGAGACGGCTGCCCGCCGGAAGCTTGACCGGGCGGGTCCGCTCGAGTTCCTCGAGGAGCTCGTAGATGAAGCTGATGATTCCCATCACCCTGACGGGTTTTCCCTCCTCGATGAAGACCTCGATCTTGCCCAGGACGCTCGGAAGGTCGAAGGCCCACTCCCCGGCCTTGTTCTTCCGGATCGCGAAGAAGGTTTCGGCAGGGGGAGCGAACCGTTGCTGATTCTTCAACGTGAAGGCGATGCCGAGGTCTTTTGCCTCGTCAGGATCGTAAACCAGCATCAGGTAGTTGGTGGGCTCCCTGGAAACGAGCCCCTCCTGCTTCCACAGCTCTTCGAGCTGCGCCTGGACACGGTCCAGGCTGTCCCGGTCGAACCAGATCTGGGTCTTCTGGCCCCTCGTCCCCGACGAGGTGAGCTTGAGAACGGCCTCTTCCTCGGGAAGGGAGGTCAGGAGGAAATACTTCATAGCGGTGACCCCAATTGATGGGATCCGCTCCAGATCCTCTTCCTTCTTTATTGAATCCGGAGAGAAACCGCGTTTTCGATAGATCCTGGCGATCTCCTCGCTGTGCTCAGCGTGGAAAGTTGCCATCTCCCGGCACGCATCGACCATCAGCTTCCGGGATTTCCCGCTCCAGTCGAGGGGATTTGGTGCCCGGCAAAGGGAACCGCTCGCCGGAAAATCATTCATTTCGCACATTCCTTTCATGGTTTTCCTTTATGACCCCCAGGAGACGTCTGGCGTATTCGGAAAAGACGTGGATCTCGGAAAAATCGACCTTCCGGGGTCCGATGGCCTGAAACCGTATGGCAAGGCGGTCGGAACACCGGTAGGGAATGAACCCCCCAACGAAGAAACCGTGCTGGGAAAGAGCTTCGTAAAGGGTTCCCAGGCCGGGCTGATCAAGGGGAACATCCACCCCAGCGTAGAGATAACCTTCTTTTTTGAGGTGGATCCAATCCTGGACAAGGCTCTCCAGTGCGGCTTTTCCCGGGATCTCGAAGGAGAACTGGACCGATTCCTGCGAGGGTTCCCGGGAGATTGAGTAGGAGCCGGTCTTCTCGAGGACGCTGAACCGCGATGCGGGAACCCAGCTCATCCCCAGGGGGTCCAGAAGAAAGCCGAGCATCCGGCCGAGATTTTCGGGAAGACTGACTTCCCGGCCGAAGGGGTGGGAAATCTTTGGAATGACACCGTAAAGGATCGAGTACCGGTCGCTCCGGCTTGGATCAGCTCCCAGTCCGAGGTCGCTCAGCTTGGCCTGTGTGGCGGGGCTCTGGCATCCCAGGAACAGGGCAAGATCGACACATCCGTACCGGGAGATGAGGCGTTGGCTCAGGTCATGGTTCGTAACGAAGTCGAAGAAGAGATAATGGGCTGAAAGGGTTTCGGCCTTTTCCATGGTCGCATGGAACAGCCGGCTGAAAAGCCCCTTTGACTTGGCCATCGGATCCGTTACCCCGAGGCAGGGTTCGATCACCAGCGGGTTTTCATTTCTCACCATAAGCCCGACGTGGCCCACCATGCGTCCCTCCGGAACGGCAGCCACGATCGAAATCAGTCTTCCCTCGCTGATGAGCGCACGGATTTTTTCCGGGTAGTAGATGAACTCGTTGATATAGTTGTATCCGTAAACAGCGTAGAAAAGCCTGCTCAGGGCGCCCTCTTCGCCTTCCTCAAGCTCCCTGATGCGGACCTGTTCCTCGGCAAGTTCGAGGGTCTCCCTGGGGCAGGAAGCCCCGTCCGTAACCGAACTCGGTATTGCGGATTGGCCGAGCAAGATTCCAAGGGAGATCACCTGGCCCGCGCGGCCGAGGTTATCGACCCTGATGCTCTCGAAATCGTCAGGAGAAACGGAAAACCGGCCAAGGGCTTCGTCGAGGATGGAGGTTCCACGCTGATGGATCGGAACCCCGCGGTTCAGCAGCTCGACCGTCAGCCGCCCTCCGCTTTCGGAAACCGTGACCCGGATGGTGGGAGCGGGCCTTCCCCGGCCCTGGACTCCCTGTATCAGGGAGATCGCTCCCCGAACGCCTTTCGACAGGGTTTCCAGACTCTCCACCGCCATCCCGTTCTCACGGGCGAAACCCGTGACGAAATCGATCGTGGCTTCGATGAATGGGGGAAGCGCGGGAAACTCGACAACACCCTGGGAATCACCACTGCCGGCCGGTCCCTGGGGCTTCACCGGGACCACCTCTCAAATCGCATCGATCACCCTGATGAGCTTCCCTGTCCGGGGATTCCGGGGAATCGAACCCGGGGGAAGAAGTTCGATGGAAAGCGGCCAGATCATCTTCTTTTCGACCAGGTTCCTCAGGGAGAGCTTGTTTCCGATCAATTCCGACTCGAGCCTATTGGCGAGCTGCGGATGCTCGGAAACCGGAGCGGACGTTTCCACCCGGATGACCAGCAGGTCCATCCCCCCTTCACGCTTCTTCTCGATCTGAACCGTTCCCGACAAACCCGGGATCGAAGCCACCTTCTCCTGGACGTAGGCGTAGTCGATGAAATCGAAACCGATCCTGAGAACGTCGTCTCCCCTGCCCAGGAGCCGGAACCGCGGAGTCGTCCTTCCGCAGGGGCAGGGGTCTCCGAGCCATTGCGCGCGATCCCCGACGCGGTACCGGATGATCGGGGTGAGCCTCCGGACGAAGGGGGTGGCATACATCATGCCCGTCTCCCCCGGACCACAGTGGTGACGGGCTTCCTCGTCGAAGATCTCGATGAAGGTCTGATCGTCATGCGCGTGAAAGACTCCCGGGCCACATTCGCGGCACTGGTAGCCGATGTACCAGGTATCGACCGTTCCATATCCGGGGGCTGCGACAAGAGAGGTGCCGAAGGTCTCCCTCAGGAACTCCCGGTCGGCCGGGTAGATGTGCTCGCCGCCGTAGAAAACTTTCTCGATGCGGATCGTGCGGTCACCCGTTTCGGCCATCTTCCTCAGGCAATCCAGGACCACGCTCGTTATCCCGGCGAAGCAGTTGATCCTGAACAACCGGGTCATAGCCCCGATGAAATCCGCGGGGGTGTGGTTCGAAAAGGGGAAGTTCATGCACCCGTACTGCTGCAGCATCCGGTTGATATGAACGAAGGTCATGTACAAGCCGCCCACGGCGAACAGGTTCGCCACCCGGTCCTCTTTCGACAACCCCAGGGCGAAGAAACCCCGTGCGTTCGGGAGATCAAGGGCGTCGATCTCCTCGCAGGTGAAAAGCGACGTCTTTGGAAAACCCGTCGTTCCGCCACTCTGGAAGACCGTGAACGCAGCATCCTTTTTCGCGAGGAGTCGATCGCTCTTCGGGGGAAGAAGCTCCCGGAGGTCGGCCGATTCCAGGATCGGGACATTCGAGAGCGGATGCTCCGCGCGGATGTCCACGGAACGGGTTCTCTCCCGGTAGAATGGGACGTTCTCCCTCGCGTGTGAAAGATACTCGTGAAGCCTCTCACGGATGATCCGCGTCCTGAACTCGGAGGGCCGGTCCTCCCAATCGTCGTAGAAAGCCCCGGTCCCCAACTCGTCGAGAAAACTCATCTCTCACGCTCCTCTTGTCCTTGGGGAGTAGCCGGCGGAAATCCTATCAGATCCAGCCCCGAACAGCAAGCCGACCCATCCAACACATCCACCCCCGAATCAGAAGAGAGCCTGCGATTTTGACAATCCGAAGGGATGGACTAGAATCGTGAAAACACGTCGAAAACAACGGGAATGGAAACTCCATCACGAGGAGGCGGGCAATGTTTCTGAAGCGGATCAGACTCGACTATTCAAGCGCAGATGACGCGTCATCATGCGATCAGACTCCTTTCTGGTCAGCCCCATTCGGAACCCGGCTGTTGGAAACCGTTTCAATGCGCCCGGGAATGAGGGTGCTCGACATCGGAACCGGCACGGGCTTTCCCCTTCTCGAGCTCGCCATGCGGTTGGGCGGGGATGCCTCGCTCGCAGGGATAGATCCATGGGTTCCGGCTCTGGAGAGGGCCAGGTTCAAGGCCCGACTGGCCGGAATCACCAATGTCGCGCTGGTCGAAGGCGTGGCGGAATCCCTTCCATTTCCGGACGCGGGGTTCGATCTGATCATTTCCAACAACGGCCTTAACAACGTCGCCGATGCACGAAAAGCCCTTTCCGAATGCTTCCGGGTGTCGAAGCCCGGCTGCCAGCTGGTTGCCACAATGAACCTCCCCGAAACGATGACTGAATTCTACGGCGAGTTCCGGGCTCACCTCCGGGCGAAGGGGCTGGAAAGGATTCTTCCCGCGGTCGAGGCTCACATTTCCGGGAAACGGAAGACCGTCTCCGAGATCCAATGCTTGATCGCGGAAGCGGGTTTTCACCCCTTCAACACCACGACCGGTTCCTTCTCGTGGCGGTTCGTGGATTTCTCGGCCTTCCTGAACCATTGGTCGGTAAACGCCCTATTTCTTCCTCACTGGTTGGAGTTACTTCCAGGCGACGGGGAGAAGTTCCTCGGGGAGATGGCGGAAGCCCTCGATCCCAAGGCTCGCGGGAGCGGGGGCTTCACGGTCACAATTCCCTTCGCATGCTTCGACGCCCGCAAAAACCAGACCTGAGGCCCAAGAAGATCCTCAGCGGACTTTTCCGTTGCGGATCTTCATGAAGGCGTCATACATCGATTTCTTGGGTTTACCTTCCCGATCTATGATTCCGGCGTTCACCATGTTGTCCGACCAGGCGAACCATATGAATACAGGGATCCGGCGATACCCGCCAGCGGCAAGGTACCGGTAGATATCTAGCATCCATTCAGCGGCCCAGCGGCATTCCTCGTCGGAAACCGCCTGTGGAGGTGCAAAGCCCACTTCCGTTATCCAGAGCGGAATCCCGGGGAACTCTTTGCCGAAGATGTCGGCATGGTATGAAAGGGGGCTTCCGTTCCAGTTGGGAATCGGCTCCTTCGTCCCATATCCGCGATAAGGGTGGATCCCGATGGCGTCGACCGGAATTTTCCCTCCGCACGCGGCTTTGAGCTTTCGGCAGTATGCCAGGGATGCATCCGGACCATCGCAGAGACCGCCGAGGACCACGGGGGAGTTTGGGGACCCCCTCTTCACCGCCTCCGCGGCGGCTTTGAGCAGAATCGAAAAGTTCGCAGGTTCGACGCCAATGGCGGAATTACTCGAAACGTCCTCTTCGTTCCAGAGTTCATAGGCGACGCGATTGCCGTAGGGGGCGAAGTGGGCCGCTATCTTGCCCGCGACTTCGGCGAACCCACGTGAGTATTCCTGCCAGTTGCCGTTGTCCCATGGCCCGTTTCCCCAGAAGGTTTCCTGGTTGATCACGAAAAGGGACCGGACCCCGAGTTGGGCATAGGCTTTGACTATGGGATCGAACTTCCGGAAAGAGCCTTCGAGGTCACCGTGCATCCTGCTGATGATGAATACCATCCTGACCCATGCAATTCCCTTGAAGGTATCGCTCTCGTGGGGGGAACTCCAGGCTGCATGAGGGTTGACGTTCATCCCGAACTGGACGTTTCCGGTGCTTGGAGTGGAAGGAGGGGGGAAATCGGCTGAATCCCCAGGGGTTTCTGACGGGGGCGACTCCTGCCCGGGCGTGGTGCTCCCGCCACCGAAGGACGGGTTTCCTTCTCCCGATTCACCTTTCGACCGCTGAAAGGTAAGGCAGAAACAGGTGTGGATCTTGAAACCCTTCTGCTCGATGCTTCCCAGACCCATCCCCGTGACCCGGTCGCTCGGGAGGCCGAGGGCTTTCGCTGCATAGGAGCCCAGAAGGGCATACATCGGGAAGTTGATCGGATACTCCCCCGCCGGTTTGTTCTCCGGGGCCAGGACCGTCGATCCGTCCGCCCAGGAAATCTCGGCCTTTTCCCCCATCACCCTGTTTCCGGATTCGTCTTTCAGTTCGATGTAGATGTGGTGCCGCCCCTGGGCTTGGGCTTCATCCTCCCAGCGGGCTTCCACCAGACGCCAGCATGCCTGGCCGGCCCCGACCGATGCTCGTTCCAGGCCTATTCCAAGCCGGTCGAGCCGGGAATCCCAACCCGCGGGCCTTCCGCCCTCCGTTCCCGGGACCGGACCACCACCGTTTCCCGGGGGTGTTCCCCCACCCCCGTTCTCCGGATCGTCGAACCCATCCTGGTTACCCCCGTTACCCGGATTTCCACCCGGAGTGCCAGTCCCCTCCCCTGCGGGTTCCGCAGGCGAGTGTTTCTGGGACCCCTCCTGATCGAGTTCCGCCAGGATCTGGCAAGCCCTCTCGTAGTCTGCCCCGCGCTCGGTCGTGATCTTGACCCATTCTTTGAGGATCCAGACAGGGTCCGAATTTCCCGACCAGGCGGAAATCTTCGAGGGAATGTCGGGGCGGTGGGCATAGAACGCCTGGATATCGCTTCGAGCATCCGCCCAGACCGCTCCTGCGAGCGTGAACTGGAGACAAAAGACTCCCAGAGCCAGAAGCTCGAGGATAACCCGTCGGGAACTGTTCATGATTCCACCCTCCTTGATTTTTCGGTTATCGGCGGGATCGTTCCCCGCGAAATCCACCCTGATTCAATTGACCACATCATGTAGCCATAGGTCGAAAATCCTCTCTTCACCCGCTTCAGGGTTGTGGCCCGGCGTAAACCAACCGGGAAAAGGAAATCGAATGCTCCTTCCGGGTGGAACCCGGGATGCTCCAACCCACGACGACAGTGACCTTTTTGCCCACGCACCGGCCATCCTCCATCAGATTCTTGAATTGCGGGGTGGGGGTGAAGACGGTTCCCCCCTCCTTCACCGGGGCGGAAAAACTCGCCGGGAAGTCGACTGCGCGATCCGGGGGAAAGCCGCTCATGAAGAGCATTCCAAGGTGTCCTTTAAGGTCTTCGAGCATGCGGAAGCCGATGGTCGTCGCGGTCACGAGGTTCTTCGAATCGTAGGTCTGTCTTCGGACCTCGGTGAAACTCATCGTCACGGGAACCAGAAAGGTCGTCAAAATCACGAGAACGACAAGGATTTCGATGAGGCTCGTCCCGCCGTTGCCGCTTTCGCTTCGACATGGGGAACCTGGCATCCGGGGCCAGTTGGGACGTTTCATTTTCCCATCTCCTCCAGGATCTTGAGGGCGGCCTTGTAGTCATCCCCCCTTTCGGTCGTTATCTTGACCCACTCCTTCAGGACTTTGGCCCGATCGGTGAAGGAGGAGTTCCAAGAAGGGATCAGCTCGAAGATATCGGGACGCTTCTTGGCGAATTCATCCAGCGTGACCTGGACTGCAGGAGGTGGGGAATTCGGGTCGGGCGGCGGGGCTCCACCCGCAGGGGTCTCGAAGGAGTTCTGGTTCTCTGCCTTCCGGGACGGAAGAGTCAGCATCCCGGCTTCGGATGCGACCCGCACAACCTTCCCGGGTTGGACGGTCCATTGGGCACCCGCGGGGGCGGAAGCCGCCATCGCGTCCTTCATCACTGGATGGTCGGCGTCGACCCATTCGACGGGGGAGGAAGCAGCCGCGGGCGGGTCGATCCGGATCTCGAGTGGAAGGCTGGAAAAGCCCACCCGAACCTTGACTGCGGGACTCGCCGTCTGGGAAAGGCCCACCAGGGGAATCCCCGCGATCAGGATCGTGACCAACAGCAAAAGGGGAATGCTAAGGTGAATCGGCCGGAACACCTTTCCGGGCGACCGGCAATCCCGGGCAGCAGCTTTTTCGTTCCGTGTCTCCATGGCCCCACCTCCGAATCTCATTCTACCTCGAACAGGAAAGAATCGGTCCGGGAAGGGGGGATCCCGAAATCAAAACGGGAAAGGTTTCCCCCGCAATTCCGGATGACCGTTTGACGGTCGCCGTCGCGGTAATAGACCACTTTCACTGTCCCAAAGGAATCGTTTCCACCCGGGATGGCCAGCTCCAGACGCCCCTTTTCCCGCCGTACAGAGACCGCGCACTTGATGTCCATGGTCATCTGGTCCAGGAGACGGCCCGCGGCGAAGTAATAGGCCGCGTAACGGGATCCCTGCTCCGACACGTGGGTCATGTTCGTCCAGATCCGGAGCAAGGCGTAAAGGAGGATGGAGAGGACCATCGCCCCGACGAGAACCTCGATCAGGGAAAACCCGCATTTGGAAAGGTTCAAGCGGGCCCAACGGATTCCAGCATCCCGCATCGTCTTCACCCTCATTCAGGAGCCGGGGCGGAAATACATCCGCCGCTCGTCAGAACAGAAAAAACGATAGGGAAAGAAAGGTTCGGAGGGATCCCCTTCCGGGGCTCGAAGGCGTCCAAACGCCGGTCCGAGGGCGATCTCCTTCCGCTGGTTACCTGCGACCAGGTTCGCGATGTCGAGACGGCCCGCCGCAACGGGCCCCTTGACGGTGAACCCGCCCAGACCGGGTTCTTTGGAAAGAACCCCCCCGTTACCGAGGCATATCAGGGATGCCTGGATGGGCTGATCGGTTCCGATGGTGATCGATCCCCCGGAGCACAGCGTCAAGGGCTCCTGACCCGCAATCACCGGGGCCCGGATGACGATGTCCCTACGGGTCAGGATGATTCCGCCATGGCCCCGGCCTATTTTCAGAGGCTTTTCGATGATCATGGGGCCCTGCCCTTCGATCGCGATTATTCCCGGAACGGAAACCTCCCCCGAAAGGGGGTCCTGGTATCTCGTGAGAAGGCTCTCCAGACTGTCGATCGAAACGACGCTCTTCGCCTGGATCTCGGGAAAACCAGGAAGCCTGTGGAGGTCGCCCTGGAAGAGAGGTCGCTCTCCGGGTTTTCCAATTCCCACGTCATGGCCCAGGTGAGCCTGGCCCCCGGGTTCGAAGCGTGGAAGCCGGACCCCGCCCGCCGAAAGGGCGTCGGAAAGCTGGGGAGAACGCCAGACGATTCCATCAGGGGGAACGGGGTCGTTCGTGACTGCTCCTGACGGGGAGTCCGGGGATCCGTCTTCCCCGTTCGTCCCGGAAAAGTCCAGGAACCGGTTCATTGGCTCTTCTTCTATCCTCGACATCAAAGCTCCCGCGAAGTGTTCCCAAAGTCCTTCCTCGTTGGACGCTCCGATCCGCAGGACGTTTCGAATTCCCTCCAGGGTTCTGCGGGTCTTCAGATCCTCGTCGGTGAAAGGATCCCGACGGGCAATCCTTCCCCAAAGTGTCCGCCCCAGGTAGGGCAGGGTCACGTTCTCGTAGTTCCGGCCGAACAACTGGCAGTTCATCGTGGCCAGATGGACATACGAGCGTTTCACGTCCCCCAGAACGAACGCAGGACTGAAGGCATTTTTCGTTCCCGCGAGGCGGAGGAAGAAGGTTCCGTGGGTTTCCTGCCACCCGCGTTCCCGGAAAAGGAACCTCATCGCCTGCGTATCATTGAACCGGACAACGCTCTGGTTGGCGAACTCGATGTCGTCGTTGAACCCGGTGCACTCCAGAAAGAATTCCTGGATTGCCGGAGGGGATTCGAACCCTTGCCCCGAGCCGCTCATCGCATTCCAGGCTAGAAGGTAGAGATCGAGCGGGGTTTTCAGCCGGTATTTCCTGGTCCGGAGAAGAAACCGCTCGGAAAGGTCATCCCCTTCCATTCCCTCGGAAAGGTTGGCTTCCCATGCCCCGTTTCCGAGGAAAACCAGACCGTTCCCGCCCACTGCGTCGGCGATTCCAGCCCGGACTTTCGAAAAGTCCCATCTCTGGCCGGCAACGAGATCGAAGGAAATGCCATGATCGAGCACGATCGGCTTCGCAGGCCTACCGTCCGCCAGGGAGAAACGATCGCGTTCCCGGGACATTTCCTGGACCTTCTGATGGAGGGGATTCTGCAGACCCTGATCTTCTGGGGGATTCCTGACGAACAGGGTGAACCTCGAAAGAACGGGGTGAACGACCGAAACCACCTTGATCCGACGCAACAGGCTCAGGACGCGCGTTACCGGTCCACACCAGGCGCGGGCGGAGATCCGGATCATCCCCTCACGTTCCCGGGGGTCGGGCTGGAACCCCACTGCCGCGGCCGGAATCGGCAGGGGCCTGAGTCCCGCAACCTCGAGCGTTACCTCCACACCAACGTTCCCATGCAGAATTGGCTGGGCCTTGTGGTCCTCGACGAGCCGTTGGATTTCCGGCCCTGTTTCGGCTTGAAACACTTTCCCCCCAAGCTCGGAATCAGGTTTGGAGAGGATTCCCGCGTAGAACTCCGCCAGCTTTGGCCGGTCTTTGGGAAGGCCCGGGCGGGCGAGAACACGTTGGATGTCGTCCAGTGCAGCTTCGGCAAGGCTGACAGCGGTGGTTCCTTCGAAGTATCTGTGCGCAGTACCCGAATGCTGACGGGCAAAAAAAGACGTTGACAGGAAGTAACCCACGATCAGGACCATAATGAAGATCGCGGCGGGAAGGACGATTCCCCTTCTCATTTTCCAGGCCAGTCCAAGGGATGGGAGACATCCCGAAGGGGCGTCTTCCGGCGAAACTCGAGGGGAATGACATGCCGGGGGTCCGAAGCGGAGCGTTGAAAAGCAATTTCCACGACCAGGACAGAAACCGAAGCCGGATCCGTGGTGGGACTTCCCGTCAAATCGCGGGTTTGGGCAGAGACCGAGAATTCATTGGCAGGAACGCCGGAATCCAGCAGAAGGAATGCGGTTTCACTGCCCCCGATGGTCCGACGGACCGTTCTTCCATCTCCCTCCCAACGGTAGGAAATACGCGGAATGGAGTTTCCACCTGAATCGAGTGAGTCGATCAGATCGAGACCCGTCCTCCCGACGATCTCCCACCGACGGGCGGAAAGGCTGTCCCGCTCGAGGAATTGTCGGATCGATTCGGCCGTCGCACCGACGGTCGCAAGCATTCCCGACTCGCTTGCGACACGCCCGGAAGAGAGAAAAACACGGAACAGACCCGTGAGCAAGAGGATCGCAACGAAACCGAACACCATCACCTCGACCAGCGTCACCCCGCCTGGCGGATGGGAACCGACCGCGTCTTCCGGATTCCGCCGGATGATGGGGTGGAAGAAAGTGAGAAAAGGCCTGCAATGCCGGTTCAACGGTTGGCCAGAGCGGTTCCGGACGGGGATGTCGACCTCTCCAGGTCAGGGCGTTCCATGGGAGTCTTCCGGCTTCGGGAGCAGGTTGAAACGGAAACTCAGGACATTGGCAGGAAGCTTCCTCGCCTTGACGGATCTGGCGGAGAAATGGGAACCGGGCTTCTTGTCGGACGAAACCGATGCCAGGATGGAAACCGAAGGCGTCTGGAAATCCTTGTCTGGAGCGGTCTGGATCGCGGCAAGAAGATCCACGAAATAGCCGTTGAAGGGGATTTCCCCGCCGTTGATGGTTATCGAAAGGAAATCGAACTTGTCCGGCCCCTTTTCGAGGGCATCGGCAAAAAAGGACTCCGCCGCCGCGGAATCGACATCATAGGAACCCTTCTCGAGACCGCTCTTGATGGTGAAGCCGGGCTTGCCCTGAGGCTCGAAGGAAACTTCGATCAGATTCTGGCCGGTTTCCTTGGGAATCTCGGGAACACATTTCAGATCTGGAAGAACGACCGAGGGAGGAGTGACATAGAATTTCGTCTTTCCCGCCCGGTCGTAGATGCTCCGCATTCGCTTCATCCAATGCTGGATCGCGAGAGGGTTTCCCACGATCGGGTCGATGGAATACCATGTCGCGTCATCCCCGAGAACCAGGGTCGTGACGTGGAACCGCCAGACGATCTGCCCGCCCTCCATCATGGGGCCCACGATGAACAGCTTTCGGATGCTCTCCGGCTTCAGGCCCATCCGAAGGGCTATCAGGTGGACCGTCATGGCCCGGCCGAAACAGAAGCCGATGATTCCCTGAGGATCGTATTTTCCCAGGTTGTCGAGTCGCGCGACTTTGTGGTTCGCCGCAGAATCATAGAGAAACTCGCGCTGGGAGAAGGTCAGGGATTTGAGGTTCCCGGGAGCATCCTTGGCGATCCCGATGAACCAGGACCTGACCTCGTCGCTCGTGACCTTCGCCCCGACAGGGTTTTCCTGGCCGAATGCCGGGGCCAGCCAGAATGCCACAACACAAACGATTCCCAGACAGACCGTCGACTTCAATTTCGATCTCATGACGAACCTCCTCGACCCCGCGAAGCAGTTGGGACACCCTCGGGCCGCCAGATGCAAGGCGGATTCAGTACCATTGTTTCAGAGAACTCCCCGGATAGTAATGGAGAAGGATCCTGTCGAAGGACCAACCCCGTTTTGCGAGCGACTGTGCGCCCGTCTGGCACATCCCGACACCGTGCCCGAAACCCGCGCCGGTCAAGGTTCCACCTGCAATGAAACCCGCGGAATCGAGTTTCCATTCGGCCACGAAACAGGAACTCTTGAGGCTTCCCAGGAGCTGGCGGATGGCAAGCTCCTTCTTGACGGTCTTGGAACCTGCCTCCCCGACGAAAGTGAGCTGGTAGATCCGTCCGGAAAATCCGCGGGCGATGTCGGTCACCTTCCTGATCCGGCCCACGCCGATCTTGTCCTGGACCGTTTTCCAGTCGGCGGCGGAGAATGTCTTCGTCCAGCGGAACTTGTCTCCCCCTTCGACCGTCTTGTCACCGCAAAAACTTTCGGGAGGGGTCCGGATGAAGACGCCCGCCTGTTCCTCCTCGGAAAGGTCGAGGTCTGGGGGCTGCACCGCGTCCCAGACGCCAGCCAGAACCGGAATCGCGGGAGGGCCCCACACGAGATGGTTGGCTTCCCCGTGACCGCCGCAGTTGGAGGAGTAGAAGGCAGGAACGATGCCGCCCTGAGCGGTTCCGAGGACGAATCCCCAGGTGGGTGCAATCTTCTTCGCAATATCTGGGGTAACGGACGTCTCTCCCGCATAGACCTGGCAATGCTGCTCGGAACAGGTGTCGAACCCTTCTCCAATATGACGCTGGCCGATTCCGGCGAGGATCATCCCGCGGGCCGCAACCGCCTGGGCCTGAAGGGCTCCGATCTGGGCCTTCGCCGAGATTTCGGAGGGAACCACTCCGGCAAGGACCCTTTCAAGGCCCGAGGTCTGGATGCAGTCGACCGCGTCGTGGGCTCCCCACCTGAACGTGATGGGCCCACGGTAATCGCGGTCCTCGAAACCGTGCCAGGGATATCCTGCGGCATACTCGACCTTCTTGAGGCGGATCAGCCCCGAAGGTTCGATCACCAGTTCCTGGCCGACAGCTTCCACCTGGCTTCCAACTTTCAGGGTGATCTTACCCTGCGAGAGAAGAACGGCTTCCTCCTGTATCTTGGCGGGAAATGCCGAGGCGGATAGGTTGTCGACCGTATTCTGCGCATCTTGAAGGTTGTCGAAGGATCCGATGGAAATCAGGACACTCCTGACATCGCACAGGAGAACCCCGGTTTCCGGATGGTACAATCGCTCCCCGACCGTCAATTCCCCGACCGGCCAGCCGGAAGCGCCCCAAAGGCACTTGGTCGCGGAAACCTTGCTGGAATCCGCAACTGGAATCGTATCGACGATCACATGATACCGGACGAGAGCTTTGCTGGCGAGCGCTCCCACGACCTGGACGGAATCGGTCCCGCGGATCTCGCCGGACCGGTCGCCCAGGCGCCAGACCGCGCCCTGGGGGCAGGTCAGATCGATATTTGAGGGATACTGGGCGACTTTGATGGCTATCGTTTTCTCCGCGGAAAAAGCCGCAAAAGGAAGGGCGACGACCGCCACCAATAATATGGTGAAAAGGAAAACACAAGAAGCCCACGGTTCCCGCAACAGGCGAAGAACCCCGGGCGTCGCGACTCCGCGGCGTATCTTCATTCGATTCTCCATACGATCTACTTCGCGCCGATACCAGCGTTCATCGAAGTCCCCGGGCCGGTCTTTCCACCGGTTCCAACCCCTACTCCATACATCCCGAAGGCTTCTTTGAGATCCATGATACCACGAAACGAGATAGGGGAAAAGAAAATCCCGGGACGAAGTCGTCTCCGACGAACGCGTCCCGGGAAACGGCATCCCAATTGCCTAAGGAACATCTCCGGGCTCAGGTCATCTCACTGGACGTCCTGTTCAGGGTTGAGGGGTTCGAGGGGGGTGAGGAAATCCAGGAGTTCGGGTTTGTAATTCTCGTCGGAGGATGAAATCGAGAGAGTGATCCCAAGGTCCTCCTGGTTCCTTTCTATGGTTTCGAGAAGGGCGTGCCATTGCTCGTATTCGGCCTTCAGTTTCTCCTGGAGATCCTTGACCTTGCCGCTGGTTCTTTCTATATCCTCCCGGGTGCTCTTGATCCCTTCCTGAAATTTTTCGATGTTCTTGTCGAGGATTTCCTTGGGAGCGTCGAATCCGCTCAGGGACTTCGATATCGTCGAATGCTTCACGTCGAGGTACTCACCCTTTTTCAGCAACCTGGTGAACCCTTCGGCGCGGACGACCTTGTCGAGTGCATCGGAGGCTTCCTTCCAGTTCTTGCAGGTTTTCTCCGCGAGTGCAAGGATGTCGATCGAGTTCTTGACGTGGATTCCCATATTTACGACATCGACTCCCGCCATTCCAAGGGAATTCAGCCCTCTTTGAAAGGCCCCCGCGAGCTGGGCACCGTGCCTCTGGAAAAAGTAAGCCGGAGTCTTCTTGTCATCGCCGGGGGCGTCCGCCCCCGCCAGGATCCCCGTGCAGACCGGAGGAAGGGGAAAATCCGCCATGGGCATGACCATGCTGATGTCGGTTCCCTTGAACAATTCGTCTACGACCTTCCTGGGGCCGCGCCCGTTGTCCTCGTTGAAGGTAAGGTCCTTGATGTTCTGCTCCTTGTCCTCGAGATAAGCCTGAACGAGCTCATTCAGGCAGAACCTGGTCCTCTGGGCGGCCTGGACCTGGCACAGGGCGCGGTCATACAGGAGATCCCGGACGTTCTGTGACTTGACTTTCGGGTCATCCATGTTCTTCCCCTGCCAGATCATGAGGATTCCTGCAAGAGAGATCTCGAGCGAATCCTTTTGGATGTTCACCTGTTCGGTGATGATCGGCAACTCCTTCGATCCGACGCAGAGCGCATCCGCAGCGAAGGCTTCCCGAAGGACGTCATCGGTCCAGTTCTGGAAACTGTTCTTGTAGATCGCAAGGAGTGGAAGGTAGGTGAAGGGAACCTGTTCGATTCGCATCCCGACCACGTTCAGAATTGGGGAAAGCGCTCCGTTCTGGTCGCGCGGCTTTTCCATCATGAATCGCCGGAAATACATCAGCAGTGCGAAGTCGGGGCAGAAAAAGACCGGGTGCTTGTACTTTTCAAGATCTTTGTCCATCTGCCGCGCGGTCCCGCGGACCTGCTCATTGATTGCGTCGATTCCCATGTCCGCCCATCCCTTGACGTTGTACCATTTCTCCGGGGGCTTGGGCTTCCACGTCATGTAATCCGCACGATGGTTCCAGATTTCCTCGAGAACCTTCAGATCCCCCGGGAGGTCACGTGACTGGGTCGCCATCTGGTAGTAATAGGTCATGAGGACCCCCTGGAGACGGAGGTTCTTGACCAGTTCCTTGTGGCGCTTGGCTATCTCGCCCTCCCCCGGGTTCCTTTTAAGCGCTTCGGCCATTTCATCCGCGGATTTCAGCGCGGCGGCAATCTCCTGGTTCTCACCGATCCGGGTTTCCTTCTCGTTGTCCTTCAGGAAAGCGGAATACTTCTTGTCGGTCTCTTTCAGGAATTCCTGGGAATCCTCGTAGGCCTTGTGCCATTTCTGTATCCTCTTTCCGAACTCCTGGAGGATTTGATTGATGATTTCCCAGGCTGCCGCGATCGCCAGGATCGCGACGGTCCAAGGACCGGGCGGGATGAAAACAGTGGCCGCCAAGGCGATCATGGTGATCGAAGAAACGCAGTGCTGCATCGTCTCCCAGTTCATGGTCCCGGGATCGTCACTTTTGGCGTCCAGGAAGGTCTTCATTTCAACGATCGCGGCAAGGACCAGGAGGACGGTTCCGACGATGCTTGCCGCCCCCGCGACATTCGTCATTTTGGGGACCTCGGCACCCCCTTGGGTCCCCTTCCGCCAGTTGCGGAACGCAGTCGCCTTTTCGCCTTCCGGGAGAACCATATTCTGGGCGAACAGCTTTGCGTTGGCCACGGCGGGGTGCGTCGAAAACGATTTCCAGGCATTCAGAAGATTCTTCGAGAACTTGGCGAACCCTGAATTCCCCTCGGAGAAATGGGTTAGGCCGAAGGTGGTGGACCTCGCCAGAAAGGCGGAATAAGTCTCCTCACCCGCGACAAAGGCCCGGACCGTTTCGACGTTTGTTAGAACCTTCCCGAGAACGTATTCGTAGGTTGGAAGATCGGTCGCCTTGGGATCGACCAGCTGAAAGACGTTGGTCATGATCGCTCCCCAGATAGCCCAGGAGCGTTTCTCGATCTCGGCCTGGTCTTTTCCCCTGACCTCCTTGATCAGCTTCAGGAAATCCCCGGGCGTAAGAGTTTCCGCGGCATCGAATTTGTTGTCGGGACCCATCCTGAGTTCCTTCGGGTTGCCGTTTGGATCCGGTTTTGCCCCCGGTGAGGGGGAAGGGGATGGCGTCGGATCGGCCGCCAGGACGAGGGTCTGGGCGACCATGGCGAGACTGAGGATGAAGCAGAGATACCTGCGGGATCGTCCCGATCTGAACATTGGAGACCTCCTCGCTCAAGGATCTTTCAAAGCCTTCCGGCTTTTGGGAAGGGCCTCGCGAGCAAAGTCGTTCTCCGGCCACCAACACCACCTCGTGAGCGAGTGGGACCGGTTTCTGGTTTGCTGGAAGCTCCCCCTGAACAACACCCATTTGCTTGCGGTCGGATTTCTATCTGCATGCACATATTACCGCGACCGCGGAAATGGTTACGTAACTTCGGGAAACCCGATGGGAGTTCGACTCCCCAAAACGGAACGGATACTATTCGTAGGAAAAATACGCCGTTTTCCCAGAACAGAAGTCGCATTCGATATGGTCTTGCGAGCGCTGAAGGAAGGTTTCGCCGCAACTCGGGCAGCGCAGCGCGGGAAGCATCTCCGGTTTTCCGAATTCCTTGATCCGGACCTTGCGGACGACGAACATTTCGGGTCCGATGGTCCGGAACTCCCGGATGATCCTGCGGGATGATTCCTCCCGGGCGGGGCCACCGGCTTCGACTTCGGGGCCCCGGTTCCGGAAGAAGAATTTGTGGATTTCCGGGGTCACAGTCGGATCGATTCGGGAAGGGTCCACCGAAACGCGGATTCCGCGGCCATCAGCGCGATCAAAGAGTATCAGGGCAAATCGCCCGATATTCTTCAGGATGCGGAGATACTTGTTTCCGATCGTGCAGCCTGTCATGACCTGTATGGCGTCGGAGATGCAGACCTGGCTCTCGGCGATGGCATTGAGCTTGTCCTTGACCGGGCCGAGGGCTTCACGGGCGAGATCCACCATCGCCACGGCGATCACCAAGCCCGGAGCACGCTTGGTATGGAATATGAACAGTTCCTCAGCCACTTTTTCCATTTCCTCGAACGTCATCATGAATTCACCTCAGACTATTGAAGGGGGTCATTTCGAGCCTTGCCCGCGGACTTTGGCATTGAAAGACTTGAAAGCGTCCTGGATGGTATCGAGGCCATCCCGCAATTCGGTCGTCAGGGTGGCAGTTCCCGGTCCCACACCCTTGAGCAACCTCTGCGCACGAAACCGCGTTTCCAGGAGGAATTCGGCGCGAGCAGGGGGGATCAGCTTCGCAAGGGAGTCGAGGTCAGCGGATAGGGAACCAACCGCCACCAGAAAGGACTTCGGATCCTGACTTTCGTAAGCCTCGTAGGAGAACGAAAGGTCGTGGGAGATCCTTAGCAGCTGCCGTTTCTCATCCGGCATCGGCATCGCTTCACAGAAGGAAACCACAAGGCGTGCGAAGGCCAGAACCTGGTCATGGAATCTCACCCAGTCCTTGCTCTCGAGAAATGTCCCGATGGCGGCCAGGATCTTTGCTCCGTTCTCGAATCTCCCGGGCCATTGGATGTCAGATTTGGCCCATTCCGGGGGGGATTGGCTATACTGGTTGTCGAAACGCACCCAGCACTTCATGAGTGCATTCAGTCTCTCCGGAGCTTCATCTTTCTTCTGGAGGCTCTGTCCAAGGTTGTGGGTACGCGAACCCAGTTCGTTGACGACCAGGAGAAAGGCGTCCCCGGGGCTTTCTCCCGTGACGTAGTTGAGCAGGTTGACGTCACAACCGAAAACGGGGCTGGAAAGGACCGCCCAAAACAGGCCCGCCAGCAAAATGCTTCGACTTCCGATCATAGGCGACTCCTCATGGAGGATTTTCGGCCTTTCCGAAACGACGGTGGGCACGAGCCCCACGAGGGGGCGAATGTGCCCGATAAGCCAGGACGAACCGCAGGATGCGGCAGTGTCGGGCCAGGGCCACGGATGGCCCGTCCTTGGCCCGACGGGCGAAGTCCTCGAGGGAACCTCCTTTTCGGCCCGGAACGCTCACTCATCCTTGTTTCCAGGCGATGGGGGAACGGAGGGAGCCGGGGTGGGGGGCGGGGAAGGGGGAGAAATCTCACCCTCCTTGCTTTCGGGCTGGGTTCCTGATGCGACCTCTTTCCCAGGAGCTATGGCGAGGGCAAGGTAGGGATCGAAAAGGAACAACCTCGCGAACCGGTCGAAATGGCTGAAATCACCATAATAGGCGGCGACGAAATCCTTCAGGAACGCCTTCCGGTCTTCGGGTTTGAGCTGGCTCCAATGGCCCACCCACCATTGGAAGGTATCGAGCGTGAAGGGGGGAATGAACTTCTGGATCAATCCCTCGACGCAGGTCATGACCTCGGCGGCAATCTTTGGTTGCCCGACCCCGACGTGGAAATAGGTCATCGTTGCCGGGCCCGGTGTTCCTGAACCGATCGGGGTCCACCCCGCCGTCCCCCAGAAATATTCGTTCTTCTTGAGGTGGCTGAAGATCGGAATCTCGGCATTCGCCAGGATCGGCTGGAACCTGAACAGCCCGACCCCGTTCGTGCCCACCCAGATTTCGCCCTGGTGGCTGATGGCCAGTGCCGTTATCTCAGCCTGGTTGAGACGCGCCTGAAACTCCTTCCACTCCTTCATGAGTGTCGCCATCTCCTCGTTCTCAGGGGCAATCCCGTCCAGTTCGGCTTCGGTGGCGGAAGCGAACCGCTCCAACCCTGCGGCTTCGTTCCCGAAGATATCGGCCCATCCGCTGGCTACGAGGCTGGGAAGAGGTTCCGGAGGCGGGGCTGGAAAAGAGGCGGGGACATCCCCACCGCCTGCCGCCGCTGCCTGGGCTGCAGCCTTTCTCCGCATATCGTCGAACTTCTTCTTGAAGATTCCGATCGCTTCCGCGCGAATCAGGGCTCCGAGATTGAACGAAGGGAAGCTTCCGGGCATGAAAGGCACGGTAAGCACCTTCAGACCCCGCTGCCCGGCGTAGAGGGTTCCGCCCGGGTCAACCGCCAGGGAGAGGGTCCATCCTTCGAGAATCTTTTCCGGGGGCTTTCCGTCAGTCTTCAAGAGGTAAACCCCTTCGTTGGTCCCCACGAAAAAGTCATCGGAGGACTTCTCGGGGTTCAGCATCTCGAGGAACTCCGCCATGAGCGCTTGAGCCTTGGTGGTAAACTGTTCCGCATCCTCGGGTTTCACGGTGTTCTTTTTGGGGGCCGCGGTCTTGACGACTTCGTCCAGGTCCAGCATGGTCTGCCTGACTATCTTGAGCTGATTTTCCTCGACGTCGGCGAATAGCGGTTGGCGATAGCAGAGATCGTTGATCCATTGCCCGGGAAGGATTGCCGGTTTGAACACCCCACCCTCGTAGAAGGACATTCCTTCAGTCGTCCCCGCGAGAAGATGCGTTCCAGAGCTGAACTCGACGGCGTTCACGATTATCGAGGGGAGGCCTTCCCTGTCGGTAAGAAAGTCCCAGTTCTTCGTGCTGAGGGAAAGTCCCTTCGTGGTTCCGATCGCGACGGTTCCTTTCCTTTCGGAAACGGTCTGGATGATGTTGTCGGCGAATCTCGCCCCCGCGTGGAACTCGGTCTTCCTCGAAAGGTTCTGCGGGTCATACTGGTACAACCCGGAAACGGCACCAACCCAGAGATTCTCCCCCGGGGCATCGATGGCCAGTGCCTTGATCCTGTTCTCGGGCTCGCTTTCCTCGACTCCCGAACTCCTGGACTGGGTGGAACGGGCTACGATCTGGTCATCATTGATGGCAACGACGCCGTTGTCCTTCAACCCCACGAAAACGGCCTTTTTCCCGATCACGATCGAGGTGATGTGGTCGTCAGGGAACTCCTCCATCTTGCAGAAGAGTTTCTTTCGAAGCGAAGCCTGGTCGCAGCTCCAGAGGATTCCCGAAGCCAGGACGAAAATCCCGAGGAATACCAGAAACCCTTTGGTAAAACCTTTTCCCGACATGTTTTCCTCCTGACCGCACCATTTCCGACGCAACCACCCTCTCCCATGGCCGGTTGGGCGGGGCGACGAGTACATTCTATTTTGCCTGCCCGGGGAATGCAACCGGGGCACAGGAAAGGCTCATTCCGTCGGAAAATCCTCGATCGGAAAGGAGGCGGCACCCTC
>CAYRYU010000031.1:0-22313 GCA_964428355.1 uncultured bacterium
CCGGAGACCTTGTTCCGGACCCGCGAAGTGTGCTATAATGAAGGTGAGAAAGTTTACTCATGAAAGGAGGCGCCCTATGATTCCGCTATTTTCAGCGTTCGGGTCATCGGCGCGCCTTCGGGAGAAATAGCCTCGAACTGAGGTCTCCCAACTGAGGCTCCTTCCCGTCTCCAGGGCGGGATTTCCCGTCGTTCGCTTTTTTGCGACGACGAACGAGGAGAGCAATTCGTGAAATTCCAGAAAGGGAACCCACAACAGGGTTCCAGCGTTCAATTTTCCGGCAACGGCGGCGATTCCAGAAAGAGGGCGGAGGGTTCCTGCAAGTCCCGGTCCCTCCTCCATGATGATGGTCTATGCAGTCAGGTGTTCGAGACTCTCGCGATGGTCTTTGCTGGTGGAAGCAGCGATGAACGGTTATGGGGCCTGGGTCTCGTCTCTGTTTCGCCGGCTCCCGATACAACCAGACTGCTGGTGCAGGTTTACCCGATTCCCGGAGCCGGATCCCTTCCAGTCACAGAGATTCACGCGGTCTTGAAGGCAGCGAAGCCATACCTGAGGAGGGAGATCGGCCAGGCAATCTGCCGAAAGCGGATTCCCGAACTGACCTTCGAGGTGTTGCCCGGTCCGATTGGGGGTGGCGAGAATGACCAGTAGACCCGGATGCAATGCAACCATCGCGACCTGGCTTCCGGATTCGATGACGAAGGAAATCCGCAGGGTGATCGAGACCTGGACAAGAACCGAGGATGTTCGACACATAGCGGTAATGCCCGATGTCCACCTGGCGGAATTCCTTTGCATCGGGTGTGTCATCGCCTCCCGAAACCTTGTCTTTCCCACCGCAATTGGTTCCGATATCGGTTGTGGAATGACCGCGGTCCGCTTCAGCGGGGCAGCGGATCTCCCTTCACGCGTTCTCGAAAACCTTTACGAGAAAGTTCCAGCCAACCGACATTCTCGCAGGGCTCTTTCAGCAGGGAAGACAGATTCCGGGATTCCTCTGAGCTCACCAGAGTTGGAGCGATTGGCGAGGGAGGACGGCCACCTCCAGCTTGGAACCCTGGGGACAGGGAATCACTTCATCGAGCTGCAAGCCGACGAACAGAACAATCTCTGGCTGATGCTCCACAGTGGTTCCCGAGGAATTGGGCAGGCGATTTCCAGGTTCCATGCGGAAAAGGCAAGAAGGACGGAAACAGGGATTCCCTTCTTTGAACCCGACTCTCCAGAAGGAAAAGCATTTCTCCAGGATGAGTTGTGGGGAGTCGAATATGCTCGTCGAAATAGACGAGCCATGGTCGATATCGTGGCGGAAATCCTCGATGAGTTGTTCGGAATCCACCCGGAGGAAGAAACCCTCATCGACTGTCCCCACAATTTCGTTCGACGGGAAACCAACAAGGGGGAGAGCCTTTGGGTTCATCGGAAGGGTGCAATTTCCGCAGCGGCGGGTGAGCCGGGCGTCATACCAGGCTCAATGGGCACAATGAGCTTTCATGTTTCCGGTCGTGGGTGTGAAGACGCCCTCTGTTCGGCCTCTCACGGAGCGGGGCGGGCGATGTCACGAACGGAGGCCCGGATGAAAATCAGATCGGCTGACCTCGTGAAAAGCATGGAATCGGTCTGGTTCGATCACCGGAAATCCCGGTCGCTGGTGGATGAAGCTCCTGCCGCCTACAAGGACATCACGAAAGTGATGCGGGCTCAGCGTGACCTGGTCCGCATCGAAAGGAGGTTGAGACCATTGCTGAACTGGAAGGGTTAAGTGGTGGAAATCTCGAACGCCGCCATCAACAAGGGATGCAGTTCCGCCGGCATGGTTTTCAATCCCACATTCAAGCACGCTTCGGCCAGCTTCCGATCAACCCCGAACCTCGCCTCAGCGATCGTCCCTGCGATGCAGGCGATTGTGTCACTGTCACCGCCCAGGGAAATCGCGAGCCGGATCGACTCAAAGAAGGACCCGGCTGTCATACCCGCCCAGATGGCCTGAGGAACACTTCCTGTACAGGTCGCGTCGAACTTCCGGTGTCGGACCTCATTGGGATCGATGTTCAGATCATACCCATACTTCTTCTCGACACCACCCTTCACGTCCTCAACCTTCTCACCTCTGCGGAAACTGACCGTCGCTTCCACCACCGACTGAGCACCCTTCACTGCATCCGGATGGTCATGGGAAACGATGGTCAGTTTTCGGGTCAACTCAAGGAGGTGATCCAGGTCAGTATCGAGGGGAAACAGAAATGCGACGGGACTGATCCGCATGGCGGCTCCATTCCCGAAGCTGTCGTTCGGCCCCATCCCCTGCGCCCAATCGTGGAACCGGGAACCATACCCAGCCATCGGCGTCAGGCGGTAGAAGATCCGCAGGCTCTCGGCATAGTCCCCGGTCGCCGGTGCCGCCTTCGTCAGATGGCCCAGCGTAGCCAGGGTAAGGATGGTGTCATCCGTAGCCCGACATCCGGAAAGATCGAACAGATCGACCAACTGGTGCGTGTTCCGGCGCTCGAACCTGGACCCGCAAATATCGCCCATGATGGAACCGAACATCGCCCTTCTCCTTTCGAATTGAAAATCGGACGGCATTACAATCCAAGTGAGAAATACGATGTGCCGCTATTGTATCTTGTTTCCGCAAACAGTACAGGTCGTCTTATTGTCGGTTCGAAAATCTACCATTGCTTTCTCCCGATTTCGAGGTATTCTATCACAGGTTTTCCACGCCACCGCTTTGGAAACTGACAGCTTTTCAAGGGGGGGGGATTGGCGACGATGGCCCGACGGAAAAGACTTTTGATCAACCGCCCTGGTTCGTTGGCGCGCCGGAATATGAGTGAGTGAAGCTGCCATGAATATTGAAGTTGTTTCCAAGAAACCCACCCAAAAGTCCGATCATAGGCACATTCTGTTTGTCCATGGCGCATGGCATGGGGCATGGTGCTGGAAACGTTTTCAAACCTTCTTTTCTGAGCGGGGGTTCGAGACTCATGCCATGAGCTTGCGGGGACATGGCAATAGCGAAGGACGAGATCGCCTTCGTTGGTATCGCTCATCCGATTACGTTGCGGATGTGGTGAAAACCGTGAAACAGATGCCATCTCCACCTGTCCTTGTCGGCCACTCACTTGGTGGGTACCTGATACTTAAATTCCTCGAACAGCATTCAGTGCCGGGCGCAGTTCTTTTGGCTCCCGTGCCGGCTAGGGGCAGCCTGAAGATGGGCATTCGCGTTCTATTGCGTCATCCCTGGCAGGTGACCAAATTTCAGCTGACCCTCGATCCATATGCCCTGATCGAGTCACCCCAACTCGCTCGTGATGCCTTCTTCTCACAAGATATGCCGGACGATCTCCTCAACCACTATTTTCCGCTGTTGCAGGGCGAGTCATTCATGATAGGCCTGGACACAACCTGGTTTGACCGGCCACGACCCGAGATGGCGGCTCCAACTCCCATGCTCGTGTTGGGAGCAGCCAATGATGTATTCTGCAGTCGGAAAGAAGTCGAGGCAACCGCCAGGGCATACGAAAGCAGGGCCGAGTTCTTCCCAGATATGGCTCATGACATGATGCTGGAGGAAAATTGGGAAAAGGTGGCCGGGCGTATTCAAGAATGGCTGCTTGAGAAGGGCTTCTAGAACAGAAAATGGAAAGGAAAAGGGTCAGATGAGGACTGGGTGGCAGCCGTGAATGTCCCCCTGGGAAGGGCGGTCAACCACTTTGAAACGAAGAAGAACCCATAAATGGTATAATCAACCCCGCCGGAATTTTTGGACAACCTTTAGAAACGTCGAGGAACTCAATGAAAGTCGCAACCACCCACAAGGACTACTTCCGCATCAACAGAACCAGACAAGACGTTAGGATCTCCGTTAAGAAGATCGTGCTGGATGGTTTGTCCACGCCTGTTTCGAAATGGGTGGTGGTCAGGGAACTCCCTGGTGACGCTCCGAAGTCAATGGTGGATGAAAGCGTCGAGGAACTCCTGAAGGATCCTCGATACTTTGGAACCTGCGCCAAATGCGGGAAGTTGGTCCTTCGTGGTCAGATGGACGACAAAGGCGTCTGCAATGGCTGCGCAACTCCCCAAAGCGTCGGAGTGGTCATACTTCGGACGAAGTCACCGTCCGTGAAATGACCAATCCGGCAAACCCGCGGGAAATGGGAAAGCTGGGAACCGGGTAGTCCGTACGCCGCGGAAACTGGAAGTTGTGTAACTTCCGTCCGCATCATATCCATCTGGAGCATGGACCGCCACAGGGTAGACATTATCTAGCGGATTGCCCCGCGGGTGATGCCTTGGAGGTAGTATCTCTGGGCGAGCAGGAACACGGCCAGGCTCGGCAGAATGGTGACCACCGCCCCCGCCATCAGAAGACCCCATTCCGTTTCGTGCTTCCCCTGCAGTGCCGCCAGGGCGACGGGAATGGGGTAGCCGCTCTCCCGCAGCATGATCACCATGGGACCGAGGAACTGGTTCCAGGTGCCGACGAAGGTGAACACGGCCAACGTGACGAGAGACGGCTTGCTGAGTGGGAGAACGATCTTCCAGAACAGGACCAGGTCGCTGCAACCGTCGATCCGTGCCTGTTCAAGGATTTCTCCGGGGAGTTGCTGCATGAACTGTCTTAGCAGGAAGATCCCGACGATGCTGGCTGCTCCGGGAAGGATAAGGCCCGCCATGGTGTTGAGCAGGCCGAGGTGCTTCAGGATCAGGAAGACCGGCACGAGCGTCACCTGGGTCGGGACGAACATCGTCAGCAGGAGCAGGGAAAACAATCGCTCCCGACCGGGGAATTCCAGGCAGCTGAACCCGAAAGCAGCCAGGGCGTTGAACAACAGCGAGATCGCGGTGATACTCCCAGCATACATCAGGCTGTTCAGCAGATGGCGCCAAAGAGTGAAAATGGAACTCAGCCTCTCATAGTGCTCGAGGGTCCAAGTCCGGGGAAGGATGGTCGGATCCGCCTGCCCGATTTCCGCTTCCGGTTTCAACGAGGTGGTTACCATCCAGAAGAAGGGAAACAGGTTCACGCAGAGAGTGAGAAACAGGAAGACAAGGAACACCATTCGGTGTCCCGGCGTGCGGCTTTGGCTCCGGCTCATGAAGGTGTTCCCCCCGGCTCCCCCAGGAGGCGGGTTTTCACGACGTGCCTGAACAGAGCCAGCACCAGGATCGCCCCCAGAAGGGCGAAAGCGATTGCCGAGGCATATCCAAACTGGAAGAACTTGAACCCCTTCCGATACAGGTACAGGACGATGGAAAGGGTGGCGTTGCCAGGGCCGCCGCGGGTCACTATGTAGGGCTCCGCGAAGACCTGGAGGTAGCCGATCCCCGTTATCAGGGCGGAGAAGACCAGCGCCGGAATCAGGGCGGGAAGGGTGATGTGCCGGAATTTCTGCCAATCGCCCGCTCCATCGAGGTCCGCCGCCTCGTACAACGATTCATCGATGCCCTGACGGGCAACCAGGAAGATGACCATGTCGTAACCGAACCCTTTCCAGACCGAAACCACGATCAAAGAAAGAAGGGCCAAGGTCGGGTCCTCCAGCAGGCTGCGGTGTGGAAGGCCGATCGCGGCGAGTAGCGCTCCGAAGGGACCGTTCTCGACCTGGAAGAGCCAGCGCCAGATAAGCGAAGCCGCCGCAAGGGTGGTAACCACCGGAACGAAAAAGCCCAGCCGCCAGACTGCCTGGTACCGCCGCACGTGATTGTGCAACGCAAGGGCGATCAGGAGGGCAAGCAGAAGCCTCAGCGGGGCGCCTACACAGAAGATGACCAGGGTGTTCCGGAACGCCTGCCAGAAGATGGCGTCGTGCCAGAGCGCCCGGTAGTTTTCGAGGCCCACGAACATCACCCGGTTGACATCGGCTATGCCGTAGATGTCCCAGTTCGTGAGGCTGGCCAAAAAGGACCACGCGATTGGCAGGAAATGGAAAACCATCAGGACTAGAAGGGCGGGAAAGAGAAAGGGCAGCGCCCCTCGCAAACGCAACCATTCGAGTTGGGACCAGGCGAAACCCATCCCCTGCGGCTTCCGCAGATGAGTGGTTCGGGAGCCCGTCCCGCGGCGGAGGTAGAAAACCGTTGCCAGGAACAATCCGTTCAACACTACGAGGGCGAGGGCAACCCTCCACACCAGGGGCTGCCAGAGGGAGGACTTGTCCATGACCTGCCCAACCCGTTGCCTGAGCTGGAAGGCGGCGGAAGCGGGGGTGGTCCCGCCCACTGCGATCTCTTCGAGGGCATGGACCATCTCGTCCGAGATTGCGCTGAACTCGGGAGCGAAGGGGGCGGCCCGCGAGTCCCCCAACTGTTCGAAGAACGGCTGGAGGAGAGGCTCTGAAGCGAGGGCGGGGTCGCGCCAGGCGGCGAGGGTCACCGGCAGGCTCCTCGCCCGCTGGAAATGGGAAAGCTGTGAGGAAACCGACAGGAAGTGCTCCATGAGCTTCCAGGCCCAGGCCTTGTTCTTCGAGGAACGGAACATCACCAGGCCGAACGGACGAAGGATGGTGGTCCGTTTCCGTTGTCCTGGATAACGGGCGGTTCCCCATTGTCCGTTCAGATGGGGAGCGCGCTTCCAGAGATCCCAGATGACCCAGGGGCCCTGTACGAGCATCGAGTAATACCCTTCGAAGAACCCCCGGACCTTGCCGGGACGCAGTTCGGTTCCCCAGGGGGCCCAGCCTTTCTCGCGCCAATCCTGCAACTCGGACAAGGCATCGACGAGTGCCTGCTGCGGCCAGAGAGCTCCGTGGCCTGCCTCACCCAGGAGATCCCCCCCTCTTTGGGAAAAAAGAGTCATAAGGATCTCGGAATTGTCATACCGCACCATGAGGGGAAAACGCTCGGGATGACGGGCCTTGAGGGCCGCGCACAACCGGTGGAAATCATCCCATGTGGTGGGAAAGGACTGGTACCCGACCTCGGCCAGGTGATCCTTTCGGTAGAAGAACAGATGGGTGGCAACATGCCAGGGGATTCCGAACCATGTCTCCCCCTGACGGAAGGAATCGGCGACGCCGGGGAGGAAATCCCCCAGCTCGATCCGGGATTCGGCCAGGTAAGGGTCAAGGGGTTCCAGCAGGTTCAGGGTCATGAACTCTGCGGACATCGAAGGTGGGATTGGAGCAAGATCGGGCAGGGAATCCCCGATGGCGGCGGTCACGTATTTCTCGTGCAGCCCGTCCTTCGGAATGGTGTGCAGCTGGACCTGAACCCCGGGATGGGAAGCCACGAATCCGTCGATGAGGCCGCTCATCAACTGCCCCCCCTCCGGGTCGGCCCACAGATTCAGGACGACCGGGTCCTTTGCCTCCCCCTGGGCGAGGCAGCGGGGCGCTCCATCAGGGCTTCCGCCCTGCAACGGCCACAGGGTCAGCACGACCAGGAAGGAGAATCGCAAAAAACCCGTTCTAAAAAGGTGGGTGAACCATCTCTGAGGAGCGGTCATTTCCAGCGATCATACCACAGGACGGATGGCTGCCGAACCAACCGACATCGCGTCATCCTTTGACTGGTTCGACCCTTCCTCGAGTTCCCCGAGCTCGGTCACCGGGTGTGCCAACGCATCGATGAAACATCACCGCAACATCACCGCGAACACACCCCAGCCCAGGTATTCGCGCGTGTAAGCGGCGTACCGCGCGGGTTCCGATGTCAGTTGTGCCCGGACATCCTTCGCCAACTCATCGTCCGGATTGGCCATGAGCCACCGGCGCATGGTGAGCCATTTGGCCGCCTCGTAACGGTCCCAGCCGTCCTCGTCGGCCAGAACCATTTCAACGACATCGTAACCAAGGCGGCCGAAAGACGCGAGAAGTTCTGGAAGCACGAGAAAGTCGGAGTTCGATTTTGCATGACACCCCTTGGCAACATCTTCAGTGGGCGGCAACTTCCGCCAGTAGGGCTCGCCTATAAGGATGATCCCGCCCGGGTGCAGGCTCCGCTCCAGAAGCCCGATTGTGCCAGCGACTCCACCGCCGATCCAGGTGGCACCGACACAGGCTGCCACGCTGGCCTTTTCGTCAGAGACATAGCCCGCAGCATCGCCATGGATGAACTTGACTTTATGGGCGACACCCAGCTCTTCAGCCCGGAGTTTCGCTTGCTCGGTGAACAACCGGCTCAAGTCGATGCCGGTGCCCACGATACCGTGATCGCGTGCCCATGTGCACAGCATCTCACCCGAACCGCTGCCCAGGTCGAGCACCCGGGTCCCTGATTCCAGGCGCAGCGCGGCCCCGAGGATGGCGAGCTTTTCCGGTGTGAACGGGTTGTGGATCCGGTGAGCACTTTCAGTGATGTTGAATATTCTCGGGATATCCACTGTCGGAGGTCTCCTTTCAAGTTTGGGAAAAAATGACTTTTGACATTTTCCTGATCGGAAGCGATTTCCCGGGTCAGGTTTGGAAACCGCCCGCCGGGAGCTATCTTCCGGGCCTTTTCCAGTTCTCCGAACATCAACGACATGAAGGACGATGTGCGCGGTCCGACAAGCCCCGCCCACTCGCTTGCCGAGTATAAACCATCGGAACTGAGTGAATCAAATTCCCGGTCAGGTCCATGCAGATGGTCTGGAGGTTTGCTATTTTCATGACTCCCGAAGACTTCCTCAACCGCTACAAATCCGCCCTCGGGACCCAGAAACGGGAGAATGTCGAGCCTCCGATCAATGAACGCTGTGTTCTGACCTTTTCAAACGGGACATTCATCGGGAAGGCAGAGGCAGAGAGGATCTTTCGGATGAACTTCGAGCTCATCCGGGAAAGCGAATTGACTGGAACGACGTTCTCCTGATCGACTCACACCGCAGGACATCGATTCGGGGGGGGAAAGGCCTGAAACCACCGCCTCTCCTCCCGGGGTGCCCCTAGAAATCAGGTGAGAAATCAGGGGATGAGGGGGAGGCCGGCCCGGGATTTCCAGGGTTTCCGGCGTCCGGCAAACCCGAGCCTGGCGAACCCGAGACCGCCGCAGTCTCGGCATGGTCTTGGGTCTGCCGGGCGTTCTTGTACTTTTCGAGAATCCCGGTGTTGAGGGAACTCGATGCCCCCGCACCCACCGACTGGATGTACTTCTCGTAAAGGTTCTTCGTGTGGTTTCTCGCATCCCTGACCTGCGGTGATGAATCCAGCCGTTGTCGCTCGGCTTCCGATAACCCGGCTGCGGCTTCGCCCTTGACGAGGCCACTCAGACGGGCCCTGATCAAGCATTCCCCGGATTCTTCCGGTCGACCCGGCGAACCGAGTTCTCCCCTGAGGGTCGAGATCTTGTCCGGCTCCAGAACTCCTCGCCAAACGATTCCTTTGCCGGTGCCGATTCCCTCGACGGTAAAACTCGAAAAGGATACCGTCGACCCGGTCTCGTTCCTGAGCTCGACAGAGTAGGCCTTCCGGGAAGAATCGGAAAAGCCGAACCGCCAGAGGACCTGGGTTCCGGTGCCCGAGTCAAGGAACTCCTTCCATTCCGTCCAGATTGCTTTCGGTGAGAGGGAGGCTTCGCTCGACATTTCGATCGTCGCGGCACTCAAATTCGAAGAAGAGTAACAGATGACGGAAAACAGTATGGCGGCTAATCCCAATGCCCTTTTCATCTTCCCGACCCCTTTCTCCACTTTCGCTCGAAGTCCTCTTCATTATCTACGTTCGACGAGTGTGGAAAGTTTTCGGGAAGAGAAAATGGACACTTTCGAAGGTTTGCTGATAGGATTGCCATGGAGACACAGAGCCACAGAGGCTGTCGATGAATCGGACGGGTGCTTTTCCTTTTTCCCGAAACGCCATCCTGGCTGCAAACGCCGACTTCCCGCACCGTGCGGGCCGGACGCCTCAATCCCCCGTGTCGGGGGAGAGTTTCAACAAGCCTCCGGAAAGCCTGAAGGATTCAGGGGCCACCGCCACCCAGATCCCCTCGGAAGTTGCCGATAGGCCGGCAATCCGTCTGTCCTCAAACCCCGCGGGGAAGGGGAAATGAGTCTGGGCCAGGGTTTTCCTGTCGATCCGGATCAATCCCCCGTCCTTGGGGAGACCTACCCAACACGCCCGACCATCTAGTGCGAGATGGACAACCGTTGCGGTGGATGGATTTCCCTTCGGAACCTGCAAAGGAACCCTCGTCCATTCCTGTTTGTTTTTCCTGAACCTCCAGATGACACCCTTTTCCTCTAACGGAGGCAACCAGACCTCCTTGTCATCCCCCGCCAGATCACAAATTCCCGGAAAGTTTTCTCCGGAGTTCCGGAAAAAATTCTCCCAAGATTCCGTGTCCGGATGAAACCGTGAAAGGACGAAGTTACCTTTGGCTTTTGGATCGTCTGACCCAAGGGCCGTGATCCAGAAGCCGACTGGAGGACGGGGGGCAACTTTGCCGGTCGTCGGTTTTCTTTTGCCAGGGGTTTTGTGGGCGTTGTGCGAACAGGAAACCAAAGGTCCGAAGTTCAGCCGGTCGGGACCGAGGTCGAATGCCGGGAAATCCACACGCTCGGAGGTTCGCCCGGAAGAACGGCTGAGGACCACGTTCGCTCCCCAGAGGGTATCGCCGTCCCAGAGAAGATGGGCCCCAATCCAATTCAACCCTTTCACCTCGTTCCAGGTGCAGGTATCCAGGTCCAGGGTCTGGACGAACGGAAACCAGAACGATTCTCCGAAACTCACGGCAACTCTGTCTTCGCCGGCTGCCAGGGCCATTATCCCATGACGGGGAATCTCCGAATCGCGGTCGTAGGTTTCCCATGTTTCCGAGGCTTGACGGAAGCGGACCAGCCACTGGTCGGTGCCGAGCCACAAGTCATCGCCATGGTCTTCCAGGCAGGTTGGTTTCAGCCTTTTGAGGTGACCCCGGAAAAGAAAGACGCGCCAGGGGGGGAGGTCCTTTACCTCGATCTGGTCGGAAACCTTTCGTGGACAGGGGAATCGGGGCTTTTCCCGGGTGGCCGTTTCCTCCGCCCCGCCTTTCGCCCGACCCGGGAAAGACTCGCCGGCCGGGCTGCTGGTTGCGGTGGGAATCTCCTCCGCGGGAATGCGGCTCTCGAATATCCTGAGTTCGTCCAGGAGAAAGGACCTTTCCACGCTCGCGCGCGCATCACCAAGGACGAGGTCCGAATCGATGGGTGGAGAGTCCATCCAGGTTTCAGCCTGTTGCGGAAGGAGAATACGTGACAGGGTCGCGCCGTCGACCCAGGCTTCGGGGTCAACGTCCTCCGATTCCCGGCGAATCGCTACATGGTGCCACTGTCCCGGTTGCACCTTTCCGACCTGGGAATCCCCCATCGCGGCGAAGAACTTGTCGAATTTCCGCCCGCGCAGAACCAGTCTCAAGGACCGGGAGCCGTCCAACTCCACCACTCCGCCATGGAATCCAAGAATCCTCAGTGATGGGATTCCCGTTTCGAGAACCTCCGGCTCAACTTTGAACCAGAAACCCAGATCGAAGGTCTTTCCCCATTCCGATGTGACCCGGGGAAACCGTATCTCCCTCGACACCCGCAGAGCCCGGCCCCTGATTCCCTCGTCGACGAGGATGTTGGGGTCCAGTTCCGCAAGACCCGGAATCTTCACCTTGCCATCGAAAGTCAGCTCGAGTCCATTTTTGGGCCGAGGCCGTCTGACAGGCTCCTGCTCGATAGGGGTCGATCGCGGCGTTTTTGAGGGGGAAGCTGGTGGTGCTGGGCGGGGGGACTTGGGAATATAGGGGTCCCAGTAGAGGATCGAAAGCCATACCAACAGCGCCCCTACGGTGATGAATACCGGAACATTCCGAGCGGAAGAAGGCTTTCGGTCTGGGGTTGTCGATGGAACCGGGACCTCGGAATCGGCTCTTTCTATGCTCATGGCGTGCTTTCTTCGAAAGCCTACACCAGTTCCGCTTCGAAAGCCAGTATCTTCCCGATCGGTTTTCGAGCGTGGTTGCGATTCCCGGCCGGTCGCAATTCATTCTGACGGTAAGGGTTATGAAAGATCGGATTTTCTACCTGTCAGCATTGTGATAAGGTGGAGGCTAGTTTCGAGAGGAGGGGCTTCGCAATGACCATCGGAAGACCGGGGATTGTCGGTCCCCATTCCGCCATTTCCGTTCTGGCGGGGTTTTCTCTGGTAATCGCTTTGATCGCCTTTTCCACAACCTGGGTCGGCTGCGGCATTGCACCACGGAAAGTCGAGACCGGAACCGCCTCCGGCATCGTCGCTTCCGGGGAGCGGGCGGTTCTCAAAGACCCTGAGCGGGTGCTGATCATCGGGAACATTCCCTCCGAAAACGTCCTCGATAAATCCAGCCGCTACGTTCCGCTCTGCAGGTTCCTCGAAGGGAAGGTCGGGGTGAGGTTCCAGTTCAAGTTCGAACCCGACTACGACTCGATCGTCCGGGGAATGAAGCAGCGTGAGTATCATTTAGTCATGCCAGGAAGCCTCGGATACGTGAAGGGGCGGGATGCCGGGTATCGCGCCATCCTGGCGCCGGTCTCGAAGGCTCCCTACTATCTGGGTTCCATCATCACGAGAGCCGACAGCGGCATCGCAACGTTGTCCGAGCTTGCCGGGAAGAAGATCTGCTTCGTTGACCAGGGTTCCACTTCCGGGTATCTGTATCCGATGGTGCTGCTTCGCGAGCACGGGCTGGTTCCCGGCAAGGATTTCACCTTCGGGTTTGTCAAAGGGCATGACAACGTCGCTTTGAATGTTTTCCTGAAACAGTATGACGCCGGGGCCTGCTTCGACGGAGCCCACCGCGAAGCTTTCAGGAATGAGCCCGAAAAGGCCGACCAGCTCAAGGTGATCGCCCTCACCGACCGGATCTACAGTGCCCCCCTCGCGGTCCGGGATGATATCGATCCTGGACTGGTCGCCTCTTTCGTCCAGGTCTTCCGGACCTTCCCCGAATCCCCCGAAGGAAAGGAAGTCCTGGCGGTTCTCGGAAAGAACCTGACCGGCTACGTCGAGGTTTCTGACGCTGATTACGACGGAGTCCGCAAGATGCTTCAGTATGAACTCGACCTGAAGGAACATCATTAGCAAAATCACTCGACCGAAGGCAAAATGAATGTCGTCTGACCTTTTCCCCTGGCGGATCAGGACCAAGATCGGTTTTCTCGTGGTCTGCCTGACCGTTCTTCTTGTTTTCGCCGCGACCATCACCCAGGTCTGGACCGAGCGGCGGCGGATCCGCGACGAGCTGGCCAGCCGATCGGTCACGCTGACCAGGGTGCTGGACGTGATGACGGTTCAGGCCCTCAAGGAAGGCGATTTTTCGAGACTCCGGCATGCCCTGCAGAACCTTGTGGGCGTCGAAGGAAGCGATCTGGTGCGAATCTCGATCACCAAGATCGACGAAGGCTCGAGGAAGGAAATCGAGGTCGCCGTTGCCGAAAACCAGCAGCTCTCCGCCATGTGCAAATCCATCTGGAAACCCTCGCAGAGACAGGAGATTCGAGGACCTGACGGGGTGGTGGGTTTCCTGGACACGGAGTTCTCACTCGAGCGGTTCGACCGGGAGATTTCCAGGCTGCAGTGGTTTTACGGACTCCTTCTCGGGGTCTTCCTGCTCCTTGGAGTGTCAGGCTCGCTGATCCTGAGCCGTTTCATAACCCGTCCGATCGAGGAACTGGAAAGCACCGCCCAGATGGTGGCGCAAGGGCACCTGGACGTCGAGGCCGCCATCGCTTCCCGGGACGAGCTGGGAAGCCTTGCCCGGTCGTTCAACGAGATGGTTCTAGGGCTGAAAAGGATCGAAAAGGCCCGAAAGTATCTTTCCCAGTCCGCGTGGCTCGAGGTCCAGAAATCCACCGGAGAGAAGCTTTACCTCGGCGGGGAGACCAAGGAAGTCACGGTCATGTTCGTCGATATCTGCGATTTCACTACCACCTCCGAGAACTTCTCGCCCCACGAAGTGGTTTCGATGCTGAACGAGTATTTTGCAGTCGTGGTGGCCTCGATCGTCAAACACCAGGGGATCCTCGACAAGTTCATGGGCGACTGTGCAATGGCGGTCTTCCATGCCGCCGATTTCGAGAACAGTGCCAAGAATGCGGTTTTCTGCGCTCTCGAGATCCAGGAAAACCTCGTCGAGCTCAACCGAACCCGGTATCACTACGAAAAGGTGCCCATCACCGCCGGAATCGGCATCAATTCAGGACGGGTGGTGTCCGGGAATATCGGCTCGAAGGAAAGAATGGAATATACCGTTATCGGGGACACGGTTAACGTCGCCTCCCGGCTGGAAAAGCTTTCGAAGAAAGGCCAGCACACCCGTGTTCTGGTCGGGGAGAACACGCAGAAGATGTTGGGCGGAATGGTCGATTTCGCGGAACAACCCCCCACGACCCTGAAAGGACGACAGGAGCAGGTCGCCGTGTTCGAGGTGGTGAAACTCAAGGGGATCGAAGAACTGTTGAAGCACTTCTCCTCTGACGACAAAGCGGTGAAGGAAAAGGGCATCGAGGTCCTGGGCCGAAGCAACGATCCGGGCGCGGTTCCACCGCTTCTGGAGCTCCTGGGCAACCCCGATGTGGCAATCCGGCTTGCCGCCTCGAAGGCTCTTTCAAGGCTTTCCCGGCTTCTTCTCGCGGCCGTAACGAAGCTGAACCTGAAGGAGGGAGTCAAACGGGCACTGAAAACCGAAACCGATGACCGGGTGACTGCGACGTTGGTGCAGATCCTCGGGGCGCTTTGCGATCAAACGGACGAGGAGCTTCTTTCCGGGCTGCTGAACCATGGCGACGCCCGGATCAGGGCCAACACGATCGAGGCTCTGTTGAGCAGCAATTCCCCGAACCAGCTTTCACTCGTCCGACCGCTGCTCAACGACATGAACAACCGCGTCAAGGCGAACGCAGCGATCTCCCTCTGGCGAAACGGCGAGTATGGCGTGATCGACACCCTCGCTCAGATGCTGGAAAACCCCCGGACCCTGATGAGGGCAAGCGCGATTTTCGCCCTCGGCGAATTGGGGACCGTCAAGAGCATGGAGATGCTCATCAACGCCCTGCGCGAGGAAAACAAGGCCATCTTCGTCAACATCTTTCAGGCGATTCAGAAAACGCTCGACACGCTGATCTCCTCGCTCCACGATCCCGACCGGGAGGTCAAGCTGCAGGCGATAAAGGCATTGGGAAAGACCGGCGACAAGAAGGCCCTGCTCCCCCTGATCAGGATGCTGGGCGGGGGCGATGCCCTGATGGACGAGGTGATTCTCGATGCCATCGACCGGATCGGCGTCCCCCGGGAGATGATCCTGCTGATGGACAAGACCAGGAAGGCTCTTCCACCCTCCGCTTCCTGACCCCTCCCCTGCGGCTCCCGCAGGCTGGCACCCCAGGCGAGTGTTTTGGGAACCCGCCTTGGGACCGATCAAAAGTGGCTGGTGGCAAGGTGGAAAAGCAAAAGCCGGTGGCTGCATGGAGTTCCTGCAAACACCGGCCTGTCTTCCAGGTCGGAAAAGACCGGGAGCTATCTGACCATTCCTGCCCTGTCCGCCCGGGTCATGTTCGCGCCGGTGATCGTGGTCCCGGTCATCTTCGTGTTGGCGAAGTTATGGGACGTGCCGGAAAGGTCTCTTCAGTTCACTTGACCTCAAACTCATTGGAAAAGACCTTCTGGAAGGCATTTCCAGGATTCGCTGAACGGAACTCCAGGAAATCAATCTTGTCGGATTCTGGCGTGATCGAAGCGAGTTCCTGGATGAAATCCAGACTGAACCGGTATGTGCCCTTGAACGGCTTCTCGCTTTTCCCGTGGTCAAGTCCGAGGCATTTGACCATGATTTCTTCGCCCGGTCCGAGTTTGGTGGCATTTTCCAGCCAGGTCCTGATCGAATAGGCTCGCGGGTATTTTGCGCAACCGTGCAGCCTTTCGCAATTTTCCCAGTTTCCCGATTTCTTGATTTCGGCACCGAAGGAGCTGAAAGGGATGATGAACTCCTTGTCGAGAAAGATCTCTTTTTCCGACTGGTTCCTGATTGTGATAACGATTTCCTCGCCCTTGCACCAACCATTCTCTTCGGAGATTTCCGCCTGGTACTCCCCCTTATCGGTGATAACGGCGATCTTGGTCCCATTATCCCCATGGACTCCCAGAATGACAGACAGGAACCCCAGGAAGGCGGCAAAGCGACAAACGGTTTTCTTCATTTTCCCTCCATGATCGAAATCTGGAAAAGTCTATCACGGGTCGAAAAAGGATGTACAGAAGGGAGCGGGTTTCGGGAGAGGCAGCCGAGTTTCCTATCGAGGATACTCTCATTGAGAGCGAGAGGGACGAAAGGGAATCCATATTGGGATAGGTTCCATAACAAATCAGTTTCTCTGACCGGATCAAGGACGGATCGCTTTTGAAGTGGTGAAGCCCGCATGGGAACTGCCCGAATTTTTCGGGAAAGGGTTTGATTTTTTTCTCAACGTGGGTATAATGAAAGATAATTGGTCTTCGAGTTCCTTGAAAGTTGCCCGATTGGGCCTGGAAATGAAGCCAAAGGTCTCGGGAGCCCTGTCCGGTTTCGGAAGTCGGCCCTCCCAAGGAGGGCTTATAAGTTGAATCAGGAGGAACAAGTAGTGAAACGAGTATTGAGTACCCTGGCAGTTTTCGCACTGGTTGCGGTTTTCGTGGCCCCCGGTTATGCGGCCGCCGAAAAAGAGTGGACCTTCGCCGTTTTCCTGAACGCCCACAACAACCTTGATCCTTATGCCGTCACCAACCTCGAGCAAATGACCCGCGTTGGCTCGAATGATCACATGAACATCGTTTCCATGACCGACCGTGAAGCCGACAAATGCTCCTACCAGTACATCGAGAAGGGCAATATCAAGACCCTCGAAGAACTCGGCTCCGTCGACATGGGCGATTACAAGGTCCTCATCAAATTCGGCCAGTGGGTGAAAGACAACTATCCCGCGAAGCACTACATGTTCATCGTCTGGAACCATGGCGCCGGCTGGGCCAAATCCGTCAGCGCCGTTTCCAAGGGCATCTCCTACGATGACGGCACCGGCAATCACATCACCACTCCCCAGCTCGGACAGGCTCTCGCCGAGATCAAGAAGATCATCGGGAAGAACATCGACATCTTCGGGATGGATGCCTGCTTGATGCAGATGATGGAAGTCGTCTACGAGATCAAGGATTCCTGTGACTACGTTCTCGGGTCCGAAGAGACCGAACCCGGCGACGGATACCCCTACGACAATTTCCTCAAGCACCTGACCGCTGGCGTTTCCGCCGAGGATTTCGGCGCGGGAATGGTGAAGGAATTCTCCGCTGCCTACAGTGGTGGCTGCTTCGGCTACAGCGATGTCACCACCTCTCTCGTGAAATCCTCCGCACTCGAAGCCCTTCGGGAAGCGATCGACGGGTTCTGCAATGCCGCCATCGCCGGAAAGTTCGCCCCCGAGTTCAAGACCGCCCTCACCAAGGTCCAGAAGTTCTACTACCGCACCAACATCGACCTCATCCACTACGCGACCCTGATCAAGGCCGCCGTGAAGGATGAAGGCATGAAGGCCGCCTGCCAGAAGCTGGTCGATGCCGCCAAGGCCGCCATTCCCGCGAACGGCGCCACCGGCACCACCATGAAGAATGCCTCCGGCCTCGCCATCTACTTCCCCGCCAATAGTTATTCCTTTGACAAGAACTATTCCAAATTGGCCTATGGAAAAGCCGGCCTGTGGGACGAGATGTGCTTCGACTACTACAAGAAGAGCACCGCCACGACCATCGTTGGCGACCTGGGCAACGGCGACACCAGCTCCCTGGCCGAATTCGCCGGCTCCAACGCCGATCCCGAGATCGTGAAATACGTCGTTACCGCCGTGAATTTCGCGGTCTTCTGCGAAGGCGGATATGACAAGGCCATCCAGGACACCGTCAAAGGCCTCATCAACGGAATCAAGTAATCCCTGTAATCCAGTAAGGTCCGAAAAACCCCGGGTTTCGACCCGGGGTTTTTTTGCGCCCGACGCCATTGACGGTTTCTCCAGGAGCGGGTACAATTGTAATACGCGTCTTGGTTCAGTAAGGAGTATCGAGTAATGATCAGACGAACTAGACCAGTCGTTCCTTTTTTCACAGTTTTCCCCTGCTCGTTGATTTTGCTCATCATCCTTTCGGGAGTTTCCCGCGTTGAGGCCATTTCACCCCTCTCGCCTACCTCCCGTACCGAAACCGAAGCCCCCGCCCCCCTTCTCACCATCGATTTCATCGATGTCGGCCAGGGAGATGCCATTCTCCTTCGGTCGGGAGGGAAAAACGTTCTCATCGATGCGGGCGATGACAACAAGGATGCGGGAAAGATCATTCTCGCCTTCCTGAAGAAGAAAAAGATCAAGAAGATCGATACCGCTGTTATCACCCATCCCCATCGCGACCACTTCGGCGGTTTCATCGATCTCGTTGCGAAGTTTCCGATCGGGGAGTTCCTCTATTCCACAGATTCGCTCTACTTCATCGATCTTCCAGGTTCCTATGGCGACAAAACCATCCTGAACGACCTGGTGAAAGCCATCCACGCGAAGGGGATTCCCTACAACCAGGTTCACTACGGGGACACCTTCGATTGGGGGGCCGGAATCAAGGTCGAAGTCCTGCATACTTCCGAAGGGGTTTATTCAGAACCATCTGAAGACGAGTTCCCGCCCACGGCAAATGACTTTTCGCTCGTTTTCAAAGTCACCGCGGGGGACGTGAGCTTCCTTTTCACGGGCGATCTGGAAGCCCGGGGAGAAGCAGCCATGGAAGCCCGTTGGGGAAAGAAACTCCGTTCGGATGTCCTCAAAGTCGGGCATCATGGGAGCCGCTCATCTTCTTCCCAGGCTTTCCTGAAGGTCGTCTCCCCGGGTTTCGGGGTCATCCAGGTCGGGGCGAACAACCAGTTCAACCACCCGAGCGCGTCCACCATCCAGGCTCTCCAGGCGATGAGCATCGTCACCTACCGGACCGACCACTCCGGAACGATAACCTCACGCACCGATGGAAAAGCGGTGGAGTTTTCGCTCGAACATTCCGGTAGTCTCAGAGACCTGGTGGCTTCGGCAGGTCGCCTCGATTCGATGTCCGACAGGGAGCTCGCGGGGGTCCATTATGAAGCCATCCGGAGCCGTGTTGCGGAGAAAGTCCGATGCGACCTTTCCGCGGGGAACCTCGGGGAGATAATCGAGCTGCTCCAGGCTCCCCTCCCCGCAACCGAAGGGAATCTCCAGAACGTCGTCCGGGATATGCTTCGTTTCGAGTACCTGCACAGATAACTCGGGACCCGGGGCAGATTCCAATCACCGGTTTCGAAAACCGGTTTCTTTCCCAGATTTCCTGCTTTCCAAGCCGAAATCCAGACCACGTTTTAGAATCCGGGGGCTGAAGAACGATGACCTGCCCCTTGATTTCAGTTGACCAGAAAGGTTCCGATGGTTACCTTGTCGATTCGTTCCGGCTCGGTCGTTTTTCGGAGCAGGCGATTCAACCCGTTTTCAAGGTTCTTTTGCAGGAAACCGTCCGAGTAGTCGTCCCGAGCCCGCTGCGTGGTCATTTTCGTAAGGGTTTGGGAGATCAGTTCCTTCATCTCCCATTTTCTTTCTTCGAGGAGCGGGGCAAGGTTTCCCAGAAAGCGGAGTTCGACCTCGACCTTGATGAAGTGGGAATCTTCATCCAGCGAAGGAGCGGTGATCTCTCCAAGGAAGAAACGTTGGACGGCCAGAGAAGGGGAAAATGAGGTCCCCGGACCTGGTAACCCTTCCGGGCTGGGGCCGACCCTTCCCTTCCGGGCAGCCTGATAGCTCAAGCCCGTTCCGATCATGACCATCGCCAGGAGCAGGAGAAAGCCCACCGGGAGGCGAATTGCTGGGTTCATCAAAAACCTCCTTCCCAACCGTGAAATGGGGAATTCCTCCGCAAAAATGCCCCGGAAAAAGGAATTTTTCCTTCAAGAGAGAGTGAAGAGTCTCCCATTGAGGATAGGGGGGAAGGCCCAACCTTCACCGGAGATAGAATGTTGCAAGTTCGATGCCCGAAGCGTGCTTTCCGTGCTCGAGTCCGGGAAGATGGAATGCCTGATCGAGCCTTTTCCATGCGACCCGATTGTGCATCCTTTCCCCAAGCCGAAGCTGTCAGTAAAGGAGAGCCCTGACGGATTTCCGGTCACGGAATGCCGGAATGTCGGCAGGCGAAATGAAGACCCGCTGGTGATGCGGGGAAAGAGCCCAAAAACCTGGTACACTAATTGCGTAAATTCCTCCAAACCCTATCAGACCACAAGAACGAAAGGGAGGGCTTCATGAAAATCGCAAGACTGACAACGGTAATCCTCCTTCTGGCCATTTTCAGCTTCCTCTTTACCGCCGAAAGCTGGGCGGGTGGGAAGCGAAAACATCGCCGAATCGGGTTTTTCCACAGGATCTGCCATGCGATCCGGCATGTCGGGGATCATATCGTGAACGGAATCGTCGATTCAGCGGTAAAGATACACCATGCTCTTTCCGGCAAGAAACGCTGGGTCTGGGTTTGCGGACATTACGACGCGGACGGCCATCATGTGAAGGGCCACTGGCGGTATGTGAAACCCAAGAAAGGTGGCAAGGGTGGTTCCGCTCAAGGCCCAGGCCAGGGTGGTGGAAATCCCCCGCCCGCCAAGAACGAAGGAAGCCTTCCCCCTCTTCCTCCCGCAACGGAAACCCCGGTTGCTCCTTCCGCTCCAGCCGATTCCTCCGCGATGCCCAGCGAGCCTCCCGCTCCCTCCAGTGAACCTCCCGCAGTTCCCGAGCCCCCCAAGGAAAGGACCCTCGGAATGCTCATGACCGACCTGGTTTCCATCTCCGGCGACATGCAGGCGGTCCAGGACAACGCAATCGATACACGTAACGCCAAAAAGGGAACGGCCGCTGACGGAATCGAAGCCGATTTCAGTCTTCTCGCCGACGACCGCGATGCCGATTCCGGCAAACTGATCAAAGTGGTCTGCGACGACCTCGAGAAGAACAATGGCCAGCCCGGGGTCTTCTACACCGCGTTCATGTGGAACCTGCAGCACTACTCCTCCTCCCAGCGCGAAGCCATCAAGGATGTCATCGAAGCGGTCAAATCCGACATCCGGGCCAACGTGGGCCACTCAAAAAAGAACTCCGCCTTCAAGACCCGCCTCGACGAAATGAACAAGTTCTGACCCGGACGGTCTCCCAGAAAAACTGGCACCCCTGTTCTCGAGGGGTGCCTTTCGCTTTCCTGGCTTTTTTCCTTTACCAGGACGTCCATTTCATCGACGGAGTAATGCACACCGATGTCTGGGAGTCGACGATCGACACGTACAGTGCATTCCCGGGTTCCAAAGGCTATTCCCTTTCCCGGAATTTTTCAAAACCGCTTCGACAGGCCACCATGGCTCTTCAAATGGAAGGAAAACCTGCGAGATGGGCCGTTCTGGCGCAAGGAATCCACCCGATTCGATCCTCCGCTGGAAATCCCGGTCTACACAATCGGAGGGCTCCTTGATGGTCACCGGGACTCGGTCATCCGCCTCCTGGACTCTCCCGACAAATCGGTCAAAGCGGAGATCGGCGCGTGGAAGCACGAATGGCCAAACACGGGGGACCCCCCGCCCGGACTACGAATGGCGACGGAAGGCTTAGCGCTGGTGGGACCATCGGCTGAAGGGCGAAGAAATTGGAATCATGGAGGAACCGCGCTTCATGGTCTTCGTCCGGGATGCGGTTCCTGACCGGTCATAGGGGTTGAACCCCGGCGGTTCTTCGCCGGGACGGGCATCGAACTCCCCGTTGCCGTCAGAAACACACTGACGGGAATCTGTGGCCTTCCAAAAGTCGAAACTGATGAGTGGCCTCCCGATGCATCATTTTCCGAAACTGACGAAGGTTACCTCGCCGATTACGGGTACGGCCCGGAATCTGGAAAGGGGACGTACAGGTGCGGAATCGATCAGAAAATGACGATCGGAAAAACCAGCTTCCGGATGCGGGAAAGAAACACCTGGAAGGTTGATGATGCCGATCCCGCCAATGCTTCCTATGGCTCGGAGACCGACTGTGCAATCAAACCTGCGGGCCGGGAACTCCGGCTCATCTCAGAGTTTTTTGTGACATCGGATGAGCGGGATTTCCACCTGGCGCTCCGAAGGCGGTTGTTCGAAGATGGAGATCTGGCCCGGGAAAAAAAAAGGGGAAAGGTCGATCCCCCGGGGTTTTCATTGACCGTGAAAACCGTGTGGTGACCTCGTGTTCCGAAGCGGTCCCCGGCGGTCCAAAGAGCCACCTGCCCCGGTAAGGACTGCGGGACCCGTGGCTCTAAGGCCCCAGAAACGGGCCAAAGAGCCACCTGCCCCGGTAA
>CAYRYU010000031.1:22413-71088 GCA_964428355.1 uncultured bacterium
GGACCCGTGGCTCTAAGGCCCCAGAAACGGGCCAAAGAGCCACCTGCCCCGGTAAGGACTGCGGGACCCGTGGCTCTAAGGCCCCAGAAACGGGCCAAAGAGCCACCTGCCCCGGTAACGGGTCTTAACGTAATCTTTGCCCTCGCTGTGCTATTATCTTGCCGTGGAAAATCCTGCCGGACCCGATCGTACCCCTGACCGCCTGCTTGCCCTGGCATTGCTCCTGACGGGGATTCCCCTCATTATCGTGGGATACTGGACCTCCTGGACCGGAGAGCTTGGTCGGAAGCGGGAACTGGGTGCCTGGGAGCAGGAGGCCCGCAACAGGGTTGAGGAGTTCCGGACATTCTTTTCCGCGCGTCTCCAGTTCCAACGCTTTTTCCAGGAGATCCGGGAGGAAGTCCGACGCGACATGCTTCGGAGAGGCGAGAAGACTCTCCGGGCCGAAACGCTTGCCGGGACGATCCGGCGCCACAGTTCTCCGGTGCTCCGAGGGAAGGGCATGCAGGTCTTCGCTTTTTCCTTTCCCCGTCCAGACTCGGTTGAGACCCTTCGACACCCCGACTTCGCGGTTCGCGGAGGAGCCTTTCTGGGAAAGCTTTTCCAGGACCTGGTGCGTCTGGATGGACTGGGCTTTTCCGAGCGGAAGGAGCTCAACCAACGTCTCGAAAAGGTTTTCGGCATATTCGTCGACGGGGACCTCCTCAGGAATACCCGCCAGGGAAAGCTGATCAAGGCCAGGTACGAGGGAAAACCCGTTACCATGGTGTGGGACGAGATCAAATTTAGGGAAAGAGCGATTGGGGCCCTGGTCATAATGTACCCGGAATTTCCCGAAGACAGGCGGTTCTGGTCCTGGGGAATGCGGAAAGCTGTTCTCAAGCAGGGAACGAGCTTTCTCCCTCTGCTGGTGCCCCTTTCGAGCGTCGGGACCGAAACGCCCCCGTTGTCATTGAAGGAGTCCCGCAACATGCCCCGCCTCCTGACAGCCCTGGCCGAACTGCGGGATGTCCGCTTCCGGGCCGGAGGGGTTCCTGATATGATCTCCAGGGGTAGGCCCAGGATAGGTGTTCAAAAAGAACTCTCCAACGGGAACGCAAAGGGAGGAGTCGTCTCCTATGACTCGCTCGCTCCCATCTCGACGGCATTCGCGAGGGATTCCTTTCTCCTCTACCGGACCGGGATCTCACCCGAACTCCCCTTCGAAATCTGGATTCTGGGGCCACCTCTTCCGGTTCAGGTGGGAAGGATGGTGGCCCTGGTCCTCGGTTGGTCCGGATTCTGGCTTTCGGTTCTTTTCATCAGGATGTGGCGGGATCGGCCGTTCGCCATCTCGATGCAAACGCGTTTGATCGGACTGCTCGGATTGGTTGGCGGAATACCGCTCATCGGGTTTTTCCTCCTCGGTTCGGGAATGGTCCAGCAACGCGAAGACCAGGGAGTCGAGCGGGCGAGGCAAGGTCTCCGGTCCTTTTTCCAGGAGCTGGACGAAAACAGCGTGACCCAGTTGTCACGTTTTTCGGAATTGTCCAACCGGTATTTCGACTCCCACGAACTCTCGGATGAACTGTTCGCTTCCGGACCTCCCTCGATCACTCCGGTTCTCCGTCGATGTTTCAGGAATTTCGCGGCTGAAGGGATGCCGCTCGATGCGGTACTGGTCGCTCGTTTCGGTCGTGATCAGTTCCGGATTCCCGAAGGTCTTTCCGGGGTACAGATGAATCACCGAGATCTACTTACCTTCGCCCCGTGGTTGTACGGGCCTTTGCGCTTCTTCGAACCCACTCGGAGCAAGGTTGTGGAAGACAGTCTTCCCGAGGCTTTCCGGTTGGGGTACCAGGGGTTCGTCAAGATATCCGATGAGACCGCAACCCTCCATCTTCCCCAAATGCGAAAGCTCGGCTGGTCGATGGCCTATGGGGAACGGAACCTGTTCACGTGTTACGACCTTCCTGCAAGTGGCGGCCGGATGCTCGGGGCCATCGCTTTCCGTTCCAGCTCGGACAGGCTGTATGATGGGTATCTATGCAAGTCTCTCGTTCGTGCTGCCCGTTTGAACCCCACCCGGCCTCTCGGCATGGTCTGGATCAACCAAGACCAGACCGTATCCCGGGTCTTCTTTCCCGGTTCATCCCGGAACAGGGAGCGCTTTCGTGAGCGGCTGAGAGGTCTCGCCGCACAACGTGCTGATGCTGCAACTCATCGGAAGGATAAATCCTTCCTGGTCTATTCCTGCCGTCGGATGCAGGGATTCACCCTGGGGGGAATGGTCGAGGTGGGAGCGATCCGCCGCGCCGCAAACCGGGAGCGGGGATACGTCCTGGCGGGGACGATCGTGCTGGGCGCTTTGCTGGTCCTTATTGGAACCGTGATGTCGGGGTTCTTTCTTTCTCCCCTGAGGGCTCTCCGGGATGGGCTCGACCGGATTCTCGACCGCCATTTCGACGTCCGTCTCCGTCTGGAGCGCGATGATGAGCTGGGGGAGGTGGCGGACCGGTTCGACCGTATGGCTGAAAAGCTTGAGGAAAGGTACGAGCTGGCCCGTTTCGTATCAGGGTCTTTGGCTGCGAAAGTCACCGAGACCATCCAGACCTCGGCTTCCCCCCAGCGCAGGCGGCTTGCAGTGCTTGCGACCGATATCCGGGGTTTCACCACCCTGACCGAGACATACCCTGCACCTGAAATTGTCGCCATGCTGAATGTCCATCTCGAGACCATGAGCGACGCCATCACCTCCCAGGGTGGGCGGATCGAGAAGTTCATCGGAGACGCCATCATCGCCTCGTTCGCCGAGGGTACGCCGGAGCGGATGACCGCGAAAGCCGTCGCCGCCGGGCAGGCGATGATGCGCGCCCATTCGGGCATCTTGCAGGCCCGCCTCAGGAAGGGCGGGTTCGGATATGGGATGGGAGTGGGAATCTCTTTCGGCGAGGTCCTGGCCGGCTCATTCGGCGACGAGTCGAGGCGCGAGTTCTCCCTGATCGGCCATCCAATGGATGAATCCGAGAAGATGGAAGCGCTTTCCAAGCAGGGGAAATTCACCAGGATTATCGTGGCGGCCTCCGCATGCGCCCATCTCCAGGGTCTTGCTCTGGCAGCGTTGGGAAACACCCCGCACCAGGAGGTGGTGGAACTGTGACCGGGGGGCTTTTAACTCGTGGTTGGGGCGCTTTCTTCCTTTACGGGCTGTTTCTTTCCATACCCTTCCTGCTTTTCGTGTCCGATTGGCAGGGAGTTCGTTCGGAGCAGTTGCATCAGATTCGCCAAGGCGTTACCGACCAGGCAATCGATCTGTTGGAACACAACCGCTCGTCCTGTTCTCTCGATTACCTTCTCAAGACCGCCTTTTTCGGACTTCACGGCGAGATGCAGGCACTGGTGGCAAGCGAGGGGGTGGAAGGACTCAGGGCCAGGTTCGATGCCGAATATCCTTCCCTGGCGGGTGGGCTTCCTCCACATTCGGTTCTGGTCGCGGTCGCGAAAACACCGATTGAACGCACCCTGGATTTCCTGGACCGGGTGCCCGAAGCGGGAAGAGCCGCCCGGAGGTTTCTCAGCTCCGATCTTGGAGGCGTCCTTCACCATTCGGCAAGGATTCTCTGGAGGTCCCTTTCGGTTCCGGTGGGCGAACTAGACATCGTCAGCGCAAGTGGGACATTCGGAATTGCCTCGGCGGCAGCCTTGGCCGGTTTCATCCCCATCCTAGACGACCAGGCCTCGGGACCGGTTCCCCTTGCTTCGCAATCGGAGCAATTGTCCCGCCAGTTCGGCTTCCCGGTCGATGTGGAATCCTTCAGGAAGCTCCATGTGAGCGTCAGGTCAAAGCGGGAGGGGCTTCTTGTACGCTTTTCTGGGCGGGAAACCGGACCGCGGGTACTGTTCTGGGCATATCCCCTTGTTCCCGGGCGCAGGGTTCTTCTAGTTTCCCTTTTCGATTTGAAGAAACTTCCCTCCGATTTTGCCGCAGGTGTTCTCGCCGCCAGGGCTGATTCCGCGCAGGGAATCGCCTTCATCTCCCCTTTCGGTGAAAAGAACGTGCCTCCTCGCGTTTCGGGCTATTTCCAAACTCAGCCGTCCCTCCTTCGGGCTCTTGAACGACATCGCCGTCTCCCTCCTCCTGCAAGGATCATCGACGAGGTGGAGGGAAACGTTCTCGTCGTGGCCCCAACCCTGGTTGGGGTCCAGTCCCATGCGGCGGTAGCTCTCCCGCTTCCCGAGAGTCTTTCGATCACGAAGCTCGAGGCTTTCCTGGCATTGATCGTAGCGCTCGCGTACGTCTGCGGCCTGATCCTGATCGGTCAGAGGGTCGTTCTCAACAGGGGTTGGCGGCTCACGGTCGGGGCTGTCACCCTTCTATCATGCTTTTCCGTCATCTTTCTTCCCAACGGACTTGGAAGGCTGATCCTTCGCCGGATACTCCAGGACCAGTTCAGGGAGGCGAAACAGAAGGTAGCTCTGGGTCTCGAGAGCTACCTTCACCAATCGAGTGACCTGATGACACTTGCCGACAGTGACCTCGTCTACCGCATGCAGACCGCGGGGGAACGTTTCGGGGACAAGGGTGCTCTTCTGTCCGGAAAGGCTGGGATGACGCAGGAACTGGCGTCCATGGCAGTGCGATTCAGGGCGCTCTTCCCCGACCCGATGCTGCGGAACAGCCTCCTGCTCGTGGCCTGCAAAGGACCTTCCGCATATTCCTGCTGGATACCAAAGGGTGGAGCCTCGGGACTGACCGACCTTCTGGCATACCTGATGGAAAAGACCCTTTTCAGGCTGACCGGGGGAACCGGGCCGGGGGGTGAGGAGAATGCCTCCGAAGAGAAACTTGACCTGGCCGGGGTGCGGAATGAGTTCCTCAGGGAGTTCGTCCAGTCGTTTTTCCTGGGTTTTCTCGGCCCCGATGCCTACTACCAGTTCCTGGCGAACCCCCTGGGGTTGATCGAGGTCGTCAGTTCACTGAACACGACGTTCTCGATCTCATCCCCCGTTTTCCGGGGAGGTCGAATGGAAGCCCTGGTGACATTGATTTCGGGAGATTGTCAGGAAGAGAATGCCATCCTCGAAAAGCTCGTGAAGGGTGATCTGCTTCCCCGCAAGGATGCCACCTTCCTGGCGGTAAGGACGGGCGAAACCTACAGCGGTCAGTATGAATCCGAGAGGAACCCTCCCGCCCTCTGGGACCTCATCAACAGGACCCGCCGGACCTCCCTGCCAATTTCGAGGGAGGTTGCCGGCCCTGAGGGAACCTTGCTTTTGCAGACCCTTCCCAATTCGATGTTCCGGGTCTACACGCTGGCAGCATCAACGAACCTGGACCCTCTTTTTCGGGAGGAGAAGCGCAGGGAGTTTGTTTCGTCGGTTCTGATGCTCCTTGCCATCGCCTTCTCGCTTGCACTGGTCCTCGCCTTGTTCCGTCATTTCATCGGACCGTTGCGACGCTTGCAGGATGCCCTTTCGGCGGTCATCGGCGATGATTTCGAAGTCAGGCTCCCATCGGGAAGCGTCGATGAGTTCGGGAACCTGGCGGTCGCCTTCAACCGCATGACCACGGGTCTCCAGGAGGGAAGCCTCCTCGGGCGGTATGTTTCTTCGGCCGTCATGGGGATCATCCGCGACAAGGCGGCTTTCGCCAGGGCACAGAAGGGGGAGTTCCGGCCCGTCACGGTTCTTTTCTCCTCCGTCAGGTTGCCCTCCCATGACGAGGGCGGGGAGGAGGAGGTGTTCGCCGTTCTCGATGCCCACCTGAGGGCATGCAACGAGACTCTGGCAAAGCATGGCGGGATCCTCGACAAGGTCATCGCCGGGAAGATCCTGATGTTCTTCGACCACACGTCCATGGGAGGGGGGAGGAACGCCGTGGCCGCCGCTCTGGAAGTGGTGGAAGCCGTCCGCCGGCGTTTCCCCGGTTCCGGAAGCCCGCCGTATTTTGGCCTGGCTTCGGGACCGGTCGTGGCGGGTATCCTGGGCGCGCCCCAGGTCAGACTCGATTTCACCGTGATCGGCGATGCGGTTAACCTTTCCGCCCGGCTCAATGCCTTGGCGTGCAAGCAACCGGGGTCCGCGCTCGTGGTTGACCAGAACACGCGTTCCGCGCTTCCGGAAGGCATCATCGGGGTGGATGACCTCGGAAGCATTTCCATCAAGGGCAAACGGGAACCGGTCCCGACCTTTCGCGTGCGCGAAGCCTGATTCTGGGCATTTTTCGGGCTTCGTGATAAGGTTGGGAAACCCTACCGTGTGAGGAGGATATCATGAGCGGTCGCGCGGCATTCGTCATTCTCGGACTTGCCTTGTTCGGTGCCACATTCCTCGCTGTTACCGGAACCCTCGATCGTATTCTCGCTCCCCTCGGCCTCGACTGGCTTGCAGGGCGGAACGGCGAATACCTTCAGGCTGCCGCGGAAAAGGCGACGAAGGGTTTTCTCGTTCTGTCCGTTATCAAAAGCGGGTTGGCCGTGATCGAAGGCTCGAGCGTCGGGGTCGGGTTCAGCCTCGAGGTAGGCGACGCCATTCAGTCGATTTACGATTATGTCGACCTGGCCTGGCGGACGACCCTGGGGGGCAGCGTCATCCTGCTTCTGACGCGTCTTGTCTGCGAGGCGGTCCGTCTCTATGGGCACGGATTCCTTGCCGGGTTCCTTTTCCTGGCCGCCTTTCATTCCCTTGCAGCCGGGCTCGCCCCGGAGAGATGGCGAAACGCCTTCCGTCGCCCGACCGCGATACTTCTCACGATCGTCATCACCATGTACCTCGTGCTTCCCCTTTCGGTTTTCGCCGCCGCCAGGTTGTCGGAAGGGATCACCAGCCCCTTGATCGACGATGCCCTGGGAACCTTCGAGAAAACCAGAAAGGATCTGAATCTCGAGGATGCCACCTCCGGACAGGTCAAAACCGAGGAGGGGGGGTGGTTCAGCCCCCTAAGGGAGATCACGGGCATGGTCGCGGGAGCGAAGGACAAGTTTCTCGGATTGATCGAGGTGGTGCGGAAGCGCACCGAGGACATGGCCCGAAGCACGATCCGCCTCATCGCAGGATATCTGTTCGACTGCCTGATCTTCCCCGCCGTCCTCTTCCTGCTCCTGAGCACCGTGGCCCGAAGCCTCCTGCAACAGCTTCCGGGGCTTTCGCGTGATGAGGGATTGCGTCGCGAACTCGCCGCTCTCTTGGCCCGCATGCCTTCCGCCACACCCACAGGGCCTTCCCAACCTCAAGGTGCCGGCTGATCTTCCATTCCTGGCAGGGTTGGGTTATCATACAGATCTTGAAAGACCCCCGAAAGGACTGGGAAGGAAAGTCATCCGTGCCGCCAGCACAAGCTTCCGGAGCCTCCGGAATCGGCGAGATCCTGTTCAGGAACGCAGGTGAAGCCATTTTTCTGGCGGATGACCGTGGATCGGTGATCGCAGTCAATTCCGCCCTTTTGTCGATGTTCGGATTCTCCGCCCCGGGGGAAATGCTAGGGCGCAACGCGGTCTCGTTCTGGGCTTCGAAAGAGGAAGCCCGGAAGGCCCTTGAGGATACGCTCCGGTCCGGGGGGTGGATGGGGGAGCTCGTTGGGGTCCGAAAGGACGGAACCAAGTTCCACTCCCATGCCTCGGCATCTTTGCTGCAGTCTCCCGAGGGTGGCCCCTGCTGCCTGATCGGATATTTCCTTGACCTGACGAAAGAGCGGAAGATCGAGAAGGAACTCCGGGAAAGTGCAACCAGGCTCTCCTTCCTGAGCGAAAATCTGGCGGACGGCATGGTCTACCAGATCAACAGCGGCAGGAACGGGGAGCTGCGCGAGTTCACCTACCTCAGCAGCGCTGTCGAGAGGCTCCATGGACTGAAACGAGAGGAAGTTCTCAAAAACCCTCTTCTGGTATATCAGCAAGTACTTCCGGAGTATCGGGAAGCACTTTCAAAACGTGAACGGGACGCATTTTCCTCCCGCTCTGTGATGGAGATGGAAGTCGAAATGCGCCTCCCTTCAAACGAGGTGCGATGGCGGAGGTTCATCTCCGCCCCCAGGGATCTCCCCGACGGGACGACCGTCTGGGACGGAATCGAGCTCGATATAACCGAGAAGCAGGTTGCCGCTCGCGAAAAGGAACGCCTGAAGGCCCAGATCAACCAGATGCAGAGACTGGAATCGATCGGCCATCTCGCGGGTGGAATCGCCCATGACTTCAACAACATGCTCGGGGTGATACTCGGATACACCGAGCTGATTCTTGCAACAACCAATCCCCAGGAACCCCTCCGGGGTTACCTCGAACAGATCCGCTACGCCGGGCGCTCTTCCGCGGAACTTACCCGGAAGCTGCTCGGTTCGGCCCGGATGCAGGCGTCGGTTCCCAAGGTTCTCGACCTGAACTCGACCGTATCGGGGTTGCTCAGAATGCTCCACCACCTTGCCGGCGAGGGGATCATGGTTTCCTGGAATCCTGGAAGCGGGTTGTGGCCCGTCCGGATCGATCCCCTCCAGGTCGACCAGATCCTGGTCAATCTGATCGCCAACGCCCGGGATGCCATGGAGGGGACCGGTCAGATCACCATTTCGACGGCGAACCTTTCCAGCCGCGAGGAGGAGAAGGCGGCTTTTCCCGGAAAGGAGGGTCCGGGCGATTTCGTCGAGTTGGCGGTCAAGGACACGGGGTGTGGAATGCCTGCCTCGGTTCTCGAACATATTTTCGAGCCGTTCTTTTCGACAAAGGCCGACCACCACGGGACCGGCCTGGGCCTTTCGACCGTCTACGGAATCGTCCAGCAGAATGGGGGGTTCATAGATGTCAACAGCAAATCCGGAATGGGAACCACTTTCAGGGTGTGGTTTCCCCGGGTGAAGGATGCGGTTCCGGAGCCCGAACGGGTTGAAACGGGTGAAGCCCTCCCCGGGGCAGGTGAGCGAATTCTCCTGGTCGATGACGAGCCCGGAAGCCTGATGGTCGCAAAAGCGATGCTGGAATCCCTTGGTTACCTCGTCACTGCCGCCTCGCGACCGAAGGAAGCCATACGTCTCATCGTTCAGGAAGGGTTACGCCCGGATCTTTTGGTTACCGACATCGTCATGCCCGAAATCAACGGCCGGGACCTCGCGGGACGCGTCAGGGAGATCCTCCCCGGTTTGCGTTGCCTTTTCATGTCCGGTTACCCCGCCGATCTCGTTTCTCCTGCCGAGATAGGGAAAGCGGGAATCCAGTTTCTCGCGAAACCATTCACCATGCGGGATCTCGGAAACAGTGTCCGAAAGGCGTTGACGTTTGAACCCGGCAGGGACGATGGAAACTGACCCCTGCTCCGGTTTTCGGACCGGAAATCATCAAAAGCATTCCCGGGGGATGACCACCTTGGGAAACGCCCGGGAAGCGATTCCCGGGGGTGATCATCCCCTGTTCGGAGAAGGAACCGTCCCGGTCAGGCCCCGGCCTTCCTCAACGGGAGAGACTGGAAATCGAACCCCGGATGCTCCTTTGCCAGTTGGGCGAACGCCTGCTCCTTGGCCACCCGGACCTGGGCTTCGAAGTTCCGGAGCTTCTTCTCATCCCCGCCTGCAAGAATCGAGAAAGAGGATTTCAGGGCCAACTTGAGGGCTCTGATCTCGACCTTGGCGGTCATCAGTTCGGTCTCCATGGCTTTGGGGTCCATATCTTCCTCCAGAAAAGATTTTCAGTCTCGTTCCTGCTATCCCAAAACCCCGGACGACAGGAATGGTTACAAGGCTGATAGAGGGAAACTTACCAGTACCCGGCCGGAAAAGCAAAGAGGCCGGTTTTCGAATCCCGGTCAGGCATTCGGGAAGGTCTGCCGATAGGAGGGGTGGAAATCTCCCGGAGAGGTGGAAGACTCATGATCGACCTGAAAGAATATTTGCGAAGGAACAACCGGATTTTCGGGGTCGGGGAACCCGGGGCGCAGGAGGGAAAGGTTCTTCCCCGGCGCAACCAGCTGCTCAGCGAGGCCAAGGACAGCCTCAGACGACATCTTCAGCAGCAGCTCCTGACCGCGCTGAAAAAGTTCAACGAAGAGGGGACCCCGGCCGACCCGCTCAAGATCTCCTGATCATCCGCCCCAGGACCCTGCCCGCAAGGGATGGCCGGGGTCAAGCCTGGGCGTCGTACCAGGCCACGTTTTCACGGATCAGATCCGGGATGGGAAGCTTGTAGGGGCATCGGGTCATGCAGATCCGACAGTTGGTGCAGGTTCGGGCTTCCTCGACCATCCCCGCAAACGGACTCGAACGGAAGAGCGGCAACCCCATCCGCTTGATGAACTGGCGCAATCCCAGCACTCCCTGGATTCCGATTTCCTGGGGACACGGCTGACAATAATCGCACCGCCGACAGAAGGTTTTCTCGTGCTCCTTTTGAAGGGCCGCGATCTCCTCCCGCTGACGATGTGTCAGAGGCCGGTTCTCGCGAAAGTTCCTCCAGTTCTCATCGAACAGGGCGGGGGTTTCGACCCCGGGAATCAGGAGCAGATTCGGCTGGGATAGGCCGAACCCGATGGCAAGGTCCGAACGGTCGATGACTCCCCCCGAAAAGGATTTCATCGCGATTACCCCTATCCCCTTGCGGATGGCTTTGGGAATGACCCTTTCCGCGGCCCGGGGCTCCAAAACTCCGTAGCAGACCATGATCGTCTCGAAAAGGCCTTCGTCGATGACCCTCTCCAGGACATCGAGGCTGTGGCTCGTCAGGCCGATGTGGCCGATCCGCCCGGCGTGCCGGGCCCGCTTGAGGCCTTCCAAAGCTCCGCCCGGGCCTATCACCTTCTCGTAGCTGGGATGATCATTCACGAAGTGGCATTGGTATAGGTGGATGAAATCCCGTCCCAGCTCTTTCCGGCTCAACTCGATGTCGGCAAGGACGCCCTCCGCCGTCTGTTTGATGGATTTCGTCGCGAGGATGACGTTCCGGTTCGTCCGTTTCAGGGCGAGGCCGATCCGATGCTCGCTGGATGTGTACATCCGGGACGTGTCCACGAAGTCGACCCCTGACTCGATCGCGTGCAAAACCACGTCCTCTGCCTGTTTCTCGGAAACACGCTGGATCGGAATCCCGCCGAACCCGACACGGTACATCTCGAGCCCGGTCTTGCCCAGGACCATTCTCTCCATCTTTTTCCCTCGCATCTGGATTTCGGAGCCTCGCTCCGAAAAGCCCCCAGGAATTCTGCCATGCGTGGGCCATCCACGAAAGCGGAGGATCCTGCCGGCCGCGAAAGATTTTAGACCCTGCCGCTCTCCAAGTCAAGCCCCCCATGCCAGGATTCGGGAATACCCATTGTGAAAACAGCTTCTGAAGGCATTTTTGCCTGGATTGTGCGAAAATTACTCGGACAAAGGAACACGATTTGTCACTAGTGAAAAAATTAGTTTGCTGATCAGATCAGGGGTACGCAGGTTTTTCCGAAGATGTGATCGAATCAAGTTATTCAGGGAGTCCTAGACGGCAGGACCCTCATCAAATCAAGGAATCATAGCCGGGCTCCCGCTTGCCACACCCGGGGTTGGGCCATATAATAGCCGTCACTTTCCCGTGCGAAAACGCTTCCAACGCCAGTGAGGTGCAAATGAGCAACCCCCTTCCCCTTTCCCAGGTTTCTCCCTCCTCTGCTGAACTGCTCGAAAAAGCTCCTGAAAAGCCCAAGCTGTCGCTGGTTCCCAATCCGTCACCTACCCCTCCCCTGCGGCTCCAGCAGGCGAGTGTTTCGGGGACCCCGCCCGATATCGCAGCCGTTCTTGCCACATTTCGCACCCAGAATCGGCAGTGCTGGCTGTGTGGGAAGATCGCGGCCAGTCTGGAAGCGGGAAAAAAGCTGTCAGAGGATGACGAATGGCATTTCGTCACCTGCGTGTCAAGCTGGAACAACCTGAAATCCTCCTGACCCCCGCTGTGAACTGCCACGGAGGCACGGAGACACCGAGGTTATCCTGACCCTTCCTCCCCTTGGTTGGACCCGGAATTTTGGGATTTCCTCCGTGGCTCGGTGTCTCGGTGGCATCCTGCACCCTCGGATATCTGGTTTCCGATTTCCATCGTTAAGGAAATCTCCTTCTCCGCCGATATGATTGACGTCCGAAGTCATCCTCATTCGACGATGGAGGTTTCCCTTGCCGCGTTCCAAAAAGGTGCATCCGATGCTCCTCTTCCTCATCCCCCTCCTCATGGGAATTTGCGCGTCGGCTCATGGGGCCATCTATTCCTACCGGGATGACACGGGCCGCCTTTTTCTGACCGACAATCCTCCCAACTCGAAATACAAGATCATCGTCACCACGATCAAGGACCGGGAAGGCCCGGATCTTCCCAAGAACGTCGGCAACCCGGTTCTCGCGGAGATGGCTCCACAGAAGGTTCTTCTGCCCAACGACGAGACCTTCAGCTCGATCATCAACGAAGCCGCCAAGTTCCATGGCCTGGATCCTTACCTGATCAAGGCGGTGATCAAGGTGGAATCGGATTTCGACCCGAACATCGTCTCCTCGAAGGGTGCCCAGGGGCTCATGCAGCTCATCCCTTCCACTGCGAGATTGATGAACTGCAACGATCCCTTCGACCCCTATCAGAACATCATGGGTGGGGCGAAGTACCTGCAGGCGATGCTGTCCAAATTCCGCTCGAATCTCGATCTGGCGCTTGCAGCCTACAATGCCGGACCTGGCAGGGTCGAGCAGTATTCGGGGGTTCCCCCCTTCAGGGAGACCCGGAACTACGTCAAGAAGGTCAACCACTATTACCGCCAGTTCAGGGCCAACCTCCCGGTAACCCGGATGGTCAGGAAGACGACGGGCTCCTTTCCGGTCCTGCCTTCGACTCTCAGCAAGAAGCTCAGCGAGGCCTACTCCGTGTATCTCGACAACAACGTGGATGGGGCGATCAGGGCCTACCAGGACATCCTGAACATCTTTCCGCGGAACACCCAGGCGCTCTACAACCTGGCCTGCCTTCTCGACATGGAGCGAAGATACAACGAGGCAATCGATGCCTATCTCGCAGCACTCAAGGAAGACCCCTTTTTGGACAAGGCCATCTACAATCTGGCCATCATCTACGAACGCCTGGGGCATCACCGCGAGGCGATCGAAGCCTGGAAGAAATTCGTTCAGGCGACCAAGGACGAGGACAAGATCACGATGGCCGAGCGCTACGTGAAGGAACTCGAGGAGTACGTGGCTCTCAACAGGTAGATTCCCGAAGCATGCCCGCCCGGGCAGAAGAAGGTCGATGAAGAAACGAGCGAAGTCCAGAACCACCGTCGAGCTGTTGCTCTATCTGGGCATTGCGACCTTTTTCTTCTGGCCCTTCGTGCAGCTCTACCATATCCAGGCCATTCCGATCCTGGACTCGGACCGGTACCAGAAAGCCGCCGTCGCTCTCACCACGATCCTGGAAGAAGCCCTTGCGCTGCCCTTCCCCGACTCCCCACCCCCTGCGATCTTCAAGATCATCCCCGGGTTCGAGGAGGAGGGAATCACCGGTTGCGTGGAGATACTTCCGCACCCCGACTACAAGGGAATGATGCTTTATCGAGCCCACGTGAAATGGGGAATGTTCTTCCTGCGAAAAACCCTTACCCTAGAAGCAATGACCTCGAGGTCGAAACCATGAAACAAACGGATTTCCTGCTGGAAAAGAGACGCGGTCTCATGATCTGGGAGATCGTTCTGTTCATGGTTTTCCTTGCGATCGCCGCGGGTTCCTCCGTGTTCTTCTTCTTTCTTTCCTCGAAGGACGTGAGGATCGCCCAAAACGATATCATCCTCGCCCAGAACGCGAACGTCGTTCTGGACATGATCTGCGATGACCTCTCGAATGCGGTCCTGATCGAACGGCCCTTTGACGGGGAAGCGAAGGAGTGCTACTTTCGCAAACCTGCCCTGGGAGGCACTCTCGATCCATCCCTGGAGGTCCAGGGCTTCGTGTTCTCCGAAGGCGGCCTTTCATACGTCGTCAGGACCGGGTCGGGAACAAGCCAGATGAAATCCTACCGTGGCCTCGCGAATCCCCTGATTTCCGGGGTCGACGCCGGAAAATTCCTCCGGCCCGACAGCCGGCTGATCCAGATCCAGATGAGGACCGCCTTCCCAGAGTCTCGTGACCTCCAGAGGAATTTTCGGCGAAGCGTTTTCCTGAGGAACCAATGAAACGTTACCACAGGCTCTTCTCCCGGTCCGCCCTTCCGATCCTGATCATGATCCTTTTCACGGGCCTGCTTTTCTCCTTCCTGCTGATCCGGATCTACCTGAGCGATCGCGATCAGGCCTATCTCCGGATCACCGTCCGACAGGCCTGTCTTGCCGCCGAGAGCGGAGTCCATTACGCCCTTCAGGGAATCCTGCGGAACTTCGTCCAGTCGGAAAAGCCCATCTCATCCTCGAACCTCCCCTCCCCGGAAGCCATTGAAGATCGCCTCCCAATGGGAAAATGGCGGCGGGTGGGCTCGGCCAGCGACGCGTTTTTCCGCCTCCTGCAGATCAAGCGGGTTCCCGGCGTGGACCGCAAGGAGACCCCCTTCGTCGACGAATCCGCTCTCTTCCAGCTCTTCGTCGAAGGCCGCTCGGGGAAGAACCTCTACCGCTCCTCCGCCGTCTTCGAGATTGCGGAACCCCTCAAACGGTTTGCCGTGTTCAACAGCCTGAACGAATACTATTACGGGACCCCGCTCCAGCCCTGGATCGCGGAAGCCGGGGGTGTTCCAGCCTTCTACCAGGCGAATCAGGGAACCTTCGATTCCGGAGCCATCTCGCTGCGTGGGGTGTGCAACAGCCCGGAGCTTCTGGTGAAGATGTTTTCGCCGGAAGGTTCCGATCCTTTCCTGACGGCGTCTGGAGAGAAATCCTCGAGGGGGAACTACGGCCGAATCTTTGGTCGTGGAGGAAAATCCCCCTGCCAGGGCCCCCTCGGATGTTCCACCCCCCTGATCGTTGACGATCACACATTCTTCGGTCCCATCCTGACCTCGTTCTACCTGTACCGGCGGGGAAGCTACAAACCCACGGTCCAGATGGACCAGACCGCGATCGCTCTTGCCTCGAGCCGCAGGATCCAGCAGGCATCCAACAATATCGAGGGGGATATGCCTTCGGGGATCCTCGTGGACCGTGACTCCCCGGGAAAACCGACCTTTGCTATGAGCTGGCTTCCCGACTTCGATGCTCTCGAGAAGATGGCCCGGAAGGACGGGATCTACATAGACGAGCAGGGCCGGGGCTTTCTGCGCGGGGAACCCAACGGCGTCGATTATCACTTCGGAACCCACGAGCGCTATTCCGAAACCTACCTCTCCCCGACTTCGACGAAGCTCGAACAGGACCACAGCAAGGAAGGTTTCATCGTTCTCTCGACTCCCACACGTTATGGGGAGATCAACAACCTCGACGCCAAAGCCCTGGGCGGAGCCAGGATCATCTTCTCCGAAAACACCGTCTTCCTGCGGGGAGACATCGGCGGGGACCTCGTGATCGTCACCCCCAGGCATATCCTGCTCACTGGTTCCACGAACGTCGACCTTCCTTTCAACCTGTTCCTCGTTCCCCGCGAGGGGGTCGGAATCTCCACCACCGATCTCGAGGAATACATTTCGAACAACAATCCGGATCTGGGTTTCATCACTGCCGCCAAAACGTGGATCGTGAAAGCCCTCATCTACAAACCGGGGGCCGGGTGGTATGGAACATGGTCAAGGCCGCAGGAAGCGGGCGGACCCGTCATTCCTATGGGGTTTCTCGGGTCCAGAATCCTATCGATCACCATCCTGGGCGGCTGCATCGAGGGGAACATCAACAGGTGGGTTTCCCACGCCGCCACCGATGGGATCGTGGTGAAGTGGGACCCCAGCTGCACCGATCGGCTTCCCGTGAAACCCGTCCATATCAACCTGATGAAGACGAGCACCGTCCGGACCCAGTGACCCGGTAACCCCTTGCCGACTCATCTTTCCCTGGGTTTCCCCCTGCGCAGAGGATGCCCGGTTCCCGCCGGAGCAGGGCGGTTTTCCTGACCATCCCGACGGAAGAAAGGACGAGGGCGCTTTTCTGAACCGGTTTCGGCGGGGGAAGTGACTTTCCTGGTGAAAGTCCGATGCGACGGCCCGGAATCCGATCGTTTCCCGGTTTCCCGGCTTCCGCCTTCCTCATTTCCTTTTCTCTTGAAGTCAGGTCGGGGCTCGGAATGAGCTTTCACCCCATGGGGCCTTTCGGAATCGAATCTTTTCCGGGGTCGCTCCGCCTTGCGGGAGGACCGCTCTTCAGGAACACCCGCCTGGTCGGACGTTCCAGCCTCGGGGCGGGCGGGCTTCTCCTCGGGTCGGTTCCCGGGCCTGTTCCTGGGGGGGCGGTCGATGAACGGAGAGATGTTCATGTTCTTCCCGCAGATCCTGGCGGTCTGGAGAACGGTCAGGAGCTCCTGGGGGAAGTCCGCGGGGAGATCGACCGTGCAGAACCTCTCGAAAATGTTGATCTTTCCGATGATCTTGCTCTCCAGGCCGGTTTCTCCTGCGATGGCACCAACGATGTTTCCGGGTTGTACAAAGTCCCGTCGGCCGACTTCGATCCGGAACCGTGCCATTCCCTCCTCGACGGGGGGGAGCTCACGGGACTTTCCCGGCTTCTCCGATGGTTTCACGCGGTCCGCACGTTCGAAGGGCGGCCTTTCGCGTTTGGGAGTGGGTTCCCCATCGGTTGAAAAACCACCCGAAGTTCCCCTCTGGGCCCTCTGAGCCCTCTGCGACCTCTGTGGCTTTCCCCGCTCTCTTTCGTCCGAAATTGGCGGATCCTGGTCGCCAGGCAGTTCCCCCATCTGAGGTTGGTCTCCGGGGAACCGGTATCTCGGTTTCACCAGAAGCGGAACGCTGCCCTGAGCCATTTTTCCCAGGGCCGCGGCCAGATCGAGCGGCGCGATGTTCATTTCCCCGCTGAGTTTTTCCACCAGTTCGCGGAAGAAAGCCAGGTCATCGGCCCCGAGGGTCTCGGTGATCCGGGCTTTGAACGTGGCGATGCGTTTCTCGTTTACAAGTTCCACACTGGGAATCTTCATGGGCTCGATCTTCTGGCGGGTGGCCCGCTCGATGATCTGAAGGATCCGCCGCTCCCGTGGAGAGACGAAGAGGATGGCCTCCCCGCTGCGACCGGCCCGGCCGGTGCGTCCGATGCGATGGACATAGGCCTCGGCGTCGTAGGGGACATCGTAATTGATCACGTGGCTGATCCGGTCGACATCCAGTCCCCGAGCCGCGACATCGGTGGCGATAAGGATGTTCAGCTTTCCGGACCTGAGCTGATCGATCGTGCGCTCGCGCTGGGACTGCGGGATGTCGCCGTTCAGGGCGACGGACGCGAACCCGCGTGCGTTCAGTTTCTCGGACAATTCGAGGGTCTCGTTCTTGGTACGGACGAAGATGAGAACGGCATCGAATGGCTCCACTTCGAGGATCCGGGTCAGGGCATCCAGCTTGTGGAAACCGCTCACGATCCAGTAGCGTTGCCTGGTCGCTTCCACCGTCGCGGTCCTGGCCTTGATGATGATCTCTTCCGGTTCCTTGAGATACTTTTTGGCGATGGCCCGGATCGGTGGGGGGAGGGTCGCGGAGAACAGGGCGATCTGCCGCGAAGGGGGAGTATGTTCGAGAATCCACTCGATGTCTTCCTTGAACCCCATGCGAAGCATTTCGTCGGCTTCATCGATCACCAGGGTGGTCAGGGCTTCGAGCTTCAGGGAACCCCGCTCGAGGTGATCCATGATCCTGCCAGGGGTCCCGACGATCACGTGAGCCCCGCGGTTCAGGCCCCGGAACTGGCCCCCGTACTCCTGGCCTCCGTAGATCGCCAGGACATGAAAGCCCGGAAGGAACACCGCATATTCCTGGAAGGCCTCCGAAACCTGGATGGCCAGCTCACGCGTGGGTGTCAGGACCAGGACCTGGGGTTCCGTTCGGTTCAGGACGATTTTTGAAAGGAGCGGGAAGGCGAACGCCGCCGTTTTCCCCGTGCCGGTCTGGGCCTGGCCCAGGACGTCCCCACCGTTCAGGATCCGGGGAATCATGATCGCCTGGATGGGGGTGGGAAGCTCGTACCCGACCTTTTCGATCACGCGCTGGATCGGTTCGATGAGATTCAGGTCCTTGAAACTGGTGACCGGAAGAGGTTCTTCGATGCTGGTGGCAACATGGGGTTTCGTAGTCATGGCAACTCCTTTATCCCTATGGATGAGCCGAAAGAGACCAGGATCATCGTCAGGCAGGAGCTTCCCAACAGAAGAAGACCATGAGACCGCGCCCTGGAGCGAAGACTGATATCAGCGGCGACGTCCGATGCGGCAAGGCATCGAAAACGTATTCGACAACGACGTTCACAAAACCGGGAAAGAAGCATTCTAGCACGATTTTCTCCCCCTGTCGAACGTAAATCCCCCTCCAAGGCAAATCGACCGTCAGTCTATCAGGAACCCAATTTTTCTACCGGCGTGCCGGACATGACCGCCCCCCCGGCAATCACCCTGCAGAAAACCCCTTCGGTGGGAAGGAGCCGCTTCCCATGGAAAGAATAATGGTGGGGCTTGGTTTCCTTTCCAATCTGGGTCACTTCCAGGATGGCGGCTCCGATCCGAAGCCGGTCCCCCATGTGGAGAGTGGAGAGATCGATCCCCTCGGTCTGGATGTTCTCGGCGAAATCCCCCGGTTTCGCTGCGGGATGGTGGGTGGAATTGAACCGGGAAACGCTCTCGGACATCAGGAGGCTGATTTGCCTGACTGTTCCAGCATGCGCATCTCCTTCGAGTCCCTGGTCAACCAGTAACGCGCACTCGGCGACCGGTTCCTTTGCAGTTCCCACCCGGGGGGAGATGCAAACGCAGACCACACGGCCTGTGACGGACGAGGGGGTGAGGGGCTCCGACGTGGTTGGCGGGGATAGGGTTTCCGAAAAACGGTCATCAGCCACGACCTTGCCGTTCCGGTGGGCCGCGGTCGCATACCATCCGATCCTTTCGACGGGATGGTGGTCGAAATCGGGCACGTACGGCTTGATGTCCAGGAGCGGGGTTCCGTCCAGCATGTCCGCTCCGAGAAAATGGATCATCCCGTCCTCGATGTCTTGCACCCTTACGATGCTCATCCCGATCGGGTTGGGCCGTTTTGGAGAGCGCGTGGAGAAGATCCCGTGCTCGCGATCGTCAAGATAGGGGACGACCTTCATCGCCCCTTCGCGGATTTTGTGGAGATGGTAGATCAGGAACACGTGGCTGAACCCTTCCAGGTCGCAGAGTCCTTCCCGGAACTCGGGAAAAACCTCGGCGATGCCCGGCTCGCTCCGGGCTCTCGCCGATTGGATAGGCGTTCCCGCCTGGTCCTTGAACCGGGTGGATAATCTTCCAATCGGGCGGAAGACAACTCCCTTTTCAGCGGGCTCGTTCACACTCCACCTCCTTTGGATCGCCGACAAACCCCGTTTGTCGGAACCTCAATTCCTTCTGGCGACGAGGGTGTCCTGCATCAGATTGTGGTGCTCCTCGATCCGGAACCCCAACGCCGCAAGGCAGTTCCCGGCTTCCAGCAGCGTATGGGGGCCGGTGTCGTGATGGCCTCCCTCCCCCTCGTGTATCCCTTCCATCACCTTGAAACCGTGGGCGTTGAAGTCGCTCACGACGATCCTTCCTGAAGGTTTCAGGACCCTTGCCATCTCGCGGCAAACAGGGTCGAGAGCGGCGAGATGGTGGATAACGTTCACGGAACACACCAGATCGAACGAGGAGTCAGGGAACGGCATCGATTCGGCGTTCGCAACCTCGAGCCTGACCTGCGTTTCCAGGCCGTGATACCTCAGGTGGAGCCTCGCGAAGTGCTGGTCTTCCGGCTTGACATCGATCGAGGTGATGCTTGCCCCCTCCTTTGCCAGCGCCAGGGAAAAATGGCCCTTCCCGGTCCCGACCTCGAGAATCTTTCCGGTGAGGGGTTTGGCCTTGTCGATGACGAAAGCCCTCTCCTGCTCGATATCGTATCCGTGTTCCAGGAACTTCGTCCGGCGCTCGAGATACTTTCGGTGGCTGGCTTCCGCCTCCTCGCCCGCGTGTCGGGATGATGGTCCATCAAATGGCTCGCTCATTTTTGTCTTCCTCACATGAAACTCGGATCGTTCCGGGAAGGCGGTGAAATCTATCCCGCCTGCCACTCTCCCGAAAGACCCTCCTGGGAGCTTCCCCAGTTGGCCGAAGTCGAGAATACCACTTTTTTCCCCCGGATTGTTCCGAAATCAGCTCCCATTTGGTTGATCTTTCCTGGAGAAAAGCTTTAGGATTTTCGCATGGAGAGATCCATCTCCATTTCTCCGGATCAAGGAGGGGGCGAGCGGATTGAATACCAAGGGAAAACCGAGGACCCGGGAGTCGGGAGATGATTCACTGATTTTTTCGAACAACGAGACCATCCTTGAAAGCATCTCGGATGGGGTTTTCATCGTCGACCGGGAATGGCGGATACGGTATTTCAACCGGGCCGCCGAGGAGATTACAGGATCTTCCAGGGCGGATGCCGTTGGGAGGAAATGTTACGAAGTCTTCAAGGCCGATATCTGTGAAAACGACTGCTCCCTCAAGAGAACCCTTGAAACCGGGAAGCCGATAATGAACCAATCCGTCTCCATCCAGAATTCCGTTGGGGGGAGAGTTCCGATCAGCATATCCACTGCGGTCTTTCGGTCAGAAGAAGGTGAGATTCTCGGGGGTGCCGAAACCTTCCGCGATCTCACCCCGATTTTCGAGATGCGCAAGGAACTCGAAGGGCGTTTCGCGCTCGGGGATATCGTCAGCCGGACCCCCAAAGTGAAGCGGATTTTGAACATCGTCCCCGCGGTTGCGGCTTCCGAAAGCACCGTGCTCATCCAAGGTGAAACGGGAACGGGGAAGGAGGTGCTCGCCCGTACGATCCATTCGTTGAGTTCCAGGAAGGACGGGCCATTCATTGCGGTGAATTGTGGAGCGTTGCCGGATACCCTCCTCGAATCTGAATTGTTCGGGTACAAAGCTGGGGCATTCACGGGGGCCACACGGGACAAGGCGGGTCGATTCGCCTTAGCCGCCGGAGGCACGATCTTTCTCGACGAAATCACTGATATCAGCCCGGCCATGCAGGTGAAACTCCTTCGCGTAATACAGGAAAGGACCTATGAGCCCCTGGGTGCCATCAGATCCTCCAAGGCGGATTGCCGCATCATCACCGCCTCCAACAAGGATCTCTCCCTCCAGCTCAAGGAAGGGAAATTCCGTCGGGATCTGTTTTACCGACTCAACATCGTCAAGATCGAACTCCCCCCCCTCCGGGAACGCAGGGAGGACATCCCCTTTCTGGCCGATCACTTCCTGGCCAATTTCAACCGCCTTCGAAACAGGAAGATCATGAGGATAGCCCCTGATGTGATGGCGATTTTCCATGGCTATCCCTGGCCGGGGAACATCCGGGAGCTGGAAAACGCCATCGAGTATGCGTTCATTCTGTGCTCCGGAGCGACAATCCGGGCAGACCACCTTCCGGACGAGTTCCAGACCCGGAAAGGGTTCGATGCTGCCGGGGGGGCTCTCCATCAGGTCCGGGAGGCGGTCGAAGCCCAGGCTATCCGGGAGGCTCTCCGCCACCACCGGAACAACCGCCTTGCGGCGGCCCGGGATCTCGGAATCCACAAGAGCACCCTTTTCAGGAAGGCCAGGGCTCTGGGGATCCAACTCCCCCAACAGGACGGCCGAAATTCGAGGAAGTCGCCCGCGGGGAGATGATTCCAGGGTCGTGATCGGGATCCACCGATAAAGACGCATAAATGCAACCCTTCCGGATTGTGGAGTTGCATTAATGCGACTGTTATTCGATTTCCGGTTCGGGTTGGTCCGGGGAGCCAGGCCTGAAGTCATCAGGTGTTTTCATGTGGTTTCATTGATTTTCCGGCGTGGTACAGGAAATGCGTAGGCCAAGCCCATGGGGTTGGAGAAGTCTGGGTCGGGGATCATTCCTACCAGGGGTCCTCGATTGCGGTCTTTTCTCATACCCCTTCGAGCCAAATCCTCTATTTTCTCGACTCGGGGAGGTGGAATCCTCCCCCCCTCGGCGGAGAAGGAATGGTTTTCCTTCTCCGCCGTCCTTTTTTTCGTCCTGCTGCTTGGCCTTTTTCCCGCCAGCATCCTGGGAAGTGAAAGGAGCCCGCCGAAGATCGCGGTTTCCCGCGTAAGACTTCCAAAATATGGGGAGGTCATCCGGCAGATGATCTTCCTCCCCGATGGGACAATGTTCGTTGGAACGTTCGGTCGCGGAGCCTGGCGGGTGGGAAACGGGTGTGCCCAGCAACTCGTGGGGCCCGGTGGCACGATCCCCAGCCATCGTATCAGCAGGATCCTTCGGGACGGCAGCAGTCTCGTATTTGCAACTGCAGGGGAAGGCCTTCTTCTCTTTGATCTCGGGTCCTCTGAATGGAGGAGGTTCGACCCATCTCCCGATGCGCGGATGCAATACCTTCACGCCCTCATGCGAACAGAGGCTGGGGAGCTGGTAGTCGGGTCCGTCGGTTCGGGGGTGGCTCTCCTCCGGAACGGAAGCTGGACATACATAGACTCCGGGGCTGGCCTCACCGAAAACTGGATCAACGAAGCGGCAGAAACCCCCCAGGGAATCCTTATCGCCACGGCCCGCGGCGTGTTCCAGATCATCGGGAACCGTGCAAAACTCAGATTTTTCCCCACCGGAAACTGGGAAGACCCTGAGATCAACACCCTTTTGGAGGCGTCCGGATCCCTCTTCCTCGGAACCGTAGGAGATGGCGTGGTAGTCGTTCCCGGATCGGGGAAACCCGGGAAGGTTGACGGATGCCGCGGAGCCATCCACATGATCGTTCCCTGGAAAAGCGGAATCTGGGCTGCGGGAGATGCCGGGCTCTGGACGCTGAGGGCGGACGAATCGTCATGGACTGCCTCATTGGCGAGCGGCCCCTGGGGAACGGATGCCCGTTTCAAATCCCTCGCAGTTTCCCCGGAAGGGCGGCTTTTCGGCGGAACGATGGACGGCAGGATCTTCCGTTCCAATCCGGACGGAGGTTTCGATCTCTTCGGGGCTTTCGACGGGATCAAATTCAAGGTGGAAAGGGAGGAAGGAAAATGACCGTGTCCGAGGTTTTCGGGGGAAGAGGGTTCCCCCGCTCCTGGCTGATTATTGTGTCCGGGTTCGCTCTTTTCTCGGTTTTGCCCCCCTTCGCTTTCGCGGGGGTGGAAACCGCCTCAGCGGCTGCTCCCGTCAGGGAGGAAAGTCGATACGAGCTTCCCGGACTCACCCATCCTACGTCCCAGGTATTTTTCCGTCAGGCGATCGGTCACCTCGACGATGGAAAAAAGCTCCTGGCCTTCCAGAGCATGCAGAAGGCAGTACAGATGCAACCCGATCACCCCGAGCTCCTTTCCCGAGCCGCCCTCCTTGGAATGGAGCTGGGCGACTCCTGCCTGGGGGATATCCGTCCCTTCCTCGATTCGCTGTCCCGTCTTCGGGGCGATTCCATGAGGGAGGACGAGCAGATCGCCTTCGCTCGGGTTCTTTTCCTGGTCGAGCCTTTCGATTTCGGGAAAGCTTCCGCCGTGATCGACCAGGTGCTGAAGAAGAACCCCCGCTCCCTCCCCGGAATCGTGACGGCCGGTGATCTCGAACTTGCACGCGGGAAATTCCGTGAAGCCCTCGAGATGTTCCAGAGGGGAAAGGCCCTCGATGCACGCTGTCCCGGGTCCCTCTGGGGAATCGGCTACGCACTGAAAGGCATGGGTCAGTCCGAACCCGCGGTCCGTGCCTTTCTTGACGCCTACTCGACTTCCCCCGATCTCGCGGTTTCCAACGAGAAGATGGGGCGGGCAATGGTCGACCTGGGGCGGCCGATGACGGCTTCGAAATACTTCCAGCAGGCTCTTGATATCGACAAGGATTGCCTGGGTGCCCATGTCGGCCTGCTGGGGATCCTTCTCTCCCGCAACCAGGACATGAGCGCAAGGAAGCATCTCAAAGCGGCCCTGGTTCTCGATCCCCGGAACCCCCGGCTGCATCTCTACCAGGGTATTTTCAACGAGATGCGCGGCAACCTCGAGGGGGCGATCCGGTCTTATGAGATTTCCGCGGCCGCAGGGCCAAACGTCATCGATGCACGGCTCCGGCTCGCCCGGATCTTCTCCGGAGTAGGCCACTCGTTCCCAGGCAACACCTTTTCCAACACCCACCCAGGGGACCTCTGGAGATACAAGGAATGCTTCAACCCCAGGAAGGCAATCAGCCTGTTCAAGGAGGTTCTTGCTCTCGACCCCGACCATTCGGAATCGGCTTCCATCACATTCGCGATCGATCAGCTCGAAGAGGGGCTGGGTTCCAACCAGTGAAATCAGGAAAATAATGGAGGAGAAGGCATGAAGAAGTCATCATCGTTTCGAGCGTTTCTGGGCTCTTTTCTCTTGACGGTTCTTTGTTGTCAAATAGGCTTCGCTGCCGATGTTTCGGCTGTTCCAGACGATCAGAAGTTCCTTCCGTCCGCGATAACGGCCATCTCGAGCGGGATCCAGCGCTCCCACGAGATCCGCCGGCCGGCCGAGCTGGAGAAGAACGAGAAGGCCTCGATCGCGATCTGGTGCCCGTGGATGGAGCCGCCTCCCATTCAACGCACGATCGGGAACCAGATCGGTGAGGAAGGGAAGATCTTCAGGAACACCGGGTCCACGAAAGGGACTTTCCCCTACGTCGTCCAGGAAAAATCCTCCGGGAAATTCTTCGTCTTCCGGAAGGTCAGATACCAGTGGAAGTTCGAGAAGGCCAAGGAAGGAACCGACCCACATGGGGGGAACGTTGACGGGGAGTCCGGTGTCGACCCATGGACCCCCTTCTTCTCCGAAATGAAGCTCGAGGAGACCGCTCCCGGTTTCATTCTCGATTGGGCACAGGAAAAGACCGCGGCTACCGATCTTCCCGAGAAGAAAGTGTTCGCGAACCGGCACACAACGGTATACGATTCCGGCGTTCAGGATGACGAAACCGTCGCGAACTCCTCCTTTTTGCAGCAAGTCGGGATGACTCTCACTTACCAGCGGGCCGAGGTCGAGGCCACCGCGAACGGTCCAGGATACCCGGAAACGGGATTCGGGACCGCTGACCTCCCGACCCAGGACATCATCGAGGCATCGATCAAGGGAACGGTGGCCCTCAACACCGCTCCCCCCGATTCGGCATTCGTCGACGGGAAGGTCATCAACGCCATTCCAGAGCCATACAAACCCTTCTGGACGCTGGGTGAATGTTCCGCGTATGCTCTCGTCTACGTGGAGGACCACCAGGCTCCGGATGCGAAACCGGCCGAATCCTCCGGGAAGGAATACTCGGGAATCGTTGGAAAGTGGCTCCAGGGTGGGGTCAAGATCGAATACGTCGATGACAATCCGAACGCAAACCAGGACTCCGACCAGATGAAAGCGGATTTCAAGTATTATGCCGGTAACAACGATATCTACAAGGTCGAAAACCCCTTCTACAACCCGCCTGAGGTCAGGGAACCCTACATCTATGTGTTCATCCTGAGGGCCAACAACGAGTTCGGGCCATATATTGGTCCCGCCAAGAAGGAGCGGGAAAGGTCATGGTATATCAACCGGCACCCCTATTGGTCGAAGCAGCCGGTCGAGATGACCAAGGCCTACCTGGACAACCGGTACTCGAACGCCTGGGACGCCAACAGCATCCCCGCCTGGGAACTCGGAGCGGCCTACTACGTCATGAACACCGATGAAGGCGACTCCGGGAAGTTTCATGTGGAAGAGTTGAATGAGGCATGGACTGCGGGAAAGATCACGGATCAGAACTGCCCCAGCTTCGCAGCCTTGCGGGACTCACTTGCCGACCGGGATCTTCCCGCTGCGAAGAAAGCCGTGGCAGCACTGGATGCGCTCGCGGATGCGATACAGAACCCCGCCAACTTCGGAATTCGCGGGGACAGGACGTTTTCCCGGTTCGCTTCCGCCGGGTTCAGCGACGAGAAAGGCTCCTACGTCATCGGGAAGGCCAAACTCGAGAAGAACAATCCCGCCGTTCACCGCGAATGGAATGAGGTAATCGAAGGGGTCCAGGTGAAGAAGGGCGAATGGACGGTGGCAGAGAAGCGGATCATCCTGCCGTTCCACTATTGCACCGCGGCGGTTGACCAATGCGATGTCGCTTGCTTCAGCAGCAAGGATGTCGTCAGCGTTTCATCCTCCGATTGCTGTGGAAACTCCGCGTCCGTCGAGTCCATTCCAACCAGTGACGGGGTGACCATCAAGGACGAAGCGCTCGGTTCCAAACCGACCCCCGAACTCCTCATCAAATGCGGTGGGACGAGTGAGGAAGTTTCAGTCCAGATTCCGGCCAACGACTCCCTCGGCGCAGCGGAGAAACTCGTGGTCAAGAACAAGACCACGGGCGATGTCCAGGAGTTCGCCGCGAACCAGTACGACGGGGATTTCGATCTTTCCAAGAACGATTTCTTTGTCAAGAGGTCTGGACAACAGCTCGACCCAGTGGGCGTGATTCCCGATGACCCCAACGGCGCCCTGAAGGATCGGGTCATTTTCGAGGATACCCGGCTCCAGTTCACCCTTGGAGGATATGACAACATCGATGGTATGACGCCGTTCCGGGGAGTGGGAAAGCTCAAGTTCGCCATCTACGCACTTGATTCGAACAAGCAGCGGGCTGCCCCCGAGACCCTCGAATATACGGATGAGAAGGGTGCGATCCACCGTGGGGATTCCGTGGAACGGGATAATTCCGGCGATCCCTACACCTTCGATCCCGTTTTCCGCCTTTTCCACATCTTTCGGGTCCCTGGTTGGTATCAGGCCGAGTATCAAGTCTGGGAAAAGAGTTCCACCGCCCCTGAAAAGAAATCCCGGACCTTGACCGTCAACATCCACGTCCTGGATGCAAAATCCCAGGTAAGGACGATCGAAAGCGAAGACCAGAAAAAGTGAATCCATCCCGTGAGCTCCTTTCGCAATCGCAGGCTCGAGGCTGCCCGGGTTGAAACCCCGGCCGCGAGCGTAGATGCGAAAAGATCGAACGGAATTGACTGCAGGTCGCAAACCCGGGCGGGAGGGTTCTCCCGCCCGGCTGTTCAGACCAGGAGGCCGAATGAACCGTTTCGTCCCGATCCTTCCTTTCCCCTTCCTCATCGTGGCAGTTTTGACCTTGACGATTCCCTCCCTCGCTTTTTGCGGTCACCCATCGAGTTTTTCCGTGGCGATTCCCACCGATCCCGTCCTGGCGCAAGCGAGGATCGACTCGGTCGCCCTCGGATCCGACCCGGTGGTTTTCGGAACCGGCTCGGTGGCCTGGGGAACCGAGGAAGGCCTTCTCGTTGAAGCCCACTCCGGAAAAGCGGTCTGGTGGAACAAAACGAACTCCCCGTTCAAATCGGGCGAGATAACGTCCATCGCATTCCTCGACGGGGAAATCTGGGCGGGAAACCGCAATCAGTTCGCGGGTTCCGGGCTCGCGCGACTCGAGGGACCGACCTGGAAGACCTATCACCCCAAGCGCAACGAGATGCTTTCCGAGCTGGTGAACCGTTTATTCGTCGATTCGAAGAACCGGCTTTGGATCGGATATGAGGAGAGGGGAATCGATTGTTTCATCGGGAAGGAATATGGCCGGAAAACCCTGCGGCTATTCAAGAGCATCAAGGTCAAGCATGGTTTGATCAAGGGGGCCGTACTCGCTCTCACCGGGACCGGCGACCACCTTTGGGTAGGAACGAACCAGGGGTTGTGCCGGTTGAACCCCTCTGAGCCCGATCAGGAAAAGTTCTCCTACTGGACATACAAACGGAACTTTCCCGCCCGGATCGTATACTCCCTGACTTCGACGGTTGGAGGAGAAATCGCGGCCGGAACAGATCTCGGCCTCGCAATGTGGAATTCCAAAGGTGACTCATGGAGTTTCTTCGCCAAGGATGCCGGGTTGATCGGGCTTCCGATCAAGGCTCTTGGTTGGGACGGGAAGCGTCTCTGGGTTGGGACTTATCGGGGGTTGCAGACCTTTTCCGAAGGAAAGTTCGCCCCGCCGCTCAACCTCGACTCCGGCCTTCCCTCAGATCACATCCGGTGTCTAGCTGTTCGAAGGGTGAATCCGCAAACGGTCGAAGTCTTCGTTGGGACCGACAAGGGGGCCAGGGTCATAACCGCGAGGGACTGACCACGCTCCACGGTGGGGGAGGGGAGCGTGTCAGGAAAACTTGAACATCATCGTGGTCCCCGCCCCGCACCCGTGGCATCGCCCCGGGAAAGCCGCGTTCAGCGCGGAGACCGCGCGATCTCCCGTGCAGTGCGCCGGGCGGAGTTCCCCGATGTCGAATCTTCGCAACTCCGAGATCGTCCAAGCGATGCGTCCGTCCGAGGCTGACCGCAGGTGCATCCCGCCCATCACCGCGAGAAACTTGCGGCTCGAGGTTAGAGCGCTTATGCGGTCGAGCGTGTTTATCAGTCCGGCGTGGGCGCATCCCAGGAGAACGACTGTTCCCTCCTGCGTTCTCACGAACAGGGCCTGATCATCCAGGAGCGGGTCAAAGCGCTTTCCGTCGGAATCCAAGCGGAACCCTTCATCCGTAGCCTCTTCGGGATGTGTGCGCGGGATCTCCCCCGAAAAGATGACGTTCGGAAAGACCTCGACCGGGGTGCTGCCGACGGCTATGTCGACATCGGGCCCGCGAAGGGCCTCGAGGCATGGCCGGGGAATGCCTATATTCCTCGATCCTGATTCCCCCCAGTGGAATTTTGGGTTGAGTGCTTCGGGATGGAGGAATATGCGAGGTTTTCTTCCCGCGTTCATCAGGATCGCAGAGAGGCCGCCCCCGTGGTCGTAATGGCCATGGCTGAGGAGAATCACGTCGGCCGCCCTGGGATCGATTCCCAGCCTCCGGCCATTTTCGACGACAAGTCCGGTCTGCCCCGTGTCGAAAAGGAGTCTCCGGTCGCCCAGGTCCACCCAGAAAGCGAGGCCGTGCTCTCCTGATAGAAAAGGGTTCTCGGGAAGGTTCTCGACAAGGACCGTTATCGAAAGAGCCATGGCACCACCTCACTTCATTCAGGATCAGGTTCGCCTTGGGCCGGCAACATTACCCGCCCGCCCCCGATTGGTCACCGGAAGGCAGGCGTGCACGAGACAGCCCTTGAGGAGCGGCGTTCCCCCGCCCTCGGAAACCACCTTCAAGGCGGACACCGGGTCGGTCACCCATGAACCTGCGAGATGTGTGACGACGGTATCCTCAAATGCCGGCGGGCATAACGGGACCGAAGGACCGAGAAGGACAACGGGTCTTCGCCCGTTTCGGGAGCGCACCCCGTCGGATTCCCGATCCTCGCTTTCCTCTCTTCCTCTTCTTTCACTTCCTTCGGCATCAGGATTGGGCTCGAGGTCAGCCAGGATGCCCTCCAGCGTTCCCGTCACCAGGGTCGTTCCGGTGACGATGGCAACTGTGCAGTTTCGAAGGGCTTCCCTTCCCTGGTCGGGCGTCAGGGAATCCGGTTCATGTGGCTCGAGCTCGATGATATCCAGTTTGCAACCCCTCTTTCTCAAATCGGGAAGCAGGGGCCCGAACCTCCCGACCATGGCGACGCGATCCTGCGAGTTCACTTCCAGCAAAGAGAGGATGTCGCCTTTCTTGTCGGTCGGCTCTTTTGCGATGCGCCGTCCATGGCTGCAAACGCCCACTTCCCGCATCGTGCGGCCCGGCTCTTCGGAGGATGCGCCATCCGGGGACGATAGGCCCCGATCGGCATTCAGGAGAGCGTTGGCAGTGGCGATTCCGATGACCCGCATCCAGACGGCGGACTTGTCTGCGATCCAGGACAATGCTTCCGAAGCTTTTCTCCCGGTGATGGTTCCCGCCATCGAGAAGGCGGTACAGGTATGGCCGGAAACCTTGGGCGACCAGCAAACCCCGGCCGCCCCGCCCTCGATCCTGACGGCGGAATATCCGAGTCCCAGTCGGACGTCGATGAGCCGCGAACCTTCCGCGATGGGGCGGAGGACCTCAAATAATGTTTCAGCAACCGTTCTATTCATGGTTTCTCCCTTCATCAATGGTCCGCATCACCTGAAAACGGAAGAAGCTCTGTACAGCGCGCGAAAGCTTGGATATTCTCAGGCGAACCGGCGGGTTTCTGGACAATCCAACCTGTCGACGTCGCCAGTTCCCGCTCTATAGCTTCGACGACCAGTGCCCTGAAGGGGGTGGGCGGGTCCCGGCGCAGAAAAGCCAGACCCTCTGGAACTGCAATCCTTCCCTTGCTTTGAAGGGAGACCCGGACAATCTCGGCCTTCGACTGCCAGTCGATGCCTGTCCCCTCCGATTCCGGGGTGGATTTCAGGAGCTTTCGAATCCGGGAGGCGGCATCCTTGTTTCGTTCATCGGAAGCTGGAAGCCGGATGTTCCAACCCGACGAGGCGTTGAGAACCGCTTCGATTCCAGCCAAGATCTGCGACCTGTAGAGAAGCGGCGGGTCCTGGGCAAGGAAGTCCATGGCCTCGGGGACTGCGGATTTCCCTGCCTCCTCCATCATCCCGCGAAGCCGGGTCACCCTGGAACCCCAGTCTGCGGGCCTTGGCCCGTTCACCCCTTCACTGCCCCCCCCGGGAGAGGCAAAAGGCGGGGAAACCGCGGGAGGAACCGCATGGGGAACCTGGAACTCCGCGCCGGAAGCTGATTCTGGTGCCTGTCCCTGGATCGCCATCGGGAGGGAAAGCAGCAGGAATAGGATGAGGGTTGTTCCAAGAACGGTGACCGGAATGCCTCTTCCCAACGAGACTACCGGAAGCCTGGAGTGGCCGATCACTGCCAGGAGGAAGATCAGGCAATGGACGAGGGCAACCGTTTGATTGGGCGGAAGGTCGAACCTGTATGAAACGAGTATCCCGCCGATGGTTGCAGTTGCGGCAACGGTGGCTGAAAGGAGGAGGACTCCCCCGAGACGGTGGTGAAGCAGAAGTGCCGCGCCCGGAGCGACCACGAGATAGCAGAAGATCAGCAGGACTCCGGCGATCTTGGATGCAGCGGCAACGACGGCTCCGAGCGTCACGAAGAATGCCAGTTCCATCGTCTTGACCTTGATTCCGAGGACCGAGGCCGCATCGGGATCGAGGAATGCGTAGGTGGTCGGCCGGATGCTCACCAGAAGCCAGAGCGTACAAGGGGCAAGAACCGCGGTGATGACGAAGAGATCCTGGTTGGAGGCGAAAAGGAGGCTGCCGAAAAGGAGGTTCTTGACCTTTTCGAGGCCAAAGCCGCTCTTCGCAACCAAAACGACCGCTCCCGCCGAGAAGGCAACGAACAAAACCCCCAGAAGCGTATCACGCGGGAGCTTCAACCACCTTTCGAAGGGGAGCCCCAACATGACCACGACAATCATGGCCGTCAGCAGCGCACCTAGGAAAGGATGCCACCCGAGGAGCAGACCCAGCGCTATCCCGCATGCTGCGGCTTCGGAAAGGGTGACTCCGATGAAAACCACCCGTTTGAGAACCACAAACACACCGAACAGGGCTCCCGAAACCGCTATCACCAATCCCACGGGAAAGGCCGGCCCGTAGATCTCCAGAACCGTGCCGATCATGGAAGAAATTGATTCAGGCATCTAGGGTTACCTCCGTGCTCCCTGGTTGAAGATCCTGCCAGGACACAATCGACGCTTTCCCCCGCCCGACCCGGCAGATCCGGTCGGTCAGTGCGCGGATCTGTTCCAGTCCGTGCTGCGCGAAAAGAACCGTCTTTCCGTGACCCTGTGACAGGTCATGCAGAAGACGGATGACCTCCATCTCGGAACATGCGTCCAGAGCTGCTGTCGGCTCGTCCATCACGAGGACGTCGGCCCCCGAGGCAAGAGCGCGTGCGATCAGGATCTTCTGGCGCATCCCTCCCGAGAGCTCGTTGAAGGATTTTGCCCCATGGTTGTCCAGTCCGAAGCGCTTCAAAAGGTCGTCGATCGAAGCCTCGTCGGAAGCTGACGGTCGTCTCCACCAGCCGAGCTTGGGGAAAAGCCCCATCCGGACGATATCCCTCGCGGTTACCGGAAACAGAAGATCGATGCTTTGGTGCTGCGGAACAAACCCGGCGGGAACCAAGTCGAATGGGGTTTCGATCGTTCCTGACCGGAGAGGAAGGAGACCCAGGATCGCCCGGAGAAGGGTCGTCTTTCCCGAGCCGTTGGGACCCACGAATGGAAGGAAACTGCCCTGGGGGATCTCCAGATCGACTCCGTCCAGGATCACGTCCTGGTCGTAGGCGACGGAGACCCCCCGGCAGATGATGGGAGTCCTCGGATCGCTCACCGGATGACTCCGCGAATTCCCGCTTCCTCGGCCATTTTCAAAACCCCATCTACCCAGGATTCCACCAGGGAAAAGTAATCATCGACTCCTGGTGCGCCCCCGACGTAGTAAGAAACCATCCGATACTTCGCCCCCACAGCGGATGCGATCTTTCGGACCGTCTGCTCGTCGAAGTAGTTCGCGGAGATGATAATCTTGATCCCTTCCTTCTTCATTCTTTCCTCGAGTTCCTTTGTGTGTTTCGGAGACGGTGGGATCCCGGGCTTGGGCTCGATGGTGTCGGCCTGGACGAGGCCGAAATCGTCGCAAAAGTAGCCCCAGTTCTTGTGATAGGTGATGATGGGAACCCCTCTAAGGGGCAGCATCCTTCCGACCCAGCCGGAAAGCTTCTTTTCAAGAGGGCTTCCCTCGAACGAATTGTTTTTGAGAAAGTCCAACAGCTTTCCCTCCTGATGCAGGTTCACCAGAGCTTCTCCACCCAGGATCTCGACCAATTCCGGCCCGTAGAGCCTGCGGTGGAACTTCCCTTGGATTTCAGCCAGCCGCGCCCGAAACTCGGCCGAATGCTCGGGATCGTTCTTCTCGATTCCGATTGCGATGTTCTCCACAACCTTGAGCATGTTCAAAGGGCTCACGGTGACGTGTGGGTTGCCGTAAATGTGGAGTCCCCCCTCGCTCCGGGAAAGAACGGTCGGTATCTCCTTCATGCGGACACCCTGGGCCGCGGCGACATATCCGACCGCCTCACTTCTGATCCTGGGGTTTCCGGATTTGTCTACCGCTGTCGGGAGCCACATCTCGAGATCCAGCCCGGTGGCGATAAGGAGATCGGCTTCACGCAACATCTGAACGAACGATGGTTTGGGCCGAATGAAGTGAGCGTCCTGGTCCCCCTGGACGATGTTGGTGACGGTTACACGCTCGCCTCCGATCCCTCGGGCGAAGTCGGCATAGTCGGGAAGCGTCGTCACCACACGGAGTTTTCCAGCTTTTCCGCTCTTCCCCGAATCCGCTGCCGCATCGGCGGAAACACCGAACAAGATGACCCATGCCGCGAGCATTGTGACAAGCATTATCCCGGACTGCGTTTTTCGATTCATGTCATGTCTCCCTTCAGTATCGGTCATGCAAGTGAGGTCCCGCCGCCCAGATGCATTGCAGGGTGATCCTGCGGTCCTCCTTCTCCATGTTGTGTCCCTTCCGGTAATCGAATTCCAACCGGTATCTGACCCAGGGACTCTGGTGCCAGGTCCAGTATGGACTGATCTGGAACTCGTAGGGGTCTCGGCCCGGAACCATGTGCAAAGCCCCAGCGTAGAGGGCGGTTGGTGTTACCGCGGGGGCGGAGGATTTCGTATCGGGGCGGAAGTAATCGAAGCGGATGCCTGATTCCAGCGTACGGTTCAGCTTCCACTGGAAACTCGTGTAAGCCCCCCAAGCTCTTGCGGTGTCGCGATTTCCAGCCAAGGTCATCAGGTCGCGTGCCAGGAAGTAGCCTTCCGTACGCCACTGGAAGTTCCGATATCTCATCCGGTCCGTGGGCTCCCAGAGCCGCGTGAAATCCAATCCCAAAGCGAATGTGGGAAGGCTCTCGTCCCGGATCGCCGATTTGGGGGCCGCTCCGACGGTCCAGCGGTCGTTCGTTCCGGCAAGGCCGGTGAGCCCCCATTCGAAATATGTGCTGTGATCGAGTTCCCTGAACTGCTTGTAGCGGAGGAGAAGGCAGGGGACGCCGCGGCTGTTCTGGGCGAAAACCGCCCCATTGTTTGCGTTGGTTACCTGCATGGTAAGTTCGCGGCCGCTTCCGCCCGGGGACGGAAGCTGCCAGTCGAGGGAAATGCCGATCTGGTTGAGGGGACCTCCGAACAAACGACGAAGGGCGAGAGGGAAATCGACCTGGTCGAGCGCGTGTTGGTGCCACCGGCTGACGGTGCCGAACTGCTGGTGGAATTTTCCCAGAGTCAGGTTCAGGTCCTTTGCGAAACCGACCCGTGTGATGTAAGCCTCCCCCAACTGGGTCCCGTTTTCCATTATGGGGAATGCAGTTTTGAAGCGTGTCTGCGGGTCCAGGTAACATTCGCCATGAACCCCCATTGATCGGAATGTTCCCCTGGCGTGCTCACGGACTGCAGATTGGGAACGGAACTGGGCGATTACGTCACCCGTGAGGCTGATTTCCGGGTTCAGGGACTGGAGCCCCAGTTCCCCCGCTTTGAAGGTGACCGAGCGTGCCGTGGGATGGGGAGCGCTCGTTTGGAGGTTCGGGATCCCCAGCTCCTGAGCGGCTGCCCGCCGAAGCCGTTCTCGTTCGTCCCCCGGAGGAGAGGCTTCCCCAGAACCCGTTATGGAAGCGCTCCGTGAAGCGAGTTGAGCCACTTGCCCCTCGAGCCGCGAGATGGTCGCTTCGTAACGGTCGCGCATGGCATCCATTTCACGGCGCATATCCGCCATCTCGTTTCGAAGTGCTGCCAGGTCGCCCCCGGGGAGGTCTTTCGGGAAAACCGGTCCCGGAATCGAAGAAAACAATAGAAGGAAAAGAGCAGGGAAAATGAGAGCCTGGGTTTTCATGAATTCACTCCAATCATTGTTCCAACCGCCGATCGAAACCGGCCGGAAACAAGGTTGCCTTGAAAAGGACGGCTCAGATCATGATTGGAGGACCACGAGGGAGAGGGGAAAGAACCGGGCGGGAAACGGGGGGAAACATGGTCGCTGGAAAGGGAAGCCGGCGGTTGAGAAAAAGCTCCCCGGATTTGATTTGGACAGTTTTGAGGATCGAGCGCAACTGGTTCTCGAAGGAACACAAAGCGCAATGGCCGGCCGGACAGGGGATTTCCAATCCGGCCCTTCGCCATTCCCACGGAAAAAAGGGTTTGGATGAGTCTCGATCCCGTTCAGGTGTTTCCCGGCCGGAAACATGGCCCTGCAGATGGGTATGTCCCCCGACCAGGTCTATCCCCGAATGTTCGCATCCGTGGCCCGATTCGGGATGATCGGGAAAGACCCTGTGAAGAACCGTCGCCAGCTGTGTTGCGAACTGGAGGAAAATGCAAAGAACCAGCAGAAAGCGGCTTTTCAAGGTCCTCCATTTCATCGCTTCAGATACCCTCCAAGCTCCCGGTCTCAAAACCTGTCGCAGAGAGCTTTTGCCGGGCCGCCTGGCGCAACACAGTCGAGCCTACCGTTCCACCCAGGGCTTCTGCGATGGAGGGGCATTTGCAGGTCAGCAGGAAAAACAGCCCCCGGTGGTCGACTGAATTCAGGGTTTCCCAGTTTCCCTGGCCCTTGGCGATGATCATGTCAGCCGTTCTGAATGCCTTCGAAACCGATTCGGGGCACCTGTGGAGGGGAAGCCCAGGAATCCGCATGTGGGTGTCGGCAATCCTCCAGTGGGGGGGAAAGCCCGAAGGGGAAACATCCTCACGGGTGGCGTCGTTGAGGACGTGACCTCCCCTCACCATCACCGTGATCTGGATCTCCGGCCACCCGCGTTCGATAACTTCCAACAGCAGCCGGTCGGCAACCAGTTCCCCCGCGTTGTCCGCTATCAGGAGGAGGGTTCGCGCCGTGTCCAATCTCCGGAAGAACACAGCGTTGTCTGAATGTGCGAACGGTCGGCGGAGGGCGAAGAGAAGGCGCTGCGATGTCTCCTCGATGTCGAGTTTGCCTGTCGGGCCGCAGTCGATGAGATTCCCCGCCGCGGAGAGCCGGAGTGCGAAGTCCAGAGGATCAGGGTCGGCCAGGGCCTGGACGCGCCAGCGCGGGAAGAGATCCAGCGCCGCCCGGGTTGATGCCTCCTTGACCGCTTTATAGGGATCGTCATTCCCGGAGAGGTTTCTCAGAAACTCCTGGGTTTCCGCTGCGATCTCAGGAGCGGAGAGATCCCAGGTCTGATGTGCGAGATGGTCGAGGGTGTTCCGGATCAAGGTCTCTCTGGCCGGTTCCCGGAGACCGAGAAACCGCCCCGCTTCGACCGCCTGACGAACGAGGCAGACGAGACAATCGACAGGCAACCTCAACGGTCCGCTCCTTTCCAAACCCCTCTTCACTTCCTGGAATCCGTTTTTTCCTCAGCAGGGCGAACCGGATCCGGACGGGCGGTTCGTGAGGCAGGCCCGCAACCAGGCCCGGTGCTGATAGAGATGGATAGCCATGACTATCAGGAAAGCGGTGGACAAACCGAAGTGGATATCACCCCATCCGTGCCGGTTCATCCCCAGGAGAAGCTTGGGTCCGTGTCCTCCCTCGGCATGACCGGAACCCGGGGGGAGGTGCCACCTGATTATCGCACCGGTAATGGACAGGCCGAGGAGAATCATCCCACCTAGCAGGTCGATCAAACCAATCGCAGTCACGGCATCATCCCCTTCTTCCCGCCCCGCGAGCTCCGTCTTGAGCCCCCGTCTCGTTGTTTTCGTGGGAGTCCCGTTTCATCATTCCGATCAACGGCTCGACGGCGTGGACGAATGCCTTCGCGGCGGGTCGTTCGGCGAACTTCTGAACGTATGGAACTCCCTGGTCTCCCGTTGAAACCATCTCCGGATCGATGGGGATCCGGCCCAGCCATGGAACCCCCATGTCGGCCGCCATGGCCTCTCCGCCACCCGTCCGGAAGATGTCCGTGGTCTCGTTGCAGTGGGGGCAGACGAAGCCGGACATGTTCTCGATCACTCCAAGGATCGGAAGGTCTAGCCTGTGACAGAAGTTGATCGATCGGCGGACATCCGAGATGGCAACCTGTTGAGGGGTCGTAACGATGATCGCACCATCCGCACGGCCGACTTCCTGGACTATGCTGAGAGGTTCATCCCCGGTTCCGGGGGGACAATCGACCACGAGCGCATCGAGAGGGCCCCAGGCGACGTCGGCCAGAAGCTGCTGGATCACTCCCGCTTTCATCGGGCCCCGCCAGATGACGGCATCGTCGGTTCCCCGAAGCAGGAAGGCTATCGACATGACAGTAACCATCGAGGAAAGTGGAACCGGTTCGATGAGGCCGTCGACCGTCTTCGCCTGGGCGTCGGTAAGGCCGAAAATCGTTGGGATGGAAGGCCCGTGGAAATCGATGTCGAGCAGACCGACGCGGAAGCCGTTCATTCCAAGGGTCAGGGTCAGATTCGCCGCGACCGTGCTCTTGCCGACTCCGCCCTTTCCGGACAGAACGAAGAACACGTGCTTGATCTGGCAGAGGTTTGCCTGGAGACGCTGACGGCGGGCGAAATCATCGTCGGACTCGTCGGACCGGCGGGTTTTCGATGAGCAGGACGAATCTGAACAGGTTTTGCAGGTCTTCGTTGTCATGCACTCTTCTCCTGATGGATTGCTGTTTTGTCGATTGCTTTGGCCTTGTCGAGAGCTCTCCGGAGCCGTCCGCGAAAATCACCTTTGGGAAGGTCGAGAACCGTATCGGCAAGGACCCTGGGGCTGCTTCCGCGGAAACGGGGAACGATTGCCCCTTCCTCGATCGATTGCCAGAAAGGTTCCTCTTCGAGGCATACGATTCCCGCAAGGGCGTTCAGCCCGAGGTCGACCAAGAGAGGGTGGAGGGGGACGGTGGGGCCAAGCATGAGTTTCCAGGCTCTAGGACAGGATTTGAGAATCCCTGGAAGAGTATCATTCAGAAGTGTGACGCCTGTGATGATTACTGCGTCACATTTCTCGAGCCACTCGGGCCCGGCTTCTTCGCTCAGGTCATCTTCAACTGGCCGCTTTTCGATGATCCGGAAAGCCCCCGCCCATTCCTTGATTTCTGGAGCAAAAGGAAAATGTCCTATCATCCCGACGTTCGCTCCCGCGAACTTCTTGCCCATCCAGGCTAAGATGTCTCCGGTTTGAAGACTGTCACGGTCCAGGTTCACAAGCGAGTTGACGGCGGCCATTCCCACGCTCCGCTCGAGAAAGGCATCCGAATCGAGATAACGGGAGAGGAGTCTTGCGGACATCCCCCGCAATGTGCCTGCACTCCTGATTTCAGAACACAAGTGGGCTGCTCCGACCGGGTCTCGCCAGGTATACGCACTTCCGATGGTCCGGCTGGCAACCGCGGTCATGTGGACTCCGACGGAAACTCTCCTGACGGTCGAATCGGCCATGGTTTCCGAGATTGAAGCAAGCCGGGAACGAAGGGATGCGGTGGATGGCTCTTTCATTTCGCCAGATCTCCCCCTTTCATTTTCCGAATGGACAAAACCGGTCGAGTCCCAGAATCCCCGCGACTCCTGATATCGTATTGCCGAAGAGGATGAAGAGTTTCTTTTCCCGTTCGAACAGGCCTAGGAGACGGTCCAAGGTTCCATTGACGATGCTCGATCCGGTTACTATGCCCAGGGTGCAGCCTTTGACGATCGCCTCGGCATCTTGGTCGCCGTGCTTCAATACGACGCCTTTCCTCTCCATGCCGATGTTGGAAGGGTTCAGATCGGCAACTGTGACCGATTCGACCCCGAATCGTTTAACGAGAGCGGTGACGATGTATGGCTGGAATCCGAACATCCCGATCTTTGGGTTCCCGTAACGCTCTTGGATCTCATCCGCGAAGTGCTTCCCACAGGTTTCCGGTTCTCTATCCCGACAATGGAGAGTCCCCGCGCAAAGCCCAAATCTCCGTGACAGGGCATTCAACGTGGCGACAAGGTGTGCCCTGTGGGGGACGTAGGTAGTGTCCAGGTCCAGTGCCTGGGCGATGGTCCCTGACCATTCCTGGGGAACATCCGTGAAAGCCTGGCCGATGGTGTCCTGGATCTCTGCCTGGACGATCTTTTCGGGGCCACGGCGGAGGGCCAGGTCGAAAGGTGCTGTCGTCCCAACCGCTTCATCCGGGTGGAGCGGGCGGATCGCCACCCGCTCTTCGGGGCTGAACCCAGACTTGAAGAGCTTTTCGCGGAGGCTGTCACGGGCTCTTTCGAGAAGGCTCATCGGGTTTTTCCGTGATTATGGGGGCCGTGCGGCTGGTCCGGACCTTGGTTGCCGCCCGGTCCGTGGCCCTGGCATACATGGTCGGGCCCATGGTCGCAGGTGTTGTCCCCGCCGGTCATCCTTCCCGCGAGAAACTCCTCCGCCAGTCTGCTGGGTGGAAGGTTCGGGGCTCCCATGATGACTTTCACGCCGGCGGCTTCCAACAACTCCCGGGCGCGCATTCCCATCCCTCCAACGATTGCCAGGTTGGTCTTGTTGGAGATCAGCCATCTGGGCAGTACTCCGGGCTCATGCTGGGGCGGGGCCTGCCGGGTCTCCTTTACGACCTTCTTCGCCGCCTCGTCGACCTCGATGAACGCGAACTCCTCGCAATGACCGAAATGACTCGAGAGAACCCCTTCTGCTACCGGAATGGCGATAATCATGATTTTCTCCTTGTTCAAACGTTTGCATTCAAGCGGGACTTCAAAGCCTCGCCCGAGCAGTTTTCCTTGACCGCGTCGAGCGCGGAAATGATGTCACGGTGGAGGTCTTCGTAAGCCTCGCACCCGACCGACAACCGGACGAGACCGTCGGTGATTCCGGCGGAAAGGCGTGCCTCCCGCGGAACTGAAGCATGCGTCATGCCCGCGGGGTGTTGGATGAGGGTTTCGATACCCCCGAGGGATACCGCCAGGGTCGACAGCTTTACGCTGTCCATAAGCTGCCTTCCGGCCTCTACTCCGCCTGCCAGCTCGAACGAGATCATCGAGCCCATGCCCGACATCTGCTTCTTGGCGAGCTCATGCTGTGGATGTGAGGGGAGGCCGGGATAGGTCACCGAGGCGACCATGGGGTGGTTCGAAAGATCGGAAGCCAGCTTCTGGGCGGTCTCCTGGGAAGCCCGGACCCGCAGGGAAAGGGTCTTGATCCCGCGAAGGACCAACCATGCCTGGTGGGGGTCGATGGTTCCTCCCATCTGGACGAGAACGGTCTTCAACCGGGAAGCAAGGGCGGAATCCCTTGTTACCAGGATCCCCGCCACGACGTCGCTGTGTCCGTTGAGGAACTTGGTCATGCTGTGCAGTACGATATCTGCTCCCAGATCCAGTGGGCGTTGGAGCATGGGGCTGCAGAAGGTGTTGTCGACTACTACCACCGCGCCGACCTCGTGGGCAAGACGCGAGGCTTCGCGAATGTCCGTGATCGAGAGGGTGGGGTTGGCTGGGGTTTCCAGATAGACAAGCCTGGTTTCGGGGCGGATGGCGGCTTTTAGCTTCCCGAGATTGGAGGTGTCGACGAAATCCGCGGTCACCCCGTATCTGGAAAACTCGCGTTCTATGAGAGTCCGGGATGGCCCATAGACGGAGTCTGTCGAGACCATGTGGCAATCCTTGCCCAGAAGTGCCATGTAGGCGGTGCTGACCGCGGCCATGCCCGATGCGGTCGCGAACCCCGTCCCTCCGCCTTCGAGCTCGGCCACGCAGGCTTCGAGAGCACTCGTGGTGGGATTTCCCAGCCGGGTGTATTTGTAACCCTCCGCGCGGCCGGAAAACCTCGCCGCTCCTTCTTCGGCATTCGCGAACGCAAAGGTCGAGGACTGGAAGATCGGGACGCTGACGCCGCCGTAGAGCCCGTCCGGATGTTGCCCGGCATGGATGCAGGCGGTGTCGAAAAGTTCCTTGTGATCTGGGTTCATCAATCTCTCCTGGAATCTAGTTTTTTGGGGGAACTCCCCCGGAGAAACCCCATTCTGTTTGCCATCTCACCAAGGGCTTCGCCCCATCGGGATGCTGGAAGAGTGGTAACCGGAACACCTTTCCGGATTGCGGTGGGAACGACGGGATCGTAGGGGAGCCGGCCGACGATGGCAAGTTCCTTCTCAACCGCCCAGGCTTCCACCTCGGAAGCGATCCGCGGGTGGAGGTCGAACTTGTTGATCGCAAGTGAAACCGGCCGACGGAAATGGCGACAGAGATCCACTACGCGTTCTGCATCGGACCTTCCGGACGGGGTGGGCTCGGTTACCACGAGAACCTGGGAGGCTCCGGTCAGGGTCGCGATCACGGGACAACCGGACCCGGGCGGTCCGTCAGTCAGCATGAGGCCGATCCCATGCGTTTCGGCGAACTCCCTGGCCTGCTTTCTCAGAAGTGCGACGAGTTTTCCCGAATTCTCCCCACCCGGCTCGAGCCGCGCGTGGAAGAGATGACCGTATGGGGTCACGCTGTGCCTCCAGGTTCCGCCGAGGGTCTTTTTCATGGAGATCGCATCGGCGGGACAGACCCGCTTGCAGAGCCCGCATCCTTCGCAGGCATCGGACTCTACCCGCATGAGGATTCCCCGATCCGCTCTCGATGCGAGAGGATGGACCGCGTCGAAGCGGCATTCGTCGGCGCAACGGCCGCACGCCTGGCAGAGGGAGGGATTGATGACGGCTTTCCGTCGACCCTCGAAACGGCTTTCAGAAACTTTTTCAGCCTGGAGAACCAGTTCCAGGTTCGCACCGTCGACGTCGGTGTCGGTCAGGACCGAAGACCCGCAACTCGTCGAAAGCGCAGCGGTGACCGAGGTTTTCCCGGTTCCGCCTTTCCCGCTGATGATGACCCACTCCGTCAGCCCCATGGTTCCTCCACGTGTTTGAAAAGATGCTCGAACCGCTCCTGCCACTCCCCTCCCGCCTCGACCATCGCTCTTCCCTCGGAATAGGCATAAGCCACGTTCCGGTCCTCGGCGAACCGGGATACTATCGGTATGGCGCGGTGTCGGCAAAGGTCGTCGATGATTCCGTCATCCCCGATCGAGCGGTTGATGATCACCTCGGAGGGAAGCTTCGAGCGCCGGACGGCCGCGAGCGCCAACTCCAGATCGTGGCGCCCGAAGGGGGTGGGCTCGGTGACCAGGAGGAGGCGGTCCGCCCCTCTCACCGCGGCCATCATCGGACACGAGGTTCCGGGCGGGCAGTCAACGATCGTCAGGTGGGGACCGAACCTCGACTCGGCGGCCTTCGAGAACAACTCACGGATGAGGGTCGGGGTGAGGACCTGGCCCAGATGAAGGCGGCCCTGCCAGAAATCCAGAGCATCCGATTCCCAGTGCAATATCCGACCGATCTCCTGCGCTCCACTCGAGATCGCGGCTTGGGGACACAGGACCCGGCAGCCTTCACAGCCGTGGCACATGTCCGGGAAGACCATCACCCGGTTACCGACCATGGCCAGCGCCTGGTAGGTGCAGAACGATGCGCACTCCCCGCAAAGGTTGCATCGGACAGGATCGATGACCGGGATCATCGTTTCCACGGGGAAGGTTTCGGGGTTTCCCACCCTCAGGAAATGATGGGCGTTGGGGCCTTCCACGTCCGCGTCGATCAAACGGACACGTTTCCCCGCGTTCCGCGCGGCGAGGGCAAGACTGACCGCAACGCTCGTCTTTCCGGTTCCACCCTTTCCGCTGGCAACCGCCACCCTTGGTCGGGAGGGTGCCCCGAAACGCTCCCCTGCACGGGCCGAATGGGAGGAGTTCCGCGCGGATTCGGTCGTGGGGAGATTCATGCCTTGTGCGCTCCGCCCGGTTGGCCGATCACGGGGAGTTCCTTCCTTTTCCACGCCTCGAAGGCCTCCCTTACCGTTCCACCGATCGCGGAATGAACGGGGACTCCTGCTGCCTGGAAAACCTGGAAAGCTTTGGGACCGCAATCACCCGAGATGACCTGCTTCACGCCCGCCTTGAGAAGAGCTTGTGCGGTCTGGATCCCGGCTCCGTGTGTCACCTGCATTCCGCTGGTTTCCAGGATGGAAGTCGCCTGCGTTTCCGTGTCTATGAGGATGAACCGCTCCGCCCTTCCCAAACGGGGGTCGAGAGGGGAGTCGAGCGAATCACCCTTCGCTGAAATGGCAATCAACATTGGATTTCTCCTTCTTCATAGTATGGATTTCGCTTTTCCGGGTTTTCCAGGCGCTTCGGGGGAAAGGGGCTCGGCGGGATTGGTTCCGGGACAACCGCCCGCCCCCTCGTTCTCACATGAACCATCGCACTGATGGAAGAACTTCTCTATGCCGCCTTTCTCGACGAGCCGGTCGAACTCCTCGTCAGTCGTGACGATCCCGGCTTTCTTGAAAAGAAGCCGGTAAAGCGCGTTTTGGAGGGCAAGGTGCAATCCCCGGACGGCGAGCATAGAACAATGTTCTTTCCCAGGAGGGAGACCGTCGAGGGCTTCTATGATCATCGAATCGGTCAATCCCGCCGCTTCCTCGACCGTACGGCCAACGGCGAGATCCGCCGTCATGCTGGAAGTGGCTATCGCAGCGGGGCATCCCTTGATCTTGAAGGCGAGGTCCTCGATCCGCTGGTGATCGTCGGACAGCCGGAGCGTGATTTCAAGGAAATCCCCGCAGCCCGGGTCGCCGATGCGTCCGATTCCGTGATAGCGCTCGAGCCGCCCCACATGATGCGGAGAATTGAAATGCTCGAGGACCTTGGCGGAATATGCCAGCATCAGCCTTCCTCGCCCTTCTGTGGATGCCGCCCCGAGCCGGGGTTTCCGCAGGGTTCCTTCGCCCCGCAACAGGTGACTCCGGTCCGCTCGCGCCGGCAGGAACCGTCGGTTGGACGTTCCCCATGACATTCCTGGCCTGTGTGCTTCAAACGAAATCCTCCCCCTCCTCCGATCAAACGGCGGGCCGTCGAACCGCACCCGGGGCATTTGAGCCCCTGGGTTTCATCCCGGGGTTGCTGGCCCTCGAACTCGGTATTGCAGGATGGGCAACGGAACTGATAGATGGGCATGATGTCAGCCTCCAGGGTCATCCGCCCGAGGGGTCTCCCGATAAGGGGAGACCCGCCTCTGAGCGGTAATGTTCACTTCTTCTCGGGAATGTCAGTCGACGTGGGCACCAGTTCGCGGCCTTTTCCGACGATCTCGGTCAGGTTGGCGATCCGCTCATGAAGCGACTCGATCTGCCGCTGCATCGCTTCGATGCGATCGACGATCTGGGGAGATAACTCGTTCCCGCTTCCGGGAAAACCCTCTTCATGTGTGGAAGTGGTGAAGCGCCTTCCCGTGCCGGAGAAACGTCCCCGTCCGAAACCTCTCCGGAATCCCATGCCTCCGCGTTCTCCCAAATCGCTCTGAAAACCAGCTCTTGAATACCCGTTGCAGTAGCCCATTCCCTTGCCCGTCCTGGGACCTTGTCCGTTGGGGCCCGTTCCATCGCCTCGCGGCATAAAATTGCCTCCTTGGGTGAAATTTTCAGGGCTCGGCCTTCCACGATGGAAAACCGTCGGAAAAGAAACAGATTCGGTTGTTTTCGGACTCCCCCGGTGCCGGGGCTTGCCAGGAGGAGAAATCATTCATTTTCCATACCTTTCCTTCTCTGCGGAAATCTGGATGGCAGCGTCCATCTCGATGAATTTGGCCGAGCCCCATGCAACTTTCCGGTCGCCCTGGACCAGCGACGCCTCCATCAAATGAAGCGGGTAACAGGAGGTCTTCAGCCAGCCCCGGATCGAAAGAACCCCGTCGAGCAGAACGGGTTGGAGAAAACGTGTAGTCATTTCGGCGGTCACGGCTACGATTCCCCGGGCGAACAAGGCGTTCGTCATTGCCGCATCCAGAAGTGAGGAGATGATTCCACCATGAAGCCAGCCGGAATACCCTTGATGTCTCGAGGAAGGGGTAAAGTGACCTTCCACTGAACCATCCGGTCCGATTTCGAACTCCACCCCCAAGCCCGCCGATTGACCCGGGGAACAGGCAAAGCACTCAGGGTGCGTTCCTGCTCGCGTTCGCCGAAGGATATCGGCGGAACTGGAAAAAGCGGTTTCGGAGGCAATCATGGATAAGCCCGCTCCATGTCCAGGTCATTCCTCTCCGGTTTTCCGGTGGCAGCGACCATGGCCTTCTCCGTGGCGGCCCCTGCGGCAGGGGCCCGAAAAGCCATGTTCGGTCGAGAGGTTCTTCCCATGGCACTTCGGGCATTCCGCGGGGTCTTGCTCTCCGGCCTCCCAATCGTGGTGACAGTCCGTGCACCTCCGGTGCGGGGGGGCGTCCAGGTGGACCTCCCCGCCCTCGATGCGCAGGGCCTTTCCCCCGACCAGTGTGTCCGCGATCTTGCGGTGGGCGGACTCGAGGATCCGGCCGAACGTTGCCCGTGAGACATGCATCTGTTCAGCCGCTGCTTCCTGGTACAAACCCTGAAAATCAGCCAATCTTATCGCTTCGAACTCGTCGAGGGTCATCACGACCTCTGGAAGCTCACGGGTGGGAACACCAGCCGGTTTGAATACTCCCGCTCCCGGTCTTCCATGGACCCGGCGGCAACAAGGCGGACGTGTCATCAAAGCCTCCTGTCGGAATCACTCCTCCAATGTTATGAGCATATGCTCAGATTGTCAACTGCCTGGGAAATTTTTCATCGATATGGCCGGGATCCACGTTTCATTATCACCGCCTCTCCTTACTGGGATGGGGTAGTTACTGAGACGGGGTCAGATGGTGAAAAGAATCTCTGCCGCAATGTTTTTCCTGGTCTTCCTTTCCCTGCTGTTGTCGGGAGTTCATGGATCCCCCGGTAAATCAGGTGATTGGCGGAATTGGCTTGTCCTGTTCCGCGACCTTGAATCGAAAGCTCCCTTCGCCTCACGCGAGCAACTCATCAGGGGGATGCAGGATGCCCTCGATCTGAACATCCGGAAAATCCGGGGAAACATCCGGATGGAGGAATCGTCCCCCGTTCGGCTATGGATCGTTAACGGGGTCGGGGTTCACGCGACCCCGGACGAAGCTTCCCGATTCGAGGGACTTCCCAACGTCCTCGAGGTCATTCCCGTGACGGAAGCCGGTTTTCTCGAAGAGTCCCCCTGCCGAAGAGTTTCGGTTTCCCGTGAATCAGGAGCTCCAGTGTGGGGAGTCGCCCGGATCATGGCTCCCGAAACATGGCGGGATCTGGGCATCGACGGAAGCGGGGTCCTGGTCGGCCAGATGGACACAGGTGTTGACGCCTCCCATCCGGCACTGGCCGGAAAAGTCGTCGCGTTCCGGGATTTCACGAAGAACCCCAAACCCGATCCCTACGACGACAATGGTCACGGAACCCATACCTGCGGAACCATCGTGGGCGGGGAAGGGGTGGGAGTGGCTCCGGGTGCGCGCCTGATCGTGGCGAAGGCTTTCGACAGGATCGGCAACGGCACCGACCTCAGCACCCTCCAGGCAATGCAGTGGCTCCTGGATCCGGATGGAAACCCTGCAACGAACGACGCCCCCCGGGTCATCAGCAACTCCTGGAGCCGGAAGAACCTCCCCGACCCAAAACTCTACTGGAAAGCGATCGAGGCCTGGGTGGCCGCCGGGATCGTTCCCGTCTTTTCCTCCGGAAACTCCGGAGCCGGGTCAAAGGTCGGGATTCCCGGAAGCTATCCCCATTCCTGGACCGTCGGGGCAACCGCCGAAAGTGACACACTGGCCAACTTCAGCACGACCGGGCCATCGTCGTGGGATGGCATCACCTACGTGAAGCCCGACATTTCCGCCCCCGGCTCGGGGATAGTCTCCTGCGCGGTTGGAGGAGGATATGCCAGCGAGGATGGAACCTCCATGGCCGTCCCCCACGTTTCCGGACTGGTCGCTCTCATGCTTCAGGCGGACCCAAGAATGACCGTCGGAAGAATCAGGAGCCTCGCCGAATCGGCTTCCCGCGACCTGGGAGCAACCGGAAAGGACAATGAGTTCGGAGCGGGCCGCTGCGACGCATTTTCCGCGGTCGAGGCTGCCATGAAGGGGGTTCCTTTCGAGGTGTCCCTGGCAGCCTACGACGAGGCACTGGCAAGGGAAGGGGCGCTCGCAGGCAGGGAAAACTTCGCGCCGATGAGTTCCCCACTCGCCGGTTCGATCCTGAGACGGGCGGTTTCCCTTTCTGTCCCGGAGTTTGCCTACACCGTGGAAAGAGTTTCCCGGACCGGATCTGCAGCGGTACGAAAGCTTCTCGAAGAAGCCGCCTCCTTGCGGAAAGGGGCTGAGGCTGTCGAATCGTTTTCGTTTCGGTGATATCATCCATCCTGGTAGAAAAAATCCAGCCAGGAGGATTCCTTCGATGCCGTCAACTCCGTCACTGCGGTTCAATCGCCTCGTTGTTCTTGCCATTGTCCTGATCTTGGGCTCGGCCCTCTCCGCTTGGGCGGGTCTCAACGAAATGGCCTCCGAAGAAGGATCTGAAGAATCTGGGAGCGTCTCTTCCTCTTCGTCATCGGGCGGTGGAAAGCAGGACCCCATCGACAAAGCCGTGGACGAACTGCTCGACCGGGATCCATCCACGATGGGTCAGAGAAAAGCTTTCGAGAAGGGTTTCGAGATGTGGGACGAGGCGATGAACAAGGTCTACCAGGAGGTCATGACCGCCCTCAAGAGCAACAAGGAGGCAAAGGACTCCCTGAAACAGGCCCAGCGGGCCTGGATAGCCTTCCGGGACGAGGAATTCAAGCTTCTGGGCGCGGTCTACGGGGCCAAGTCGGGCACGATGTACATGCCTCTCCTGGCTTCTTCGCTGATGGAGTTCGTGAAACGTCGCACCGTCGAGTTGCGTAACCTTCTCGAGCTGATCAAGGAGGAGTAGCCCGCCCCTCACCTGGGGCTCCACAGGGGAATGTTTCGGGAATCTTCCCCCGGGGCCGGGGTCAGTCGAACTTCACGGTGAACACCAGGGCCAGGAAAGCGGAAATGAAGGAAAAGAAGCTGAGTGTCCCGATCAGGTCGGGGGGGCCTTTGGATGATGAGATTCCAAGGGCGTCCTCTCCGTAAACCATCAGAAACAATGCCCCGAAAATGATGAACCCCCATTTGATCAGGAAAAAGCCCTGGTAGAGGAACTCCATCATCGAATCGTTGTAGACAGGACTCACATCGTGTCTGGGGAGCGCACCGCCGGGTATTTCCGCGATTCTCAGGATTCCGCCCGCCGGGCATGGGGTGAACTCGGTTTCCAGCTCCCGGGCGATCCGGGCGGCTTTCTTGTTCAGGTAATCGAGGTCCAGGGAAAAGTCGCTCAAATGGAGAAGTTGCCGGTCCCGGGTCAGGACGTAGATCCGGTATTCGATGCGGCAGGTCTGTTTCCCCATGATGACCGTTCCTCCGGGGGAAATCCCGAGAATCTCGTCCCTTTTCAGAAAAGTGGTCAGTGATTCGAGCCCGAAGAAGCGGAAATGGTAAGCGATTTCCTTCTTCGTCGGGTCGAGAAGGTAGTAGCAGTCCGTGGCGCTCCGGAGTTTCCAGAAGATCGCGGCCATAGCCGCGAAAAAGATGATCGGTATCCATGTCTTGGAAGGGTGGGCATCCTCCTCGATGAAAATGAACACCGACAGGGCGGTTCCGAACAGCCCTGTTCTGCAAATGACCTCCAGGAACAGTTCCAGCGGGGTTTCCAGGTCGGCTTTGAACCAGGTTTCCTGGGGGGACAA
>CAYRYU010000032.1:0-26794 GCA_964428355.1 uncultured bacterium
TCTGGGGCATCATTTCCACGACCGTGACCTTGGACCCGAATTCGGCGAAAACCTGCCCCAATTCGAGGCCTATGACACCTCCCCCGATTACGAGCAGAGATTCTGGAATCTTCGTCGCGGAAAGGGCTTCGTTGCTGGTCCAGAGAATGGATCTATCCTGGGGCCATGGTCCAGGAACCGCTGGAACCGACCCGGTTGCCAGACAGACCTTCTTTCCTTTGATGGAAATCTCCTCCGTTCCCTTGATGAGAACCGTCCCTGGACCTGTGAGGGTTCCCTTTCCGTGGATGAGATTGACCCCGGCTGACTTGAGGAGTTTCTGGATTCCGGAGCCGAGTTGCCGAACAACGTTTTCCTTCCGGGTCATCACCTTTTCCCAATCGAAGGAAACCCCAGAAACCGAAAGACCGAAGGATTCGGCTTGCCGGATCCCATGAAGTCGCTTGGCTGAAGCAAGGAGAGCTTTTGTAGGTATGCAGCCCAGGTTCAGGCAGGTTCCACCGACGGAGTCGGCTTCAACGAGGGCTGTTTTCCAGCCATGTTTCGCCATGCGAAGCGCGAGCGGATATCCACCAGGACCCCCTCCGACGATTACCAGATCATACTCTTCCATGTTCTCAACCTTTGAAGGAAATCTGGAAAAGAACCGTCCCCTTGTCGACGGCCTTTCCGTTCTCTACGAGAATTTTTTCGATCTTCCCCGCCTTGTCGGCCTTGATTTCGTTCATCAGTTTCATCGCTTCGACAATGCAGATCGGTTGTCCGACCGTCACTTCAGCTCCTTCGGTCACATAGGGAGGTGAATTTGGAGAAGGAGCCCTGTAGAACGTTCCGGCGATCGGGGAGAGGACCTGATGAAAAGCTTCTCCAACAGGCTTTTTCTCCTCCGCAGGAAGCTTCAGCGGCTCAGGGGAAGGCGAAGGCTGGAGAGTTTGGACGGATCGCGAGGGTGTGGGTGAAACCGCGAGACTGGTAACAGGCTCACCTGGGACGACCATTGATCCTGCCATTCCCTTCTTCAGAGAGATTTTCAGGTTTGGAGTATCGATCTCGAGCTCCGTGATCTGGTTCTTTCCGGAAAACTGGATGATTTCGATTATCTGGTCAACATCCTCACGGAGAGAACGAGAGGAGCTGAAGCCTTTTCCGGTTGATGAAGAAGGGTTTGCGGGCTTTTCCATGATTGTGGTCCTGCCTTCCTTGGAGAAGTTGGGGAAGTATACCAAACACCCAACAAAGGGTCAAATTGCCACTCAACCCCGTGATTTCCACGACCATTTTTGTGTACCCTTGTTTATTTAGAAATATCGTATTAATAGTAGGGGGTGTTGATACTGTGGAAAACCCTGCGGACAAGTGTTGTACACAGCTTTTTCCGGTTGCTGAAAACCTGTGGAATGTCCACCGGGAAACAAACCATTTCCACACGCAGAAGCGTCATGGACGCATTTTCCACAGGTATTCCACCGGTTATCAACAGGGATATCCTCTTGTTATCAAATGTTTGATGACGAAATCATCGGAAAGGGTCTTGCCATCGCGATGAGATTCTGATATCCTATTTACATCTTCGAAAACCATCCCCCATGAAACACGCATTGAACGGTACCTTTTTCCCAAAAAACAGTGTACATCACCGACAAGGTGGCCTTCATGAATCATAAAAGTCAGCTCTGGGACAGGATTACAGGGGAAATCAAATCCCAGGTCAACCAGGCAAGCCTGAACCTGTTCCTCAATTCAATAAATCCTCTGGGTGTCGAAGGCGAGAAATTCGTTTTGGAAGCCTTGAACGATATCTGCAAGGATTGGATCGAGCGCCGGTATCGCTCAATGATCCAGAAGATCCTCCAAGAATCGAATCCGCCTCTGACATGCGTCTTCGTGACCCGGTCGAGGCGGGAACCTCCCAAAATGCCCATTCAGCCGGGAATTCCCGGTCTCGTTTCCTCCGCAAATGCTGTCCAGAAAAGCGAACTCCCACGGAAACCCGCTGCGTCCCCTTCTTCCGAAGGGATGCTGAACGGCAAATACTCCTTCGACTCGTTCGTTGTCGGGAAGAGCAACCAGTTCGCCCATGCCATCTGCCAGGCAGTCTCCAAGAGCCCGGGTACAATGTACAACCCGGTTTTCATCCATGGCGGCTCCGGTCTTGGGAAGACGCATCTCATGCAGGCCCTTGGTCAGGAGGTCCTCCGTCTCAATCCAAAAGCCAAGGTTGCCTATCTTTCCTCCGAAACCTTCACCAACGAATTCATCGATTCGCTGAAAAACCTGAAAGCCAATGAGTTCAGGGCGAAATACCGAAAAAAGGACCTCCTGCTCCTGGACGACGTCCAGTTTCTCGCGGGAAAGGACGCCGTGGTCGGAGAGTTCTTTCACACCTTCAACGATTTGTTCCAGAACAAGAAGCAGATCGTTCTGACCTCGGACGTTCCACCGAACAAGATCGAGAAGCTGGAAGAACGGCTCGTTTCCCGATTCGAAATGGGTGTCGTAGCCGATATCCAGCCCCCTGACCTGGAGACCCGTGTGGCGATCCTTAAAAAGGCAGCGGGGAAGGTGGTCGTTCCGATGTCGGATGACGTCCTGATGTATCTTGCCCAATGCGTGACGACCAACATCCGGACCCTTGAAGGCGCCTTCACGAGGGTTGTTGCCTATTCCGGAGTCGTTCAAAAGCCTGTCGACAGTGATCTCGTCGACCAGGTACTCAAAGATTTCCTGCGGGAGAACAGCCCTGGAAAAATTACCATCCCCTGGATCCAGAAAAGGATTGCGGAATACTTCGATATTCCAGAAGCCGAGATGACCAGCAAGCGGCGGGTGCAACATCTTCTGGTTCCAAGACAGGTAGCCATGAAGATCTCACAGCAGCTGACGGATGCCTCACTTAGCCAGATCGGCGAAGCTTTTGGCGGCCGCGACCACACCACCGTCCTGCATTCCTGCGAAAAGATCCAGCAGATGCTCAAAAGAGATCAGGAATTCACCCAGGAATTCGAAAGAATCCTCCGCTTCGTGAATCCAACCGGAAAGTGACCCAAACCTTTTCCGGCACTGATTTCCCAAATCGAGGAAGTCTTGGATTTCTTTTTTGAAGCCTATTCCAAAACTCCAGGGCGCGGGAAACCACACCCAAGGCCCACTCTTGAAACTGCGGCCGATTTCATGTATCATGTTTCCGCCCATCATTTCCCGTCCTGAAATTCCAAGATGGGGAGATCGATACCGGACTTTCCATGAGAAGAGAAGGAAAAGACTCCCGGGGGGGCATCCAACCCCTCAAGAATTCGCTGGTCAAAGCCCTTTCAGGGATTCGCCAGAAGAATCACCTTGCCCGAAAGTCCATCGGTTCCTCTCAACCACTTTCCGGAGAGTGCTTTTCCACCTCGAAGGAGATGGTTATGTTGGGAAGGCTCCTTTATTCATGGAAGGACATCGTCGGGCCTGACGTCGTGGAAAACATCCTTCCCCGAAGATGTTTGCGGGGAAATCTCGTTCTCTGGTGTTCCAATTCCCAATGGCTGCATACCCTGAATTATCTCAAAGAAGAGATCGTGGGTAAGATTTGTAAGAGATTCCCCGAAATGAAGTTCAAGGTTGTCCGGGGTGAAATCGGTCGGATCAGCCCCCGATGGCTCCCCATTCCATCCGAATCATGGCCATCCTGGGAAGAGGAACCCGCCCCAGGAATTCCCGACATCGGGAATGAATCGCTCGAAGATTCGATTATCCGATGCCGGAAAAAGCTGGCGGCCCGGATGAAGGGTCTTCGCCTGCGCGGCTTCCTTCCCTGCCCGAAATGCGGATCGGTACTCGTTCCCAAAGGTTGCAGCAGCTGTGCCGTCTGCCGTTGGAAGACGCGAGAGGGAATCCTGGCCCGGATCAGAAGCTTCCTCAACGAAGCGCCCTGGGCAAGTCTCGAGGACATCAGGTCCGAAATACCCTCTGCCAGGCCATTGGAAGTGGAAGCCATGAAAAGTGACCTTTACTGTGAATCCGCCTCGAGGATCTCCCTTCTTGGGGAAAGGCTTCGTGAAACCTTCGATCCCGATGACCGAACCGGGCTTCGATTCGAAATCATACGGGCGATCAGCCTAAAAACGGGTCTTTCACCCGCCTCCATCGATATCGAGAACCATCCGGATGACCTTTTCCCCGATCCGAACTGGAAGAAGTTCCTGGAGACACCGGAGGATTCACCCGAATGCTGATTCACCTTGGGAACAACGAATTCATCGATCTGAAACGTTGCGTTACTCTCCTCAATCTGGTCACGATTTCCCGGGACTTCAAAGAGGAAATCCTCTCCCGGATGGGAGAAACGCAAACATCCGAAATCCGCACCGCAATCCTCACTGTTTCGGGGAAATGGCTGGGTTCGACTCTGTCGACCGAAACCCTCGTTCATCGGGGAGGGTGCCAGGGTTTTCCGGGAGCGGTTTTCCGACACCCCAAAATGAAGAAAATGGTAACCCCCTGACGGAGGGGAAGATCAGGAGTTGCATCAATGTCCGAATTCGAAAAAAAGATCGACCCAGTGAACGGAAACGGGAATCTCCAGGGAAAAGGCTCACCTTCGAACGGCGAAGACCCCGGTTCCCAGGAGTATTCCGCCAAGAATATCCAGGTTCTCGAAGGCCTCGAAGCCGTCCGGAAACGCCCGGGAATGTACATCGGGGGAACCGGAACCGACGGTCTCCACCACCTCGTCTGGGAAGCGGTGGACAACAGCATCGATGAAGTTCTTGGGGGCTTCGCGACCACCATCCATGTCACCCTCAACGACGACGGATCGATTTCCGTTCTCGACGACGGCCGCGGGATTCCGGTCGACATCCATCAGCCAACCGGGAAATCGGCTTTGGAAGTCATTCTGACCGTGCTCCATTCGGGGGGAAAATTCGACAAGAAGAGCTACAAGTTCAGCGGAGGCCTGCATGGGGTAGGAGTCTCCGTCGTCAACGCCCTTTCCGAATGGCTCGAAGTCACCGTCTGGCGCGAGAACGGCACGTTCCAACAGACCTTCCGGCGCGGAATCCCCGTTAGTGAGATGACACGTACCGAAGGGGCAGAAAGGAAAGGGACGAAGGTCAAGTTCCTCCCCGACCGCCAGATCTTTCCGGAAATCGATTTCAGCTTCGATATCCTTTCGAAGCGTCTGCGGGAGCTGGCTTTCCTCAACAGGGGAGTCAAGATCGTTCTCAGGCAGAAGAAGACCCAGAAATGTCACTTCTTCGAGTATCAGGGCGGGATCAAGAGCTTCGTCGAGTTTTTGAACGAGACCAAGAACCCCCTGACAAGGGAAATCGTTTATTTCCGCAAGGAAAAGGACAACGTCGAGGTGGAATGCGCTCTTTCCTACAACGACGGCTACAGCGAACAGTTTTTCGCCTTCGTCAACAATATCAACACTATCGATGGAGGGACCCACGTCGTCGGGTTTCGTTCAGCCCTCACGAAGGTGTTCAACGATTATTTGAAGAAAGACCCCTCGCTCCTCGGAAAGGACAAGGGGAAAGAAATCAAGATATCGACCGACGACGTGCGGGAAGGATTGGTCGGGGTCCTTTCCATCAAAGTTCCGGAACCCCAGTTCGAAGGCCAGACGAAGGGCAAACTCGGGAACCCCGAAGTGCGGTCCATCGTCGATTCGGTGACGTCCGAGTTCCTGGCGGATTTCCTCGAGCAGAATCCCAATGTGGCGAAGCCGGTTCTGGAGAAGCTCCTCATGGCCCTCCGGGCCAGGATCGCGGCCCAGAAAGCCCGGGAGCTCACCAGACGGAAGACCGCGCTCGAAGGGGCTTCCCTGCCGGGAAAACTCGCGGATTGTTCCGAGAACGATCCAGCCAAATGCGAGCTGTTCATAGTCGAGGGCGATTCGGCCGGCGGTTCCGCAAAACAGGGACGGGACCGGCGCACCCAGGCGATCCTTCCACTCCGCGGAAAGATCCTCAACGTGGAAAAGACCCGGCTCGAGAAGGTCCTTTCCAATGAATCGATCCAGGACCTGGTGGCGGCCGTCGGAACCAACATCGGTAAGGACGACTTCGACATCGCCAAAGCCCGATACCACAAGCTCGTCATCATGACCGATGCCGACGTCGATGGCGCCCACATCCGAACGCTTCTTCTGACCTTTTTCTACCGGTACATGCCCTCGGTTATCGAGAAGGGGTATCTCTACGTGGCCCAACCCCCCCTGTACAAACTGAAAAAGGGTAGAGAGGAAAAATACGCATACTCCGACGAGGAGATGAAAAAGCTCCTGGATGGATTCGGATCGGACAACGTGAACATCCAGCGTTACAAAGGCTTGGGCGAAATGAACGCCGATCAGCTCTGGGACACGACCATGAACCCAACCTCCCGAACCCTGAAAAAGGTCCAGGCTCTCGATGCCCTGGAAGCCGACCGGATTTTCTCGGTCCTGATGGGGGACAAAGTCGAACCCCGGAGGAACTTCATCTCCCAGTATGCCAAGCAAGTGAAGAACCTGGACATCTAAGGGAAGAATCGAATGGATACCGAAAAAGAAAACAAGACCGAGCCTGTCATTCCAACTCCCCCGGGCCTGCCGCCTGGCGGAAAAGACCTCTTTATCAACATCGAGGACGACATGAAGTCGTCCTATCTCGATTATGCCATGAGCGTCATCATCGGCCGCGCCCTTCCCGATGTCCGGGACGGCCTGAAACCCGTCCACCGCCGGATCCTGTATGCCATGTACGACCAGGGATTCACTAGCAAGAAAGCCTACGTCAAATCGGCCAGAACCGTCGGTGAAGTCCTCGGAAAATATCATCCCCACGGCGATGCCGCAGTCTATGACACCCTCGTCCGGATGGCCCAGGATTTCAGCCTCCGGTATCCCCTCATAGATGGCCATGGAAACTTCGGCTCCGTCGATGGTGATTCCGCGGCCGCCATGCGATATACCGAATCCCGCCTGGACGCGCTCGCGGAAGAAATGCTCCGGGACCTCGAAATGGAAACGGTTGCCTGGATGCCCAATTTCGATGAATCCCTCAAGGAGCCGATCTATCTTCCCAGCAAGTTTCCAAACCTTCTCGTGAACGGTTCCTCGGGAATCGCGGTCGGGATGGCTACCAACATACCTCCCCACAACCTTGGAGAGGTCATTTCCGGCCTGGTAAAGCTTATCGACCACCCTGAAACCACGATCGATGAGTTGATCCGTGAAATCCCGGGCCCTGATTTCCCCACCGGGGGAGTGATCATGGGCCGCGAAGGATGCGAATCGGCTTTCAGAACCGGCCGTGGAAGCGTCGTCGTAAGGGCGATCACAAAAATCGAGGAATTTGGAAAAGGCCGGGACAGGATCGTAGTGACCGAGCTTCCCTACCAGGTCAACAAAGCCAAGCTCGTCAAGCAGATAGCGGACATGATCAACGAAAAGAAGATCGACGGCATCACCGACCTGCGGGACGAGTCGAACCGTGAGGGAATGAGAGTCTGCATCGAGCTGAGGAAGGGTGTGAACACCGAGGTCATCCTGAACCAGCTGTACCGGCACACCCCGATGCAGTCGTCATTTGGGGTCATCATGCTGGTTCTGGTCGACAACCGGCCGATGGTCCTGAACCTCTCCGAGCTCATGACCCATTACATCAACCATTGCCGTGAAGTGATCCGGAAACGGACGGCTTTCCAGCTGAGGAAGGCCGAGGAGAAGGCACACATCCTCGAAGGGTTGACCATAGCGCTCGACAACCTCGATGCTGTCATCAAACTTATCAAGGAAGCTCCAGGACCGAACGAGGCCCGGACCGGCCTCATGGAAACCTTCACCCTGAGCGAAAAACAAGCCCAGGCGATCCTGGATATGCGTCTGCAGAGGCTGACCGGTCTCGAACGCGAGAAGATCCTCCAGGATTACCACGAAACCCTGGCCACCATCGAGAAACTGAAAGGGATTCTCGCTTCAGACCCCAAGATCCGTGAGATCGTGAAGACGGAACTCCTGGAGATCAAGGAAAAATACTCGGACGAGCGCCGGACCCGTATCATGACGGCCGAAGCGGAGGCCCTCGATGTGGAAGACCTGATGCAGGAAGAGGACATCATCATCACCGTCACCAAGAACGGTTATGTGAAACGGTTCCCTCCAAGCACCTTCCGCCAGATCGGCCGCGGTGGCAAGGGAAGCATCTGCGTGGGGGTCAAGGAGGACGACGTGGTCGAACACATGTTCCTTGCCTCGACCCATTCATTCCTCCTGGTCTTCACATCGACCGGAAAAGTCCACTGGATCAAGGGATACAAGCTTCCCGAAGGCGGAAGACAGGCTTCGGGTCGTGCTATCGTTAACCTGTTGAACCTCGCGGACAACGAGAAAATCACGGCAATCATGCCTGTGAGGCATTTCGATTCCGAGCGAAGGGCTTTCATGGTCACCAAGCTCGGTGTGGCGAAAACGACACAGCTTGCCTCGTTTTCCCGACCGAACTCGAAGGGGATCATCGCGATCAATCTTGATGACGGGGACGAACTCGTCTCCGTCAAGACAATCTGCGGAGGGGAACATATCGTGATCGCGACCCGTAACGGCTATGCGATCCGCTTCCCCGACGAGGAAATCCGGGTCATGGGTCGCACCGCACGAGGGGTGAGGGCGATTTCCTTCAAGGAGAAAGGTGACTTCGTTATCGGAATGGAAGTGTTCAGCCGTTTGAAGGAGCTTCCCCCGCCTGTTCCCGGAATACCCGCGCCCGAGGCTTCCTCCGCTCCGGTTCCCGAGCCTGAAAAGCTTGTCGAGGCCGAAGAAACTGTAATCGAGGAGGGGGACGATCCGGCTGTTCCGATGGAATACATCCCCTTCGACGGTCGACTGATGACCGTCTCCATCCTCGGATTTGGCAAGCAGACCGATATCAACGAGTACCGTGTGACCCACCGCGGGGGAAAGGGAATCAAAACCCTCAGAGTCAGGGAAAAGACCGGCGAAGTCCTTGCGATCAAACGGATGTTCGAGGGAGACGAACTGATGATCGTCACCCAAAGTGGAAAAATTGTCAGGCTGAACGCCGATACCGTCCGGTCAACCGGAAGGCATGCATCAGGGGTCAAGCTGATCACTCTCGAAGAGGGGGACCAACTGATTTCCGCCGTCCGGATCCCGGCAACCGAGGAAAAGGTGAACTGAAACCGGAATGAAGAAACACCATGTCTGAGGAACCCATTCCCCGGAAAAGCCGTGTACGCTTCTCCACCGAGATCATGTTCATTGTCTCGGTGGTTTTTTGCGTTGCCCTGTGCATTATTTACCTATCCCGCTACTCGAATATCCACTCTCTTCTCCAAAAAGAGATCGAACTCCAATCCCGGATCGAGGAGCTCGAAAGGGAAAACCGGCGATTGAAGACCAGTCTGGATGCCCTTTCCACACCAGAAGGCATCGAGCGTCTCGCCCGGGAGCGCCTTGGATTGGTCAGACCTGAAGAAGTGGTGGTTTTCCCCATCCCCACATCCACCCCAGAGGTTCCTATAGCTACCCATTGATAAGAGTTGGAACCCACCAAATCTCCTCATCTTTTTGAGAGTATGCTCAAAAAAAACTCCCATTTCGGAAAAAAAAGGTGTAACATAAGGGTAGTGATGGGAGTATTTTGTTTAGAGGAGGAAAATTGGGGAAGGTACGGGCTTGGTGAAAAAGGGAGTCTGTCCGGACCTCGAAGATTCTCCGGTGCCTGAAACCGGGTTTTTTGAGCGGTTCAATCTCCAAAGTGCGGGTAAGAGCGGTTCGCTTCATGCGGATCGACGAAATTTGAAGGAGGTAGTCCAATGAGAAGTCTGACGAAGGTATTTCTGGGTTTTCTCCTGGTAGTCGGAGTTGCTGCCCTCGTTCATTCCGAAGCGACGACGGCGACGAACGACACGTCCACGCAGAGTGCTTCCAACAAGAATATCGAGGCCCAACCGATGGATATCAAGACCGACGGCGCCCTTCCCGACAAGTTTCGCGGTGGGAATCCCGATGCCGGCCTGATTCACGTTCTCGAAGACGAGAAATACAAGCGCCAGGAACACTCGATCATCTATGACGGCGGATCCGGCGACAGCGCGACCAAAATTCCCGGAGCTGAAGAAGGGTCCAAGCTCGTCGGAGAACCCACCATCAACTGGACGACCTCCAAAGTCAATGCCGACGGCTCTCTCACGACCTTGAAGAGCGAGAACACCAACTCGGCGACGAACGAAAACATGTTCCCGGAACCCGGTGAATACCAGGTGAGCAACAGCGGAGCCCGTCAGGTTTCCGGCGGATCCGGAACCACCACCACCGGCACCGAAGGCGGAGCCACCGAGGGTGGCGCTCAGACCACCACTCCGGGCACCGAAGGCGGAACCACCGGAGCCAATGGCCAGACCACCGTTCCCGGCACCGAAGGCGGAACCACCGGGGCCAATGGCCAGACCACCGTTCCCGGCACCGAAGGCGGAACCGCGGGAGCAGCCAATGAGCAGCGCGTAACCACCCGTGCCGACATGGGTGTCCAGTGCCATGACTGCACCTCCCCCAACCTTCTCGCCTGCATCCAGGAAGGCGCCGGAGCCAACAGCGCAATCGATGAGCAGGCCCTTTCCGATCAACTCACCGAGCAGATCGCCGGCGGTGAAGTCACCGAACTGAAGGGCAGCCTCAAGGATGCCAACATGATCGCCGTCATCGAGAACCCCCTCAAGAAGAATGCCCGGCCCGCCGAAAAGAGCGCTGCCGTCATGCTCAAGGGGATGGTTTTCGAGCAGAACGGAAAAGTCGTGAACGAGACCAAGGAAGTCCCGATGAAACTCCTCAGCGAGGAAGAACAGACCCGCGTCGCCCAGGTCGGTGAGGAAACCGTTCCCGGCGTGTTCGTCCGCCGCAGCATTCCATTCATCACCGCGGTCAAGATGAGCGACAACTTCGAATGCGTGTCCGACAATGCCTCCTGCATCATCCGCAACAAGGCCACCGGGGAGGAAGTCCAGAAAGTCGGCGGCTCCTACATGTTCCGCATTCCCAACTACCCCCGCGCGGAATACCAGGATCAGCCCGACTATGAAATGGTCATCCAGGGCCTCGACAAGGCAGGCAACAAGACCGCTGTCCAGCTGCCTCTCTATGTCGTTAATACCCAGACTTCCTTCGAAGGTGGACGGAACGAATAATCCATGAAAACAGCCATTCCCTGCGCAATGACCAGATCCTCAACCCTCAGACTCGCGGTAATCGCAATAGTCACCCTCCTTGGAGCAAGCGGGGTAATGGCCCAGGACCAGGTTGCCTCCTCCCCGAGCGCCGGTGCGGCCTCGGGGAAGGAGCCCTGGCTCGAGGGCGTCACTCTTCCCCCGGTTCCAGAAGGACCTGCGCCGATCTACAAGATCGATTTCACCCTTGCCGACGGCTCGCCTCTGCCGGCCACTCTTTCCGAGGATGTCCCGGTCCTGATGACCGCCCAATCGGAAATTTTCGGAGAGAAGCCCCCCTCTTCATGGAAAGACCAGACCCTCTCGAATTCCGCATGGACGAAGCAGACGGCGATCCACTGGTTCTTCGATGACGTCGCGAAGAACAAGAGCACCCTCGCCTCCTGCGAGGAACAGCTGCCGGCGAACCAGATGAAGGTCACCCCTCTCGACCCCTGTCTGAAAGGCGCCGTCACGGTGTTCATAAGCAGGTCGTTCAAATATGAGGTGACTCCCGGCCAGTTCAAGACGATCTTCGCAACAGGGGGAAAATCGGTGATGCTTAAAGTCACCGACATCACTCCTCCGACCTGCGGAATCGAAGTCACGGCCGGTGGAAAGAAGGGAATGGTCTGGACGGTCGAAGCCCCTGCCAACAAGTATCCCCTTCCCAAGACCGCGGAGGTCCATTTCCGCGGGAACCTGTTCACCCCCCCGGGAACCGAAGTCGAAAACCAGATCCCCAACGTCGAACTCGGCCCCAACATGGTTCTTGCTCCCGAGCAGTGCCAGATGACTCTTCCCAAGGACGGGGAGATTTCCCTTAAAATGGTTCTCGAGGACAATGACAAGGTCGACGAGAAGACCCTGAAATACGGAATATGTGAAGTTGCGAACGGACAACCCGTTCCTGTGGGCGACTACAATGTTCCGACGATCAAACCGGCCTCGCTCAAGCTTCCAGAGAAACCGTACCTGTTCCTCGAGATCAAGGATATGAGCGGAAACCACCAGGTTCTTTGCATTCCTGTTTCCTTCAAGTGAGCTGGAGGGGGGGGAAACCAACAGCAAACTTATTGGAAAGGGGGACCCATGCTAAACCGGGGTAGAACCTCCGGGGTGTCCTTGCGGGCACCCCGGGCTTTTACCTTTGTAGAAGTCATCCTGGCATTTTTCATCCTCGCCTCATTTTTCCTTTCCGTCTATTATTATCTGACCAACTCCGTCAAGGAAACCGAGCGGGCTTACGTGGAAGCCGTCGCGATATCCCATGCGAAATTCGTCATGGATACGGTCATGTTCCAACTTCCGTGGCGTTGCATCCGTTCCGGAAACCCCTGCAAGTTCGAGGACCCGAAGAACTCCGACCCCATCAACACCATCCTGAACTCCGCCATTCCCAAGATGTTCGGAACGGGCTGTGCCGGATCAACGAACAATTCCTTCCTCGGAGACGGGATGATGGTTAACTCCAAGGGGTTCTTTTTTCGCGTCCGGATGAAATGCACCGACATAGACTCCGTAGCTTTCAGGGTTGGGGGCAAGATCTACGAATGCAAAGACCTTACCGCCAATGACGCGGACGGAAAACCCAGCCTAATGAAAAAACTGGTTCTCCAAATTCTCTGGACCATGAAGAAGGGTGTCGACCCCGTCATGGACCCCTTGGCCCAGAGTCTTTTTCTTGTTGCCTACAAGAGCGATCTCGAGCGTTAGCCGAAAGAATTCGGGAGTGATGAAATGAACAAACGACGTGGGATGGCCATCATCGTCATTCTTTTCATGGCTTTCGCCATCGGGATCATCCTTGCCGTGATGGTCAAATCCAACTCCAACCTGGTCCTTCAGAACAAGACCACGTTACGGAACCTTCAGGCTTATTATCTTGCCCAATCCGGTGTGCAGCACACGCTCCTCAAACTTCGGCTCCTGCCGAAGGAGTGCTACCAGCAGATCGAGAGCGGCCTCGATAACGATTTCTTCGACGTTTCCAGCGAAGACCACGCGGCCCTGGGGCTCTCACCTGCAACAGATGGAAATTACGATCTGTTCACGGGCGATCCAGGGGAAAACCAGTCTCCCTACCGGGGGATGTACGAACTTACCGACCTTTCCCTCAAGAGCCTCGTAAAGGGAATGAAATTCGCGATGGATGGCTACGATCTCACCGTGAAATCGGAAGTCCAGCCCCTCTTTCCCAGAAATCCAGCCGTGAAGTTCACGGATGAAATCAAGGAGGAGGTGCTCCTTTCACGGTTCACCGCGGCCAGAGCTCCATGATTATGAGAAACCTTCAAGCAACGGGCCTGAAAGGAAGGCCTCCCAAGGCGGGGAGGAGTTGTCCCTTTCACTCGAAAAGGGGAACGGTTTCCGCGTTCACGATCACCGAGGTTCTGATCGCGATAATCCTGCTGTCGCTGCTCTTCTACGCCGCCTACAAGGTCATTTCCCATGCCAGACAGGAAACGATGAAGGGGTTCTGGCTCCAGGAATGTATCACCAGCCTCCGAAACGGGACCCGGGCCATAACCCAGGCACTGAAAAAGACCAGTTATCCCAGTACCCTCACAAGAACCGGAGCGGAAGAAGTCGTCGTCTCCTACAAGGACTACCGAACCTACGATACCTCCGGTCGATTGCGGAAAATCGACGTTAAATCCGGAACCGAGTTCGACCTTCAGGCAAAGCCCGGGTTGACCACCCCCTCCGAAGGAACCACGGTCGTTTTCCGTTTCCCCGTATGCACTCCCGAAAGCGATTCCGAGGGATACCAGGCCGGAAAGATCGTCTGGACGGACCTAGTTCTAGAACCAATCGAAAATCCCAATTCTGTGGTTCCCCTTGGAAACCTGCACCTGGTGGAGCGTGAGGATTCCTACGACACCCGCGCACTCGATAAGCGGGCTTTCGATCTCACCAAGAAGTTTGATTCCACTCTTCCCGTCGTCAGGGACAAGCTCATCATCCGGGATGTCGAATCTGTGGATGTCTCCGTTCTCTGGGTTGACGAGGTCCGAGGAATCGCGGTCGACAAGGATGGGGCGGTCGACAGGTCTGTCAAGAAGAGATACCTGATCTCGGTCCGGGTCGATTGCACCCACCCGAAGGACGACAGGCTCCGGATCGGCGACCAGTGTTCGATCACGAGCAACATCGACGTCCATGAATCGGGCGGGACATTGATCATCAAAGTGGTTTCCATAGCGGATGATCTTTCCTCCGCCCAGATCAAGGTCGGGAACAACCCTCCCCAGGCATACGGGGTTGGAGCGGTACTGGGCGGGGTTTACAGGATCACGAAGATCCAGGCCTATGGGGTCGATTGTGCCCCCGTTGGCCAGGGAACGAAGAAGACATTTATCGTCTCACCCTGAGACGGGCCTCTCATCCGACCGGGACCTTTCTCCCAAAACCCATTTTCCAGGCTACTTCGATGCCTGGTCGGATACGCCGCTGTGAATGTTCCGGCGGAATCCGGGGAATCTCTTCATAAACCGGAACATGTCGGGGGAGACGATGTCGTGGAAATCCGCGATGACGAGTCCCTGCGTCCGCTGAATCAGATACTCCCCGGGTTTCTCCGGGGTCTTGAGACTTTCGAGGTCTCCCACCGATGGTATCGATGCGCCGGCCAGTTTTATGGAGATCCAGAAGAAGGATTGATTCTCAGTCCCGCTCTGGATCGAAACTGGTGAAACCTGGAACCCGCACACCCGTTTCGACAGATCCCTGGCCTGAACCCCGCCTGGATACTGCCCGGCCAGCGGGTGGTCCGGATGAAAGCGCTCGAGGCGTTTCAAGACTCCAAGTCCTGCGGTTCCCTTCCCAGGTTCGAGAAGATACGTCACCAGGCTGGCCCGTCGCAAAGCGGGACCGGAATCATCGATCGGGGCAGCATCGCCTTCAGCCCCCGGATGGGGAAAACAGAGAAAGCTGAAGGAAGGCGCTGCGGCAGTTCCTCCAGGGGTGACCAGGTTCTGAAACACTATATCGAACGGTGTCAGAGGCTGGTAGAAACAACTGCTTTTCAGATCCGTCCTGACCTGGCGCAAGACGCTCATTGCCTCCTGCGAGATATCCATCTGGAGCATACCGCGAAGGGAAGACCGGGTCCCGGTCCTGTAGACGGTCATCAGAGGTGTCAGGATCACGAGGGCGCAGACCATGACGACGAGGATTTCAACCATGGTGAAACCCGCCGCCGGAAAGGTTGAGCGTTTGTTCAAGCCTGCTTTCGAACGTTCAGTGGTCATTGACGATCCTCCACCACCAGATCGGTCAGCTTGATCCCGGGACGGGTCAACCAACGCCTTGCGTTCGACTCCTCAACTGGAACGACTTCGACCTCGATCAGGATGGCGGCCGGCTGGCCCGGAAGGGAAAATGGGCTCAGCGAAATCCTTCGCCGGAACAGGTCCGCATCGACCGGCCGGAAAATTACTGTTCCCCCGGGGGAAATCTGCTGGGAAACGGGAATCCAGTCGCCGATCTTCAGATCCTGGATCGGGGGCGGGATTTCCCCGGTCCGGAGTTTCTCGACCCAACGATATCCAAACGATTTGAAGATCTCGAGCGGTTCCCTGGCAAGCTGGAGGCTGAGAGTCTCGAAATAGGCATCCATTGCTCCCTGGTTCGAAATCCGGTTGAGGCCGAAAAGGGAAAGGACCGCCCCCGAAAGGAACAGAAGGGCGATCAGGATCTCGATCAGGGTCAAACCCCGTTTCATTGGTCTTCTCCCAGGATTCTCTCGTAGGTGATCCAGGGGGAGATGGTAACCGAATCCACCTCGAGGCCGCTTTTCAGCAAAGGATCGTAGGCAATCTCATGTGCTCCCCGGGGCCAGGTCGTCGCAAATCCCACTCCGAAACGTCGTGCGGAGCCGAGGCGGTCGCAGATCAGGGCTCCATTCAACCGCAGGGAACCCGCACCGGTGTCGAATCCGAGCGAGCCGTTCGCATGCTCGTTGACGGCGATCAGGACCGCCTGAATCGGATCCTTCGTGGCGATCCCGATCGAGGGTGGCGGACCATAGGCATAAAGGCAACAGAGATCCTGGCCGTCGGCGGGATCACGCTCCAGACCTGTGCGAACGTTTATCCGTTCCGCCACCAGCATTCCGCATCCTTCGACCAGAAGGGGTTTTCCCGAGGCGGTTCCGAGGTCGATGGTTCCCTTTTTCACCCAGACGGCTCCGTGAAGGCGAAGCTTTCCGGCTTTTCGGTCGAGGATCCCGAACCTCTCGAGATCGTCGGGAGTCGTGAAAGTCCGGCTCCAGAGGGTGACGTGCCAGAAAGGGGAAAACTTCGCGCTGGTCGGCTGGTCCATCAGCCGTTCGTTTCCGGGCGTGAAAAAGAAATGGTCGGCGGGATACCCGGGCTTTGGAGGGTCGAAAGGTGGAAACCCGCCCTGGAACTTCCCCCCGAAGGGAAAGGAATCCACCATGTTCGAGAGGACTGGGGGTTGCCCCTGTCCCGTGAACCGTTGGTTGAGCGTCGGAAGATACCCGTAGAATGCCCGCAGTTCGGGATAGATCGAGGGGGTGGTAGGCTCGAGACATGGAAATGTCGCGCGTTTTCCAATGAACTCGGCCGCCGCCGAGGGATCGCATTTCGTCCAGTCGAAGTTGAACCTGACGAAGTACAGGAACCGCTGCCGGATTTCCCCTTCCATGACTGCCTCGAGAAACTCGGGTTGGGACAGGAGATCCACCGGCAGTCGGAGCACGCCCGGACTGATATTGGACTCGGCCCCGGTCTTGGCCTCGGCAAGTCCGTTTTCAACGGCTTCGAAAGCCTTCTTCTCCCCCCCGATGAGATCCTGGGGGAACTCCTTGCCGAACGGCTCGTTGCTGATGGTGAAGATTCCAAGAAGGTTTGCGAAAACGGTCTGGTAACTAGCCACCTGGGCAATGGTCGGACGAAGGCCGACGCAGTCGGTCAGTCCGATCTGTGGCGGTCCCCCCTTTCCATCGAATGGAGGGATCAGGGGGGAAAGATCGGGAGGGGTGTTCAGGAAGATCGGCCCCTTGCCCGCTGCGGACGCGGAACGGGGGGTTCCCCCAAGGAAGACCTTCCCCGCCCGTTTAATGTCCGAAGGTTGTACGATTCCGAGGGTGAAATACGGGTTGTTGAGAGAAACCCCGTTGGTTTCGTGGAACTCCTGGTATCCGTTTCGGACCAAGAGCGCGTAATCCAGGGGGAAAGCGCCGGCATATCCCTGCCGAGCGGCGTCGTGAACGCCGTTTACCAGCCCCAGCACCTTGAAGTCGTGGTAACGGACCATCCGGCACCCGGCAATCCGGCTGCCTTTTCCGGCCAGAGATGATCCGAAGAGCTGCGTCCGGACAACCAACCCGATCGTTCCGAAGCACTCGTGTCCGGCGTAGGGGCTGCCGCCGTCATCCTTCCTCAGGTCACGGATGGATGCAGTCGTTTCAACCTCGAGGTGAAGCCCCTGGTTCCGAAGCGAGGCCTGGAATGGCTCCAGGATGGGAGTGGAAAGGACCAGAGGTTCGTGTGCCTTTCCGGGCGGGAGGGAAACTTCACGCAAAACCCAACGGGAGATGGGGGAATCCGGGGTTTCAAGCGCTATCCTGAGTTGCGTGAAACCGGCCGAAATGGTGGCTTCCGCCCCTCTTTGAGCGATATCGGCATGCTCGAACCTGAACGAACTGTGCTGGAACTGCCTGGAAACCTGGAACACCTGGATGGCAAGGATGGAGAAGACGACAAGGACAAAGAGGACGGTCAATACGACCATTCCCTTGAATCCAAGGGGATTTCGGGGTCTATTTGGTGAAAGGACTTTCATTCGTTCCCGGCAGATGGACGCCTTGTGATGCCGCGGGGGAGGCCAAGGTGGAAACCGGGACCTTTACGGGATCGGGGACCGGCCTGGGTGTCATGGTCGCGGCTGACGACGCAGTTGCGGCAGGTTTCGGAGCGGAACCGACCTGGTCAACCGGGGTCGCGACTGTTGGGGGGTTTTGGGGAAGGGAAGGGTGCTTGTTGTCTGTATGGGAACCGACCCAGAGACCCACGACCAGGGCAACAACAGCGAGAGAGCCGCCCCCGACGATGATGCTGGTGATGCCGGGGTTCCCGGTTCCCGGGAGTGAGGCCTGAGGCTGGGGGAATTCCTTCTCGAGACTCTGGATGATCCTGTTTTTCAGGGCCGGGGAAGGAGCCGGAGGCTCGGGGCGCGGGGTTTTTTTCAAGGCTTCCGCCACTTTCAACGCCTGTGCGCAGGCGGGACAACCATCGAGATGGGCCTGGAACTCCGCGCTGGGTTTGCCAACCCCGAGGCCGCCGGCCGCGGAGAGCTCGTCGAGGAATTTGCGGCATCCGTTTTCAGTTGGCATTGTTGACCTCCTTTTTGGAATCGGCAAGGCGGAGCTTTCCCAGGGCCCGGTGGAAACGTGACCGGACCGTGTCTTCCCTTTCCCCAAGTCTCTCCGCGATCTCGGAAAATGGAAGGTCCTCGTAGATCCGCCACTCGATGAGCAAACGCTCTCCGGGTGGGAGGGCATGCAGCAGTTCCGAAGCGGTCGATCTGGCTACAACCTCCTCCTCGGGGCCGGGGGCGGTTTCCCCATCGGAAGCCCGGAGGGCGGAGCCCTGCTGGACCTTTCTGCTTCGGACCATATCCAGGTAGACGTTCCTTCCTATCACCGTCAGCCAGGTGGTAAATGAGCGGCTCGAATCATAACTTTGCAGGAACCGGAAGGCCTTCAGGAAGGTCTCCTGGGCCATGTCATCGACCATGTCGGCGGGGACCCCGTAGGCATGGAGGAAGCCGATCAGACGGGGAAGATGGCGTTCAACCAGGAGATCGAACCTGCGGGGCCGCCCGGCCCGGATGTCTTCGATCAATTCACGATCGGTTGGGAAAACTGTCTGAGGCGATGGGGGCAAACTAAGAGGTCCTTTCGGTCATTTCAGATATCCCGCCATGGTTCCTGTGGTGATGCCTTCCTCCTTGGTTTCTCCGGCAAGCCCGGAGATTTCGCTGGCTATCCTGGCTTCGATGGATGAGGCATCCTTTTCCGTTACTCCGGGTTTCTTCAGCTGGGCGATCAGGTTCTGGCAGTTCTTCATGATCGCCTCGACCTTGGTGACCCTGCTGTCGTGAATTCCCTTCAGTTCAGCGGAATGTTGGCGGATGGCGTTGTAATCGCCCTGATGATTCTCGACCATCTTCTGCGCTCTGGAGTAAAGGTCTTCGAAAGCCTGTTTGGCCGAATTCCAGGGCATCCTCGCGGCGGCGAGATCGGTCTCGAGTTTCTGGACCCTTGCAGCGCTGACCACGAATGCTGCGGGGGTCGGGGTCGGGGATGGAGCGGGTGAGTCAACGGGTGTGGCGGGAGGTGCCTCCGGGCCGGTTTTCAGGAGCTTTTTCGCGATTTCCAGCAGCTCCAGAACCTCGTTTCCGGCAGACGAGAACTCTTTGGAGAGGCGATCGAACTCCTCTTTCCCCAAGTCTGGTTTTTCCAACTGTGCCCGGAGCCCGTCGAATTTCCGGAACGCTTCTTCCAGCTTGAAACAAGCGGCCTTGAAGGCTTCCATGTTCGTCACGTTGGCCGGGTTCTTTCCAGCCTCGAGCCCTGATTTCATCTGTTGGAAAACCGAGTCGAAAACTTTCGTGATCCCCTCGAGTTGGGAAGCCCGATTCGGATCAGCAGGGGCTTTGGGAGTTGTTCCTGCTGCCGTGTCTCCGGGCCGGTCCGTGGCACCGGCACCCTGAACCGTGGTGGATGATGCAGCATTCTCGGATCCGGAGGCGGTCAGGCCTGTGGAAATTGATCCGATTTTGGATTGCGTTCCGGAGGCAAGCTGTCCGGCTTTTTCGGCGGACCCCAGGGTGTCCTGGATTTCCTTGTTGGGAGTCGATGGTGCCTGAGCTCCTCCTCCCGTGTTGCCGCTCCCGCCGCAACCGGTCAGGATCAGAAGAGATCCCAGGATCAGACTCGAAATGACGAATTCGGATGGCTTGCTTTGCATAAATCCTCCTTTTCTTCTCCGGGGCGCCGGAGAACCTACTTCCCGAATGGGGAAAGGACCGCGCCGGGATCCTCAGCGGCGTCCTGGATGCGTTGGATCTCGGGGACGACCTGCTCGGCCTTGTCCAGGCCTGTCCGGATCTGGTCGAGGATCTTCCAGTCGAGAGGTTTCCCCGTAAACTCCTGGTAGGCCCTTTCCACGGTCGGAAGCGTATCCCTTATCGCGTCGATGGCCTTCTGAAAAACCTGTCCGGCCGAACAACCGGTCAGGGTAACGCTGATCAGGCAACACGCAATGAAGCTGAGAAATACTCGTCCAGGTCTTGAGCATCGCGTCTTCTTCATCGTCAGCCTCCCCTCATTTCGTTTCCAGACCGATTACGGAAGTTTCCGCCGGTTCGTGGCAGAAAATTTTGAAAATTGAAAAATTCATGTGGGAATTCATTGTTCTGGGGAAAACACCAGCAGGGTTCCGAGGACGACCCCGTCGGAAGTCATCTGGTGTGGCTTCAGATGCACCCGGATTCTCGAGCCTTTGGATGGAATCTCCGTCCGGTTCCCGGAAAGGGCGAGTCGGAAAACCGTTCCATCCTGACCGCGGACCGTCAACTGGCGCGATTGAAGATCGAACTCCTCGACCGAGGCCTTGATGGAAATGGGTTCGGGGAGGAGACTCCTTCCGGCTTTTCGGGAAACCGGCGTGCCCTCCCCCTGGAGAAAGGCTACGAAAAGGCTGAAAAGGGCCATCACGACGAGAGTTCCCAGGGCCAGACGGCTTTGGAGGGGGTGGGTCCCTCCAAAACCTTCGGAAATGCTCTCGAGAGTTGACACCCGCTTCGCGTCGGTCCGCAGGACCCGGACGGAATACGCAGGGGGAGGCTTCTTACCGGCCGCCACCACCTTCGCATGGCGGTCTGGGAAAGTCGTGAGAAGGCGACGGATCTCCTCGGAGGACAGGCGTCCCGACTTTTCGAGGTGGGTTTCGCAACTTCGGAGGGCCTTCTTCAGGCGGGGTTGGAACTGGGTTCCGAGGCACGTTTCAAGCCGGAAGAAGGCGAAGAGGTTTTCCGGATCGGGATTTGCCTCGAAAAGATTCAGGCATGGAACAACGAGGTCGTCGTCTTTTCCTTCGCTCATGATCCTGACGAGCTGCTCCCGGATGAGGGAAAAATCCACGTGAAGAAGACAGGCGAGGGCCGACCGGCGCGCATCGGGATCGGGTTGTCCCAACATCGTGAGGAGTGCGGAAATGGCCTGGGAGGAATCCTCCCGCTGCAGGATGTGAAGGGCGGCCACTTTCAACCTTGGGTTGGGGCTCTTGAGGTAGGTTCCGAGAAAAGGCATCACCTCGTCGAAGGCGAAACGAGCCATGTATTCGAGGCTTGCCACGGCAAGCCCGGTATCGGCGGACTTCCGGTGCAGGCGGGCAGCTGCTTCGAAACCGTCCAGCCCCAATCGGAGGGCGTTCCGAAGAACCGCTGCCCGAAGTTTGTCAGGGGAACCCTCGGCCTGGATGAGAAACCCGAGATCGGCCCGAGCCGCCGGATTTGAATCGGGTTCCCATGCGGCCATCGCCGGAATCTGCTCCTCGGGCGGCAGTTCCCTGAAGGCCTTGGGGACCTGAACCGGGCCTGGCACAGTCTCAAGGCTCGCTAGAACGGCATCGAGCTCACGCTTTTCCGATTCATCTTCGGTTGTCTCCCGAGCCTCCCGGAATGCAGCCAGGATCATCGGCTGTTTTGCCCGGGACACGATGGTGGCGAGAAGTTCCGGCCTCCCTCCGGGTTCGGCCCGGATTAGCCGCAAAAGGCATTCCCGGACGAAGCGGGCGGCGGCCCGGCGGTAGATCCAGTCCTGGAGACGTGCCTGATACGTGTGAAGCGGTTCGGCCAGGGTTTTTGATGCCGCCAATGCCTGGCTGGCCCCCTTTATCACGTCCTTGAGGAGGGCGTTTTTCTGGGCGGATGATCTCTCCGCGATTTCCCAGAGACGGTAGGGGATTTCGAGATCAGGGTTGATCCGGAAGTGGAGCCCCGCCTGCTTGACCAGCTCGAGGTCGGATTCCGCCGAGGTGAATTTCAGGAGGATCTCCTTGACCAGGCCGGGCGGCAGAAGAAAAGCGCATTTCAGGGCTGCGGCCCGGTCGGAGGGGGTCCCTTCGAGGAGCATCCACTCCAGGTGGGAAACGGCCTCGTCGGGGTCGATCCGGAAGAGGGTCTGGACGGCGAGAATGCGCTGACGCGGATCATCCGAAACAAGAAAGGCGGGAAGGAAACCGGCAAGTGCGGCGGGAAATCTCCTTCCGAGAACTTCCAATGCCGCGATCCTGGGAACCAGGCGTTCGTGCCCCAGAAATCCGGTGAGACGTGCAACGTCCGCTTCCGACCAGCAGTCGGAAAAGGTCCGGATCAGGGCGGCGGCAACGAACGGGTCATCCTCGTCGGAAAGAAGCCGGGATGCATCCTTCCGAAATGGAGCGGGGCCTTCGCTTTTGATCCTTCCCAGAAATCCCAGGCGCCGGCCTGGGGACCAGCCTGGGAATTGCTGGCCCAACGATTCGGGGGAAACCTCGCCGACCGGGGCACCTGGACGCATTTCGGCAAGAAAGGCCAGAGCATGATCGATGAGCAACCGACATTCCTCGTCGGATTCGCGTTCCCGCCTCGAGGTGAGAGGCTCGCGGAATGCGGGATCGGGGACATCGAACACCGCCTCCAGAACCGCAAGGCGGGACGATTTCCGCTCCGATTCGATTTCTCTCGCAAGATCCCGGGGTAACAATGTCATAGCCCACAAGATGATAACCCGTCATCCGAACGGGGACAACTCATTTCCGCTCCACAACGACGATCGTGAAATCATCCGGCTGCCTTTCCCCGGTTGTCCAGAATGGGTGGTTGTTCATGAAGTCCGCCGGGGCCTCCGTTGCGGGAAGCCTCGGGCGGCGGGACAGATAATCGCCGAAACTGGAGAAACGGCGGTCTTTTGCCTCGCCCGGCCACGCCTCGACCATTCCGTCGGAATAGAGGAACAATCTTTCTCCATGGGCGAGGGAAATCTTCGCGGTCCCCAGTTTCTTGATCTGCGGTCTGATCCCGAGTGCGATCCCGGGAAGGTTCAGCATTTCCATCGAGCCGTCCGCTCGCTGGCGGAATGGGTATGGATGCCCGCACCCATGAACGAGACATTCCCCCGTCGCGATGTCCACGAAGGCAAGGCAGAGAGTGAGATTGAGCTTGCTCCTGGAGTAGACCGTTTCGTACAGGACGAGGTTCAGCCTCTGCAGGACATCCCCGGGAGAAGCTCCCGCCTTGAGGGAACTGACGACGATGGCTTTCGACATCGCCATCACGAGAGCGGCCGGGACCCCATGCCCGGTAACGTCCCCCACGAGAACCAACAGGTTGCCGCTACCAGCTGGACTGGCCGACCCGGACGCCACGTTCGCGTCGAACGCCACGTTCGGGTCGAACGCCACGTTCGGGTCGAACGCCACGTTCGGGTCGAACATGGCGGCCGGCGACCCTATCCAAAGATAGTCGAAATAATCACCGCCCAGCTCTGAAGCGGATCGGGACAAGCCGTTTACGATGAACTCCCCTGCGATCAGTGGGGCGAGGGGAAAGAGTTGGGCCTGGACCTGGCGTGCAGTATCGACCTCCTCCAGGCTTTCGATCATGCGGTTGAAAAGGGAAGCCAGATCTCCCAGTTCGTCCGGATCCTGGTCCGGTATCCTGTGGTCGAACCGCTTCTCCCTGACTGCCGAGACGCCTACGGAAAGATCGGAAATCGGGGAAAGGACTTTTGCCGCAAGCAGCCTGCCAAGGCCCCCAGTGAAAAGGAGGGTAAGAAGGCCGAAGCCCAACACGAATGTCCTGATAATGCGGATTTCCGCGAGAATGGGTTCCTGGGGGGAGTAACGGATCAAAAGGTCGTTCCTGAGAACCTGCCCGGGAAAGGCGGTGACCGTGCAGGTCCGTCCGTTCACGAAGAGCGTCCGGTGCCGAGTGCGGGGTGATCGAAGAAGATCCCTGACGAAGGCTTCCATGATCGGCTCCATCACGGTAGCCGAGCGGTAATGTACCAGGTCGATCCTTTTTCCGACGGGAAGCGTTCTTCTTTGGCCTGGGTAGCGTTTCGGGATGTACCGGACCCTCTCTGGAACCATGTTCACGACGAGCATTCCCGAACCGTCGAGGGAAAGGTGCGCTGGAAGAGCCCTTCGGAAGTAAACCGCGTGGAGATCCCCTTCCTTCCATTTTCCCGACACCAGGAAATCGGGTTCGTTCCCAGGGCCGTAAATGACGTCCATGAAAAGGAAAGCGTGGAGGGGTCCAAGGTCAAGGGGAAGGATCTCCCCGAAACGGGTGGTCAGGTCGTTTATGATCTCCCCCGATTCCTTTCCCGTGATCGAGCTGATGAACAGGTCCGCCTCGAGGCTTTTCCTGTCACCCTTCTTCCGGAGGTCGGGGTTGATGTGTTGGAGGACCTTGGTCAGGAGATCCTGGTAGATTCGCCCCTCGTTCTTTTCGGCTTTCCGGCTGCTCGTGGAGAAAACCTGGCGGGAGTCACTCGCCGTCACACGGATCGAGTTGCAGAGGAAATCCTTCCGGAATTTCCTCAGCTCCGTGATGAGGTTGTCCAAATCGGCCTTTTCCCGCCCCCGGACCTCGCCCAGAATCTGTTTCAGGCGGGACTGGCAAAGGTGGTTCGCGATGGGGGCCTTCGAATCGAAAGACCGCAGGGTTTCCAGGGATTGGCGCTTTGCCTCCTGCATCAGACCTTCCCTTCGCTCCTCGACGTAGGCCAGGGCGATGAAACCCAACATTCCAAGCGGCAGGCCGGCCGAGAGGAGGAAAACCGCCCCCAGCTTTCTGCGAAGGGAAACATACGGAATCCGCCCGTTTCGCAGTACCGAAAAGGTTGTTCCGAGTACCAGCAGAAGGACCGAGAGGGAGACGACCGCATGGGCCCGCTTCAATGACCGGGAATCGAGGTCTGTATCGTCCTTGGCGGAGCAGACGAGGCGGAACCGGGGATCGAGCATGAGAACTGACCAGAGTCTTTCTCCCGCGCGGAAATGGCTGGTGGGCTCTCGCTCGAAACGGCTCAATACATACTTCAGGTCTTCGTCGAAGGGGGTTCCCACGGCCGGACTCCCGCCGATCCCCGTTCCGGTTCCGATCATCCGGCGTCCCTCCATGTCGACCAACCGTAGGCTGTTCCTACCGGCATCGAGAAAGACCTTTCGGCGAAGACCAACCATGGGAGGCAGCCCCTGGCGGTGGATGAAGGCGAAAAAGGAGAACCGGGGGCCGTGGGAATGGAAAAACCAGGAATTCTTCGGTCCGGAGGAGGTTTTGTACAAACTGAGACCGTTTTCCAGGGAGGGGCGGGGTCCGACCACTCCTAGGTAGGAATCGGGTATTCCACCCAGATCCTTGAACTTCACGGGTTTTCCCGACCGGACATCCCTCAGCCTGCGCGCCAGGGTTCCCCCGATTCTTCGCGAGCGCTGAGGTTCCGTCTGGGCGAGAGCCTTCCCGTTTTCATCGAACAGGACGAAGGAAAAAAGACCCGGATACATTCTTCCCAGCCTTTTCAGGGTGGCCCATGCCGCCTTGACCGTCCGGCAGCGTGTCTCGACCCTTCTGCCAACCCCACGGAGGCTCTTGAGAAGGAACCTCTCCGGGTCACTCCATGGTTGCAGAGCCCAGAGGACCTCATCCAGCTCCTGGAAACGCGTCTCCAGGAGGTTGCGGGACTTGAGTTCCCCGAGGTAATCCAGGGCCAGGAAACTGCAGAGAAGGGGAAATCCGGTCAGGAACAGGACGATAACGATGATCCTGCCGTACGAAACCGTGAAGTTCTGGCTTGGAACTCCCATCGTGATGACAAGTATACACCACCGTGTGTTTGCAAATTGTGCAACCCCGGACTACAATTTCCGGAGATGAACGCGCCGAACCCCTCCACGATCCAAATTATCGAACAGGAATCAGCCCTTGTCGTCGAAATATCAGGATATTTCGATGGGAAGGCCGGGGCGGAGCTCACCGGCCAGCTTGCACCTTTTTTGAAGGCGGGCCGGAAATTCGTCGTGATCGACCTGGTCACCTGTGACCTTCTGAACAGCCCTGGAGTCACCGCTCTTCTCGAACTCTCGATAAAGATCACCGAGGATTTCCTGGGAAAACTGATCATCTGCGGATCCAACCCCCTGATGAACGAGGTGTTCACCATGGCCGGGGTCTTCCCCATTGCCGATCGCGTTCCCGACCGTGCCTCGGCCCTGAAACTCCGGCCCTGACCCCTGAGGGGCAACCACCGATTCCTTCCGGGGAGGGTTCTGATGTTTCCCCGAAAACAGGCCGTTCAACCATTCTTCAAAGGAGCTCCGAAGGGCGTCCAACGTTGGGAAGCCTTCCCTTCCAGGGTTCGGGTTGATGAACCAACGCTCCCATTCCTTGATCTGGTCGAACTGGAAAGTAGTCTCCGTCGCTTTCGCGGTCGAAGGGTCGTTCCATTCGTTGATTGCGGTAATCCCCAGGCATCTCCAGACGGGAGAGAACCACGTCCACCGGCCGACGGATCAGGTCATGA
>CAYRYU010000032.1:26894-70720 GCA_964428355.1 uncultured bacterium
AGGCATCTCCAGACGGGAGAGAACCACGTCCACCGGCCGACGGATCAGGTCATGAACCGAATCCATCCAACGGCTTCCGGGGGGAATGAAAGGGATTCCAAGCGAAAGCAGGAGGAATAGTTGTGGAAATGCGGTGGCGAGGTTCTCGAGTTCGAAGGGGAGTGCACCGAGGCCCTTGAGCAGGAGGTCGATATCCTGCTCCACTCCCAGACGGAAAACCGCCTTCCGATGATGATGGGGGAGAAACCGCCAGAATCGTTGCCAGAGGTCCCGTGCAAAAGGATCAGCCCGGAAGGTCTCGGTTTCCATGCCCTTGGTTTCTTGGGGCCCGAAAAGATCGGCGCTGGCAGTATCGATCAGGGACAATCCGAGGTTTTCCCGCGGAATCGAAATTGAGAATCGCCGAAAACGGCGGGAAAATCACCCGAAAATTGCGAAAGACATTTCTCCCCGGCGGTGCGTAATCCCTCCGCCGCCGAAAAATCGGCGGGGAAGGAGGAGAGCATGAGCACCCATGACCGGAGCCCTGCCCTGCTCGAAGCGAACATCGATTTCGCGAAGAACCCCCAGCCCAAGTGCCCGGTGACCATAGCTTTCGATCTCTCCGGAAGCATGGCCGATGATGACAAATTCGATCCCATGGTTAGTGCCTTCAAGGAGAGTTTCCTTCCCAGTTTCGCCCTGGATATCCTGGCCCGGATGAGGGTCGACCTCAGCCTGGTCGGGTTCAATGGAGTCGTTCGCGTGATCCGGGAGTTCGGACCGATCGACGGGCTGTCTCCCAATTTTCCCAGGCCTTCGGGACTCACCGCCCTCGGCCGGGGAATCCTCCACTCGGTGGATCACACGGTCAACAGGCTCCAGCAGTGTCAAAGGCTTGGAATCCCCCTGTTTCGGGGAATGGTTGTCGCCCTGACCGACGGGATGCCCGAGGGACCGGGGGAGACCGCGGCCCTGCACGAGCAGGTCCGGCAAAGGATCAGACAGGTCGAGGAGCAGAAACTCCTGCGGGTCTTTCTGATCGGTGTCGACCACGCTGACATGGACTTCCTCAATCGCATGTCCTTCAGGGGTGCGAAACTTCTCAGGGGATTCGATTTCAAGGCACTCTTCGAGTGGCTTTCCGTTTCCCTTCAGAACCTTTCCCACTCGGATCCCGGAAACAAGGATGCCCGAGTGGTCGCAAAGGTGCAATGGGACTCCTGAAACCATTTTCGGGGTCATGTGCTGACAGGGCTTTCCGGGACCCGGGAAACCTCCGGGACCGAAGGAGGGACGGATGCATTGGAAGACGATCGGAGCTGCGATCAGAGGGAGAGCCCATCACCGGCGTGGGCTTCCCTGCCAGGACGCTTTCAACTTTGCCATCCAAGGAAAATACTGGATTGGAGCGGTGGCCGATGGGGCCGGATCAGCCCGGTTTTCCCGGACGGGGGCCAGGTTCGCGGTCCTCTCGACCGTCAGAGGCATGGCCTCGGCAATCGCAAAAGCCCCCGAAGCGCCATGGGAGCAGTTGCAACGCCAGATGGCATGGCAGGTGTTTGTCGCAAGGGCAACGCTTCTGGATGCCGCTCGCCGCGAACACCTTCCGTGCTCGGCTTACGCGACGACTCTGCAGCTGGTGGTGGCTTCACCCGGGATAACCCTGGGTGCCCAGATCGGTGACGGAGCCACGATCGTGGGAACGAGCGACGGGGCATTCCACACCCTCACGTCTCCGAAGAAAGGTGTCTTCTACAACATGACCACATTCCTGACCGATCCCAAGCCGAGTCTCGTTTTCCGAAAGATCCGGCAACCTGGCCTTTCCCGGATCGGGATGATCACCGATGGTCTGGAACTCGCTTCCCTTGAACACCCCGGATACACCCCTTTCGGACCCTTCTTCGGTCCCATGTTCGCTTTTCTTGAAAACTCGAAGGATACGGCGGAAGCCAACTCCGTTCTCCGGCGGTTTCTGGTGTCGAACGAGTCGCTGGGAAGAATTACCGATGACGACCTCACCCTGGTAATGACATCCCTGGAGGGAAAAGAATGACGGGGGGTCTGATTTCCCTGGCTGGGACACGGCCGATTTCCCTGGGTCCCAGGCTCGATGGGGGCGGCGAGGGAGATATCCATCCGGTCGAAGGGATGCCCGGATTTCTTGCCAAGGTCTACAAAACTCCGTTGAACCCTTCAAAAGCCTCCAAGATCCTTGCGATGACCGCGATGGCGCACCCCTGCGAGAATCCCGGAATCCGACTCGCCTGGCCGATCGATGCACTCATAACCAATCAGGGTGAGGTCAAGGGAATCGTCATGCGTCAGATGATCGGCAGACGGATCGTCGAGCTGTTTTCCCCGGTGGGCCGGGAAACGGGATTCCCCGGCGTCGGATCGCGCTCCCACTACCTCATCGCGCACCTTCTTTGTTCAGGGATCGCCGCCCTCCACGCCTTGGGCGTGGTTCTGGGGGACATCAGCGAATCCAACTTCCTGGTCTCGGTTTCGGATGGAGGAAAATCTCTTTGCATCTGCTTTCTGGATTGTGATTCCTTCCAATACACGATTGCGGGCCGGTGCCATCCCTGCGAGGTGGGTAGGGAAGAATTCCTTCCGCCCGAAGTCCAGGGAACCGTGATTCGGAAAATGGAACCATCCCAGGACGCGTTCTCCCTCGCGGTACTGCTGTATCTGCTTTTCAATGAGGGGTTTCACCCGTTTTCCGGGGTCTGGAGCGACCACGCCGCCTCAGAAATCGGGTTTTGCATTAGGCAGGGGGCCTTTTCCCAGAATTCGAATCCCTGGATCCGGCCGAGCCCTTTGAGTCCCCCATTTTCGGCGCTCCCGGAGCCGCTTGTGCGTGAGTTTCGACGCGCTTTCGGGGAGGGATGGTCCCAGCCGGCGTTGCGTCCCACGCCCGTCGATTGGATTCTGGCCCTGGACCAGGCAATCGCCGGGCTGGTGGTCTGTGGGAACAACCCGCTGCACCATTTCTCCCGGAACAACAAAACATGCCCCTATTGCGACCGGCGAACCCGTCTCGGATTTGACCCGTTCCCGGCCGCGGGAACAACGAAACCCCCAAGATCAGGAAAGGCCGCCTGCCCGGGGGAGACGCTTTGGGAACCCCGGGCACTCCGGGGACTTTTCCGAAAAAAAAAACGAAAGCCTTGAACGGATTCCCATGCCTTGGAACAGGATGAACTTGAGCTTGGAAACGGCCGCGCCCCAACTCTGGAAACAACTCCCCTTTCCGGATGGACTCTCCCCGAAGCTTCAAGGAGGAACCAGATGAGATGGAATGAAAAAAACCGCACTGAATACCACGATTGCGGGATCCGGACGATTTCCGCCGATTGCCCGGCTCCTTCCCGAATGCTATACTTTCCCGTGGGTGCCTCCAGGCGCGCCACGAGAGCCCCGAATTGCCAGGGGGGGAGATCGGTGGAACGGAACAGTTTCGGCTTCGACATTCGGAAATTCGAAGTTTTTGTCTCCAAGTTTTTGCCCAAACTTACGGGGTATCTCAGGGGATATCGAAGCCTTTCTCTCCAGGACGTGGAAGATATTGTGAATGAGACTTTCACCCGGGTGTGGGACCATTTCGACCCATGTCGGCATAATGCGAGTTTGAAGGGACTTTCGATCAAGATTGCGAAAAACCTTTCTTTCGATTGCCTTCGAAAGAAAAGAAGAAAACCCAGGACCGTTCCACTTCTCGCCCAGCCAGACAAAGACCCCGCGCTTTCATCCGATAAGGAGAACCCGGAAGTGAGTGTTTTGGAGCAGGAACGGGAAACCGCGAGAAAAGCCTTTTTCGATCGATGCAAACTCTCTCCAAGGGAAGAGAAAGTGTATTCCAGGCACCTCGATAGAATGAAACCCGCCAAGATTGCCGAAGACCTCGGCTTGACTCCCAGGCAGGTCACCCAAGCCCTGTTTCGGGCAAATAGAAAAGTGGCCCGAGTGGGGAAGGAACTCTTCAAAACGACCCCTGGCGACCACCCTGCCCCCCAATTCCTTTCCGGGGAACCCCCCCGAGACTGCGAGGACGAACCATGAGAAAATCTGGAGAGCACAATCCGCCCGAAATCTTCCACATGCCTGAAAGTTGCGAGGAGTCCCGGGATGCGATAAGCCACAAGCTGATCGAGGGGGGAGAAGCCTTGCTTTCGTCCATTCCGCAAAAATGCTTCGACCATTTCGCTTCCTGCGAAGGGTGCCGGAATTGGGCTTTCGAAACGCTCAAGATCAACCTGGCGAAGCCGCGAAAAGGCTTCCCCATCCGCCCCGAAACCAGCAGGAAGATCGTTCAGGGACTCACCGATCTCCTTCTTTCCAGGTGGCCGGCATTTTTCCAGGGCCAGGTCGAAAACCAGGAAATGATCAATTCCCTCAACAAGCTCCTTGGAGAAATGAAGGCGGAAATGGACGGCCAACGCGAACCCGCGAACGAAACATCGCACGTCCTTGCAGCCAGCACTGACAGGAGTTTCGAAGTCATCCGGGAACTTCTCGAAAGGGTTTCCCACACCGGCGGATCGGGCTTCACTCTCCTCCCCGGGCTTTCGGGGATGAAATCAGGTCCATTCGAGCTGGGATGGACACCTCCCGGGAGGGCGGACCTCATCCTTCTCGATGAAAAGGGTCTCGAGGTGGAAAGACTTGAATGCGACAGCACCGGGAGGATCCTTCTCGATCCCGGGAACCCGATCTGGAAAGAGGTCGTTTCCCTGAGGTTCATCCCGGTCTGGCTGGATGACTGAACCGAAAGAGAGGCTGGAGACCTTCGAACGAGCCTTCGGACCGTTGGAAGATTGTCTCAAGGTCGATGATTGGGTCGTCGACGGGGTCACCCGGGGCCACGGCCCTCTGAAGGATGTCTGGGACCAGCGTCCAACCAGGCTTCCCATGCTTGTTGCGAGCCTTCAGCACCTTTGTTCGAGGGATTTTTTTCCGTGGCTTCGGGTTTTCAAGGAAGAGGTTCCCCGGTTCGCTGTGCCCCCGAAAGGTCGGCCGCCTCTTTCTCACTTCTCCGACAAGCTGGCCGAGGAGTTCATCGGGATTCTCCAGAGCCAGAAAGCCCGGTTCGACCGGCGAAAAGACCTGGATGATGCGGTGGCGATCCTTGAAAGTCGTCGGGACCGGGTCCGAACCATGGCTGTGCCTGAGCATCCGGGCCTGCTTCCCAACCCCGGGTTCCTTTTCATCATGACCCCACTCCAGAACCGCAGTGGGGGAGCCGACTGGAAATGGATCGAGATCGCCGGTCTGGAGCCCATCTCCAGGTTTCCGGATTTCCGATCATCGTTTTTCGCAGGCTCGGGAGATTCAATCCCAAACTCGATCCGAGGGGACGGAAATTTCGAGAGGGCTATCGTTAACGGATTCAGGGAGGCAAAGGCCAGATCAGGCACGGTCCTTCCCTTACCTCCTGTTTTCTTTCCTATTGCCGACTTTTTCGGCTTTTCGCTCAAGGACGATTCGGCGGGCCTCCCAATGTTCATCTGGTCTCTGATCCGGTCAGGAAAATATCGACCTGACCTTCCCCCGATCGCGGCCACCGGAGTTTTGGACAACGGTAGGATTGCCGAAGTCGAGGATATCGTCGAAAAAGTGTCGGCCGCGTTATTGGCGGGCTACAGATGGATCCTGGTCCCGAAGACCCAATCGAAGTTACTCGAATCCATGCTTCCGTCCCATGTGGGGCTTCGCATCAGACCAGTCGAGGATCTGGACGATGTGATGCGGTTCTTCCGGGGATTCGAACGAGACACGCTGAGGGCGGGAAACGCCCCCGAGACATGGAAAAAATCGCGGGAAATATTCATCGAAAGACATCGGAAGATCGTCGGAAGGGACGACCTGATTTCTGAAATTTCGGGTTTCATCGAAAACAATGATTCCGGGATACTTGTCGTCGAAGGGAAACCAGGGACGGGAAAGAGCGCGCTCCTGGGGAACTTCGTTTCCCGGAGTCCCGATCCGACCCTCCTTTTCCCGTTCAGCGTGAGGAATCCGAACCGGTCGATGTCCGACTGCCTGGGCGACCTGACGACCGGCCTTCATGACCTGCTCGAAAAGACCGGGATTGCTTCTGCCAGCCCGGAAAGGCCGCCCCAAGCAGCTTCGGCATCCGAAAGAAAGCTTGGAACGTCGCCCGCCCGGGACGACAGGATCGAAGAAACATGTTCCCGGGAGGATTTTGGGTGGGGGGCCGAGTTCAGGAAGGCGCTGAAGAAATTCTGTCAGGGGAACCGGAAGCTGATCTTGGTTGTCGACGCCCTTGATGAAGCCGACTGTCCGGAAGAACCCGGAACAGGGCGTCGTGCCTTTCGCCTGCTATTGGAGATGGTGGGGCCCGGTTTTCCGAAAGCTCTTTTCCTCGTGGTTTCCTGCAGGCACGCGCTCGGGACGGGTTGCCTTCCCAGAGCGCTTCCGGTCGAAAAGATCGTTCTGGACGGTTCCCGGAATTTCGAACCCTGTTGCACCTTCGTTCAGGAGTATTTTCCGGTCTCAGGTCCGGGAATTCGGATCCCCGACTTCGTAAGGCAGATCAACGGGAACTTCCGGCTCGCGGAAATGATCCTCCGGTCCTCTGAACAGGATTACCGCTCTTCCAGCGAACGGGGATTCGAAATCGGGGGGATTTCCGAGATCAGGGACTGGTTCGAGACGGAGTGGCAGCGGATCGAGAAGACCGATATCTTCAGGGATCCCGGAACCCGCAACACACTTTTCAAGATCCTTTCGATCCTGGTGTTCTCCCATTCTTCGGTCACGCTGGTGTTTCTTCAGAAGGTTCTTGCCGGTTGGGGGGAAGACCTGAACATCTCATTTCTGAGAGAGATTTCAAGCCCACTGTTCAAGAATTACTTCCTCGAGGAAACCCTTCAGATCGGAAGTGCTGATCAAACGGTTGTGGGAGCTTTCGACGCCACCTTCATCGAGTTCCTCGGAGATAAGATCGCGGAAGGTCTGGATCCGGTTTCGAAGAAACATGCAGAATCAGAAGCCCATCGACGGATCGCCGATTCCCTGGCTCCGGGCGGGGTCTGGAATGGCGGGGAAGATCTCGATGAATTCCAGAAATGGTACTCTTTCCGATTTCTTGCCAGGCACCTGATCGAAGGGGAGAACTGGCTGGGTGTCGAACACCTTCTGCTCGATGAGTTTCTCTTCCTCGAGGAATGCGTCCAGTATGGATTGCTTGGCGAGTTGGTCGATGCCTATCGCACGGCCAATGATCGAATCCCCGTTTCGCTGGGTCTGGAACGCCGGTGGATGCTGCCACTCATCCGTCAGGCCATCCAAAACGACCTGGAGTTCCTGACGGATCACCCCGACAGGTTATTCCAAAGCGTTTTCAACTCATGCTGGTGGTTCGACTGTCCCTGGGCGGGTCACCCGTTTTTCGGTCTCGCAGGCGATTTCCGAAGCAAACCTCCCTGGGAACGCGATCGAAAGAAGCTCTACCAACTGATGGAATCCTGGCTGTCCAAAAAATCGGGTCATCTGGAGACGGTTTCGAAACATGAACCCCAGGTCTCGCTCGATTCCCAAACGACTTCCGGCCTCGAGCCGCACGATGGGGGGAATGTGCCCGAAGCCGGGCCGCGCAGGCCGGGATGGCGCAGTCCCGGAGGACACGTCTCCTGGTTCCGCTCCCGAACTCCGCCTGCAATACCTTTGAATGAGAATGGAAAAATGATTTTCCACACCCGTTCAGATTCACTGGCCTTATTCCCGGACGGGAACAGGCTTGTATCCTTGTCTTTCTTGGGTGTGGTCAAAATCTGGGACCTGAAGAGTGGAAGGGAAGTGGTTTCGAAGCACCTTGACCTGTGGATCAGCGACTGGTGGGATCATGACCATGATTTGAAAATCTCCCCCGATGGCCGATGGATCGCTCTTGGCTCAAAGCCGGTCATCATCCTGGACTCCCATTCTCTGGAAGAAAAAGCCCGGATTCGCAGGAAGCGAAAGTCCCTTTCTTTCTCTCCCAAGGGAAACCGTCTCGCTATTGGAAGAGGGAGAGAGGTTCTCGTCTGGGACCTTTCACGCAATTCGCTACAGACGGTAATCTCCGTCCCCACTCATGTCCAATCCGCAGAATATTCGCCGGACGGAGGAATTCTGGCCATCGGTATCGACGGAGGGGAGATACTTCTCTGGAGCACCCAAAAAAAACGCGTGGTGAAAAGCCTGAAGGATGATCATTCCCCTCCCAGTGGCTGGATGTCAGAGCACCTTGCATTTTCCCCTTGTGGGGCCCGGCTTTTCTCCTCATGCAGTAAAGGCGTGAGGGTTTTCGGTCTAAATGAACCGGACGTGTGGCATTACATTTTCTGCAGTTTCGGAAGTGACGCAGCCATTTCAGCAAACGCCAAAAGGTTGGCCGAGATCAATCATCCTGAAGAGCGTGTTTCGTTCTGGGATTTGCCCGGGGGAGAACACTCCTGCGGATTCCCCTTTCTTAACCCCCAAATCTGGTCATTCTGCCCCTCGGGAAACTCATTCGCTGTTTCAGATCGGTTGGAACGGATAGCCGTTTTCCCCGTGGGGGCCTTCAAATCTGGGGCTCGGGCCGAAAAGTCCTTGAATCTGCGCTTTCCAACCCGGGAAGATGACCATCCCGAGATATCCCGCCCAGCCCACCTGGGATTTCTTCCCTCCGGCAGAGAGGTTTATTCCTTCGATTTTTCCACACTGCGAATCTTCGATTCGGAAACCGGGGTTCTTTGTTGGGAATCTCCAGAGCTCGAATCCTGCACCGACACGTTCTCCCTTTCCCAGGACGGGAAGAGGTTTGCATTCGGTTTCAAGGACGGGACTGTTCGGGTCCTTTCACCCGGGGACTCCCCGGGATTCTGGGCCGGAAATTCCAAAGGGGGGGGAGTCCTCCAGGTTCTCTTCTCGAGCGGTATTCCGGGTCTCTTTTCCATGCATCGTGATGGGACAATTTTCCAGTGGGACCTGGAATCACCCCGACGGACAAGGAAGTTCACCCACGGGGAAAGAATCTCAGATATGGCCCTTTCGCCCGATGGCAATCTTCTGGCTTCAGGTGATCATCACACCATCCGGATCTGGAACCTGGAAACAGGCCGGGAGGTTGCTCGTCTTGACCAGGAGAGGGATACCGGATGGCTGCGGTTCTCTCCCGATTGTAAGCAGATCTGGTCGGGTTTTGGGGAACGGGGGTTTCAGTCCTTCGACATCGAAACCCGGAAGGCAATGTTTCAGACGGATGAACAGAATTACCAAGGGTGGTCCCACGCGTTGTTTTCTCCCGACGGGGAATTTCTTTTAACCCAAAATGGGTTATTTTCCAATTCCGTGGGGGTATGGGACCTGCGTCGGGGCGTCACTTTCCGATCTCATCTCGAGATTTTGCCCGGTTCAGGAGTGGATGTTCCGCTTGGAAGGCTTTGGGCATGGATGGGCCCAATTCAAGGGTTTCCACCGGATTCGGGCCTTCTCCAGGCAGAAAGCGCAGAAGCAGGCTGTTCCCCTCAGTCCGGCCTTCGCAAGAAGTCCAGGCTGGCGCCGGGTGAGGGTGCTTTTGATCCGGTGGAAAAGAGTCCCCAATCTTTCTGGCTGCTGAAATCATCAGAGGATTTTTTGAAGAACCGTTTGGGGGTGCTGGTTCGATTTCCCCCACCCGGGCTCCCGGGCGCTCCTCGGCCAACTGTAGCTTTCTGGGCCGGGGGGAGGATGCGGATACTGACGCAGGAATCCTTTCTGGCAAAAGACAAGTGGGGGTGAACCACCCTCGGATCGGGTCACTCACCCGCCTGTTTCAAAAACGCCCCCGGACGCGCGAGCCTGCAACGAGAAGGTCGCGGCACCTTCTTCCCAACGCCCTTGCTTCCTCCGAGAAAGCGAGCCCCTGGTCGGGACAGACGAAAGGAGCCTGGGTCGGGAGTTGGGGGTTCCTGATCAGGATGGCGATTGATCGCAGGGCGCAGGTCAACTCATCGTGGGATTTCGTGAAAGTGGTCATCATCAATTCCCGATCCTGATCATCGAGAAGGCCCGGATTCCCGGCATCGGTCAGTTCCTCAAGTGCCAGAATAGAGTCCAATGCCTGTTCGAACTCCCGCGATTCCTCGAGGACCCTTCTGGCCCACCCTACGATGGGAGGCAGAGGGGAAGTGACAAGCCAGGATCCCAGGAGGACCAGAGCGATGGTTCCCCCGAAAAGGGCAAAGATGATCCCCCCGCCATCAGATGCGATCAAAAGGACGAAGATGATCGCGGGCATTCCGAGGAGAGCACCCAGGCCCCCGACCAGGATGAATCTTGCCGGTCCGAAAAGGGAATCCTGGTAGCTGCTCTCTTTCTCGCGGGTCCAGGAGCCGAGATTGGCAACGAGGTCGGGATCCAGTTTGAGTGAAAGCCATCTGTTCCTCCAACCAGTGCCAGCCATTGAACGCCTCCTTTTTTTGGGGGCTCGTTCGCCCGGTTTTCTGCAGGAGCGTGGCCCTAGGGCCCATTAGGCCGGCCAAAGGGCCACCGTCCCCCACTACCGATCCTGTCATTCCTCCTTCACGCGTTCTTCGGCCCTGTGCCCGCATCCGCACAACCATTGCCAGATCCAATACAGGATCGGCAGAGCGCATCTGGTCACGGGCGCACCGCTCTGAAGTATCGATCCAGAGGGCTCGTCCGGTTCCCTGGAAACCAGCTCCATGTCGTCTCCGCAGTGTGGACAGCGCATTCTTTTCCTCCTTTTGTTTCCCAGGCACGAGGTCCTTGACCGATCTCGGGCTCCGGGTGGCCGACTACTCGCCACCCTGGTCTTCCTCGCCTTTCCCTTTGTTCTCCTCATCGATCTTCTCGATTATTCCAACGAGGATCGACCACACGCTCCAGGCAGTAAGGATGGGGTCCATTAAGTCATCACCTCCTTTCCTTGTTGCAGACTGTTCCAGGGTCAATTGACAAAGATCGTCAACCAGGATCTCTCGTAGAGAAATGTCCCCGCCGGGGCTTTTGGGTCCAGATCCACCCGGAGGATCAAGTCGTGCCGGAAAAGGTCCCGGTCCCAGATCTCGACCCTGACTATTTCGCGGGATTGCAGATGCAGGGTGAATGAAGTCTTGAGAACGTCGTATACCACAGGTGAGACGATAGTTCCCTGATCCCGGAAATACGCCACGAACTGGATATCGGGGGCCCCGCCGAATCCATCCCAACACCGGCCGTCGGGTTTCGTGGGGAAAACCTCGCAGGTGAGGGTGATCGACTCCCCCTGCTGCCCGAAAACCTCCCGGGGTTCCAGGAGACCAGCATTGAACGCGAGAAGGACGAGAGCCCAGAGCATTATCGACCGCTTCATTTCACCACTCCTTTCGGTTTCGTCGGAGGGGTTCCCCCCCCTCCCCCGAGCAATACGCTTGCGGCGGGTGAAATGTCTTCTGAATCCGAATCATCAGGAAAAGCCCGGAAAGGAAAGGAATCCGGGGACCTTGGGAAACTTGATTTTGTTTTGTACATATGCTAGACTGAACCTCTAACGGGGAGGAATGGCCGAGCGGTCGATGGCGCCGGTCTTGAAAACCGGAAACCGAAAGGTTCGTGGGTTCGAATCCTACTTCCTCCGTGGCAAACGAGGAGAGGTGGCCGAGCTGGCTTAAGGCACCGGTTTGCTAAACCGGCGTAGGGCGAAAGTTCTACCGGGGGTTCGAATCCCCCCTTCTCCGCTGTAGGTAAATGCGCCTGTAGCTCAGTTTGGATAGAGCATCAGATTGCGGATCTGATGGCCAGAGGTTCGAGTCCTCTCAGGCGCGCTGATCACGTCCCCACATGGGACCTGGAGAGATGGCTGAGTTGGTCGAAAGCGCTCGACTCGAAATCGAGTAGGCGCGTTGATAGCGTGCCTCGAGAGTTCGAATCTCTCTCTCTCCGCCAGATTTTGTTCTTGTTCTTGTTCTTTTCTTGGAAAGGTGGCTGAGTTGGTCTAAGGCACACGCCTGGAGAGCGTGAGCACCCAAAAGGTGCCGCGGGTTCGAATCCCGCCCTTTCCGTTGGTCGTGCTAGGCGGAGGGCTTGGGGTCCTCTAAAAACCGCAAATCCCCATGGGCGGGTTGAATCCCTGCCAGAGGGCTTGATTTGGTGGTACCAGCCTGTTCTTGAAGCATCGAAGGATGGGTTCCACACGGCGGAAGTCCGTGAACCCCGCCAGGATCGGAAGGTAGCAACGGTAAGCGTCAGCTTCCGGGTGATGTGGCAGTGCCTGTCTGGAGTGGATGGTTCAGGAAATGGGCCATTGGTCGGGTTCGAGGGCGGGTGCACGGCCTTGAAAAAACGGGAGACTTCACCTGAAGGGTGGTCTCCCGGTTTCTTTTTTCTCCAGGGAGGAATCGCTTGAAGACACCCACGAAACAGAACCTCTATCGGAAATACCGGCCCCAGTCCTTCTCAGAGCTACTCGGGCAGGAGCACATCGTCAAGACCCTCCAGGCGGAAGTCGCCAACGGCCGAACCTCCCACGCCTACCTATTTTCCGGCCCCCGAGGAACGGGAAAAACCTCCGCCGCGCGCCTTCTGGCGAAAATCCTCAACTGCCGGCAGCCCATTTCCCTGACCGGGGGGCTTCTAGATGCGTGTCGGGTCTGCGATATCTGCAGCCGTATAGAAGAGCAGACCTTCATGGACATCATCGAGATCGATGCGGCCAGCAACAACGGGGTCGACGATATCCGTGAGATGCGGGAAAAGGTGAAATACCTTCCCGTCGAAGGAAAGAACAAGGTATACATCATCGACGAAGTCCACATGCTTTCCCAGGCAGCCTTCAACGCTTTCCTCAAGACCCTCGAGGAGCCTCCACCGAGGGTTACTTTCGTCCTCGCGACCACCGATCCCCAGAAGGTCGTTCCCACGATCGTATCAAGGTGCCAGTGCTTCGATTTCCATTCGATTTCGCGAAAGGTGATCGTCGAACGGCTTTCCGACGTTGTCCGAAAGGAAAGGGAGGCGGATCCGGGCTTCTTCCCCCTGGTCGGGACCGAAGCTCTCCAGGTGATCGCCGAATGCGCTCAGGGAGGGTTCCGGGATGCTCTCAGCCTTCTTGACCAGGTCACGGCAGCCAACCCGGGTTCGGAGGTGACCGTCGACCAGATCCTGACCATCACCCGCAGAGTCGGATATCCCGCATTGAAATCGATCGCCGCCTGTCTCTTCGGAAAAGACTGCTCAGGCCTCATCTTGCAGCTCAACGATCTGTATTATCGGGGGCACGAGGTCATTTCCCTGGGCAAGGACCTTCTCGAGTATCTGCGGCTCTGTCTTCTGCTGAAGATCGATCCCAAGGCCCACCAGGTTCTCGAAATTCCCCCTGAACACGCCGGCGAGATGTCCGATCAGATCAAACCCCTTCCCATGGAATTCCTGATGGCGGCGACCCTTCGGCTCGAACGTTGCCTCAGTTTCCTGAGAAACTCCATCCAACCCAGAATTTTCCTCGAAATGGAATTGATCCGGATTTGCCTCAGGGAGATCTCCTTCGGGGCGGAAGGTCTCGAACGGAGGATCGGTCAGGTCGAGGACCGTCTCAAGACTCCCGGCCAGGTCCTCTCAACAATGACAACCGTTGTCCCATCGACAACCGTTGTCCCATCGACAACCGTTGTCCCATCCGTCCGTATTTCCACCCTTTCAGAAAAGGGGCCCCCCGCCACCCCGAAATCTTCGCCACCCGCGCCAGTTGGTCCCTCACAGCCGACGGACACGCTGCCGGGCACGTTGCCCGAAAAGTTCCAGAGGTTCAGGGTCCGCGCTTCGACGGGCTCCAGGAGCGGATATTTTCTCAATGCTTTCGCCGAATCCTTTGTCCAGAACACCCTGACGATAGTGATGGAAAACGACTTCCTGCTGAAACGCGTTCAGGAGCAGGGAATCTTGTCCCAGATCAAACCTCTCATCGAGGAGGAGTTCGGGAGTGGAGTCCGGATCGTCTTTCGTGGCCCGCAAGAGAAGTCCCCTTCCTCCGACTCGCCGAACAAAGCCGAACCAAAATCCGATTTCCGGGCCGAAATCGCCAAGATCGACCAGGCTGCAATGAAGAAGATTCTTGAAAAGCCTGAAGTGGCGGAAGCCCTCGAGGTTTTCGGTGGTGAGATCACAAACTTCGAGAAGCCCAGATTATCAGAATAATGATCGTTTTCCCTTTTCAGGGTAGCATCGTTCACCAGGGCATTTCGGGTTTACCGTGAGAAACTCAGGTTTCATGGCCAATCACGAGGGAATCGACTCAGATCGGGAAGTTTGCCGAAGACATTTGAATCGCGGTGGATATTGTGGAAAACTTTGGGGAAAAGCCAATAATGCGGAAAGCTGGGGTGGAAAAGTAAAAGTTGGTGCCCCCTTGACAAAGCCTCTCAAACCTGTACTGGGAGCGGTTTTGGGATGAATCTTCCCCAGGATAATGCCGGATTGGGCCTTCCCGTCCGGTTGAAAAGAACGGGACAACGGGGTGGAAAGGTCTGATGCTCACCCCGTATCAGGTGGTTTACCTGCTTTGTTTCGTCATCTGCATCATGGAGAAGAGATCCGCGAACCCGGATTTCGCGAACAAGCTCCCTTTATGGGCTGCGATGGCGCTTCAGTTCATGGAGATCATTTTCTGGATTGCGATGATGGAGAACTTCCCGCTCCTCATCGGAGCCCTGCTGGGCCTCTTCGGGAGCGGATTTCTTCATGCGATCGTGCTTTGGTGGGCAGGGAAACCTGAATACCCGATCAGTCCGGCAACTTATTGTTATCTTCCTGTGGTCTTTCCATTCCTTTTCGTGTTCCTGACCTTGATTGCCGAGTGGATCAGATTTGAACGCTTCTGACCGGTAAAACGTTCAGATGAAAAGGTTGATGTTCGAATCGGCTGCCGAGTCGAGGTAGGCAGCGACTCCACCCTCCGAAACTCCCTCTTCCAGCTCTTCCTTCTTGATTCCCATGACTCCCATGCTCATCGAACAGGCCACGAGCTTGACCCCGGCTTCGCGGGCCGACCGGATAAGTTCGGGAAGGGGGGTGACATTCTTCTGGCTCATCACATGCTTCATCATTGCGGTTCCCAGACCCGCGAAATGCATTTTCGACAACCCGAGGGCTTCGGGGCCTCTGGGCATCATCATTCCGAACATGCTCTCGAGGGGGCTTTTGGCGAGAGCCGGGGCATCCTTCTTCCGAAGGATGTTGAGACCCCAGAAGGTGAAGAAGAGGGTGACTTCCATTCCCATCGCGGCCGCGCCGTTTGCGATGATGAAGGTCGCGTAGGCCCGGTCCAGGTCATTGCTGAAGACCACCATCGTCAGCCCTTTCCTTGGGGAAGTGGCTCCCGTTGGAAGTGGACAGGAAACGTTCGGGGAAAGGCCCTGAACGGTTTTTTCCAGAAGGATCTCGAACCTTCCCTCGCGGGGCACTGCCTGCACAAAACGGTTTCCCGAGCGGTTGCACCAGGCTACGGCGTCGACCGGGAAACCCGGATCGGTTGCCGTGATTCGCAGGAACTGACCGGGTTTTAAGGATTCCATCTTCTCCCGCATTTTCAGGAGAGGCCCGGGACATTGAAGACCGCATGCATCGAGTTCCATGATCTCGGCCGTTTCCCCCATCGATGGTTCGGGAGTCGTGCACGATGGGCCCGATGCCGGTTTTGGCTGGGGAAGACCTCTCATCGCCTCTTCGTGGAAAAGGCTCCACGTCTTGTAACCCCCGATCAGATTGCGGGCCTTGAAGCCTGACTGTCTCAGGATCCTTTCGGCCAGGAAGCCCCGAAACCCCACCTGGCAGTAAATGATGGTTTCCTTGTCTCCCGGGATTTTCGGGAGGGACTCCCTCAGAGCGTCAATCGGGAGATTAACTGCTCCGGGAATGTGGCCGGCTTCGTATTCCGCCGCGGAACGGACGTCAAAGAGGACATAAGAGCCCGGGTCCAGTGCCCCGAGCTCCTCCGCGAGGATCCCCGCGTGCAACCCGTTGAGGAGGTTTTCCGCGGCCATCCCAGCCATGTTTACGGGGTCTTTCGCGGAGCCAAAGGGCGGGGCGTAGGCGAGTTCCAAGTGGACCAGATCGCTGACGGCCATTTTTCCCGCGATGGCGGTGGAAAACACGTCGATCCGTTTGTCAACGCCGTCCGAACCGACAATTTCGACACCGAGGATCCGTCCGTCTGAAGGTTGGAAGATCATCTTGATCGTCATCGGAAAAGCATTCGGATAGTATCCTGCGTGGCTCGAAGGGTGGACATAGGTTTTACGGAAGGGCTTCCCTGCCTTTTTCAGAGATTTCTCGGAAAGCCCGGTCTGGGCACAAGTCAGATCGAACACCTTGCAGATCCATGTGCCCTGGGTTCCCCGATACGTGCTCGAGACGCCGGCTTCGGGAAGGCAGTTTTCCGCGGCGATGCGACCCTGGCGGTTTGCCGGGCCCGCAAGGGGCACCAGGGTCTGCTCTCCTGTAATCCGGTCGAGGGTTTCGACCGCGTCTCCAACGGCGAAGATATCGGGATCGGTGGTTCGCATCGAAGGATCCACCACGATCCCGCCTCTGGCGCCGATCTTCAGTCCCGCCTCCTTTGCCAGCCGGGTTTCCGGACGGACCCCGATTGCGAAGATGACGAGGTCGGTCTCGAGAGGACTTCCAGATGCGAAGGAGACCGCAGTCCGTCCTCCCGAAACCGAAAAGGCGGTCACCTGGCTTCCAAGCTTGAGATCCACCCCGTTGAACCGAAGATGCTGGTGAAGCAGAGCCGCCATTTCAGGGTCCATGGGGGGCATCACCTGCGGTTCCCTCTCGACGAGCGTAACCTCCAGGCCCCGGTGACGCAGGTTTTCCGCGGCCTCGATCCCGATGAACCCCCCCCCCACGACGGTTGCATGCCGGACGAGGTTCTTCCCAAGGAAATCCATTATCGCATCCATATCCGGGATCGTTTTCAAGGTAAAGACGTTCGGAAGGTCGAGACCCGGAATGGGGGGCCTGAAAGGCTCCGCGCCCGGGGAGAGAATCAGTGAATCGTAGGGGATGGAATACGCCGAACCGTCATCCAGATTCCTTGCCTGGATTTCCTTCTTTTCGCGGTCGATCCGGACTGCTTCCGTCCTGACGCGGACATCGAGATTGAATCGTTCTTTGAGGGATTTTGGGGTGTGAAGGAGCAAGGCTCCCCGGTCCTTGATGACCTTTCCGATATGGTAGGGGAGACCGCAGTTCGCGAAACTGACATAAGGCCCCCTTTCCAGGACCGTGATCTCCGAATCCTCGGACAAGCGGCGCGCCCTGGCCGCGGCCGATGCCCCACCGGCAACTCCTCCGACAATTACGATCCGTTTCTTCATTGTGACATCCTTTCCGGTTTTTTCGGTCCGACTTTCGGGAAGTTTTAGGGGTGACAAAGCTTCTGGCATGAGACGAGGCAGTTGAGGAGGTTGACCAGATTGGGGTTTGCGAGCCTGTAGAAGACGCGAGTGTGCATGCGCCTGGAGACAAGGACATCCCCCGTTCTCATGATCTTCAACTGTTGGGAGATGACTGCCTGGGAAAGTCCCAGGAGGCCCGTGAGGTCAGAAACGCATCTTTCCTCCGAGACCAGTGCTTCAAGAATCCTGAGGCGGATTGGATGCCCCAGGGTCTTGAGTATGACCGCTATCTTTGGAAGAAGTGCTTCCTCCAGGCGAAAAATTTTATTATTCATATATAGCAATATTAATATAAATTATGGAAAATGTCAAACCGGAACGGAAAACCATACCGGAACCGGAAACCTCTTTTTTGGGTTGTACGATCTTTGAAAGGATTGATAATGGTGGTTCGTTGGGCTATATTTCCCTCACACTTCGCATTGGAGGAAGCAAATGGAAGAATTTTCGATGAGGGACAAGCTCAGATACAGGTTTGACCAGTTCATGGCGTTGGGAGCGATCGCCCAGATCATCGGGCTTGCCATCATGACCCTGGTATTGATTTCCTGCGGCGGCCTCGCGGTCAAGGTTCTGGATGCCCGTCCCGAGGGAACGGAGGCTCCTCTGGGCTTCTTCGAAGCCGTCTGGGGAAGCCTGATGCGCACACTCGATGCCGGAACCATGGGCGGCGACAGCGGGTGGACGTTCCGTTTCCTGATGTTCATAGTCACTCTCGGGGGGGTGTTCATTACCGCCACCTTGATCGGCTTGATCTCGAGCGGAATCGAGGCCAAGATTGACGAACTCCGTAAGGGCCGGTCCCGGGTGATCGAAAGCGGGCACACAGTCATTCTCGGCCTTGTTCCGGAGACTTTCCTCATCATTTCCGAGCTTGCCGAGGCGCATGCCCACAAATCCGATCATTGCATCGTTGTGATGGCTGACCAGGACAAAGTCGAGATGGAGGATGCCATTTCCGAGAAGATCGAGGATCTCAAAAGCACCAGGGTCGTCTGCCGGACCGGGGATCCGCTGGATCAGACAGCTCTCGAGATCGCCAGCCTCAAAACCGCTCGATCTATCATCATTCTCCCTCCTTCCGATGCAGAGAACCCCGATGCATTCGTGATCAAGGTCTTGCTTGCCATCCTGAACGGCGGTCCCTCGAGTTTGGGGAAATACCACATCGTGGCCGAGATCCGGGAGGCGAAGAACATCGAAGTTGCGAAACTGGCCGGCAGGGGTCAGGTCGAGCTAATCCACGTTGGCGACATCGTCGCCCGGATAACGGCCCAGACCTGCCGCCGTTCGGGAATGTCCGTCGTATACACCGAGCTTATGAATTTCGGCGGAGACGAGATCTACTTCAAGGAAGAGCCCAGGCTCGTGGGGAAGAAGTTTGGGGACATCCTTCTCGATTACGAGGATTCGAGCATCATCGGACTGATGCCCGCGGGCGGGGTTCCGATGGTCAATCCGGCTATGGACCGGGTGATCGGGAAGGGTGACCAGATCATCGCGGTTTCCGAGAACGACGAATCGGTGAAAATCAGTGACAAGCGTGCTCCGATCGATGAGAAGGTCATCCAACTCGGGACCCCGGCGACTCACTCCCCAGAAAAGACCTTGATCCTGGGTTGGAACCGGAACGTTCCGCTGATAATCATCCAGCTCGACCAGTACGTCGCCAAGGGTTCGGAGGTCATGGTAATGGCGGATGAACCGGATGGCGAGAGGATGATAAAGGAGGAATGTTCCTCCCTGGTGAACCAGACGGTCTCCTTCAAGCAGGGAGACACCACCGATCGGAAACAGTTGGAAGCCCTGAATGTCAATGGGTTCAACCGTGTCATCCTCCAATGCTATTCCGACAAGTATTCCATCCAGGCCGCCGATTCGATTTCACTGATCTCCCTACTGCATCTCAGGGACATCATGGAGAAATCGGGAAAACCTGTCTCCATCGTCAGCGAGATCCTCGACTTGCGGAACCGCGAACTGGCACACGTGGCCCACCCAGACGATTTCATCATCAGCAATCATCTCGTGGGTTTGATGTTGTCCCAGGTTTCCCACAACAAGGACCTGAACGCCGTCTTCTTCGACATCTTCGATCCCGAGGGAAGCGAAGTATATCTCAAGCTCGCGAAGAACTACGTGAAGACCGGAACACCGGTCACCTTCGCCACCGTGGTCGAGGCCGCCCGTCGGCGCGGTGAGATCGCGTTCGGCTGGCAGGCGAAGGCCGACGTCAGCAACCCCGAGAAGGATTACGGGGTCTGCGTGAACCCCAACAAATCAGACGTCATCACCTTCGCCGAGTGGGACCGTATCATCCTCATGGCCGAAACCGACTGACCATCAGGATCTCCCGGAATAGAAGGACCCCCGGCTCGGGCCTGATGAGCCGGGGGTCTTTTTTTTCGTATGTCGCGGCTTTTGGGGCGGGTGGATGCCGATGTTGATGACTGCGTTCAGAACGCAAAGGAAGTCTTAATTGCTTGCTTCGCACTCTCCCCCAACATGTTTGTGTAGATTCGCCCATTCCATTTTTCCCTGCAAGGAAAGTTTGGTGTGCTCTTTTTCCTGCGAATCGGGCCTACAAATGAGCGTCTGGATTCACATCGATTTTAAAATTGAGGACCAGATGGAAGGGCCTTATTCTTGGGAGAAAAAATCCGGAGTGTTCCGGAATGGGTTGTTTGTTCTCGCGGGCTTCCTCATTTCGGGGAAAGATGCTATTTTTCATATAGGGGGGGGAAAAATGTCGAGGGGAATCCGAAAAAAAGGGGTTGCACTTCCTGTCACTCTTTTTGCGTTGGTTCTGGTCGTTGGGTTCGTTGTTTCGATCACGACTCTCAACCAGGGCTTGAAAAGCCAGGTTTTCAATACCAGCAACCATCAATGGTCCTTTCTTCTTGCCTACTCGGCTTTTTCCAAGACCCTGGCCCACATCCACTCTGCTTCTTGGAGCAAGAGGCCTTTTGCAGCGAAACCCCTCATGGAATTCCAGGTCCAGCTCTTCGAAGGGACCTACGATCTTTTCGTCCAGGACACCCCAGGGAAGGAATACCAGGCAGATCTTTACGTCAGAACCAACCTGGCGGGGTTCTCCAGGCTCTATTTTTGGCGAATAACCTATAACGACGACCTTCTGGACGTCTCCAACCGGATCATCGTGGAGTTTTTCCGGACCGGCGAACCGGTCGATTTCCCCAAGGGGCCCGGACCCTCAAAATTCTCCCAGGAAGTCGACAGCATGCTTGCCGAAAGGAAACGGAACCAGGAAAATTCGGACAAGCTGGCAGCTAGACTCGGCGGGTTTTCGGATGCCAAGAAGATCATCGAGGAACTCCATGGAAGGGTCCCGACCTCTTTCAAAGGGTCCTTTCCGGACGATCCCGATGACTCCTCCGTGGTCTCCAGGCCTGCCGCGAAGTTTCCCGAAATCCAGCCACCCCTACCGGGAGAAGCTCCTTCCGCACCCGGTCCGGGCCCCGCGATCGTCCTTCCCGGATGCAAAGGTTTCCCCGGCGTTGGCAAGGACTCTCAGTTGATCGGGCGGGCAATGAAGGACCTGTCGGAGGACCTGGCTACGGTCGCTTCGGAAGCCAGAACCGCGCTCGATCTGACGAGCCAGGGAAAGGACAAGATGGATGAAAAAAGCATCATCGGGTTGGTCACCGGCTGGAAGGATCTCATGGCGGGTGACCAGGCCCGGTCGGCAACCCTCGATGCCATGGAGCAACTCGTGGGGAAGGCCAATGCAAACCTCCAGAATGCCCCGAGCGCCGAAGCTTCCCAGGCGATGCAGGAAATGGTTTCCTCCACCATGGCGACCGCTTTCCAGGACCTCGCGAACCAGGTTGCCAAACGCCTAGAGGTATTCGGGGAGGCCCAGGCGATTCTTGCCAAGTGCACTCACTCCACCCTTGCCCAGGCATATGCCGACAATTGGACCACCCTTCTCGAGGCAAACCGGGGTGAGATCCAGAAGCTCAACTCTCTCATGGGTCAGGTGAGCGGATTCAAAACGACCTCGGAGGCCGCCGCCGCCGCCGCTGCCGCCAAGGCTTCCATCGAGGCGACGATTGGCCGGGGGGAGGAGGCGGTGAGGCTCGCCAAGGAGAAGGCGGAATATCTGAAAAATGAGGAAGCACAGGAGGAGGAAAGGGCGGCCGGGGCTGGGGCTGGGTCCGGCTCAGGCGATGCCGAAAAGAACAGAGCCACGGAAAGCGGAAAGTGATGCTTCGATTTCGGCTTCCTCTTCCGCCGCAGAAGCCGTGCGGCCTGACGATGGTGGAGCTTCTCGTTGTTCTGACACTGATCATCGGCTTATCCGCCATCGGCTTTCGAGTCTTCCAGTCCGCCGGTTTTTCGCAAAAATCGATGTCGCGGCAGGCATTGCTCCAGATGGAAGCCCGGCGGGCGTTCGACAAGGTGGTGGAAGAGATCCGCGAAGGTTCCGACCTGGTCAGGCCGTTTACGGGAGAAACCTTGCCCTTTCTGGTTTTCAAGGACATCATCAATCGCACCGTCGTCGTCTATCTCGAACCCAACATCCAGGTTTCCGAGCGCCTGAAAAAGCGCGTCTTCAAGTTGATGGCCTATCGCAGCGACTACAGCGGGGCATACGACCCGAAGAGCGAAATGACGCTCCTGGAAACGGTGCGCCGGATCACTTTCACCAGCCTCTCACCCAATGGTGTCCAGGTGAACCTCACGGTACTCAATGAGAACGACGAGTTCGGGTTCCTCGCCCACGTAGGCCTGATGAACATCGGTGGCCTGGAATGATCATGAAGAAAGCTCCCTTTCGGGGAACGACCCTCCTGGAGATCCTCGTCGCGTTGGGGATATTCGGAATCGTCGGGGCGGTTCTCGTTTTTTCCATAAGGTCGGGGAGCAAGGAAATCCAGTTCACTTCGGATCACCTGAACGCGGTTATCCTTACCCAGAAGGTTGCCGAGGATCTGATCGAAGAGATCGGGATGAACCCGTATGGCATCGAAACCCTTGGATTAGCCGCGAACTCGAGGGATTTCCAGGAGATCACCGACGGAGGTTCGGTGTTCTTTTCCCAGGTCGAGGACCGGGTTGAACCCTGGGGGTTCATCGATCCGGCCCGCGACGGGGTGATCGACCAGGGGATGCAACCCCTCTACAAGGATATCCGGAAGTTCAAGCTCGCCCTCTCCGGGCAGCGACTTTCCGCTTCAGGTGAAGGTCCGGAGCGGAACCTCGTTTCCTGCAAGATCGATCTCGCCTGGGACACCAAGACCGGGAGGGGGGAGCTCAACTCCCAATCCTTGTTCTTCTCTCCGGCAACCCCCAGGAAAACGGATCTGGCCTACGTCGTCAACGAACCCGAAGTCGATGCCCGAATTCCCGGTGCGGTTTTCCGGAAACCAGGGAAAACGATCCCCGAGATTTCCGCCACCATTGGGGAGAACGTCGAGACGGTCCAGGCTTTTGGGCGCATTTCCCTCATCACCGGTGATTTCGTTGCCTCGGCCTATTTCAACGGCGCAAAGGCTCTGATTGCCAAGCAGAAGGAGGAACTGGCCCGGACCCCGGAAACCGATCTGGAAAAGCAGTACCGGCTCCGACTCGCGATCGCCAGGCAGTGGTATGACCTTTCCAAGACATGCTTCCAGGTGGTCGCCTATCTGGTTCCCCATTTCGCCCTTCTGAAAGCCGAGGGGAAGTTCAATCAAGCCGCCGGCACGGGGTTCAATGGCATTTCGCTGCAGCATGGCCTATACCTGTATCGCATCATCTATGAGCACTTCGTGGGAAGCATCGTCCAGGCCCGTTTCTTCTATTACGCTCTCCTTCAGGACGATCTGAGCAGATTCAAGGGGGGGAAATGCCAGCTGCAGGTGTTGCAGAAGCTGATGGACATCTACCGGGTCGTTGCGATACTCCCCACCCGTCCGGAAGGGATGCAGGAATACCGGAATTTCCTCGCCCGGATCAGGAAGCTGGCTGACGGCCGCAACCCTTTCCTGGGCCGCCTCGTCGACCAGGAAATTCAGCTGCTGGAGAACCCCGTGAGCTGGATGGATCGGCTTCCCAATCTGAAACGGATCAGCGAGATCGTCCAGGGAAAGATCCCGGGAATCCTTGGCTTCATCGGAAAGACCACCTCCGACTCGGTGGGTGGAAAAACCCCCAACAGTCAGGGTTCCCGTTGAAGGGCTTCTGCCCCGGCAGGCCGGCGGGAGTTTTCCAGGATCTTTTCCACGAGGGAGCGGATTTCGGTTGAATCGGCCCTTCGAACCCAGGATTCGGAGAACATCGAGAAGTTGATGGCGGTCACAAGCCGCAGAGCGATCTCCCTGTCGCTGCGGGTTGCCTTCTGAGCGAAACTCCGAAGTTCATCGAGTTTCCCGGCAGCCGTATCGGCGACGATACGTGGAATCATGGTCTTTCGGAAAAAATCCTGGACCATCTCGTCCCATTTGGATTCCTTCGCGAATGCAAGGTCGGAATACGCATCCTCGAAACTGTCCGCGCTGGCGGGGAAATATACGGCCAGACCGCAGGCATCGATTGCCCTGGCCTTGTCTGGATCGTAGTCTCCCCAGCCACCGTCATCGGTCGGGTTGGAACCGGTCGTCGCGTTTTCGACGATGGCAGCCGAAATCGCCGCATCGGCTTTCTTCGCCTTCTCCTGGAGTTCCGAGTTCTGGGTGGCCTTTGCCAATAACCGCAGGAAGTGGACCAGGTCCATGTTGCTGTAGTAATAGAACCGCTGGGCCTCGGTCATGGCGGTTTTCATGGCAACCCCGTCGGAAAGCGCGATCGCGGTTTCGGCAAACTCGTCCAGTGCCGCTTTGGCTTGCCCCAGCCGGTCGGCACGCAGAGCGGACTGGGTAGTCTTTCCGGAGCGGGCGAGGGAATCCCTGTCCCAGCCGCCGCTGTCGTCATCAGGCTTGTTGTAGGATTCCGCGTAGGCCTTGACGATGATCCGGGCGAACTCCTCGGGGGTGGAGGTTTCGTTCAGGCGGCCGAGCAGGAGGTCGTAGGGATAACCGTCGCCGGGTTCGGTTTCCTCGGAGGCGACGATGTAGTCGCAGTTCTCCCTGACGGCCCAGGCGACCTCGAACATCTGCATGAGGCACGCGTCCATGCAAAGGAGGTCGAGCTTTTTGCCGAGGGTTCCATTGATCGTGGAGAGGGCCAGGCCCAGCTGGGCTGTGGTGATGTTGTTTCCGGACTGGTCGTCGTAGGAGATTCCCTTCGAGGGAGCTTTCGCCTTGTTCCAGCCGGAGCCGTGGTTCCAGATGACCAGGGCGTAGTGGCGGGCGGGGAAGGCGGCGGCCGTATCGGCGACGAACCTGCACAACTGGTTCCAGTCGCCCATGTCGACCTCGCCCATGTCCTGGATCTTCTTCACGTTTCCCTTTTCGATGTAATTCAGGGATGCCGGTCCGTTCTCCCGGTCGATGAGGGTGACGATGTTCAACCAGTCGTTGCTTCCGACGGCGGCCATCTCCTCCTGGTCGTCGACTCCACAGGAGTCCAGATTGTTGTCGGCATTGAGGAAAACCATGAAGGTCCATTCCTTTTCGGCTGCCGAACAGGACACCGATGCCACGAGAACGATGATGAGCGCAATGATTCCCCGCTTGAATTCCGACATGCCCTACCTCCAATACCTTTCAACACCATTACCGATCTCTCGAAAAGGCCTGATATGTAAGGTTACCACATCTTCCTCGAGTTGCGGGACGTGTTTTCGAGTGTTTTCGAATGGCCGGAGCTCAGTTTGACGTCGTCAGATCATGCTTTCGACCCGGATCGGGCATCGAAAACACCGATCAGGATTCTCGTTCCATGCGGGGGGGAGGGGGCGTGGGTCCGTTCGAATCTTCGGAGGAAGCAGGTGATGGTTCCTCTTCCGCCGGGGTCGAGGCCGTGGCTGAAGACTGGGCGGACATTTTTTCCTTCCAGGCACGGAGCTCCAGGAGTTCCTGCTCGGTCGTCTTCTGGTCTTTGAGATTGCCCAGGATCTGGATGTTCTCGAAGTACTCCGTAAGAACCGAATCGACCCGTCCGGTTTGTTGGCGGAACGAATAATACATCAATGCCCAGATGAAGAGCGGCATCATCAAGGCAGGGATGAGGCCTGCCGAGATAACTCCGCTGGCAAGCACGGGGGCGATCATGATCGAAAAGATCAAAAACGGAATGGCCGAGATGAATGCGGTCGATCTCCAACTGAGCTTCGAGTTTCCGGACCAGGAAACGAGCGTATGATCCGCACCGTCGGCAGAGAATGAGATTTCCGCGTCGATCTCGGAAAACGCCGGATCCTGTACCCTGACGGTGGTTGCTTTTCCGATCTGAAGGGATTTGCGATCCACTCTCAGGGCCGGAAAACGGGACGGGTGTGCGACGTTCAGAAGGAAGTTCTTCAGGAACGCTTCCCTGACCTCATCGGGAGTTCCCTGGACCCGGAACTGCTTCCTCGATTTCCGGAAATCGAGGAACGCCTGGTGAAGGACCTCAGGGGGAATCTGCAACCGCCGGGCCGCGTTTGCCAGATCTTGTTCTGAAAGGGAATCCTCGTCCCTGGCCGACTGGTGACCCTGGAGTTCCAGGGCTCTTTTCAGGATGGTTTCGAACTCGTCGCGTTTCATGTTCCGCGTCTCTCATCCCGGTTCCCAGAAAAAAGGCCCCCCGGGAAGGGGGGCCTTGGGTTATCAGGTCAGGAGTTGCTCTTGGCAAACTCGTCCATCAGTTGGGCGAGAGCCTTGGCCCCATCGATGGGCATGGCGTTGTAGACGGAGGCTCGGCACCCGCCGACGCTCCTGTGGCCCTTCAGGCCGTCGAGTTTGCGTTTCTTGGCTTCCTCGAGGAATTTCCCCTCGAGCTCTTCGGTTTTCATGCGGAAGACGATGTTCATCTTCGACCGGCAGGCTTTGGGAACCGGGCAGTTGTAGAACCCCTTGGACCGCTCGATCGCGTCGTAGATGATTTTGGAGCGTTCTTCGGCCATCTTCTGGGCCGCGGGAAGTCCCCCGAGACCCTTCAGCCACTCCATCGTGAGCTTGATCATCCAGATGGCGAACACGGGAGGGGTGTTGTACATGGAGTTTTCCTTGACGTGGAGGCGGTAATCGAGATAAGCGACGATACTTTCCGGGCAGAGTTTGAGCATATCCTCGCGCATGATCACGATCGTTGCCCCCGCCGGGCCGGCGTTCTTCTGGGCTCCGGCATAGATCATGGCGAACTTGTTGACCGGAACCGGGCGGCTCATGAAATCCGAGGACATATCGCATACCAGGGGAACGTTGCCCACATCGGGCCAATCCTGCCACTGCACGCCGCCGATCGTCTCGTTCGAGGTCATGTGGAAATAGGTTGCTCCAGGAGAGGCCTTGATGCTCTTGGGATCGGGGAGGTTGAGGTAGTTGTCGGCCTTTCCGTCCCAGACGATGTTGACCTTCCCGACCTTCTTGGCGTCCTCGGTGGCCTTTTTCGCCCAGGCGCCGGTCAGGGTCATGTCACAGCTCTTTCCGCCCCAGAGAAAATTCATGGGTATCATTCCGAACTGGAGGGTGGCACCTCCACCAAGGATCATGATCTTGTAGTTGTCGGGAACTCCGAGGAGTTCCTTGATCAGTGCGAGGCACTGATTGTGCATTTCATCGACCACCTTGCCGCGGTGGCTCATCTCGACCAGGGACATCCCTTTTCCCTGAAAATCGACGAATTCATCACGAACCTTCTCCAAAACCGAAACCGGAAGAATCGAAGGTCCTGCGCTGAAATTGAAGATTCTGGCCATTTCTCATTCTCCTTTCGAGGTATGTGGGGAAAGATAGCACCCCGCGGGGGGGGTGTCAAACCCTGCGCCCCATGCGAAAAACTGAGGAAACGGCCGCATGCGCAAGCATACTCGGGAAAGTGGAAGAAAGCCCTGGATTCAGGGGGGTACATTTTCCCCGGAACGAAAAACGCCCCCTGCGGGAGGGGGCGCTCGAGGTCAGGTCCAGGAGAAGTTCATTCGGTTTCGGCTGAAGTTTCCCCGCTCTTGCGATCATAATGGATGGTGATCTTGTTGATCGTGGTGAGGTCGAAGTCGTTCCAGATCGCCTCTTCCTTGTCGTCGTAAACAACCTTGAGATCATACTTGCCGACGGAAGCTTTGGGGGTGAACTTGATGTTGACCTCTTCACCGTTCTTGAGGACGTCCTGGCCGAGGATGTCTTCTTCCCAGCTGTTGGTCTTGGCAGCGCTGACGTAAACCTCTTCAATGGTGTAGCCGGTCTTGTTGACGAGGGTGAAATCGTTTTGGGATTCCTGGGCGTGGATGAAGGAGACGATGCCGAATAGGAGAACGACCGAGAGAAGGATACCGAACTTTTTCATGACTTACTCCTGCATTCTAATATTTTGCTTCGGAAAGCGAAGCAGAGGGGATTATCCAACAAACGATGGCGCAAAGTCAATCTGGTACAATCGGAAATTTTCGGAGGTAGCACCGCGGGTCCCGGTTCATTGCCCGAAACCGAGGTCGGGTTGCGAAACCACGCTTCTGGCGGTTTCGTCGGGGAGTCTTTCCAAGAAGGATCTCAGGGTTTCCGAATCCGAAAGCGTGGAAGCCACGCCGCGTCCAAGGAGGAGCCGGTTCCCTGATATTCTCGCGGGGTCCATGGCATCGTTCAGGACCACCCCAATCCTTCGGCCCTGTCTCTCCGCGAATCTGATCGTGTGCATGCTTCCACCCTTTTCCCCGGACTGGATCAGAACGACCCCCCGGCTCATTCCACTCTGGAGACGGTCCCGCTCGATGAACCGGTGGACGTCCGGCGGGGTTCCGGGAGGGTATTCCGAGACCGCGGCGCCTCCTTTCCGGATGATCTCGCACAACAGGTCCCGGTTTTCCTCCGGATAGACCGAGTCCAGGCCTCCGGCCATGACCGCGATCGTCCGGCCGCCCGCTTCGAGGCAACCTCTGTGGGCTTCCGTGTCGCAGCCCCTTGCCAGACCGCTTACCACGATGAAACCGCTTTCAGCAGCCCTCCGCCCTATCCTGCGGGCGATCTTGCGGGCCACCTCGCAGGGATGAACTGTTCCGATCACGGCCACCTTGGCGGGGTCGGTGAGGCATTCCACCGAGCCTTCCAGGAAAAGCCAGTTCGGTGGGTCGGGGATTTGCCGGAGAGACTGGGGAAAGCCCGATTCATCAGCGAAGACGAGAGATTGGCGGCCCGGCTCGAGTTTCCCCAAGGCTTCCCGGCCTTCCGCATCGGCGGACCGGATCATTTCCGGGGATGCTTTGGGAAGTCTCCCCCTGAATCTTCCGAGGAACTCCCCCAAGGAAAGGCCTGCGAACACGGCTGGGTCGGAGACGATCTCGCCGAGCATCTTTCCAAGGGTCTTTCGTCCAAACCCCTTTAAAAACCAGCATGAAAACCAGTTCCTTCGGATATCATCCATCTCCGGTGCCCGTTGAATGCCTCAAATGAGGGTCAAAGCGCCCGGTAGGCAAGAGCTTTTTCGAAGCGGACCGATTCGAAGAGAGGGGCGGTCTCGAGGATGGTTTCCGAAGCTCCCAGGAAGAGGATCCCCCCCGGCTCGGCAATCTGGTGAAGCCGTTCGAGTGCGGCTTTCCGGGTTGGCCCGTCGAAGTAGATCAGGAGATTTCTGCAGAAGACGACCTTGAAGGATTTCAGGGGAAGGTAACCCGACAGGAGATTTGCCTTCATGAAAGCGACCAGTCCTTTGAGTTCAGGTTTTGCCTCCCAGAACCCGTCGTGCGGTTCGAAAAACCTGTCCCGCATCGGAACCGGAAGACCGCGCCTGATTTCCTCTTCGGAATACCGCCCCTGGTTGGCTTGTTTGATGACATCCTGCGAGACATCGATTCCGAGGATATGGAACCGCCGGGGATCCACTCCCCGGAACCTGTTCTTCAGGACGAAATCGGCGATGATCATGGCGATGGAGTAAGCTTCCTGGCCGGTCGAAACACCCACCGAAAGGAACTGGACCTGGCCTGGATCGTGGCCTTCGAGATCCGAGACGATCCGGGATGACTCCGGTAGGAGATGGTCACGGAAGATATCGAAGGGGTGCTGGTCGCGGAAAAATTCGGTTTCGTGGGTCGTAAGGGCTGAGATCACCTGGTCACGGAGCATTCCCGCCGAATCGTTCGAAAGCAACGTGTAAAACTCTCCGTAAGAGGAGCAACCTGTGGCTTTGAGGAGAGCTTCGAGGCGTTGCACGATCAGGTAGGTTTTTTCGTCGGGAAGGTTCAGCCCGCATTCACGGAGCGCGAACCGCTTGATATTGAGAATATCGTTTGGGAGGGGGTTCGTTCGCAGGCTTGTCCGGGGCTTTTTCATGACAGACCGAACTCCTCCTTGCATATCTGGTAGATCGAGCGCGGAATGTTGGGGAGGGGAAGGACCTTGTCGACCGTTCCGGTATCGATGGCGCTTTTGGGCATCCCCCAGACGATGCTCGTGCTCTCATCCTGTGCGATGATGCGGGCTCCGGCCCTTTTGAGGGGAAGAAGCCCGTGCGCCCCATCGCTTCCCATTCCGGTGAGGACTACGGCGATCGTCCGGTGGCCGAAAACCTGGGCCGCGGAACGGAAGAGGACGTTAACCGAGGGCCTGCAACCGTCTTCCGGAGGAAGATTGTTGGTGTCGACCTGGATGTTCCCCTCCGGAGTCCTCCTGACCAGCATATGTTTCCCCCCCGCTGCCAGGTAGATCGTTCCCGGCTGGACGGGCATCACCCCCTGGCATTCCACGACCCTTGCCCGGCATTTCCGACCCAGGCTTTCCGCGAAGGTCTTCGTGAACAGGGCCGGCATATGCAGGACGATGAAAATGGGGATATCGATGACCTCGCTCAGAGGAGGGATGATCTGAAGAAGCGCCAAAGGCCCTCCCGTGGAGATACCGATAACGACCGCGGCGGTGGGAACCGGCCCGGGGGACGAAAGGACTTTTATTCCTCCCGGCGCGGTGGTCTGAGGTGATTTGTAGGCTTCGCGGTCTTCCCGGAACGACCTGATCTTGTGGAAAAGGTCGTTCCGGAGGGTTCTCAGGTTCCTCTCGGGATCGGGAAAGGAGGGCTTGGTGATGAAGTCGAAAGCCCCGAGTTCCAATGCCTGAATCGTTTCCCGGGCCCCCTTGACGGTCAGTGAGCTGACCATAAGGACTCCGATTCTGGGCGTCCCGGGAGCGCGGCCGGTGTTGATTTCCTGGATGCCGCGAAGGGTCTGTATTCCGCTAACGATGGGCATTGCGAGGTCAAGAAGCACGAGGTCGACCTGTTTCCCGGAAAGAAACTCGAGGGCCTTCTCTCCGTTCCACACGGATCCGACGACCTCGATGTGGGGGTCATCGCGCAGGATGCCCTCGACGATTCCCCGGAATGTGCGGGAATCATCGACGATGAGAGTTCGCAACCTCTCGCTCATCGCCGGAAAACTCTGCCCGGGGGAGGGCCTTTTGAAAACGAGAGTCTCACATCATGCCTTGAACTTTCCCATGAGGGTGTTCAGATCCGCCGCAAGACCGTTGAGACGGTCAGCTGCCTCGCTGATTTTCGTAACGAGTGAATCGTTCTGGGAGAGAACCGTTTTTATGTTGTCCGACAGCCGGTTGACGGATTTCGCGGAGAACCCTATGGATTGCGAAACATCCCCCGCCCCTTTCGAAATTTCCGCGATGGAGATGGTAATGTGCTCCGTTCCCTTGGCGGCTTCCGAGGCGTTGAGGGAGATGTCGTTCGCGGACTGGGTCTGCCGGGCGACTGATTCCGATATCTTCTCGACGGAATCGAAGATCCGCTTGATGATGGTGGAAATCTCCGAGATGTTCTTGATCGCCTCCTGCGAGTTGGTTTGAACCCCTCCGATCTTGGTCGCGATCCCTTCCGCGGCCTGTGCGCTCTGGTTCGCCAGTTCCTTGATCTCGTGAGCCACGACTGCGAAACCCTTTCCCGCCTCACCAGCCGAGGCGGCCTCGATGGTGGCGTTGAGAGCGAGGAGGTTCGTCTGCTCGGCGATCCTCTTGATGACCTCGGTCACCTTCCCTATCTCCTGGGCCGCGCCGCCCAGCGCATTCATGGTTCCGGTCGCTTCATTGGCCATTTCCATGGCCTTACCGGCGATGCTCGAGGCATCCCGGGAACTTTCCGAGATCCTGTTGACCGATTTGGAGACCTCCTGGATCGATCCGGCGACCGACTTCATGTTTCGCGACATCTCCTCCGCGGTTGTGAGGATATTGGAGATGTTCAGGCTGATCTCCTCGGATGAGGAGGCCATGCTGTTGAATGTGGTGGAAAGCTCCTCTGTCGCGCTCGCATGTTCCTTCACCAGCTCGGAACCCTTGCGGAGGTCGACGGAAAGCCTGAGGGCCTCCTGGGAGGATTGAGAAATCACACCGGAAAGGTCCTTGATCGATTGGACGACCGACCCGACGTTCTTGATCATCGAGTTCATCGAGTTCTTGACCTTGACGAAGGTTCCGGTGAAGTTACCCTGCAGCTGGACGTTGAACTGGCAATCGACCATTGCATCCACGATCGCCTGGATTTCTCCCGCCATCTGCTCTTGCTCCCGGAAGGTCAGGTTCAGCTTTTCCTGGAGTTTCCCGAATCCCCCGGTGAGATATACCTCGATGGGTTGGAACGTTCCGTTGCGGTGGCCTTCCAGAGCGTCCAGGAAACAGCCGATCGAGTAGTTGAACTCCCTGGTGATGACGTTCATCCTTTCGACCAGCTCGGCGAAGATTCCCTTGAAGGCGTCGGGGACGATTTTCTGGTCGGTTGCTCCTTTCGAGAGGAGCTCGTGCATCCCTTCCATGGACAGTTTCAGGCGCGAGATGATGCTCAGGAGGTCTCCCGCCGAGGTCTGCAAGTCCTTGAGTTCACCCTGGAGGGGGTATTTGGGGGGTGCAGTCATCTCGCCGGCCGCCAGGCACTTGAAAGTGTCCGACAGGTCGACGAGGGGCCAGACCATGAAATACCTCAGGAACACTCCCGTCAGGATGGAAAGGGCGAGACCGATGCAGACGAGGAAAACCGTCATCCCCCTCCGGGCATTCTTTTCCGCCAGATCGGCCTCGAGAAGCAATTCTTCCTGCCTCAGCTGGTCGGAGATCTTCATGATTCCGTCACGCAATCCTTCCAGTGCCGCACGGGCCTTGACCGTGAGGTGCTCCCGCGCTGAAGCGAGCTGGCTCTCGGGGGAAATGTCGGTTCCGTGGACGAACCCCTTCATTTCCCTCAGTGCGAGGCTGAAGGGGTCATAGAGGCTCTGGAGCTGGACCCTGAAGCCGAGGGAGTCTCCGCCCTGACCGGCGGGACCGAGGATGGTGTCGAGATCGGGTGGAAGAGGAAGGCCGTCGAGGGCCATGATGGAGGAAGCGTTTGCCGCGGCCGCGGAGTAACGGAAGAAGAGCTGTTCCTGCCTCACGAGGATGGTTCCGAGGGATTGACGGACCGAACAGAGGGCGGCAAGACGGGATCCGTTCTCGATCAACCCCTGTTGGAAAAACCATGCCTGCAGGCCTATGGAAAAAAAGGTCACGGCGATGGCGATGGTCGTTAGAAGAATTTTTGTACAAGCTCGCATGTGCGCTCCTCCGCAGGGTCACCCGGGGTGAACGGGTTTGGTTTGGCCGGGCCTGTCGTGGGCTTCGCTCAGGAAGGCGATCAGGCGGCGAGGGTTCACGATGGTGAAAAGGAAATCCGGCATCTTGCAGATTCCGGAAAGAATGCTGTTTTCCCGGGATAACCGGGCTCCCGGTCCGTGGTCTTCATCTGCCGCCGGAGAGAGTTCGATCGTGCTTTCATCCGCCGCGACGATGTCGCCGACCCGGTCGATGACGATTCCGAAGGGTTCGGCAACCGAGGGTTTGAAGATGAGGAGACGGGATCCCCCGGCGGGTCGGTCGGTGGTCCTTTCCACCCCGATCCGGAGGATTCGGGCCAGATCTATTATCAGGTGGATCTTCCCGCGGATGTTGACATATCCGAGAACCGCCGGATGCGCGTGGAAGATCCGGGTGACCTCCATCTCGGAATAAATCTCCTTCAGATCGAGGATTTCCACTCCGAAACACTGATCCTTCAGCCAGAAGGTGCAGTACTGGCGGGGCCGGTCACGGAGCATGGGGCTTGACCAGGAGGTCCCCATCAGCGGATTCCCCCCTTCTTTTCGAAACCGTCCCGGGAGAAGAAATCCCCGACTGCGGTGAGGAACGCCCCACGGTTCGTCTTGGTCTCGAAACGATCGAATCCGGCTTCCAATGCCATCTGCCGGACCTGGGGGTCTTCCGATCCCGTGAGAGCGAGCATCGGAACCTTTTCCAGATGGTCGATCGCGCGAACCGCGCGGGCGAAGTCGAAGCCGTCCATGACCGGCATCTCGAGGTCGGAAACGATGAGGTCGAAGGTCTCGAAGGCAACTTGCCTCAAGGCTTCGGGGGCACTGTTGCACACTACGGCCTGGACTCCGATCGATTCGAGAAAGCTTCTCACGAGATGGGAGAAGAACGCGGTATCATCGACCACCAGTGCTCGCTTTCCTGAATTTGCCCGTCTGGTCCTTTCCCCTCCGGATCTCCAGTCCGGCATGGCCATGTCGATGAGCCGGAAGAGATCGGGAAACATCAGTGTCCGGTCTCCGTAGACCGCCTGCCCGAAGAGGCCATCCATCGGAAGGTTCTCGGAGCTGAAGGAGAAATCGGAGTAGACGACGTCTTCGAGCTTCGAAACCATCAGGCCGAACTGGTGTCCGCTCCCATGGGGAACCAGGAGAAATCTCTCGTCCTCCGGGTTCCGGGGAGAAATGGGGAGGATCCGGTCCAGGTAGAGGATGAAAAAAGACTCCCCCTGGAGGTTGATGAAGTCTTTTTCCCCGACGCGGTCGATGCGGCGTTCCCTGCCCACCTTCTCGATCCGGCGGATGAATGGAAGCGGAAGGGCGAAAGTCTCTTCGGGGCCGACGCGGAAAAGGAGAAAGCCCTGCCTCTCCTTGTTGGAGCGGATTTTCGCCTCAGTAGTTTCGGAATCCCTTCTGGGCTCGATCGAAAGGCCGTAATGCCGTGCCAACCCCTCTGCATCGAGTATCAATGCCACCTTTCCGTCCCCCATGATCGTGGCTCCGGAATAGATCGCGCAGGACTTGACCGCGGGATGCATCGGCCTGACGACGATCTCCTCGTTTCCCAGAACCTTGTCCACCATGAGCCCGAAGAGCAACGTCCCGACCTTCAGCACGATGAAGAAGAGCGGACCGGAGTCCTGACGGGAAGAGGGTTCCCCCGGGCGGCGGAATTTTTCCGTGATCTCCATTCGGACCTCTTCCGTGAAAGGTTGTGGCCTGGCGAGAATCTCCCCGAGACGTACGAGGGGCAGTAATCTTCCCCGGAGACGGAAAACCTCCATGTCGCGGGAATACTCGACTTGCTGGCGGTTTCGGGAAACATCCAGGCTGACGAGTTCCTGGACGTTGAACTGGGGGATGGCGAAACGGTGTCCCCCATTCTGGACGATGAGGCAGGGAACGATTGCCAGGGTAAGGGGAAGGCGGATCGTCAGTTCGGTTCCCATCCCGACCCTGGTGTTGAAGTCGAGGGCTCCGCCCAGCTTCTCGATGTTCGACTTGACCACGTCCATTCCAACTCCCCTGCCGGAAACCTCGCTCACTTTTTCCGCGGTGGAAAATCCGGGGAGAAGGATCAGGTTCAGCACCTCCTTGTCCGTCATCTTGTTGAGATCCGCAACCGACCGAAGGCGGAGTTCCTCCGCCTTCTTCCTGATCTTCCCGGGATCGATCCCGCGTCCGTCGTCGGAGACCGAAATCGTTATCTGACCACCTTCGTGTAGTGCCTGGATGTTGATCCGGCCGGTCTCCTTCTTTCCTACAACCACTCGTTCCCCGGGGGATTCGATCCCGTGATCGCAGCAGTTGCGGACGATGTGCAACATCGGGTCCATGAGGGCTTCGAGGATGGTCTTGTCCACCTCGACTTCCAGCCCCCCCAAGGTGAGCTCGACCTTCTTCCCGAGCTTCCTGCCGAGGTCGCGGACCAGGCGGGGGATCTTGTTCATCACGTTTCCGACAGGTTGCATCCTCGTGGTCATGATGGTCTCCTGCAGCTCGGTGGTGAGAAGGTCCAGCCGTTGGATGATCTTCCGGCTTGCTGGGTCGGACTTCTCGAAGGTGAAAAGTTGCTGGTTCCTGATCAGGACCAGCTCTCCCGCAAGTCTCATCAGCCTGTCGAGAAGCTCGACCCGGAGCCGGATCGTTTCCCCACCACCCGAATCGTTCGTCCGGCTCTCCGCGCCGCTCAAGCTCTTTTCCGGAAGGGGGACGAATGAGTGGCCTCTCGAGTGGGGGGCTTCCCCGGATGGTGGTCTTTCCGGAACCGGCTTGTGGGTCACCGGAAGCGGATTTGAGGCCAAAGGAGCCCGGGTCCGTTCCGGCACCGTTTTCAGCTCACCCCATGCCCAGCGGTGAATGCGGTCGTTCACAACCTCGAGGTTGTCGGGAGGGGTGCCCGTCGAGAAGATCACGGAAAGCTCGTGGAGGGCATGCCTGAAATCCTTGGAATCGGGGATGGCGGAGTTTTTCGGGACATCTCCATCTTCGATCATGGGGCCGGTCTTCAAAGCTTTGGGAAGCATGCGATCGAGGCCCTGTCCGAATGTCCGAAGGAGTTTCCAGAGGTCCGGGAAACCGCTTTCGATGGCTTCGTTCGCGATGCGATCAAGGTCGGGAAGGAGAACCCCGAGTGCGGTCGGGTCGAGATCCTTGCCGGTCTCGAAAAGCACCTGGAGACCGAAAACGAGGTCTTGAAACCGTTCCTGGACCCTGGAGATGAAGGTTTGCCAGCGGCCATGGTCAGGGGAAGGGATCTTCGAGGGAGATTCGAGCGGCCTTTCCCTGCTTGCCGACAAGGGGAGATCGTCGGGTTTGACCCGATGGCCCTCGATCAATGCTTCGAACTTCCGCTTCAGGCTTGAAAGGTCGAGTTCGGAACAGTGATCGAGGTCATCCAGCATCGCTCCGAGAGCGTCGAAGTTCGCGAACAGGAATTTCCATCCCTGAGGATTGAACTGGACCTCGTTCGTGCGGAGAAGGTCCAGGTAAGTCTCCAGAGCATGGGACAAACCCTGAATTGGCTCCAGGCCAAGAGTTCCTGCGGTCCCCTTGATTGAGTGGACCCGCCGGAAGATGTCCTCCAGGAGTTCGGTGGAAAGAGGTCCATGTTTGTCCCTCCAGGATTCGAAAGACCTCTCGATGAACCTGAGATGTGACTTGGCTTCCGCCGCGAAGTCGTCGCGGTGGATGCGGATGATCTCACTGGTTTCGGGTTTGCTGCATCGTTTCTGGAAAAAAGTCAGGAGGGAATCGAGCTCGGCGAAGTCGACCGTTTCCCCGTCGTCCAGGTTCGTGGCATGGAGGGCAAGAACCTCGTGAAGGCGTATCAGGTGCGACTCCTCTTTGGCTTCGAAAGGCTCCACCCGGGCGGCCAGGTTCCTGAAAAGTTCCCGCGACCTCTCGAGCCGCGTGGAAAGCTTTTGCTGGCCGAAAAACCGGACCGCATCGAGGAATCCCTCCAGAAGAACCCCGGCATTGCTCCAATGTTCTGGCTGGGGGTTCCTGCAGAGTTCGGGGATCGCTCTCGCGGACTTTTCGAGTTCTCTCCTGATGCCGTCTATCTTTTCAAGGAACCCCCGGGCTTCCCCGAAGGCGGAATCGTAATCATTCTGCCACTCGGTCAGGGTTTTCCCATCGAGGGACAGCTCGGGAGGCTCCGGGGCTTGGGGCATCGGCGAAAGCGGGCCGGAGGCGGTTTTCAAGGGAGTCTTGGCGGCCCCTCCTTCCTGGGGGTCGATACTCCCCGAAAGCTCCCCCAAAGACCCGATCAGGGAGGATATGTCGATCGTATCGCTCTCCTCGATGTTCCCGATCATCCGGCGGAGAAGATCGACTCCCTGCAGAAGCAGATCGGTTGCCCCGCCGTCGAGGGTGAGGGCTCCCTTCCGCACACCGTCGAAGAGTGTTTCCATCGAGTGGGAAAGGTTCATCAGATTCCTGAAGTTCAGGCAACCCGAAGAGCCCTTGAGGGTGTGAAGGGAGCGGAAAACCTTGTCAACCCGCCCCCGGAAAGCTTCCCCGGTTTCATTCTCGAGCGCGAGGATGTTCTCTTCAAGAGCCTCGAGATGCTCCCTGGCTTCGGCAAGGAAATCCTGTCTGAGGTTTTCTTCGAGCGGAATGTCCATGGATCCCTTCCGGAAAGGTTGCAGGGATGGGTGGAGAGCGTTTGTACCGAAGTTTAACAAATTTCGGGGTAATCCGCAAACTTGCCGCGGACAGGTGTCGTGGGTCACATGATACGCGGCCGAAAGGGTGAAGAATCGTTAAGCTATCCCCCTTCCGGAATGAGGAACCTTCAGCCCCCGCAGGCCGTTGGAAACGACGAGGACGGAAGCCCCCGTGTCGGCAAGAACCGCCATCCAGAGGTTGGAAATCCCAAGGAGGGTAAGCAGGAATACCCCGATTTTCAGCCCGATCGCCAGGGCAATGTTCTGGCGGATCAGGTTTCCGACATGGAAGGAAATCCGAAGCAAGGTTGGAAGACCTCGGAGATCGTCATGCAGAAGAACCACCCCGGCGGTTTCGAGCGCGGCATCGGTTCCCCGGGTTCCCATGGCGACTCCTACCTCGGCCGCCGCCAGGGCAGGCGTGTCGTTGATCCCATCCCCGACCATCAGCTTGACGCTGCCGTCCTCCCCCAACTGGCGCAGGCGTTCCGCCTTTTCCTCCGGAAGGAGCCCGCCTTCCCCCGAGTCAAGCCCGAGGGCCCTCCCGATTTCTTCCGCGGCGGCGGGGCGATCCCCCGAAAGAAGAAGAGCGCGTTCGATGCCCAAAGACCTCAGATCGGCAACGACTTCCCTGGCTTCGGGGCGAATACGGTCTCCGAGGAGAGTCATTCCGATCGGTCCGTCCTCCCCTGCAAGGATCGAAGCGGTGATGCACGATTCCCGCACCTGGGGGACCGAGCCGTCGAGGGGGGCTGCCCGACAGATCTGCAGAACCCAGGATTCCTTTCCGAACCGGTATCGCTTTCCCGCGATCGTCCCTTCCACACCCTTTCCCTTGAAGGCCCCGAACCCTTCCACCGGCAACAGGGTTATGTTCTTTTCCCGGGAAACCTTTCTGAACGCCGCGGCGAGGGGGTGTTCGGAATGCTCTTCGAGGGAAGCAGCCAGCTGAAGGATGGTTGAGCTGTCGAAGCCCGGGGATGGAAGGATCTCGATCAGGGAAGGCTCGCCAAGGGTCAGGGTTCCGGTCTTGTCGAAAGCGATGATTTTAGCTTTTGCGGTGCATTCCAGGACATCGCCTCCCCGGAGCAGAATCCCGGCTCGGGCTGCGGCCGCCATCGCCGACACCTGGGTTACCGGTGCGGCGAGAACCAGGGCGCAGGGACAGGCTATGACGAGAAGCACGAGCGCCCTGTAGAACCAGAGGGAAAAAGAGCCCAGGCCCAGAACCGGAGGGAGCAGGAAAGCCACGAGCGAAAGCAGCATTACCGCAGGGGTGTAGATCTCGGCGAAACGCTCCATGAAACTCTGGATGCGGGTCTTCCTGCTCTGCGCCTTCTGGACGGAATGCATGATCCTCGACATCCTGGACTTGTCGGCAGGTTGGGAGATTTCGGCGATGAAGGATCCGGACTGGTTGACCGTTCCTGCATAGATCTCCGTTCCTGCGGGCTTCTTCACCGGTTCGGATTCGCCGGTCAGGCTGCTCTCATCGACCGTCGACTCGCCTTCGGTCACGATCCCGTCCAGGGGAATCTTCTCCCCGGGCTTCACCCGGATCTTTTCGCCCACCTGGACGGCCGCGATCGGGAAATCCGCCTCGTACCCGGAGGCGTTGATCACATGAGCGAGTGCGGGAAGCTGGAGCTTCAGCGCTTCGATCGAGGATCGGGCTTTCTCGCTGCTTGCTCGCTCCAGCCATTTCGCGATGGAAAAGAGGAAAAGAACCATGACCCCTTCGGTGGTTTCGCCGATCACGACCGCTCCGATGGAGGCCACGGTCATCAGGGTGTTCATTCCGACGCGCCTGCGGCGAAGCTCCCCAGTTATTTTCCCCAGAAGGGGATAACCGGAAACCGCAATCGCAGCATACAAAGCCGGCTGGAATCCGGACAAGAAACCGGAAAGAAGGAGGATTCCCGAGACGATCGTGACCCAGGCCTCGGAAGAAAAGGTTCCCGAAGGGGCGGGCTTCGTGTCCCGGGGGGCCGTTATGTCATGGAAGGTGACCCCGTGTTCCTTGCCGTGGCCCGCGATAGCCTCCTGACATCCCGACTCCAGGCTGCAGATGATCCGGACGACCCCTCCCATGAAGTCGAGGTCGGCCGACTCGAACCCGTCGGTTTCCCGGATCTCGGCTTCGAGCTCCTTTGCGCAGGATGGGCAGTCCAGGCCGATGACACGGTAGACATGGGTGTGGCTTTGTTTCGTTTCCGGCTGCGTCTTCATCGGTTTCCCACCTTCATCTCCCGTCATCGTCGGAATCGGGGTCCCCGGAAAAGCCCGGTTCATCGACGTGCTCGGCGGCCACTTTCAGCAGGTTCTCGACATGCATATCGGCGAGTGAATAGAAGATGTTCCTTCCGGCCCTGCGGGATGCGACAAGGTGGTAGGTTCTCAGGAGACGAAGCTGGTGGGATACAGCCGATTGGGTTGTCCTCAATGCCGCCGAGAGCTCGCCCGGGGTTTTTTCCCCGGACAGCAGAAGGCAAAGGAGCCCGAGCCGGGTCGGATCTCCCATCATCTTGAAAAGCTCCGACATCCTGGGGACGTCGTGGTCTGCCCATAGCCTGTTCATATGCACAATTGAATAATTGCTCATATATTCAATATAACCCCGCTGAACGAAAACGCAAGCACATTTTTCCATGCTGCTGATCATCCCGATTCGATTTGATGCGAATCAAAACATTGAAGGAAATCGGTGGCTTGTCCCATTTCTCATAGGTGCCACCCCCCTTCGGGATGAGCCCTGCATCTTTGGTGCCATTTCCGGAAGGACCAGAATGCGAAAATAAGAAACCCTATTGCCGATGCCATGAGGAAAAAGTTATAAAGCCAGCTTTGTAACGGATTGATTCCGAACCGGTTGTTGAGGGTCACCATTGAGATGAGACTCAGGGTATGGGAGGCGAAACCCACCACGAACTGGTAGGCCAGGATAGGCAAAAGGCGCGGATCATCGCGTACCGACCAGATTGCCTCGATTCCACAGCCAAGAGAGAGGGTGGCCCCAAACGCGAGGTTGGTAAGAATCTTTGAGGTGAACCTTTCGGGATCTGCGAAATCCACCTGTTCGAAAGAGGGCAAGACCCAGAAGGCCAGGTAGTCGAGAATGAGAATATCAAGGCAATCCAATGGTCGGAATGGAGAGAAAAAAGACCTGAAACCCCGGATAGAAACCTCGAAACTTTTCGAGCTCATCCCTTTTCCACCTTGGCCGATGGTACACTTTCACGGGTTCAAAGGCAAACAGAGCAGTTCTCCGGGCCCAAACGCGGGTGTCCTCGAGGACTGCGCCATCCTGGCTTTTCGGCCACATTCGCCCCGTCGTGGGGCTCGTGTCCTCGAGGACCGCGCCATCCTGGCTTTTCGGCCACACCCAGCGGTTCGATTGTGATCGGAAAGGCGACCTCGATGGGGAATTTTCGCGAACCGGAGGCTAAAGGACCCTGCGGTATGGGTTCAGGGAGTTGCTTTGGGTGGTTTCGTTGGAGTATAAATGCGGCATACACCGCCCTGAGGCGGAAAATTCCACAGGAGGTTTCCAAGTGAAGCGATTGGGTTTTGTCGTGTTTATGGTCCTGATTTGTTGCGGTGCGTTCGCCCAGGCTGCGGAAGCGCCCAAGCAGGAAGTGAAGTTCACGGTCGATGAGGAACGCTTTTACACCAAGTTCAACAAGGAAACGGTCCCGGAATGGGAAAAGCGGCTCGAAGCGGCGACCGGAAACAAGATGCCGGTCGTCGTCGAATGGACGACCTTCGCCGGGGACCTTCCCGCGATGGAATACATGAGCTCCGTCTCCTCCGGCGACGGGGTGATCGGCTCGATCGAGACCGTGTGCGGGGACGAGGTCGGCAAAAGCCGCTTCAGCAAAGCAGTCAAGAAGATCGTTCTGAAGCACGACCGGACCTCGAAGGATGACAAGGGGCTCAAGGTCGAGCTGGCGGAAGGAACTATGACCTTCACCTACAACTTCTCCCTCAACAACATCACCTCCGTCGCCCAGAAACTGATCGAGGAGAAGATCTGAGCACTGCGTCGGTCCGAGTTCCAAAGGCCCGGGAAAACTTGTCGCCAATGGATCACGACATGCCCGGGTCTTTTGACCTCTGGCTGGTTCCATGCTAAGGTAAACACTCTTTCAAATCGCAGGAGGTTCCCCATGCCCGAACCCATGGTCACCAAGCAGGAAATCAATGACGTCACCGCCGTTGCCGAGATCAAGAAAGCGCGTGAACTCGTCCTCAACGAGATCTCCAAGGTTTTCATCGGACAAGGGAGGGTGGTGGAGGAAGTCCTCTACGCACTCTTCGCCAGGGGGCACGCTCTGTTGATCGGGGTTCCTGGGCTTGGGAAGACCCTCCTGGTCAATTCTCTCGCGCAGCTTCTGGATCTGAAATTCCGCCGGATCCAGTTCACGCCCGATCTCATGCCTTCCGACATTACAGGGACGGAAATCCTCGAGGAGGATCAGGTTTCGAAGGAACGCCGGTTCCGCTTCGTCGAGGGTCCGCTTTTCACCCAGATCCTGCTGGCGGACGAAATCAACCGGACTCCTCCCAAGACCCAGGCCGCGCTCCTTCAGGCGATGCAGGAGCGGATGGTGACCAGCGGGGGCAAGACCTACCCCCTGGATGCCCCGTTCTTCGTCCTCGCCACGCAGAACCCCATCGAACAGGAAGGCACCTACCCTCTGCCCGAGGCGCAACTGGACCGCTTCATGTTCAACATCCGGATCGAGTATCCCCCGACCGAGGACGAGGTGAAGATGGTTAAGGAGACGACCTCCGGGGTCGAACCGAAGCTTTCTCCCGTCATCAGCAGGGAACGGATCCTCGAACTCCAGGAGATCGTTCGCCGGGTTCCGGTTTCCGACCGCGTCGTCCGCTATGCCGTCGCGATCGCGGAAGCAACCAGGCCCCGCCGGGAAAAGGGATTCCCCTTCGTCGACGATTTCGTCACCTGGGGCGCTGGCCCGCGGGCCAGCCAGTATCTGATCCTGGGCGGCAAGGCACGGGCCGTGCTGCAGGGCAGGTTCTACGTTGCCTGCGAGGATATCCAGGGCCTCGCGAACGCGGTCCTTCGCCACCGGATCCTTCTGAACTTCAACGCGGAAGCGGAGGGGATCACCTCCGATACCGTGATCGAACGGATCCTCAAATCCGTTCCCGAACCGAAGAACTGAGGCGGAATGGATAGAACCCGCCGGATCTCGAAGTTCCTCGATCCGAAGCTCCTCGCGTCCCTTTCCGCGCTGGAGATCAAGGCTCGTGGAGTCGTGGAGGGATTCGTCGAGGGTCTCCACAAAAGTCCTTTCAAGGGGTTCAACGTGGAGTTCGCCGAGTACCGGCAGTATGTCCACGGAGACCCGCTGAAGGACATCGACTGGAAAGTCTATTCCCGCACGGACAAGTATTACATCAAGGAACACGAAGAGGAGACGAACCTTTCCGGGTATCTCATCCTTGATACCAGCGGCTCGATGTCGTACAAGGGGGAAGGGTCGCTCACGAAGCTGGAATACGCGGCGACCCTTGCGGCATCCCTCGCCTTCCTGATGCTTCGTCAGCAGGATTCGGTAGGCCTCGTGACCTTCGCAAAGGGCGTCCGGAAGATCATCCGGCCCAAATCGGGTTTGGCGCATCTCAAAGCGATCTGCCAGGAGTTGGAGAACACCACGCCAGGCGGGGAAACGGACATGGGGGCCACTCTCGACCGGGTTGCCGAGACGATGCGGAAGCGTGGTCTCCTGATCATCTTTTCCGATCTGATGGACAACGCAGCAAACATCATCGCGAAGGCCAGACAGCTCCGTTCCCGAAAGCACGAGATCCTTCTTTTCCACGTGCTCGACCGCCACGAGCTGACGTTCCCCTTCGAGGAGATGATCCTTTTCAAGGACCTCGAGGACCATTCCGAGATCGCGGCCGACGCCTTTTCCCTGCGGCGCGAATACCTCCGCCGGATCCAGGGGATGGTTTCGACCTTCCAGTCCGCCCTCAGGAAAACCGGTATCGACTACATCCTGATCGATACCGCCAGGCCCCTCGAATCGGGGCTGCGGAGCTTTTTCACCCGGCGCCAGGCGGTCGGGTCGAGGGTTGCCTGAT
>CAYRYU010000033.1:0-4531 GCA_964428355.1 uncultured bacterium
GGGCTCTTTCGGCCCAGACTCCCGATCTGTTCTCCACCCACAAGGTCCAGATAGAGCATACCGTCAACGGAGCGACCAACATCGGAATCGCCCCCCTGCTTTCCACGAACACCAGCCCAGGAACCCCAACCGTGGGCGATGCCAACACCGAGCACGACGCCGGCGGACGCGGAGCGTTCGTGCCGGTTGCACCCTGGGAGCGAATTCCCCAGGCGAAGTTCACCCCCTTCAAGTATTCCCCCAAACTGCTTCACAGCTTCGACCTCTCGGGAAACGGCAATGACAACACAGCCGTTGTCTACTCGCGGGACTGCACCGACCCGATCCTCTACATCCTCGATGACGACAACAATTGCATCTGGATCCAGCGGACCGGCAAGTCCAGCCCATGCAAGATCCAGCTTCCCACGATCGATTACCTCGACAACGTCCTGGCGATCGCGCACGACGGTCAGAAGCTGTTCTTCGCGGGAACCGACGGGGTTCCCAAACACTACGTTTTCATCGTCGACATCGCAATGCCAACCACGTTCGCTTTCGGCTCCACCATCGATGTCAGTTCAACCGACGCCGCTGGAGGAGACGGTTTCGGGAGCATCATCGGACGTATCGACATGGGAGCCCCCATCAAGTGCCTCGCCACCCGCCCGTTCGGGGGAACCCACGACGGCGACCGGTATGAGATCGTTAAGGACATGGATCTCAACGTGGCCAACCTCAACATCGCCGCGGTCAGCAACGGAGGCATATTCATCATGGGAGGCGCAGAAGACGGCGACGGCTCGCCGCGCAAGAACGTCTACAAGTTCAACCCTATCACCGGGGCTTTCAGCGACCTGGGCGTCAAGATGAACAAGACCGTCCGCAACCATTCGGTCATTCCCTTCGAAGACCAGCTGATCGCCTTCAACGGATACGATGGTTCCGATCAGACTGATTGGGTCCAAACCTACAACCCGAAAAGCGGCGCGATACTCACCTCCACCGATCCGATTCCCTCAGGGGTGGTTGAAGAGATTCGCGTGACCCATGCCATGACCGCTGCCAACGCCCCTTCTTCGGCAGTGATCACCTCCTCATCTAGTGGATACACCGGAGATGAGCATTGGAGAGCATGGGATCATATCGCCCAACCAACCTCGGATCCAGGTCGGTTTGGTGTCAACAACAATTCGGCTATCTGGACCCAATACGACGCCGGCCACCCGGATCTTGCATTCATATGCAATAAGATCATCCTTGACAACTGGTCCGCAAATTCCAACTCCGGTGCCCGCGACTGGACTCTCAAGGGAGGCGCAACCCTCCTTTGTTCAAACACCGGGCAAACTGATTGTCAACGTGTGACGAAAACTTTCAGCAACCCACCTCCCTCCCAGACGTACCGCGTTGATTCATCAGCAAATTCTGGAAACACTAGTTGGCATGTAATCACCGAGGTCGAGCTTTACTGTACGGGGGTGACCAACGTCACTCCCGACATGACAGGGCAGGCCCTTCCCGCCCCTTTCACAGTGACACACGACGCATGCGACGGAACCGATGAAGGTTGGAAAGCCTTTGACAGAGACACTTCTACCACATGGACATCAAGTGACAACGTCGTGGGTCATTCGATAACGATCTTCATGGGGGTGGACACGATTGTCGATATCATCCGCATGCAGGCGAATGTTGCCTTCGGGAACAACAACAGGGTTGTCACGGGTTTCACCTTTTGGGGAAGCCATGACGGATCAGCCTGGGACATTTTGAAAATCGTGACTGCTGCACCGGTCAACAACCTTGTGAACAACTACTTCTTCACCAACTCGGTTGCGTACAAGTATTACAAGTTGACCGTGAATTCCCACAACGGCGGGCCAAAGTACAACATTGACGAGCTTCAATTGTACAGCACCCAGGGTGGCCCGTTGACCGATCCGACCGTCCCCCACATGTTGAAGACGAGCAACGACGACCACACAGCCAATTCCTGGGAGCGGAACGCCGCCTGCCTCACCCCCTACGGTCCGATCTTCTCGGGTGGAACGACCGACGGTTCGACGGTTTCCGACAAGACCTGCGTCTACTGGCCTCACGGACTGGACAAATACGACGCCACGGCCCCCCGCTGGGGAATCAGCCGGAACCTTCCCGCCATGCCCGGGCCCAGGGTCGACCACTGCCTCGTCTGGCACAAGGGGTACCTCTACCGCATCGGCGGCTCGTCCACGGTCGGAGGAACCCCCCTCGCTTCGTATGACAGGTTCAACTTCTCCACGAACAACTGGGCACCCCAATCCGTGTCGGGAGCACAGGCGACAGCTCTGCAGCGCCGCAAGGCCGCTGCCTGCTCCTTCGGGGACGAGATCTTCGTCTTCGGCGGATTCAACAGTTCGAACGCGGTCACCTCAACCGCCGCGGCCTGGAACCCGGACACCGGAAACGTCCGCACCCTCCGGAGCATAGAGGACACATCCGATGGGAGCAGCGATACCAAGCGCCCGATCAGCATTTCCGCGGTCCCCTGCGGGCCCTTCATCTACCTGATCGGAGGATCGAGCGGAGAAACCATCGGGGGCGGCGAGGACATCGTGAGATACTGCCCCTGATTTTTGGCCCCACAATGGGTGTTTTCTTTTCGGGGGGATTGAATTAGAATCGAGATATACGCCTAATCCCTTCCGGAATTGGAGAACTCGAAATGAAACCCCGTGTCTTTCCCGGCCCAGTCGTCTGCATCGCACTCCTCATCGGATTCTCTTGGGCACTGGCCCTCCCCGGGTTCGCCGGTGAAAACCCGCTCAAGGCGCTCAAGAAGCTCCTCGAGGAAAAGCTCAAGGAGACGGTGAAGGAGAAAATCTCGACGCAGCTTATCAAATACGACAAAAGCACGCATACGATCGCCTTTTCACCGGTCATCCTCCAGGTCGCGGGCGAGCTTGCCAAAAGGCAGCTTTCCTTCCTCAAGGAGTTCAAGGTTTCGGCGGAGGGGAATTCGCTGAATCTCGACATGGCGACCACGGGCGGAAGCACGCTCAAAGCCAGCATTATCCCTCAGGCCATCGAGGTCTCGGTCAAGGAAATGATCATCAAGGGCCGCGCCCCGGCCGGGTTCGCCCTCGGGGCGGGGGAATCGGTCGATACCTCCCAGAACCTGAAAGACTCGATTTCGGGTCTTTTCGACACCATCCTCGGGGTCAGCGAAAAGATCGGGACCGTCATGAAACACTTCAAGGTCGAGGGCGACACCTTCCAGATCATCCGACCCCTCAAAGCGTCCTCCCTCAGCCGGATATTCGACAAGAACGAGGAACTCGCCAGCATGACGACCCAGGTCCTCCCTCTCACCGTCGATAACGGCTGGCTGTCCCTCAGCCTCGGCTCGATCGACCCCGCCGAGAGCGTCACGAAAATCGTGATCGATCTCCTCCTGATGAAACTCAAGAAGGATTGACCGCGGCGGGGAGGTCCATGCCAAGCGCTCCCAGTCCCTCCGGGCGTCCGCGAGGAAAGCAGGGGGAAAACCAGGTTTCCGGGATCCTCGTGATCCTCGGAAATCTCGTCGTTCCCCTTTTGTTGAGCGGGGTTTTCCTCGCGATCTTGAACTGGGCCATGAACCTTCGTGCCGATCTCCAGACCAGGCGCATCAAGAGCGCGATCGAAAACAAGTTCCAGCGAAGGTTCAGCGAATTCCGCCAGTTCTCGACCTACGTGGAGCAGGTCGAGCAGAGGAACGCCGAGTTCAAGCTGCGAATCGCCACCGCCATCCGGCGTGGAAAGCTCAAAATCCCATCACTGGGTACCGACGGGAGCTGGACTCCCACTACCCCCCGGAAGGCGGGCGGACCCGGATCCCCGACCTACCCGGGTTCGGTGATTTCCCGGTGTTTCAAAAGGGCCTTCGGCCCCGAGTTCCTTCCGAAGGGTACTTCCCTCTTCGGCTTCGCCCTGGAGCCGGGCTTCAAGTCCATTCCCATCGAGGGGGAGTATTTCGATTCCTCCGCAGGGAAATTGAGGTTGTACAAAGAGGCGTTTTCGATCGCGGCCAGGGCACACTCCGGGGAAACCATCTCTCTTTCCGAGCGCAACCTATTGGAACAGAGACTGGGGCAATTTCTCGGCGGGGAGTACAAGAACCTTTACCGCTTCGACCTTCTCGTACACGATCGAAAGGGAAGGCTGACGCCCGGTTACTCCCTGGAAAAGCAGAACTTCTTCCTGCTCGACACCTTCGATATCACGAGTCCCGGAACGAGGAAATCACGTCCGTTGTTCATCTACATCATCACCTTTCCGTGGAGTCTCCAAGCCCCCGTCAGGGAACAGCTCCGAACTTCCCTCAACAAGGTTTTCGACGGTCGGGACGGGTTGTCCGGGTTCTGTCTCCCTCTGGAAAGTTTCAGGAGAAAGGCGATCCTCCCAAAAGGAATCGACCGGACGTTCTGGCGGGATCTTCGGGAGTATCTGAAGAAGCCTGAGGAAAAAGGCTTTTCGCCGGTCCCGCCACCCCAGACCCCGACGATGGTTTCCCTGAAGAGCGGGGATT
>CAYRYU010000033.1:4631-25844 GCA_964428355.1 uncultured bacterium
CTCCAGGTCGAATCGGAGGGGTTCAACAACCGACGACAGGCGGTCCGGGAGGCTGAAAGGAAACTCGAGGAGATCGACGCTGCCCAGACAGCCCTTTTCTCGAACTTCGTGGAGGAAGCCAAGAAACTTTGCGCGAGCCAGACATGGGTGAGCCTTATGGTGTCCTCCCACCCCGCCGCCGCTTCAGAAGCGGCGCGAATCGGGTCTTCCTGGTTCGGCCGGCTTGCCCACGGTGTCAAGCTGGAAAAGATGTCCTGGCTCCGGCTGACGGACGACGGTATCGTGGACCAGGCTTTTTCCTTTTCGGGAAAACCCAAGAGCGATGAGGAGGTTCTGACCTACTTCATGGCCTACAGGGGGTTCGATTATCTGGATCCCACCCTTCAGGTCGTGACCAAGAAGGTGGGGGACTTCCAGCGGATGTCGACCAAACGGGCACTCCAGTTCTTCGAATCCATCGTGGGAACGAATTTCATGGCAACCTGGCTCGTGAACCGGGGCCATGGGGAGATCCTCCACACCGTCGACGGCCAGTATTTCACCTTCCACGACGTGCTGACCAAAAACGGTAAGCCCCAGGCCTGGGCCTTCCTCCAGACCAGGCCCATGGAGCTTTTCGAGGAGTATCTCCGGGGCGTCATCGCGCGGATGAACGCGGGACTTTCCGTCGGGGGGACCGCCGATGAGGACGGTTCGAACTTTGCCACAAGCCGCATCGTCTCCGGCAGCCAGGTCCGCCTCGAGCCCCCGCCCTCAAACAGCAACTTCTGGAGGGGAAACCGCCTCCTGGAAAAGGAGATGGAGGCCGCAGGAAGAAGCGGTGAGAACCTCGTCACCCTCACCGACGACTTCGCCACGATCGCCCACCCCTGCGCCAAAATGCCCGGTTTCACGGTCGGGAGCCAGGTCAGCTTTTTCAAGATCAATGAAAGGGCAAAACGGCAGTATTCCAACCTGGTTGCCCTCGCCCTCTTCCTTGGGCTGCTCCTTCTGGTCTTCAGCGAGACGATCTCCCATTACCTCGTCAACCCCATCCTGAACGTCGGATTCCTCCTGGGAAAGGTGGCCGAGGGAGACCTCGGGGTCAGAATCAACCTGGACCGGAACGATGAACTCGGCGAAATGACCCGGGCGTTCGACCTGATGATCAAGGGGCTCGAGGAACGAAGGAAGCTGGGAACCTTCGTTTCCCGCGAACTCGACGCCTCGGCCTCGAAATACCTCGAGAAGAAGGAGAGGAAGCGCGAGGAGGTTCTCGGGGCAATACTCGTTTCCGACATTCGCGGATTCACGACCATATCGGAAGACCAGCCGGGGAAGGACGTCTTCCAGATGCTTAACGCCCATTTCGAGACGATGGTGAAGGAGATCCAGAAATACCACGGCTGGATCGACAAGTTCATCGGAGACGCCGTCGTGGCGGTCTTCCACGACGAGGAAGGGGTGAACGCCTGCGAAAAGGCCGTTCAGGCTGCGGTTGGAATGATGAAGGCACATGAAAAGAGCAACCGTGCACGAATCGAGCAACGGAAGTTCGGATTCGACATCGGAATCGGGATCGACTTCGGAGTCATCCGGATCGGGATCATCCGTTCGAAGGGGCGGAACGAGCTCACCGTTGTCGGAGACCCGAGAGATTTCGCCGAGGAGCTCGAAGGGGCCTCGAAAAAGGGCCAGTTCACCAGGATCATCGCCTCCCCGACGGTTGCGGCATCCGTCACGGGTTGGATTTTCCAGAGGATCAAGGGTTACCCCGCCTTCGAACTCAAGGATCTGGAGCCGGAGAAATGAAGAGCGCACTGATCCGTTTCTTGATCTTCATCTCCTTCGCTGGCCTGCCGATCGCACTTTTCTTCTACGATGCCCACCTTGCCGGCTCGATCGCGGCAGAAAAGGAGCTCGACAACCTCCGCGAACAGGCCCGGGGCCAGATCGAGAATCTGCGCCGTTCCGGCTCCCCCGAGGGCCAGCTGATGGATGCATTCCACAGATTCCTGATCCGGACCGCCAAGCTTGGAAGCTGGCTGGGAGGGGACACCGTCGAGGGGGGGATCCGGAAACTCTACAAGAAGATGCTCGCCAACACCCTTCCCCCGCACGACCTGGCCGTCGTCAGGGTCGGAGACGACCATGTGAAGGTCCTTTTCTTCGTTTCCCAGAACCTGGGTTCGACCCCGCAACTCGCGACGACTTTCGCCACAGCCGCCGTAAGGGGGAAGCCCAAATCAGCGTTCAACCTCCTTTCAAAGCGTCTGGCAGACATCCTTTACTGCCCGTTTTCCGAAGAGGTTCTCCAACTCCTGATCCCCGGTTGGCGGGGAACGGTCCAGGCCGTCTTCGACGTGTCCCGGACCCGGGCCATCTTCTGGGATTCGATCAAGCCAACGGGGGAAAGCTTCCAGATAGTGGTTCTCAGCTTCTTCGAATTCCGCAAGGCCCTGCGGGACGAAAGATTCGCGCTCGACCTGTTCCTCCAGAGCGGAGATTCCATGGAGGAAAACTCGGAATTCGGGGTCGCGCTGATTCCGAGCGAAGCCGGGTCCCCGCTGTTCTCGAAATTCGTCGAGTCGCGGCCCGCTCTCCTGGCCCACCTTCAGGATGCCGCCAGGGGGGCTGTCACCCTTCCCGAGGAGGAGTTGTTGGGCGACCTTGTTCTTTTCAAGGGAGACAACCTGATCGGAAAGGACTACTTCCCGGTCTTCGCCTACAATCTCCGGACCCGGCTCCCCCAACCATCCCGCATGGAAAAGGGCTTGCAGGCGGCACTCGGGCTGATGACCCTCCTCGCCCTTGGATTCGCCGGAAAAAGGGTCCTCGAAACCAGCGGCCTTCCCTTCGGGGTCGGCCCGGGGATATTCCTGACCTTCGTCCTGGTAGCCCTTCTCCCGATCGTGATCGCGAGCGCGGTCTTCCGGGGGACCATGTTCCAACAGGAACGGACCGAACGGGGAAAGATATCCGAAAAGCTCCACAACGACCTGGTCCAGATAGATGAAGGCTTCTCGTATGCCCATTCCAGGTTCCGCAGCGGTATCCGCAGATCGGTCCTGAAGCCCGATTTCCACGAAAAGCTCAAGACCATGGAGGCCGAGAAGACCGGGGCAACCCTCGCCGGATGCGGAAAAGAGGTTCTGAAGGCGGTGGGAATAGAAACCGCTTTCACCACGGTCCCAGGGGAACGTGCAAAGCTCAAACCGGACGGATCGGAACGGGATCTGAGGGACATCTTCCATCTCATCGGGATGATGGGCGGCAACAATCTCCGCAAGAGCTGGCCCCCAATTCTTGCCGAGGATGATGAACCCTCGTCGACGAACTCGCTGATGGGTAAAAAAGACGAGCTTTTGGAGTTCTTTTCCTACCTGAACCGGAAAATCCTTGCGAAAATGGAGGAGACTTTCGAGAAAAAAGGACCCCGGAACAAGGACTCAAAGATGGGTTTCGCCAAAGAAACCCTCGAAGGCATGAAACATGACGAGATGTTCAATTCCTTCTCAACGATAGGCGGAACCGGGCTCTTCCTTTCCGTGATCTATTCCCCTGAAAAGGAGACCGAGTTCAAGCTCTCCACAGGAAAAACCTTCATACTCCAGACCATGATATTCATCGGGAAGCAGTTGACCAACGCCATCCTCTGGGTCTGGTCCGATGTCGCGATCGAGGAGGCCTACCTTCGCGACCTTTTGAAGGGGGCAGAGGAAACGTTCGGCATCATGAAGAAGGAGATCGGCCGGGATTGCGCAATACCACGCCCCATCGAGAAGCAGTCCCCGCTTCACGACCTCCTGGGCAAGGTCGAGCGGACCGGGGTCGGGGTCCGAACCCAATCGGAAAAAGGGGACCTGGTCATGGAAGCCTTGCCCGCCGCCCAGATCCCGAGCTTCATCCTGGCGGGTTCCCGGGACGCCACGCAGGTGACAAAAGCAAGCGAATGGAACCAGTATCTCTTCCGGGGAGGAATGATCAGCCTCCTCGCTCTCGCGGCCATAATCGCCATCCTGGGAACCGCATATTTCATCACACCGCTGCAGGAAATTCTCGAAAAGATGTCGGCCATCGACAACCGTAGATACGACGTCAACCTCGACGAATCCCGCCCGGACGAGTTCGGGGTTCTTGCCAAGGCTTTCAACCACATGGTCAAAGGGTTGCGGGAGGGTCAGCTCCTGAGGAAGTTCGTCTCGACCTCCGTCAGGAAGGCCGTCAGAGACGATTCCACAGGGACCGATTCCCACCAGGGCATTCCCAAGAAGATCACGGCCCTGTTTTCCGCTCTCCACAAGTTCAACAAATTCGCCAGCGTCCACACCCCGGCGGAGGTGTTCACCGCCCTCGAATCGCACCTCCAGGCCGTCAACAATGCCTCGGAAAGACACGGGGGAGAGATCGACAAGATCATGGGCGAGAAGATCCTTCTCGTTTTCTACCACGACGACTTCCCAAACGACCGGGAAGCCTCGCTCGCAGCCCTGAACTGCGCCCGCGATATCGCGGCGTCGATGGAGCGCTCCGGCCCCGTCCCCGTCAGCGTCGGGATCAACAGCGGAACCGCAATTTCGGGAATACTCGGAGTCCGGTCGGTCAGGGTCGATTTCACCGTCATCGGGGATGCGGTGAATCTCGCCGCCCGCCTTTGCGCGGTTGCCCACGGGATCGAGGGAAACAGGGTGGTCATTTCCGGAGAAACGCTCCAGAACACCCAGGAGGCGGTCAAGACCGAAAAACTCCCGGTGACCCAGGTAAAAGGGAAAACCCAGACCGTCGAGGCCTTCCAGGTCCTGGCCTGAGCGCTCCGACTCTCGAACACTGCTACTCCCTGCACCGGTTCCAGGAGGAGCCGTTCTTCCGGGCCCTTCTGGAGTCGCTTCCCAAGGCTTGACTCAGGAACCCCCAATGCCCGGGGGCTGAAGGGGAAGAGATGATGCGGGAGGCTTTTTTTTCAACTTGAAAGGTTCGGGCGGCCCGCTGAAATGTTCCGCCAGATCGAGCATGGCATTGATGTCGTGGATCGCGTCCTCCGGGCGATAGCCACCGTTGATGTCAACCAGTTTGAGGAGGCGGAAAACCTGGCGCGTCATCTCGAACTCGAAAAACGGTGAAAGGGTCCAGAGCTTCTCCTTGACGCCGCCGGAGACGACCTCCCCGATCTCCCCGGGAGGGACGAACTGGGTGAAATAGACCGAGTCGAACCGGGCATCCCCCGTCGGAACGTTTCCGAAAAGCCGGAGGAAGGAAAGGAATCGGAAATAGAGGCTCCAGGCCCGAACCAGCAGGAATCTCGGGGGAACCCGATAGACGACGAAATGGAGCTCCTCCATAATGACGAAATCGAGTTTCACGTATGCCCCGCGGGTGAGGAGATCGATATGGGGAAGACCGTATTGGCAGCCGAAATCCCAGGGGGAGAGGTCCTCATCGACGATGGTCCCCCCGGATCTCCGTTTGACCTCGTCAAGGAAACCGGAGGCATCCACCTCTTCCGCCCCCCTCGTCAGTTGTTTCCGGGGGTGGGAACCGGGGGCTTGCCCCCGAAAAAATGGTCCACCAGATCCAGGAGTGTGTCGAGGTCCTGGATTGCCATTTCGGGGGTGTAATGAGGCGTGACCTCTTTCAACATGCGGAAAAGCCGCTCGGTCAGCTCGAATTCGTAGAAGGGAGACAGCTTCCAGATCGCCTCCCGGACTTTCGGGGGAAGGACGGTTCCCATCTCCTTCTCGGAAACGTATTGGACCAAGAACGCGGCGTCGAACCTCGGGTCTCCCGTCGGAACGCGGGCTTCGAGCCGAAGAAAGGAAAGGAGGCGGTGGAGGAAGTTCCAGGCCCTGACGCTGACAAGCCTGGGTGGAGTGTGACGAACCATGAAATGGAGTTCTTCCTGGATGATGAAATCGAGGACGACATGGTAGCCCCTCGAAACCACTTCGATACGGGGTTGTCCGCGTTCGGCCATCAATCCCCCTCTTTCGAAAGCGCTTTCATCGCGGATGTTCCCCCCGACCGATTTCTTCACTTCCTCGAGGAATTCCTTTGGGTTCATCCCTGCTCCCAACCTTTCATCACGTCGAAGGGGATTTCGGGCGAAATTCTCACCTCTCGCCTCCGCAAACCGTACGATGGGCGGCCACCATTTCCCGAACCGCGGCAAGATCGAGCTCCGCGGCCCAGTTTCCGCCGATCTTGAGGCTCGAGCCCACTATCCAGGCATCGGCGGAAGCAAAGGCCGAAGCGTTGGCGGGGGTGATGCCCGACCCGATCGCAACAGGAATTTCGACGGCCTTTTTCGCATTGGCAAGATCGGCCGGGGAAGCTGCTTTTCCGGTACTCGTCCCGGTCACGATGAGGGCATCCGCCCCGAAGAAGTCAGCGGCGTGGGCCCATTCATCGATTCCGAGATCCGCCGTCACGGCGTGGGAGGAGTGCTTCTTCTGGATATCCGCCCAGATGCCTATCCGATCGGCTCCGAGCCGTTTCCTTTCCCTGAGAAGCTCCGCCGCTGACGCCTGGATCCAGCCCTCGTCGGCCACGTGTCCGAAAACGAACCCCTCGACCCTGATAAAATCGAGTTCCGCGGCCTGGGCGACGGCGAGTGCCTCGAGATTCGCCCCCGCAAGAATCTGGATCCCGAGGGGAAAGACACCGCCGACCGTTTCCCGGACAGCGGCAGAAACCACTGCCATGGCTGCCGTGATTTCGGGACCCACCCTTCCCCGGCAGTACGGCCTGTCGTGCATGTTCTCCAGGATGATCCCTTCGAAACCGGCGTCCTTGAGCGCCTGGGCTTCACGAACCGCCGCTTCGACGATCAGGGGGATTCCCAGTTCGGCGAAAGGAGTGCCAGGAAGGGCGCGAACGTGCACCATTCCTATCAGAAGAGGATTTCCCCGGCGGCCGGGGAAACGATATCGGGAACGACTTCCATCGAGACCCTGGGGAGGGCGTCTCGCTGATTGCGACAACACTCTGATCTTGCTCATGGCCCAAGTATACCATTCAGCGGTTCAACGCTGAAGTTCCTTTTTCACCGCTTCGGCAAGTTGCTCCCCGATGAGGTCCATGGCCGCGATCTTTCCGTCCTTCCCGATGAGGAATGTGAAAGGAATCCCGTCGACATGGAACCTTCGGGCGATCTCCGAGTCCCAGCCCTTGAAATCGCAGATCTGGGGCCAGGGAATTCCACGGTTCCCTATCTCTTTCTCGAGGGCGGCCCGATCGCGGTCGAGCGAAACTCCGACGATCTCCAGACCTCGGGCGTGGAAGTCTCCGTAAAGGCGAAGAACCCCCGGGAGTTCCTTCATGCAGGGACCGCACCAGGTCGCCCAGAAATCGATGAGAACCACCTTGCCCTCGAACCGTTCGAGGCTCACTTCATTCCCCGAAAGGTCCTTTCCGAGGGCGGGGGGAACCTTCCCCACCATCGGCTCCGCTTCGAGCTCCTTCCCCGCGTCTCGCACGGGAGCGCTTCCGGGGACTTCCCCCTCGAGGTGGATTCGTACGGAATCACCGAAAGGCGCGATCGGCTCGACGCAGATCACCAGATTTTCGAAGCTTGTACAGGCGTTTTCCCCGAACCGCTCGGCATCCTGGAATTTCCCGTCACCGTTCAGATCGATGAAGACCGAATGGCTGTCGAACCTACCCTCGTTGTTGGGATCGGCCACCAGGACCGAGAGCTTCCGGGTTCCTCTTTCGAAGGGCAGCTCCAGGACCCCGGATTTTACGGTTCTCGAGTAGTAGTTGAAGGCAGGCTTCTCTCCGTGCCCCTGGACATCGTTGAGGTTGGTATAAACCCAGAGGTTGACCGGAAACCGGGTTCCATCCGGCCGGAGAACATCGACGTCGATCCCCGCGGCGGATCCGTAGGTTCCTTCGCCCGGGTAGGATGCGGCGGAGTCGTTCGTGAAATCTCCGTCCCGATCGGCATCGACTTGAAAAACCCAGTCCTTTGGGTGGGCGGCAGGATGAAAGACCACGAACCGGACCGGTTTTTCCGCAAGGGGGATTTCCCCGAAAAACGCCTCCTTCGATTCCGGAACCCTGGTGGTCCCAGGTGGGAGTCCTTTCTTCAGGGGGAACGGCCACCCCGACTTGCTGGTGAAACCTCCCGGAGGCGCCCCCGGTGTGGCTTCGAGGGTTACCTGGATTTCGGCCTTGGCTCCGGCCCTTTCCGGGTTTCCTTGTTCTGCAGGTTTTCCGGGTTCCGCGGCCCGGGCCTCGAACGAATCCGTCGGGCCAAAAGCCGGAAGAAATGAAGCAATCAGGACCAAACCCCAAAAATCCGAAATCCACTTTTTCACGACTCCCCTCCCACGCTTTTCCCCCCATTTTATTATGTAAACCAATGGCAGGCAAGATTTCCCTTTCCCCGAAAATCGCTTTGGTAAAATTGAACGTTTCCATCTCCGTGTCTCGGTATCTCTGTGGCAATCCTCGCCAGTCATTTGCTCAGAAGCGAATTCCGGGAACATGTGGTAGAATTGAAGGAAATACGATGTTGAGGATTCGGCCATGAAGATTCGGGCAAGGGTCGTTGTGAGTCTGGTGATAGCTTTTTTTTCCATCGTCCAGCCGGGTTTTTCCCAGCTCCTTACTCCTGAAAGGGCCGCGGACATTGCCGTCCGCGATGCCAAGGAGACCGCGGGCCTGGAGAACAACCTGAAGCTCTTCCTGGGAAAAGTGGATAGGACACCCGGGCTGCTGCGGCTGGAAATCCTTTCGTCCGAAGACCCTTCCCTGGTCCCCGGTAAACCTTTTGCCACCTACGAGTTCGATACCCGCGCCCGCCGGATCGTCCGCCGGGATTTCACACCCGCCGGCGAGGGAATACTCTTTGACAGGGATGAACCCGCTTCAGGTTCAGAAAACCTGAGAACAGGAATCCATGGGGTGCTTCGAAATCTCCCGGGCTATATCCTCGAAACCTCCGGATTCATTTCCCGTTTCCTGATCTGGGCGGAGGCCGGAGGCCGGGTGGTGGCATCCGAAACCGAGTTGGTCGGGACCACCGTCTATCACCTGAAAAACATCCCGTCAAACGTCGGATCAGTTGCGATCAAGGCCAAAATCCGGGGATACGATTTGACGGTCCTCCATCCGGGAGTGGCGATCAACGCTTCCCAACCTGCGGGCACGATCGGCGGAGTCGACATCGATTTTTCCACGTTGAGCCCAATCTACCGAACGGTCCGGGTAGTCGTCAGGTCCACGCAGCCATCGGGGGACAGCCCGGGATCATTTCCCAACGGAGCAAGGGCACGTGTCTATATTCGCGAAACCGGGCATTCGGTCGATGTGGTCTCCCAGAACGGCTGGGCTGAAGCGACTTTTTCCAATGTCCCGACCGGATGGCCCCTGAATTTCTTCGCCATCAACCTGGACCAGGGGTACCATTCGGGCCAGACAGGCCCCGTGACGATCCTCGAAGATGGAGGGACTTCCTACACCCTTTCCATCCAGATCGATTGACCCTTCCCAGGTCAGGGATAGAGGCCCTGCCTTTCCCTCAATTCCGACCGGAGGGCTTCCAGCTCGCCCGGGGGAAGGACCGGTTCCAGTTCTGATATCTCCAGGAAGTTCAGCCTCTCGAGTATCGACCGGCTGACCTCGGCGTTGTTTCGGTTCGCGGTCCGGATGAACTCTTCCATGGGCCCCGAGTTCCCCTCCCGGAGGGTGGATACCACCTTCTCGGATTCGGCCTTCTTGTAATACCCGACGATCATCTGGTCCCAGAGGGTATCCCTGCAAAATCCGATCTGGGAGTATTCTGCGGAGAATTTCTGGGAAGCCGCGGGAAAATAGATCGCAAGCCCCAGCGCGAGGTCACTCTTGCAGCCCTGGCCAACCCTGCGGACGATTGCGCCTTTCAGACTCGCGGAAAGTTTTTGCGCCGCGTTTCTGAGGCTTTCGTCTCTGGCTTTGTCCAGAAGGATGGCCACGAAATTTTGAAGGTCCATATTGCCCGATTGGGAAAACCGCATGACGCCCTCCAGGGCTGGGGTCAGCTCGAGAATGCCCGGCCCCGACAAAGCCGCCTTCGCCAGGCCGTCCAGGCAGTCCTTGACGTCACCCAGTTTCGAGCTGTCGAGGATCGAAAGGGTAATCGGAACCTGCCACCCCCCGGGGATCTTCTCGTAGAACTTGTCGAAGGAATCGAGCATCGAGTTGGCCAGATCGAGGGCCGATGTCCTTCCCCCGACCTTTTCCAACATTCCGACGTATTCCATGCCGTCTGGAGGCTCCTTTTCCTCGCTGGCAACGATGAGATCGCAGGAGTCCTTCACCAACCAGGCGACTTCCATCATCTGCATCAGGCAGGCATCCATCGCCAGGATATCGAGTTTTCTTCCCAGGGCCCCTTTGATATCGGAAAGGGCCACTCCCAACTGATCCGGGGTGATGTGTGTTCCGGAGGTATCGTCCGGGGAGATTCCCTTTGCCAGAACCGGAATCTCGACATTTTTCCACCCGGAACCATGGCTCCAGATGACCAGGGCATAATGGCGGGCGGGAAACTCCCTGACCGCGTTCTTCACGAAATCCACCAGGACCCGGTAATCCCCCATATCGGGTTCTCCCACGTCCCGGAGTTTCCTGATCTTTCCCTTCTCGATGAAGTTCACGACTCCGCCGCTATCGGCTCCGTCGATCATGGTGACGATGTTCAGGCTTTCGTTGCTTCCCACCTTGGCCATTTCATCCTGGTCTATCGTCCCATATTCGTCGAGACTGTTGTCCGCGTTGATGTACGCGATGAACGTCCACTCCTTCTCCTCGGCCATGCACGGAAGGCAGAGCCCCAGGGCAGGGAGCAGGAAAACCAGAAGAATTCGAGCCAGGGATCCTTTCATGACGATTTGTTCCCCACTTTTCCGGATTTCTTTGGCAGCAAGACAATGTTTCTGGGAGAAATGCCACCAAGGCGCGGAGGCACAGAGGCAAAAGGGGATTCTTGGGTGTTTTTCCTTTCCATTTTCAACCTCTTCAACCTCCGTGTCTCAGTGAACTCCGTGGCAATCCTCTCAAGTGATTTTGCATCAGATTCAAAATCGGTCCCACGACCGTCTTTCAGAAATAAACGGGGAATTGAACGATGCCGTTGGGAAAACCTCGGTTATTGAGAAAGCCATGGTCTTTTCCCGGAAAGGTCGAGTTTTGGGAAGAGATGAAAAGCCCGAAAGGAACGGCAAGCGCACCTTTCGGGCTCGGAGAGAAGTGTGAAAGGTTCAACCGACAGAGGAAGGGATCGAGATCGAAGGATTTTCGCCAGGGATAAACCCGGATCGACACTGATTTTCCCAAATTCCAATCCGGGGCCATCCGTGAAAATCCGTGGCCAAAAAAATCTAACCCGATTTTAAACAGCTTCAGAACGGCCAAGGAATGCCACGAGGCACACAAGGACCGCGGGGGGCTACGACGGGGGAAAATTCCTCACCCTTCTTTGTGGACTTCGTGTCCTCCGCGACTTGGTGGTGAGTTTCCGTTGGCCGGGGTCGCTTCCATTCTGGTTATTTCGGAGGGGATTGGGGAAGCGGGATCAGAGCCCCGCTTTCTCCTTCCAGGCATCAAGGCACCCCTCGGCGTTCTCGGTCACCTCTTCGCGGCCCTCGGTAGAGATGGTGTTGAACTTCGGGTCGACAATGACAAGAGTGGGGATACCTTCCACCCCATATTTTTCGGAGAGTTTGTCTGCAATCGGGCTTCCGAACTTCACCGCCGGCCACTCCATCTTGAGCTCTTCCATGTACTGTTTCTGGGCGGCCGCGTCCTTGTCGGAGCTGACGAAGACGACCTCGAACTGGTCCTTGTGGGCATTCCGGAACTTGACCAGTTCAGGGGAAAAAGCCCGGCAGGGAGGACACCAATGCGCGGAAAAGTAGATTCCGACGATCTTGTTCTGGAGGACTTCCGGACTCACGGCCTTTCCACCGACATCGATCAGGTCGGAACCGAAAGTCTCCTGCCAGATGGTTTTGCTGTCAACGACCGGTGTCCCGGATCCGGAGGCGGCGCTTCCATCGTTCTGGGCATGGGCGGCAGCGGTTACGAAAAGACAAAGGAGCAGAATCGCGATTTTTTTCATTTTTTTCTCCAGTTCGAATTTATCCCCCGACTTCGGGGGAGAATCAATGATACTCCATGGAAAGGAAATTTTGAACCTTGCCAGCCCCCCCTGCGTATCAATTTGCGAACGGGGAAAAGAAAGCGAAGAAGACCAGATGCCCCGCCAAAGAACCAGGGGGAGTCGAGATGAAAACGCAGAAAACCATCCGGAATCTGGTCCTGGCAACTCTTCTTTTTGTCGCACTGACCCAGACTTCCGCAGTTGTTGCCGGTCCCTTTGACGAAGAAGCCCTGACTTCGACCCCCATCATTCCGATGCCCGCGGTCAGCGAACCGGAGCAGGCCGCTCCCGCCCCCGCGTCTGTGGTTCCCGTGACCCCGAAGGCGAAAACCGTGGTCCGCGCCACCCCGGTTCCCGCGGTAAAAGCGCAGGTCTCCAAGGCTCCGACGGTTGCGAGGACGACCGCCCGTTCAGCCCGCCAGGAAGCTGCGACCCCGGCTCCCGCCCCGCAGAATGCCGGGGTTTCCCTCAACGGATTTTCGGTTCCCCAGGGCCTCGACGGGAACAACTATTGCGGCCAGTATGCGATGACCAGCGTCCTGAACTCCCTCGGATGCAACGTGACCTTCTCCGAGGTCTACCGGGAAACCAACCCCCTGGGGATCTTTTCCGCCCCCACGACCATCGTCGACTACCTCAACCGGAAGGGATGCACTTCCTCCCTCCGGATGGGAGCTTCTCTCGAGGATCTCACCCGCAAGCTGGACTCCGGAAAGCCCGTCATCGTCCTGGTCAACTGCAACGGCACTCCTCACTGGGTTGCCATCAGCGGTTACAAGAAGGATGCACAGGGGAACATCGTCAGCTGGGAATTGAGGGATTCCGTCTGGGGCGTCAGCGGAACCGGCGGAAAGCACGAGATGCCCAACGACGAGTTCTCGCGTATCTGGAGCACGCCTCTTCAGGGCGTCACCATGGGAAGTCTCGCCAACTACCGGAATCTCATGGTGGACATCGATTCCTACGATCCCGCCAGGGCTTCGACCACACCGATCTACTCCGGAACCTTCGGAACGGCTTTCGAGGATAACGTCGCCGGGGGGATCAACGACGTCGTCGGAGGCTGGGGAAACGGCCGTCCCACCAGCGTCGTCTCCGGAGTCGGCAAGCTCGGAACCGCCATCCCCGCAGCCGTTTTGACCGTTCCCGGCAGGGCACTGACCAATGGCGGGCATTCGATGATGGATGACGCCTCGGACCGATGGAATCGCGGTGGAGTCATCAACCGGACCGTCGGAGCGGCGGAATGGACCGTCGGCGGGGCTGGCCGGGTTACCGGAAATGTCCTGGACTTCGGCGGCAATCTGATCTCCAGTACCGGCACCGTCGTCGGGAACGGCCTCAAGAAGACCGGGGAGGCTGCCTCGAACCTGTACAACCGGCTGAAGTTCTGGTAGGACCAGGACGGCCGTCGACCTGAAATCGGAAGAGGAGGCTGAGAAATGGGCAACCTCGGAACGATGTTGGTTCTCTACACGGTTTTTGCAGTGGTGATCCAGACCGCTTCCCTGGCTTTCGTCTGGTTCGATACTCTTTCCCGGAGGCGGTCCCCCGAACGCTGGTTCCTTCTCGTCCTGTTCACCGGCCCCTTCGGCCTGATCTTCTACCTGGCTTGGAACATCTCCGTCGACCGGGCTTCGCAGCAGGAAGAAACGAAGATCTCCAAACCCCAGGTCCGTCCCCCGGTCAACCGATACCGCCCGGTTCCTCCCGTTCTGCGGCCGAGATTGCAGAACCTCTGACGAGCCCCTATCCCTGGAAAAACGGGGGACACACGACCAGTTTTCGAAACTGGTCGTGTGTCCCCCGTTTTCCCCGTTTTCCTCAGGCCACCGGAGCGAACCTGGCGGTGAAATGCCTCAGGAATGGGGGCTCCCAGGTGATCTTCAGGCCTTTTGCCTTCTTCCTGCGCCCGAAAGTTTCGATGATCGCTTCGATCGCGAAATCGAAATGGCTTTGCGTGTAGACGCGGCGCGGGAAAGCAAGCCGTACCAGTTCCATCGGGGGAGAAACCGTTTTCCCCGTCTTGGGATCCTTCTTCCCGAACATGACCGACCCGATCTCGACACCGCGGATCCCGCCGATTTCGTAGAGTTCGCAGCACAAGACCTGGCCTGGGAAGCGTTCGGGAGGAATATGGGGGTAGAATGCCTTGGCATCGATGTAGACTGCATGGCCGCCGGTGGGCCGGATGATTCCGACTCCGGCTTTCAAAAGGCGCTCGCCCATGTATTCCGCCGTCCGTATGCGGTATTGGAGATAATCCTCGTGCAGGACCTCCTCGAGACCCACGGCGAGGGCTTCCAGGTCACGCCCCGCCAGGCCCCCGTAGCTGGGAAAACCCTCCGTAAGGATCAGTAGATTCCTGGCGTTCATGGCCAGCGTGGAGTCGTTCATGGCAAGAAAACCGCCGATGTTCACGAGCCCATCCTTCTTTGCGCTCATGGTGCAGCCATCGGCATAGGAAAACATCTCCCTGGCAATTTCCAGCAACGGCTTCTTCTGATAGCCCTTTTCACGAACCTTGATGAAATAAGCGTTTTCCGCAAAACGGCAGGCGTCGATGAAGAAGGGAATCCTGAATTTCCGGAAAAGCTTCGAGGTTTCCCGGATGTTCGCCATCGATACGGGTTGGCCTCCACCCGAATTGTTCGTGACCGTGATCATACCGAGTGGAACATGCTTGTGGTTTGCGGCGAGGAAGGCTTCGAGCCTTTTCAGATCCATGTTCCCCTTGAACGGGTGAACCTTCTCGGGAACCTTACCCTCCGGGATCACCAGGTCGACGGCTTCGCCATGGTTGTACTCGATGTTCGCCCTCGTGGTGTCGAAATGCGTGTTGCTGGGGATTTTCTGCCCTTCCTTCACCAGGATCGAAAAGAGAATTCTCTCGGCCGCCCGCCCCTGGTGCGTGGGAATGACGTGCTTGAACCCGGTGATACTGTTGACCTGCTTTTCGAAGTTGAAGAAACTCCGGCTGCCGGCATAGGATTCATCTCCCATCATTATTGCCGCCCACTGACGGTCGCTCATCGCTCCGGTCCCGCTGTCGGTAAGAAAATCCAGGAGGATGTCATCCGCCTTGATCAAGAAAGGGTTGTAATGAGCTTTTTTCAGGATCTTTACCCGCTCCGCGGGCGTCGTCTGACGGATCGGCTCCACCATCTTGATCTTGAAAGGTTCGATTAGGGTCTTCATTCATTCCTCCATGCTTCCATCTGGCCTTTTGACGGGAAAATCGGCCGGGGGGGAGTGTAGTCCAAACGGGGTGTCGACTTCAACAGGAAATTGGCGGTGCACTCCTGGGGCATATCGTGCCCCCTGTTGACGGGCGGAGGAAACCCTATTATCATTTCTCAATCGCAAAGCCCTGGAGGAAAAAGATGAAGTTCACCCCGATTTTCTTGGCAATCGCATTGATGGCGGCCTTCTTCTGCTGCACCGGGTGCGGAGGAGGTTCATCCAATCCCGCCGGTCCTGCGGCTCCTGTGGAGACCGTTGAACTCAAGGGAAGTCTTGCGTTTCCCAACACGGTGAATTCAGGGCTGCTCCCCGCGGTGACTCTCATTCCGGGATCCAATCTCGAAGTCCGGAATGCCATCGCAAGTGCCGCTTTTTCGGTCAACGGGATCCCGATATCTTCGCCCCAGGTCACCTATGTTGCACCCACCTGGGATATCTCGCTCCAGGGGGTTCAGAAAATTACCACCGGAAGCTACAAGGTCCTCCTCACCATGGGAAAGATCCGCTTCCAGTCATGGGTAAAGAGTTCCGGGATCGGTTCCTTCACCATCGACTCCCAAACCACGGCTGCGGCCCTTCTCGCGGATAAGTCCGGCATGGATGCCAATGAACTCCTCGCTTCTTTCCCCGCCCTTGTCGGGAAGGTGAAAACCCGTTTTCAGAGCGCAATACTCCAGGACCTGGCCCAGGTTCCGGGCCTGGTCGAAAACTCGGAGGTAATGGAAGCCGAACTCGCGAGCCAGACCAAGATCCTCAAGGAAAACACCAACTTCGACCCAACCGCAATGGTAGCCTATCTGGGGCTCACCAACGACCTGGACGGAGACGGTGAGATCGACCTTCGTATCCTGCAGAACATCAGCGGAGACAGGGTCCGCTTCCTGACGACTCTTTCGAGCCAGACTTCGATGCTCGACCCCATCCCCTGTCTTGCCAGCTATCCCGATGCGCAACTGCTCTCGGATTTCCGGAACGGCGCGGTCAGCACCACCCGAACGTTCAGCAACACCGCCGAGCAGGTCGCCCTTGGCCTGTTCTTCAAGAAATCCGCCGCCGCGGATATATATCTGAAGCTTTTCATCAAGCGGATCGACATCGTGGAAGGCTCGTTCAAGGGAGTCCTCGTCGAGTACCGCTTCGTGGAAGCCCCGTCCACCGCCCTTGCGACTGGAACCAAGGTTCTCACACTGAGGGGGATTCTCCCCGCCGAGGGAACGGCATCCTGCACGGATTTCATTATCGATGGAGGAACCCAATCCGACGATCTGTGTTTCCTGGGTTCTATTCCGGGTTTGGGCAGCAGCAACCAGAACACGCGTATCCTTCGCGGGATAGATGGAAAGCCAGCGCTGAAGGATCTTTCCTACGCGGAAACCTATCAGACGAACGGGGCGAACCATTTCACCTCAACTGCCCTCGCATTGGCCGCCATGCACAAGGAGCGTGGTATCGAAGCCGGGGACGTTTTCTCGGTCTACTTCCCCTCCTCGAGACACTATGGTCTGATCAAGATCACGGCTGTATCGACCTCGACGGTGACGATGGATTACGTTATCAACTCCGCCATCGACGAACCCCGCTTCTAGGGGTCGTGGAGAAGCGCAAAGGACCAAAGGGAGCCAGGTTCACGCAGGAGGCTCCTTTTCGCGGGAGAAGGACAGGAACTCTTCGACAAACCAGGGCACAGACAGGAGCACGGTCGCGATGAAAAGAACGAATCCCAGGAACATCCATTGGGGTCGAAGGTGAGGCAAAGCCAGCGGTAGCGGGCTCAAGAACCAGGCAACCGCAAGGGGGCCTTCACCCACATTACCTGTAAGAAAGAAAGGGCCGAAGGCAAGAACGAGGAAAAGGGCTGTTCCGAAATAACCTGCCTGATCGGCTCTGGGGAAACTGAAGAACCGGGCCCTTTGGAACCTCCCGCCGAGAAGAAGCGAAGCGGTGAAAAACAAGCATGTCCCCATGAGACCCTCGAGCTTTCCCGGGTATTCCGGAAAGAGAGGAACCGGAACCAATTCGTTCATGAACGCACCGATTCCGATGGTGAGCCCCAGATGGATGAACGCCCAGGGGATTCCACTGGCCGCCCCTTTGCAGTAGAGGAACCCCAAAAAGGTTTTCAGGAAGCTTTTTCTCCCTGATCGCAGGAAATCGACCCCGTCGCCGGAGCCGCTTTGGGGCATCTCCCCTTCACCCGCCCCGATCATCAACCAGAGTATGAACAGGAATGCCCAGAAGGTGGTCCAGATAACCATTCCGCCCGATTTCCCAGTCACGATGGCCAGGCCGCAGTGAAGGACCCCAAGAACCGCCCAGGAAACCGTGAGATACTTCCGCAGGAAGGAAACGGACGGTCCCCGACGCATTTCCAAAGCAGTTTTCATTCCGAGGAACAAGATACCGCCGATGAAGATCGCCCAAACCAGGGCCAACCCGGTTTTTACCAGAAAGGGGGTGCTTGTGAGAAAGCCACGGGGAACCGGTCCAAGCAAGAGTCTATCGATCGCCGTGATCGCCGAATCCTGGCTGATGAAAACGATCATGAAGGGAAGCATCCCCCCCAGGAACTTCCGGAAATCCATTGGCAGGGGAAGAGTGACCGGAAGAAGGACGAACTCCTGCATCAGAAACACCGCAACAAAACTCAGGAGGAGTGAGAGCGACACCCTCCAGATCCCCAGCCTGCCCAGAAATGAAGCTGCCAATATCGATGGGAAGCAAGCGGCGAAACAAATCAAGGTGAGAATGACCACCACCTGGAGCTTTCCCGAGATCACCCTTCCCGCGGTCATGCATGAAAGATGCTCCTGGTCGAGAAAACGGTTGTCAATTTCTGCCTGGAACCGGGTGAAGGCCATCCCCGGCAGGAGGATTCCGGTAACGAGAAGAAGGATTCCCACCAGAACGCATGGGACCGTCCGTTCGATTTCGCTCGATACGTTTTCGCTGCCGTATAAGTAGAGAAGTACGGGAATGCATGCAATGATCAGTTCGACCAGGACAAGACCGCAGAACTGGTAATGGAGCTTCTTGTCCCGGGCGAGCTGACGAATCTCCAGAACCAGGACCGGGTTCAACCGGTCATCCAGGCGCTCCAAAACGGGGTGGAATGCCGGAAGGACCGACAGATCCGTCTGCTCCTCCTCGACAGCGGGTTTGGAACAGGATTCCAAAGCCGCCTGGTCCGTCCCGGTGACGGGTTGATCAAGGGCTTCCTGAACCGGCGGGGGTGCCCTCAAGGGCTGCGCCATCCTGGCTTTTCGGGCACATTCGTCCCGTCGTGGGGCTTGTGCCGGGGTGGCCGAAGATGTCGAAAGAACCTCCTGCGAAGGGGTGGCCTTCTCTGAATCCGATTTCCCGGCGAAAGGCGGAAGCCGTTTTTTCCGCCCCAGGAAGATTTCCCAGTCCTCGAAGAAAAAGGGCTTGGCAGACCGGATGTTGGTCAACATCCAGACCAAGGCAACCACCCAAGTTCCCCAGGCCGTATCCGACGAAGTGAAGCCGATCGGACAAAAAACGTTCAGGAAATCCCCCGAATGGTGCTGAAGCCCCTCCGAGATCAGGAGTCCGATGAACGGGATAACGACCCAACCAAGAACCCCCATTCCCAAGAAGACCTTCCAGGTATCCCTCCGGCTGATCGAGGGAGAGCTTCGCACCGAGGAATACGCTGTTACCGCGTAGTTGAAATAGACCAGGATGCCGCCAAAGAAAATTTCAGCGGAATCATTGTCCACGGATCCTGGTTTGACCTTGTGGCCGAACAGAAGGAGCAGAAAAATCCCGATGGAAACCGTTACCAGAAGGATCACGGCACTCCAGCAGAAACTTCCCGCCCCACCCCCGTACCAGAGAAACTGAAGATTTCGTTTCCATGGGAGCCCTTCGACCCTCAGGTGGCTGGGAGGGCGGCGACTGTCTTCCGAAAGCCCCCAGGGGAGCAAACCCAGCGAAATCCAGATCCAGCCGACTACCCAAACCACGATGGGCACCTCATCCCAAAGCAGAAGCCCGAGGAGAAGGCTGATCCCGCCCGAAACCAACCAGCCCATGCCGAGGAAAGGCCGAAGTCGGGGCCCCTCCCTGTAGAACGGGTTTCCGATGCCCTCCGCAACGAAACCCATCGAAAGTCGCCCCAGGATGAGGTACCAGACCACGAACAGGACAATCCCCTGAAGCATTCCAGCGGTTACGAACCACTTGCCCAGGGGCAGGGAAATCAGGTCTGGGAGGGACAGAGGACCTGAATCGAAGACGATCCCGTGGAACACGGCCAGGTGGGCAAGCGCAATGGGTGCAAGCAGCAGTCTTGGATTGTTTTCCTTGCTGAAAACGGTGAACAGCGTGAACATGAATGTCTGGAAGAGAACCGGCCCTATCCCGAGCCCGAAGATGATCAGGACATTGATGGCCTCGACGTCCTTGTCGGGAAAAGCCAATCCCACCAGGGCCAACAGGGGAAGGCCCGCGAGTACTGCGCCCATGACCAGGACGAACGCGGAGAGGGCTTTCCCGAGGACTATCTTCCCCGGGTCCAGGGGTGTCAATTCCTCGAAATCGCTTTCCGAGGACGGATCGTTGGCCTGCCAGGCGAAGTAGAGGTAAAGGGGGATGGAGAAGGCCGAAAGATACCATCCCTCCCGAAGCAGCCATGCGGTGATGGCACGTCCCGAGGATACGTTCACGACTCCGAGGATCAGGGTGACAAGTTGTACGAATGCGGGAAAAAGCATCACCGGGATGAGGGTCCAGTTCCGGAGCAGCCTTCTCAATTCCCGGACGGTAACCGGGTTGACCTTATCATCCAGGCTTTCGATCCAGGTCGAAGGGGGGGATAACCCCTGCAGTCTGGGAACGATTATCCCCGGTTGCCGTTCATGCGACGTCCCCTGCATGCGTCGGATTATACATCATCCCGCGGAAAACCCGTAGCCTTTGGCTTCAACCGCAGGAATCGGCCGGAAGCACGTCATTTTCGATAATGTAGAAAGAGGGCCGTTCCGAAAGCGATGATCGCGTTCGAGACCGTCATGGCATTCGCGTGCCCCATCCCCATCTCCTTGAAAAATGCCGTGAGCATGATCATTGCCAGGGTGAACGGAATGAGAAAAATCACGACAGCCAGCCTGCGGTCCAGCCCGCTTTCGATTTTCCCCGCCTGGGGTCTGCTCGAGAACCCCCTCAGCAGATAGATGAACAGGGCGGGAACCCAGCACCCGAAGAGGAAATAGGGTAGAACCTCGTCCGACATGGAAACGTCTCCGATCGATCCTCAAGTTTGTGGGATGAACTCCGAGAACGCCTCGGGATGGTGGAAGTCCGGCTCGACTCCCGGATGGGAAAGCGCCCAATACGTGATTCTGCCCGTGGGTTCCTTCAGGACGCAGCTTACTCCGACGCTCAGCGGAAGGCCTTCCGATCCGAAAGTGGAAAGATCCAGCCGGCAGCCGACATCCCAGGCACCTGGCCGGCAGATGAACCGGAAAGGCAACTCCCCTACCCCTTCGTCTTCCCTCATTCCCTTGCGATAGGAATCGAAACGGAAGACATTCCAGTTCCCCGAAGGCGCCAGATTGAACTCCCGATACGCTCCGCCCGATTCCCCAAGGAAAAACTCGAAGCAGGTCTCTGCCCAGAGCCCTCGAACCCTGCGGGGAGAGGGTTGAACGGAAGGCAGGGAGATGGATTCGGTGGCTCCCCGGACACGAACCTCGAGTCCGAAAATCGTGCCGACCAGGGTGGCTTCCCCCGAAACCGCGATCCCGGAAGGGAAGGGAAGGCCGGGGAATGGAGAAAGGGAAAAACGCTTCTCGATCATCGCAAGGCCCGGACGATGGCTTTCAAATCCT
>CAYRYU010000033.1:25944-29696 GCA_964428355.1 uncultured bacterium
AAGGGAAAAACGCTTCTCGATCATCGCAAGGCCCGGACGATGGCTTTCAAATCCTGGAACTGCCCATCGATGCTCTCCGCAAGCCGAAATTGTACAAGAGCACGGGAAAGGTTCTGCCCTGGACGGGAAACCTTGAAGTAGACATCCCCTTCAAGATGATCGGTGAAGAAGCGAAGACCCAGTTCGAACGCTATCAGGCGGATGGCATCGGGAAGGTAGTCGAAATCCCCCTCGTCGAAGAACTCCCTGGCCACAGAAAGGTAGCCCTCCAGAACCGCGCGACCGGTCGCGGGCTGGAACCTCACCGATCTCCACTCGGGAGTTTCCTCCCCGGCGGGGTTGCATGCGGAGCGCAGGCAGTCGCCGATGTCATATTGAACGAGGCCCGGTTTCACGGTGTCCAGGTCGATCATCCCTATCGCGTTACCGGTGGATTCGTCGAAAAGGATGTTGTTCACCTTCGGATCCCCATGGATAGGTCGGAGACGGAGAAAACCGGCATCGAGTGCTTGTTCCAGGACAGGGATCCAGGACCGGTGGTCCTCGATGAACCGGGTGCAGAACTCTTCTTCCGATGATTTCGCACGCGGGCCGGAAGTCATGACCGAATCGTATTTTTCGAGGTATCGCGGGGCGACGTGAAAACCCGGAAGGGTATCAGCCAGCTTTTCGGGGGATAGGCCGCTCACGAGGCGATGGAAGGTCCCCAGGGCAAATCCGACTTCGCGGGCTTGGGAGACGTCGGAAACCGCATCGAAGGTCCGGGATTCCCCGATGAACCTCAGCGCCCGCCAGAAGGATCCATCCTTCGAGCACCAGTGATCGGCACCATCGCCCGTCAGAAGAACATCGGGAACTTCCCAGCGGCGGTCCTTGGGCATGTTCCGACTCCCGGTTCCGGAGCGAACGTGTTCCGTAACCGAGCGGATGTTCCTCATGACCAGATCGGGATGCCGGAAGATGCTCGTGTTAAGCCTTTGGAGCAGGAAAGGGGCAGCGGGGGGACCACCCGGCGAAACGAGAAAAGTCTTGTTGATGTTTCCATTCCCGTATTCCCGGATATGGGCTTCCCCCGAAGCGGGGAAAAACCTTGCCGCCACATGATTGAGTTGTGCGTTGTCGAAATCCATCCTTGATGATCCATCGACTTTTCCAGACGTTTCCAGAAGGGAGGGAAAGGAAGAACCGGGCATACCCGCGCTCCTAGTCATGTTACCCCCCCTCCGTGCCGGGAATCAATCCCGGAAGGAATCTTGCCTCTGAAAGGGAATTGGGTTAAATTGGATCGAAGGAGAATTCGGAATGATGATTCGACGACCGTTTTCCTCGTCCTGCTTCCTCCTCCGCCCCATCCTGGTCCTTTTCCTGATGGGCGCTTCTTTCCTCCCCGCCGCCGAACTGCCACAACTTCCGGCGGGCCCGGTCTTCGGAGACATCGGGGAGAACGCTATCCTCGGCCTTTCCGTCACCGACCGGGTGACGTTCGAGAACGTCCTGGCCAAGGACCTCGCGAGATTCCTCGAATCCGCCTCAAGACTGGAGCGGATTTCCGCCAATGCGTTCAGGAGCGGCTCCTTCTTGGACAGACTTTCCCAGGAAAAGACCATCGTCCCCCCCCAGGAAACCATCCGGATCGGCAAATTCTGGAAAGCCTACCTGCGGGAAATAGAAACCCTCGACCTTTTTTGCGAAAAGTACCACCGTGGCTGGAAGGACAAGGTTACCTCGAGTATTCATACCGGCCTCGAAGGATATCTGCTCGGGATCACGGCAAAGCTCTGCCGGCTGGTCAACGTTTCGAAGCTGTGCCACTTCACCAGGAAGCGGGAGAAGCTTGCCCGAATCTTCAACGAAGGGAACCAACAGCTTGGGCTCCCGAAGGGGGCTCTCGATTCGGTTGCGCTCCGAAGCGTCAAACCCCGGGAAATCTATTCCCTGTATGAGTATCACCTGATCCACACCGACGAAATGAAGGAGTTCTACGCGGGCAAGGGGGAGTCGAAACCCGCTTGCGATTCCGGCCATCGCATGAAGGCTTACCTCAACGCCCACAAATCCCTTCTCGACAACCTCTTGCAGAAGATCGCGGGAGATTCGACATGGTACAAATTCGCGTTCGGGAAGCTGGGCACCGATTTCATGACCCTGGTCGCCCCCGTCCAGGAAACGGTTTTCACCTGGGTGGGAGACGCCAAGCTCAAGCGCCGGAACAAGAACCTGATCACGCCCGAGCAGGTCGAAAAAATGGAAGAAGCGCTCCAGCCCGGGGACATCTTCCTCGAACGAAGGAACTGGTTCCTTTCGGACATCTTCCTACCGGGCTTCTGGCCTCATGGAGCGATCTACATCGGCCCACCCGAAAAGCTCCGGAAGGCCTTCGACGGAGATCCCGAGACCTGCGCCTACTTCAGGTCGAAGGGGTCCGAGAACTTTTCCGCTTTCCTGAAGAAGCACCATCCCGACTGGTGGAAGAAATACCTCGCCCCCAACCCCATCGACCAGCGTCCCAACGCCGTGATGGAAGCGATCAGCGATGGAGTGGTTTTCAGCTCGGCGGAGGAGGCGATGTGCGCAGATTATATCGCCGTAATGCGCCCCCGGCTTCCGCGCGTGGAAATCGCCAAGGCTCTTGTGACGGGCTTTTCCTACCTCGGAACCCCCTATGACTTCAATTTCGATTTCTGGACCGAACAGGAACTGGTCTGCACCGAGTTCGTGTCCAAATCCTATGCCGAGGGTCCGGGGAAAAAGGGCCTGACATTCAACATGACCGTCAGCATGGGCAAGAAGGTCCTCCGTGCGGACAATATAGTGCAGAAATACGTCGCAGAGCGCAACACGGAAGACCGCCAGCTCGATTTCGCCTATTTCCTGATGGGCCGCGAGAAGGCCGGAGACGCCGTCGTGGCCAAGGAAGCCGATTTCGTGGGCACCTCGAAATGGAAGGGCGGCCTCGTTGGCCCCCTTTGAAAGATCCCTCGCCCCAGGTCCAGAAACCGCGCCGACCTCGCGCGGAGCATGGTTTTTTCCCGTCATGGGCAGCACATCCAACAGGAGGTAGTGAATGTCGATCGACCTTGAAAAACTGCTCCGCCCCGTGGACAATCCGGCTCCCCCGTATCCCCCCAAGTTCTACACCCTTGCGAACGGCGAAAAGATGGTCATACGCCAGATCGGCCGGGAGGAAATCCCGACCATCCTTCCCTACATCGAGCCCCTCATCCATATCGAGCGCGACTATTACGATATCGTGGCGGTCAGGGTCTATGCCGAGCTGCTGGGTTTTTACCGGCATCGGGTCCAGGACGAATACGTCCTGGTCGCCCAGGTGAACGGCGAGCTGGCGGCAATCGTAAACGGCCGTCGGCTGAACCCCAAGGTCGGGGTCTCCTTCCACACCCTCGCGCTCAAGCGCGGTCTGCGCGTCGGTGCCCATGCATTCGCGGCGAAGATGGAGTACCACATGGACATCATGAAGCAGGAGGAAGTCCTGGTCGTGGCCGAATCCCCAATCGGGTTCCGGCGCTGGATGATCGAATACCAGCTCGAGAAGCGGTTCGACGTCGCCCATGAGCTTGGTGGAGTCCCGAGCTACGCACTTACCCGGGAGCTGTTCGAGCGGGCGCGCTCGAGCCTGATCCTCGGCTCCCGCCCGGTTCCCGAGGATCTCCTGAAAAAGGCGCAGGAGGGCATCCTGCCGCCGTCAGATCCGCCGCGGAACCCGCCCGATTTCCTCGCGGCCACGCGCGCGA
>CAYRYU010000033.1:29796-62426 GCA_964428355.1 uncultured bacterium
CCGCCGTCAGATCCGCCGCGGAACCCGCCCGATTTCCTCGCGGCCACGCGCGCGAAGGGAGACTCGACCGGGACTGCGCTGATGGGCCACAAATGGCGGCCCGAAAGGGGGAAGTGACGAATGAGAGACGTTTTTGTCATCGGATTGGGGATCACGAGCTTTTCCCGCCTCGAGTATCCCATTGCCGAAATTGCCGGATACGCATCGATGATGGCACTGAAGGATTGTGGGCTTTCCAAGGTCGATCACATCTATGTGGCCAACATGGGAGCGGGCAGGGTCAACCACCAGACCGCTCTCGCCAGCGCCCTCGTTGACCACCTCTCCATGTTCCCGATCGGGGCCGAGGGAATTGAAAACGGCCCGGCTTCGGGGGCATCGGCGATCAAGACCGGTTACATGGCCGTCGCATCGGGTTTGCATGACGTGGTCATGGTTACCGGGGTTGAGCGGATGCGCGAGGTGAACAACCTCGAGGCGACCGATTTCGTCGCCTCCCTCACCCACCCGCTCGCAGAGCAGGTCTACGGAGTGACGCTTCCCTCCATGGCGGGGATGTTCGCCCGCCTCTACATGGAGAAATACGGCGTCACCTCCAGGCATCTAGCCATGGTGGCGATAAAGAACCACGACAACGCCATGTTCAACCCGTTCGCGCACCTCCATGAAAGGATCACGATGGAGGGCATCATGGACGGCCCGGACGCGATCACCAACAATCCCCCCATCGCGGAACCCCTCCGTTTCTACGACATGTGCCCCGTTTCCGACGGAGCCGCAACCCTGATCCTCGCCACGGGGGAAATCGCGAAGAAGATCGGAAAACCGCTGGTCCGAGTCGCGGGAGTAGGCCAGGCAACCGACACTCTCTGCGTCCACGATCGCGAGGATCCGACGGAGCTGCTCGCCGTACGGGGTGCCGCAGCCAAGGCGTTCCAGATGGCGGGTCTTACCCCCGCCGATGTGAGCGTGGCCGAGCTCCATGACGCATTCACGATCCTCGAGATCGCGGAAAGCGAGGAGGTCGGATTCTTCAAGAAGGGTGAAGGGCACATCGCACTTGCCGACGGTTACACCAAGCTCGGAGGCAAGCTTCCCATCAACACCTCGGGAGGGCTCAAGGCGAAGGGTCACCCCGTGGGCGCGACCGGCGTCGGGCAGGCGCACGAGATCGTCCAACAGCTTCGCGGGGAGGCCGATCCCAGGCGGCAGGTTCCCAATGCCAAGGTCGGTCTGACCACCAACTTCGGCGGGTTCGGCAACAACGTCGTGGCCCTGCTCTTCAAGAAGGAGGCCTGATCATGGAAAAGAGCATACTCGGGTACAAGTGCCTCAAATGCGGGGTAATCCATTATCCCAACCGGACCCTGTGCAAGAAATGCGGCCATAACGAGTTCGAGACCGTTCCCCTGCCGAAAGACGGGAAGCTCCTCACCTTCACGCATCTCCACAACCCCCTCGTGGAATATGAGGTGACATTCCTGAGCCTTGGAATCGTCGAACTGTCGAACGGAAACCGCATCACCGGCCAGCTGAAGATCAAGAATCCCAAGATCGGGATGAAGGTCCTCGGGAAGATCGAACCCGTCCGGAAAACGGCCTACCAGACGATCGAAGGGTTGGTCTTCTACCCCGCCTGAACCGCCGGAGTGCGGCCGCGCGTTGCCGTTTCTTCAACGGCCAGGCGTTGCCGCACTCCCCACCGGCCTCCTATTGGGCCAGGTAGGTGGGCTTGTAGATGAAGGTCAGGTCTTTCCGGGACGGAACCCCGATCTCGATCGTGTGCCAGTTCCCGTCGTTCCCGCCCGAGGGTGGAACGAAACTGAGCTTGGACTGACTCCCTACCTCGCGCATGATCCCGCGGAAAACCTCCTCGAGCTCGCCCGCCGATGGAGCGAAAAAGAAGCTCCCGCCGGTGCTCGAGGCCAGGGTTCTCAATACCCGCTCCCCGCGGCTGTCACGCATCTTCATTTCCCGACCGAGGCCGATGCAGAAGATCTGCACGTCCTGCCGACGAGCGGCATCCACGACTTCCTGCAGGGTCCTTACGCTTCCGGGGCCCGTCCGCATGTTGTTTTCATCCACCCCGTCCGTCAAGACAACGATGGCGGGCCGGTCGGTCACCGAACGGATCTTTTCGACCCCCATGAAAACCGCGTCGTAGAGGGCGGTTCCGTTCTGAGGAACCAGATACTCGATCTCCTGCTGTAGTTTCCGCCGGTCGTTGGAAAAATCCATCGCCAGCTGAGGGGAATCCGAGAATTTGATCAGGAAGGCCTTGTCGTTCCCCTTCATCAGGTCGACGAACGTCACCGCGGCATCCTTGGCCTTTTCCAGGCGATGCTCGTTCTTCATGCTGCCCGATATGTCGATAACGAGGCCGAAGTTGATCGGAAGCTGGGCGGCAGAATCGAGGGTGTAATCCTTCACGTCCTTCCCGTCCTCCCGAATCCCGAGGGGGAGCTTCTGGATATCGGGTGTGGGGGTGTATTTCCCCTTGTCATCCCTGGTAGAAAAGTACAAGACCACTTTCTTGGGCGGGTTGACACGGAATCTCACCGTGGTCTGGAAGCTCTTTCCGTCGGACCGGAAAACCTCGGCCTTCAGCTCATGTTCCCCCTCGGGAATCCTCAGGATATCGAGATCGAACTCCCAGGGAGATTTCGTCATCGTCTTGAAAACCTTACCGTCCAATCCGACTTCGACTTTAACGATCGTCGTGCCGGGCTGCTCGTTCACGATCGTCAGCGAGCCCTTCGTGCTGTTCCTGATGACCTGCCCAGGGCTGATTCCGTTGACCGAAACGAAGAACTTGGGCTTGATCACCTGAACCGTCTGCTGGGCTTCCGCGGTCTGACCGATTTCGTTTTCCACAACGGCTTTCAGGACATGCTCCCCCTCGGGAATGGGTTCCGTATCCCACCCCGTCTTCATCCCGGATCCTGAAAGCTCCGCAAGTTCCTTCCCATCGACCGAAACCCTGACTACCTTCAGGGCGGTCTCATGCCACCCGCTGTCTGCCGAAACGGCGATGGTCTCCTTTCCGTAGACCTTCGCTCCCGGCCCTGGTGAAAGAAATGCCACTCTGGGTTTTGGGACGAAGAACTTGAACGTCCCGACCGCATCCGCCTTACGTCCGTCCGACATGAGGGCTTCGACCATAAGGGAATGGGGGCCCGGTGAAGTGGATTGGGGAAGGAGCGGGAAGAAATACTCCGGTCCGGCTTGAGGGAACTCTTTGATGGCCTTTCCGTCGAGGTTGAAAACCACCTTCTTGTAGAACTGGCCGGTGACCTTCGCCCGATACGTGGCATCCTTCCAGATGGCTGCACCGTCCGGAGGTTCCAGAATTGCGACCTGTGGAAGCAGCCGTTTGATCGAGATCTCGACCTTGGCTTCAGCGTTTCGTCCGTAGATGTCTTTGACCCTGGCAATCAGCGTGTGTTTGCCGGCATCGTGATCGTCAGGGTTCTCCCCCTTGTGTTCGAAGGTCCCCTCACGCTTTTCAAGGAAGGTTCTGAGCGGAACGGTATCCAGGAGGAGTTCCACCTTTTCGGGTGCGCCTTTGACCTGGACCTTGAGGTCGAAAGGTTTTGAAATCTCCGTCCCGGGTTTGGGATCGAGGATTTCGATCGTTGGAGGGGGCGGGAGGTCTTTTTTATACGCCAGGGAATACTTGCACGAGATGAAGTCGAAAACCTGGCCGAAGATCTTTTCGAGGTCGACGGCATCCTTGGCATGGAAGTACTTCCCCCCGGTGACGGATGCCATCTCCGAAAGGATCTTGCCTCCTGAGCTGGTCGGTTCCATGCCGCTCCCGAACCCGATGGCGAAGACCTGGATTCCACGGTTCTTGATCCGCTCCAGGGTGGAGGGATAGCCCTGGTTGCTTCCCGAATCGGCGCCATCGGAAAAGAGAACGACGATGCCGGTTCCTCCGGAATGGGCCTCGAGCTCATCGAAAACGGCGAAAACCGAATCGTAAAGCGCGGTTCCCCCTCCTGCCTGAAGGGCCTGAATGCACCCTTCGATCTTCGGCAGGTCGATCGAAAAACCTTCATAGTGCCTGGTGATCTTCGAATTGAAGGAATACAATGAAACCTCGTATCCCGGGACCAGCTTCCGGACGAAGGAAAGAGCCGCCTGACGAAGGTCGGCGATGTGGCCGGACATGCTACCGGAGGTATCCAGATCGAGAATCACGCTTCGCCCCTGGAGTTTTTCGAAAGCCTTCCGGTCCAGGCTCGCGAAAAGCTTGTGGGTCTGCTTTTTTCCGTCCTCCAGAACGGTGAAATCGTCCTGTTTGAGGTTGATCACGTCGACTCCCCGTAGGGGGTCCTTGATAGTCAGTTTCAGGGAGGTCTCTTCATCCGGGGAGTTCGGAGGTACCACGCTTGCGCTCATCAGGTAGGTGGATTTCCCCCCGGGTTTGTAACCCCTGGTGGAAATCTCGACCTCGTGCTCCTTGGTTCCGGTGTCGTTTTCGTCCCAGGTCGAGGTGTAGGAAATCTTGACGTAACCCGCTCCCACGGGTTTCCCCAGGACGAGGAACGAGATGTTCGGAATAAGGTAACGGTTCATCGTGGCGATGCCCATGACGAAGGGAAGCAGGAAGAAGACCCCGGCACCCGCCAGTTTGGGGACATCCTTGATTTCGCCGTGGAGGATGGAAACCCCCATCCGGCCAAGGATGATCAGCAGCACCAGCGGAAGCCCCAGGTTGAGATAGAGGCTTGCGGGCTGGAGTCCGAAGGGAATCGACCCCAGAAAACCCGTTCCCAAAACCACCAGGTCGAGCGGGGCCCCCTTCACGAGCCCGACGATGAAACCCAACGCGCAGTACAGGATCGGAACCGCCAGGGCATGTTTCAGGAACCCTGCAAGCTCCCTCGTATAGAGCCATCCCAGCATCACCACGATCGTCCCGAGGCAGGAAACACCCGCCCAGAAACCTGTATCCATGCCGGCAAGAGTGAACCCACGCGTGATGCCGCTTCCAGGAAAGATTGCCGAATACGCTATCGGAACGAGGAACAGGGAAAACACGAATACTCCCGTGGGCCCCGGACCGACCGCCTTGAAGAGATGGTAACCGGAAAACAGGGCGAGCATCGAAGTCAGAAGGCAAACGAACTTGACCCCGGTCCCGAACCTGAAGTTGTCAACCGTGGAATAGATATGCAATGCCAGGATCAGAAGCAGCAGAACCGTCTGCCCCAGAACAAAGAGCTTCTCCCGCCAGCTTCTCGTGGGGTGGGCTGCAGTCGCAGCCCGGGGTGCAGGATGAGGTTCCGGAGATCGCTTGGGGGGTTCCGAGGCGGGTTTTCTGGCTGACGCGGCTCCGGATTCCGGGGGGGTTCTCGAAGAGGCCTTGGGCGGAGTCCGGGAAACCGGAACGGGGTCGGGTTTCGCAACGGGCTTTTCCCCTGTTTTCGGGTCAGGTTTTGACGGGGTTTTCGGGATCGATGAGGTTTGCGGTCTGGCCTTGCTCGGGAGTTCGGGGGTCTCTGCCGGTTTTCCCGAGACGGGCGGGCCGCCATCTGGAGAAGGTTTTGAGGGAGAGGAGGAGTCGGGTTTCCGATCCGGTGTCGGACCGGGCTTGGGGTCTTCTGGAAGGTCCCACTGGTCTTTCATCGCTGCCTCCGGTGTTGTCCCGGCCATTCTACCTCTGAAACCGCCCCTCCGCCACCCCAATCTCCAAATCAGAAATCCGGTCCACAAAAGCATCTGGGAGTTTCACCCCGGTTTGACTTGGGGGAAGGGAACCTCTATAATTCTCTCTAGCGAGAAATTTCGGGGAACTTTTGGGATGTTCCAGCCCCCGCGCTGTTCCAGCCGCCGGGCTGTTCCAGCCGCCGTGCGGAGAATTCCCCCGCCTAAAAAATGGGATGAAGTATCCGGATGGGCCTGTTACCGGCAACCGGAATCGGGAGAGAATCATGAGAATTGCAGTTCCGATCTCGAGCAGGGATGGCCTCAACAGCATGGTCAATGCCCATTTTACCTCAGCCGATGCATTCCTGATCTTCGACGACCTTACGGGGGAATGGCATATCGAGGAATGCGGGCACTCCGACCCTTTGCTGGGTGCACAGAGCCGGGTGCAGGCTTTGGGCAAGAACAAAGTCGGCATGGTCATCGTCGGGGGAATCGGGATGACGCTCATCCAGAAACTCCGGGGGTCGGGGATGCGTGTCTACCAAGGTACGCATGGAACCGTCGAGGAGAACATCCACCTTTTCCGGGACAACTTCCTCAAGGAGATCGGACTCTTCGATCCTTGTACAGGCATGGGAAGAACCCCTGACCAGGACCGCGCCAAGTGACTCCATTCGTTGGGGAAGCGTGGATTTTCTTCGCTTCCTGTGATACCTTGAGCCCTCGGCAGGAATACTGAATACCCCCGATACCATTTTCCATGGGCATGAATGAGCGGTCGAAATCCGTCGTCGAACTATCTCTTCTCCTGGGTCGTCGCACTGACCTGGCTCCTGGTGGCAGCAACCCGGGGGTTGTGGCACCTGTTCTCGGAATTCTGGCCTGTTTCACTGACCATGGCTTTTGGTTCCTTCATCGCGGGGGCTACCGCTGAAGGGGGAGGGGCCGTCGCCTTTCCAGTTTTTACAAAAGCCTTGCATATCCCGGCGAAAACCGCCAGGGACTTCGCTCTCGCTATCCAGTCGGTCGGGATGACCTGCGGTTCGCTTCTGATTTGCCGGAGCGGGTATGGGTTTCTCCCGGAGGCCTTTGGTTGGAGCTTTCTGGGTGGAATCCCCGGGCTGATCCTGGGAATCGAATTTGTCGCCCCCCTGTTTGGGGGCACCGCGCCGAAGGTTTTTTTCACCCTTTTCACCGTCAGTTTCGGAGTCTGCCTGTATATGATCAACCGGGGATTTCGGTCCCCGGCGGCTGCCCTTTCCGTTACCTCTTTCAAGAGGAGGATCGCATTCATCCTTACAGGCTTGGTGGGAGGCACGGTCGCAGGAGTTATAGGGAGCGGGGCGGATGTGGTCCTGTTCACCGTCCTCTGCCTCAGATACGGAGTCGACGAGAAGATCGGGACCAGGACGACCATCTTCCTGATGGCTTCACTGTCCATGGTCGGGTTCGGTTACCTGGGATTGTCCGGGCAGCTTTCCCCACAGGTACTCCCGATGTGGTTTTGCACAGTCCCGATCGTGGCGTTCGGAGCTCCTTTGGGTGCGATTTTCTGCAACCGGCAGAAAAGGGAAAACGTGGTCACCTTCCTTCTGTGCCTGATCGCGTTCGAAGCCTTTTCGACATTTCTCCTCATACCTCTCGATCGGGAAGCCATCTTCTGGTCCGTGACTTTTCTGGGGGTCTCCCTTTCCAGCCTCTGGTTGATGGGAAGAGGAAAACCTTCCCCGGATTGCCCCACGCAGACCTGAAGATCGCAGAAGGATCCGCGGCGAACAACCTAAAATGGTCCGGGCCGGAAACCCGAAGGCCCCGGCCCGGAAATCCGTTCGAATCAGGTTCTATTTGGCTTCTTTTCCAAGGGATTTCTGATACTCGGAATGGTATTTCTGATACTGGGTCAGGGATTTCTTCGCTTCTTCCTGGTCACCCTTCTGAAGTGCCTGGGTGTATTTCTTGTAGGCAGCCTGGTATTTTTCGTAGAGTTTCTGCTTGAAGGACTTCAGTGAATTCTTCACCTTCAGGACAGGTTTGGAGGCCATGGATTCCCCGCTCGAGACCGCGAGAGCTTCCTGGTTCCCATTTTTCTTCATATGGGAAATGAAGGCGGAAGCTTTCTGGTCCTGGATTGACTGGGCTTCGGCCGTCACTTCCGCCGATTTGGCGATCAACCTTCCCGAAGCAAGGAACTTCCCTACGGCCGCTCCGATGATTCCTCCCAGGATGGCCCCCGGTATTCCCATGGTTGCGCCGCCGATGCACGCCCCGGCGATCCCGCAGAGGCCCATGGCGATCTTCCCCTCACCGCTGAAAATCCATTTAACGAGACCCTTGCCGAGGAAGTAACCGCCGATTCCTCCCGCGATGATCCCGATGGGGCCGAGCGCGATTCCGAGTACCGCCGCGCCGGTCAAGCCCATGACGATTCCGGCTGGGATAGCCCCGAGGTTGATGACCCATTTCCGGGCGGAATCCACTGCTGATTTAACGGAATCGATAACCCCGGCCTGGACAGGTTGTACAGCAAGAACGAAGAGGGAAAGGATGAAGGCCACCGCCAGAATCGAACACCCTCCCCGTTGAAACCGCTTGAAAAGGTTCAGCATAAGGTTTCTCCTTCCAATCGTCCAAGGAAAAAACTGGGACTCGGCCGTCCACTATATTCTATTTTACTTACGAAACACGAAACCTCCAAGTTCGGAAAAAGTTTTTTTCGCAAAATTTTCCCCGGCTTCCTTACCCCCTCTGAGAATTCCGAAAATCAGGTTGATCGTTGACGCTTTCCGTTTCCATAAGTAGACTTGAAAGAAATCAACGCCCTCACAGGGAGGAAACGATATGTTTTACGAAAAAAACCGGAGATTTTTCCCCGTTCTGACTTCATTCCTGGTGATTCTTCTTTCAGGGGGGGTGGCGAGCGCAGGTTTCTTCGGCGACGTCGGCACCTACATGAAGGAACGCTCCCAGATCAAAGCCCACACGAAGAACATCGCACTCGGGGTACGGGAGCTGTACAAAGACCGGAAGTCGGTGAGTTCATTCGCCCAATCGGCAGCCGCTCTCGTCGGTTCATACAAGCAGATCAGGGATAAAAAGGCCAACATTTCCAAGCTTCTCGATATCGCCAAGAATATCTCCACACTTGTAAAGGAGTATCAGAACCTGGCTCCCAAGGCAGAGAAGTTGTACAACCAATGCCAGCCCGACCTCGAGTACTTCTACAACCTCAAAGATGAAAAGGATCAGACCATCGCGTTCAGCGCGGACCCGGGAAAGAAGTATCCCTTCTACACCGTTTCCGAAAACCGGATCGGGAAGCTCTCGGGGGCATGGGGTTGGGGCCGGGTCTGGGATTCCGTCAAAGAGAATCCTCTCAATGTGTTCAGGTGGGGAAAGCTCAAGGACGAATATCAATACGGAAAAGCCGAGGCCAAATATGCCCTGAAATGCGCCCAGGTCGCTTACGAGGCCACTTCCTATTTCAACATAGCCAAGAAATCGATCCAGGAACTCCTCGGGATCAAATCCGAGATCGACGGAATCCTGGGGGGAGACCTCGAAGCGCTCCTTCAGATCAATTCGACCGCTGAACGGATCAAAGGTTCGGGAACTTCGATCGAGGTCCTCGGGGAAGTTGCAACCAAAGCCGCCAACGGGATCGGGAAACGGTTTGATGAGCTCAACGATGCCCAGAACAAGTTCGTCGAGGTCCACAAGGCATATCAGCAGAAATATGGTGGGAATGCCACCGCAAAAACTGCTGATTCCTCTTCAGCTCCCTCGGTCTCGATTCCCCAATCCCAGGGAGCGACCGTTTCCGGGGGCAGTTCGAGCGGATCGAAACCCGATTTGAACGTAGCCATGGAGGCATATCAGAAGGCCTACCAGGTTTACACCAAGCTTGTTTCACAAGGGGCTTCCCAGGACCAGATCAAAAAAGCCCTCGACAACCTCCAGAAATCCCGCGAAAGGGTTGAGGCGGCCAAAGGGAAATAATCGGGAATTTCCGCGATTCGATCCGGAAAGAGACGGTTTCGGCCGTCTCTTTCCATTTCCAGGATTTCCCCGTGAATTTCCCGAAATCATTGACGCGGAAAGCTGGTGAGGAGTACCCTGGAATCGACATCAATTGACCCCGGGGGGTGGTCCTTTGCCATTGGTTTTCGGTGTTGTCGCCCTCGTTCTCGGAATCGTCCTCATTGTGTTTTCCCTGAGAACACGCAAGAAAATCAGCAAAATCGAAGGTACCCCCACCACGACTGCCAGCGAACTGATCAGCCTCAAAGGCTCAGGATCATCAACCCAGGGAGCTGAAAGAACCGTCGAGGTCAAGGGGATCATCCGTTGCGACAAACCCCTCAGATCACCGATCCTGGGAAAAGAATGCGTCTATTTCAAGAGTTCCGAGCGGGAAAAATCGGAGCATATCCATTACCGTTATGATTCGGAAAACCGGAAGCACAGGACATGTGAGACGAAATACCGTACTATCCGGGACGAAACGGGCGAATCCCCATTCTGGTGCGAAGATCCCACCGGAAGGGTCCTTATCGAACCTGCCGGTGCTGAAATCGACGGGGAGAAAGTCCTGGACAGATTTGAGCCCGTTGCCAGCACCGGCCACAAGACCGGTTTTCTGAACACCTTCTTCGGAAGCGACGAAGGGACGAAAGTCCTCGGCAGGGAGCTTGCCGAAACCGTCCTCCCCGTTGGAAAGCAAGTTTATGTCCTGGGGAGCTTCGATGGTTCGGGCTTCCATCCATCCGTCGTTAAGCCGAAAACGGGTGGAAGCCATTTCCTGATCACGCTGAAATCGGAAGATGAGCTCGTGGCATCGTTGAAATCGACTTTTCTGATGAGTTTCGGGGGTGGCATCCTGCTCACCATCGCCGGAATCATAGGGATCTTCCTCGGAGCCCGCTAGGTTCCACGTCATTTTGGGCTTTTGGCGGGCCGAAGGGCTGACAGGGTGGGAATGACCCCGAGGAGGATCCGGTATGCCCGGTCGAGCCGGAGGAACTTTTCCGCATCCCCCGTAGGACTGTCGGGATGCAGCTCCCCCGCCTTTTTTCGGAAAGCCCTCTTTACCGCCAGAAGATCCCCGGTGGGAGGAATTCCGAGCTCGGAAAAGCAGCTTCCGATTTCGTTTCCGTGGCGAAGAAGCGTCCATCCCCCTTTCAGGAAGGCCGCGGCGGTTTCCTCGTCGAGGAGTCCGAAATTCCTCTCTTCGAGGTAGAAAGCCCGGTCGGATAACGTTTCCAGGACTCCGGGGTCCCGGCCCCGGGAATGAACCGGGCAGAGTCTCGCCCCCTGAACAGCAGGAAGACGACAAAAGGAGTTGGCGGAATCTTCGAAAAACCTGCATTCCCCGTCGGGGGGAAACGGAAGGCACCAGATCCGCATGAAATGGATGTGAAGGTATCGCCCTTCACCAGCGAGTTCTTCCTGCAATCGGAAGAGTGAGTGGAAAAGAACGAAATGCGCCCGGAACAGTTCGAGCGGGGTGGAAAGGAGAATATTCACATCCGGAAGGGCAAACCTCATCAACTCGCTCTCGTAGCAGGGTTCCCGCAGTCCCTTGACCTTCTCCCGGAGACTCCCGTGGTCGATCTTGCCTGCCATCTGTCGGAACTCGTTTCCCCCGGTCATTTTCAGCCGGCTCCCGAAACGAAATCGTTAAGGAAAAGCCTTCGAAGTGGCGAAAAAGAGATGGAAGTTCCGGATTTCCTCGGAAAAGGGGGTGGGACAGGACAAGCGCAGCTTTTTCTCGAGCGAAACTCAATGGTCACGCCACTATCTTACACCAAGGAGAAAATTGGATGAAACGTTTGATCCTGCTCGGGTTGATAGTTCTCGTCGCTTCCCCGTCCTGGGCTCTGAGTGAGGAGGGGAAGGGCCTTCTTGACCAACTCCGCCTGAAGATCAAGGGCGCCGAGACTGCCCCCGCGCCTGTGGTTCAGGATATCGTCACCCCAGGCTGCGACAAGGGAACCTCGGTTTCCGGCTGTGGGAAATGCAAATGCCCCCCGGGCCAATGCTCGTGCGGATGTCAGGGAAAGTGCCCCGCGGTGAGCAGTTCCTGCGGCTCCTGCGACAAGAAGAGTATTTCTTCCGGGAAACCGGAAAAAGCCTGCAAAAAAGCCAAGAAGGCCAAGAAAGCGAAAAAGGCCAAGAAAGCCAGGAAACCGAAGAAGGCCGATAAGGCCAAGACTCCCAAGGCACCCGAGACTCCCGCCAAGAAGTGATTTGAAAAACGGGCCGGAACCGGCAGAGGGAGTTGGGAACCTTCCGGAACAAAACCCGGATCTGGTGGAAGCCGGTCAGGTCACCCCCCCCCCGTGGGACCGCCTCCTCAGGCGGCCCTCCGGGGGGTTGCTTTTCACCTCCAGGTTCCGTCGTCGGATGGCTCATCCGCGGACGAAGAAGAAGAGGCGGAAGCGGCGGGAGATGGCTGCTTCACGGGGATCGGCGAGGTTCCGGTTTCGGTCGGTATCGGACTAACCCCCGAAGCCGGGCTGATTCCCGGGTTTTCATCGCTGCCATACCGGTTGTCCATGAACTGGGCCGCCAATGGCTCGAAGGGAACAGGATCCCCCATGAGTCTGATGTTCCCTGTCCTGCAGAACACCATGTCGCCCTCCGGGAAAACGAAGGGGAAATGGAAAATCCCGTAATCGCTGCAGGTCCAGATGGGGTTTCCATCCCGCGCGGAGAAGATCGAATAATAGGTCGGCCGGCTGATGAAATCATCCTTGTAGGTGATTCCGACCCCGTTGCGCAGGCGATGGGCCAATCCAAAAGTCTTGCCCAACTCCTTCTTCCAGATCACTTCGCCGCTTTTCAACCTCAGGGCTTTGATGCTCTTTCCGTCAACCGCAAGAGCGCGGTCCTCGAAAGCCCAAAGTGAGCTCAGAGGCGAGGGAAGTGTCGTTCCGAACGCAGACCCGCCTTTCAGGGAAACCGACTCCAGACGGGACCCCCCCGCCGCAAGCAGGAAGAACCTGTCCCCGGCGACTTCGACCATCTTGTACCCATTTCCACTGATCGTTCCGATTTCGGTTCCCGTTTCCTGGTCGATGACGCAAGGCTTCCCGTCCCCATCGCAAACAACGAATACGCTGCCCCGAGGAAGGGGATATGCCCCGCTCATCTCCCTGGGAAAGGACCAGAGGATCTCACCCGTTTCCGGATCGAGACCGGAAAGTTTCCATGTGGATTTCCTGGGCTCGATCGATCCGTGGATCACGCCCAGGGTTCTTCCAAGAGCGATATCCGAGACCGAATCCGGGAAAACCGTATCCCAGACCTTTTCGCCGGTTGCCGCATTGAGGCAGAAGATGTTTGTCAGGGATCCCCCGATCAGAAGAGTGTTTCCGAGCCCGACGAGGGGAGCCCACTTCGGAGATTCGACCAGGTCGACACGCCAGAGAACCCTCAGGTCGTCGGCGGCAAAAGCGGTCAGACGAGCGTTCCGGTCGATCGCAACCACGGTGGATCCGACACCAACGAGCGGATGCTTCAGCGGGTTGGGAATGGATACCGGCCCCGTAAGCTTCCCTTTCACGTCGATCTTGAACAGGCTGGTTTCACCCGCGACGAAGAAAGCCTCGTCTCCTACCCTGGCGGGTCTGAATGGGATCTCCCCTCCCGCAGACACCTGCCAGATGGCGGGAGAGTCACCGGGGGCGCCGATGAAGTTGAATACGATGACCCCGGCAATGACGATCAGAACGACGAAGGCACGTCTGCTCATGCACTGACCGTCTTCGCGACCAGATCCCCGATCAGGGAAACGCACCCCTCCAGGCTCACGAGGGATGTATTCAGGGTGAGGTGGTATCCGTGAGGGTCGGCCCAATCCGAATCGAAAAAGTCCCAGAAGAATTTCCGTGCTGCTTCATCACGCTGGGTGATGATATCGGAGGCTTTCTGATCGTCAACCTTCTGCTCATCCTTGATCCGGGAATGCCTTTCCCCAATGCTCGAGACGATCCGGACATGGACCGCATTCTTCCGGTCCGCGAGAATGCGGCTTCCGGCACGCCCAAGAATAACGACGTTGTCCCGGGTTGCCAGTTCGACGATGACCTGTTTCAGGACGTCGATATACTCCTCCTGCTTGAAATCGCCCTGCGGATAGGTCGGGAACAGGTCCACGCTTTCCCAATCCAGGGGACCCATCCCGAAAGGATGGAAAACCCTTCCACCTTTGGAAATGTTTGCCAGAGCCTCCTGGAAGAAAACCCCCATCCGGTTGTAGGTATCCTGATCGAAGTCTTCGAGGTCTTCCTGGGATTTCCCCATTTTTTTGGCTATTTCGTGGATGATCTCCTTGTCTACGCAGGAATAACTCAAGGATTCGGCCAGCTTCAAGGCAATGAAGGTGGCTCCTGCCCCGATTTCCCGAGAGATGGTGACGATGGCCATCAGTTCCTCCCTTCCCAGGACGAATTTCTCAGGTCAGTGTAAAGCCGGGACTGGACGCCAGTCAAGTGGATCCGGAAGAGAGTTCAAAAGGTGCGGGCATCAAGGATTTCCTGGCGAGAAACTCCCACGAGCACCCGTTCCCTTCAGTGGACAAACCCAGGGCACCGGGCGCGCGAAAGGGGTCCAAAATGCGATGGGCCCCGCTTGCGGTCCTTCCTGGAAAATATTCAAGGGAAATTGGAAAAAAAGACTTCGGTTCGCGACGAAAAATTTCGATAAGTCATATGTAACAATTCAAGGAGGAAAAGAGCACATGGTGCACTCGGGAATGGTTGGAATCACTGAACTGATGACTGACGACGCTTTCCTTTCATGGATGGAAGGACAGGCGGAAGACCTTCTCGAGAGCCTCTCGACCTTTGAAGTCTATTCGCTCTATCAGAAGAATTTCCCAGCAATCAACTGACCGGAAAAAGGAAATGCCCGGCCCGACCAGCGCCGGGCGTTTTTTTTTCGGGGAGTGGGGGAGCCCGAACAGGTCAATCGGAAAAACCTGCCAGGAAGGCGGCGAATTCCCTCTGGAATTTCCCGAGGGTGATTTCGTTTTTCCCTGCGTGTTGAAACTCCATGAACCTCTTCAGACGGTTGAGTGTCCGGGTGGAGATCCGGTGCTCCAGCCTGCAAGCCTCGGCCTGGGCGAATTCACCGGGAAGGCCGAGGATGTTTTCCAGGAAATCCGCAAGAACACTGTGGTGGGAACGCAACCGCTGAACCGTTGCAAGCCCCTTTTTCGTAAGGGTGACGGGGTGGTAGGCCTGGTAACGAACAAGTTCCAGACGTCCGAGGCGCCGAAGGGCGTGCGTTGCGGAAGGCACCTTGCACCCCATCTTCGCAGCGAGATCGGTAACCCGCACCGCTCCGAACTCGGCCTGGAGTTCGTGGACGGTTTCAAGATAGGATTCGAGGGTCCCCGACAGGTCGGGCTTGGGGTCCCGGCGCCCGGGAACAAGTGGTGCATCCTTTTTTTCCATCACAACCTCCGCATCCCCCTCCTCGAAACCTGTTCCATGCCGTCCTGATCATGATCCACGCGGCTAGCGCAACCGCCAGAATGACCGTGAGGTTCTCGAAAAGTTGCCCTCTCCAAGCCGCGGCGGCGGCAGTGGTCCACGGGAACAGCCGGAAAACCAGAAAACCGCTGACCCATGCTATCACGCCCGGAGAAACCAAAGCAACCAAGGTGAATCTCGCCGATCCGGTCTCGCGATAGATCACTCCGATTGTTGAAAGGCAAGGTATGTATAGGACCGTGAACAGCATGAAGACGAACGCCTGAAGAGGGGTTTTTCCGGATTTCCGCATCGCCTCTCCGAGATCGGACGAAACGGGTTGGTACAGGATTGACAGTGTCGAAACGATGCTCTCCTTCGCGAGAAAGCCCGGAATGAGGGAAATGGCCTCCCTCCAGCCGAACCCGAGCGGCTCGACGAGCGGAAGAAGAGCTTTCCCCAGCCTTCCCAGATACCTTCTCTCCATCTCTTCACCGCTTTGAAGAGCATCGAGAGCCATTCTCCGGCTTTCCCGCTCGGGTGATGGAGACTGGGTCTCGAGAGCGCGTTTTTCGGCGTCGTAATCCCTAGACAGGGGAACTTCCCGAGGAAACCAGGAGAGCCCCCAGATCAGTACCGACCCGCAAAGGATCACCGAGCCGGCCTTTCCCAGGAAGTGCAGGACCTTTTCCCATAACTGCAATCTGAGGTTTCGCAACGAAGGAATCCGGTAGGGGGGCAGCTCGAACAAGAAGGGGGACGGTTCGGAGGAGCCAATGAACCGTGACGCGATGTTCCCCAGGAAAACGATGGCGCAAACGTTGGAAAAGTACAATAAGAATAGCCAGAAACCCGGTCGCTCGGGGAAGAAAGCCCCACATAGCAGGACGAGTAGCGGAAGTCTCGCCGAACACGCGACCATTGGAACCAGGAAGATCGTGAGAAGCCTTTGTCGACCGTCCTCCAGGATGCGCGTGGCAAGCACGGCCGGAACGCTGCATCCGAAGCTCATCACCATGGGGATAAAAGCCCTTCCGTGCAACCCCAGGGTTTGCATGATCCGGTCGGTAAGGAATGCCGCCCGGGACAGGTAACCCGAATCTTCCAGCAGAATCACCCAGGTGAAAAGGATCAGGATGTTTGGCAGGAACACCATCACCCCACCTACACCGGGAACCAGGCCGTCGACGACGAGGCTCCCGACCGCGCCGGCCGGAAGAATCTGCCTGAACCACCCCTGAAACAGGGGAACCAGGGACCGGATGTAACCTGCCGGGTGTTCCCCCAGGGCGAAAGTGGTCCAGAAAACGAGGAACATGACTACGAAAAGAACGGGAAGCCCGGTCCACCTTCCGACCAATGACCTGTCGAGAACCTCGGTGAACCGGTCACCTCTGGCGGGTGGAGGGGAATAGCAGCCCGCCAGGATTTCCATTATCCGGAGGTATCGGGCTTCGGCAAGGGCGAGAAACCGGCAGTCACGTGTCGAGTTGGGGGGACACGAACCGGCCTCGGGCAAATCTCCAGCGCTCCTTTCGGCCGCGCACGAACCGGAACATGGGGTACCCGAGATAGCAGCAAGCCTCTGGGTCGGGGAAAGGACTCCCAGATCTTCGGCAGCAGGACGAATATCGTGGATGGGGATCCCCCGCACCTCGCCACTTCTGGAAGACAGACCCTCCGCATCGTCTTTTTTCGAGGATTGCAGATCCGTTTCGGAAGCGAACCCGGATCTGCGGACAATTTCCCGGATCAAGGCTTCCGTTCCCTCGCCAGTCCGCCCAACGGTCGGAAAGACCGGGCAGCCGAGAGCATCTGCAAGCCGCGCCAGGTCGATCTTTCCGCCCCGCTCCGCAAGGGAATCGGTGAAGTTGAGGGCAATCAAGGGCTTCAGGCCGATCTCGAGAAGCTGGAGGGTCAGAAAGAGGTTCCGTTCGAGGTTTCCTGCGTCAATGACGTTCACGATGATCCCCCGGGAAGCCTCGTCGAGGGCGCCAAGGAGGACCGCCTCGTCGGGAGATGCGGGCCGCAGTGAATATGCGCCCGGGAGATCCGTGAAAACCAGTTCCCGGCTTTCGGCCCTTCGGCGGCCCTCGACCCGCTCGACCGTCACCCCTGGCCAATTTCCGACCGGCCTCTGTTCCCCCGTGATCGCGTTGAACAGGCTCGTCTTGCCGCAGTTCGGGTTTCCAATCAGGAAAATCCTTGAAACCGCCACCCCGGTCATTCAGTCATTCCTTTGAAAGCCTCGACCCTGATCGACCCGGTTGGGGAATCACGAGACCGGTCGGGGGGCTCCCACGTCGGGTTCCACCCCAACCAGGCGCCCTTCGGCTTCCCGCAAACCGATTGTGAAACCTCTTATGTAATAGGCGGTAGGCCCCCCCAACGGGGCTCTCCTGAGGGGGGTGACCACCGTTCCGGGAGTGAAGCCCAACTCGGCCAGTCTTTCGGAGGCGGGGCCGGAAACATCGAGAAGCCTGATCGTGGCCGAGCGACCGATTTCGAGATCGGCGAGTGTAACAAGAGCACGGACCATCGATTCCATCCTTCCCGGACCGATTACCTGGGGGATGCAACCCGCCCCCTAGATTTAGCTTAGTCTAACTTTAATATACAACAAAAAGAAAACAATGCAAAGCTAATTCTTTGAAGGGGTGCAAATCGCGGCGGAAAGGCGTCCGGAGAGGGGGTCCCGGAAACCCACATGCGTAAGCCGCAAGAGAGGGGGTCAGGAAACCGTCAGGAAGCCTTTTCGGACTGGGAAGCCGATACGGCACGCTCCGCGGCCCATGTCTTGATGAACTTGATCTGTTCGGACATCGTCCTCGAAAGGGGAACGGTTCCTCGAATGATTGTGTAAAGGTCGTCCTGTGCAAGCGCCGCCCCACGGTAGAAAGCCTCCACCATGGCCGCCTCGACCACATGCTCGATCTCGGCGCCGTTCCAGAACTCGGTGGCAACGCTCAAAAAGGACAGGTCGAACAACGCCAGGTCGGCCTTCCTTTTCCGGAGATGGACGCGGAAGATTTCCTCCCGCTCCTTGTCGCTCGGCAGGTCGATGAAGAAAACCTGGTCGAATCTCCCTTTCCGGATAATCTCTGCGGGAAGCAGGTCGATCCGGTTCGCGGTGGCGGCAACGAATACCTGGGCTGACTTCTCCTGCATCCACGTCAGGAAGGCGGAAAAGATGTGGGCACCGGTACTTCCATCCTTCATGGTGGAACTGCTGATTCCGCCCTCGATTTCGTCGATCCAAAGGATTGCCGGGGCGACCGACTCGATGCTCCGGATGGCCCGGTGAAAAGTGGCTTCCGGAGAACCATGCAGGCCCGAATAGACCTGGTTCATGTCCAGTCTGAAAAGGGGAAGGCCCCACAGGGAGCTGATCGCCTTGACCGAAAGGGACTTTCCGCAACCGCTGATTCCCATCATGAGGAGTCCACGGGGAGGGTTGATTCCCGCTGCAGCTGCCTCGGGGGTGAAAAGCCCCTTTCGCTTGACCAGCCAGTTCTTCAGGTTCTGCAAGCCCCCGACACCTTCGAGATTCTCTGTTCCCCGGACGTATTCCAGGATCCCTTCCTTGCGGGCGAGTTGCTCCTTCTCGCTCTGGAGAGCGCTGACGAGCGATTCGTCGATGGTCTTTGCCGTCCAGAGCGCTTTCGTCAGGCTGGCATGCGCCTCCGCTGTGGTGAAACCCTGCAGTGTTACCGTCACACGGCCGGTCTGATCGGGAGTCAGGCGGTTCTCCGCTCCCCGCTTCAGGGCCGCGGCGATGGCCTTGGCCACGATCTCCTGCAGTTCGGCAAAATCGGGAAGGCCGAACTCGACGAGGTGAACGTCCTTCCGTAGCTCGGGTGGAAGGACCATTTCGCTTCCCAGGAGAAAAAGGAACCTGTTCTGCCCCCTGAAAGTCTGGGCAACGTTTTTCAAACCCCGCAAAACTTCGGGGTTCGAAAAGAAATGCTGGAGATCACGGAAAACGAAGAAACCCGGTTCCGCGCTTTTCTGGATAGCCGCGAGGGCGGCGGCGGGCTCCTTGAGGGATCCGAAGGGGGTCTCCCCTCCGGAAATTCCGGATTCGAGATCCCAGAGGATGGGGGGACGGTCAGCCTGAAAGGCCGATTTGGCCATTGCCGCGAGCGAGTGGACCACCTGGTCCTCCTCGAAGGAGTCGATCCCGATTATGGGGTAACCCGCCACCAGGGCTCTCTTGACGGCCTGGAGTGAAGCTCCACGCCCTCTCCGCGGGCCTGAACTCACGGTTGGAAATGGCGGGAGGGTTTGGTTCCAGGGAGGGGTGGTGGGTTCTTCTTCTCTTCGGGCTGGTCCTGGCGAACGTTTTCACAGAACAGGTCTTTTTCGAAGAACTCACGGCTGTAAATGAAGCCCGTGCGGGGTTCATACAGGATCGTCACCTTGCATCTTCCCGCAGAGCGCAGATCGGCATCCATGATTTTCCCACCTCCATTTCGAGATTTCATTATACCCCCCGCAAGAAGCAATGAAAAGTGGAAAATTCCTTCGGGATGTAGGATACTTCACAAATCATATCCACTGGGAGGGACGCATGACGCTTAGGAACTCATCCCACGATAACGCAACGGGTAAGGAAAATCGGGAAAAGGCAAAAGTCTATTACCATACGACGTCGATCTGCCCGACCTGCGGAAAGCTTCTTCCTGCAGATATCATCGGCAGAAGGGGAGGCGTTTTCGTTTCCCGGACCTGTCCCGACCATGGGCTGCTCGAAGGGCTGACGTGCTCCGACACGGCCTGGTATGAGAACCTCCACCTGTTCGACGTCCCACCCACCAAACCCCCGAAAGTGCAGCAAAGCGGCGCGAAAGGCTGTCCGCAGGACTGCGGGCTCTGCCCGGAACACCTCCAGATGGCAGGAACCGTCGCGATCGAGATAACGAACCACTGCGACGCAGCCTGCCCGATATGCCTGGGAGACAACCAGGGAACCTTTGAACTGACCCCGGCTGAGGTCGGGAAGATGGCCGACGGCCTCCTGGCACGTCAACCGCATGTCGATGCTTTCACTCTTTCGGGAGGAGAGCCCACCACCCATCCCCGGCTTTTCGAGATCGTGGAAGCCCTCCATAAGCCGGGAATAACCAGAATCGTCATCAACACCAACGGAAAGCGGATCGCCCAGGACGACGCTTTCCTGGACGAACTAGCGAAACACCCGGAAATCTACGTCTGCCTCCATTATGACGGCCCAAATGCCGAACGCCTTCGGGGAATCCCGCATTCGGTACAGGAAAAGGCACTTCGACGCCTCGAATCCCGGGGGATCAAGGCAATACCTCTCGCGCTCGGAGTGCGGGAGATAAATGGTCCCGATCTTGGCTCCCTGACGCAGAAACTCCTGACGGAATTTCCCCAGGTGAAATCGGTCTTCCTGACCATGATGGCCTGGGCGGGAAAGCGTGGGTCCGCGTTCCCATTGGATCCGAAGCGCCGCCTCACGATCCCGGAAGCACTCGAACTCGTTGAATCGGGGTCCGGGGGCAAGTTGCGCAAAAGGGATTTCATCCCCCTGACGATGCCAAATCCCCTTTGCGCCGCGATCGGGTATTTCCTCGTGCAGGATGGTGAGATTACACCCCTGATGCCGCTCGTCGAGCTCGAGGAGATCATCGAGATAACCAAGAACTCCCATTTCGTCAGGGCGGGGGCCGAGATGGAGGCTTACCTGAGGAAAGCCATCGACGGGCTTCACGCCAATCCGGAGAGGTTTCCAGACCCCGAGCGGGTCAAGCGGAACCTCAGGAAACTCCTGAAGGATCTCTTTCCGGAGAACCGGAAAATGTCGGACGAGGAACGGAAAAACATCGCGGAGGACCGGATCAAGACTGTCTACCTCATGCAGTTCATGGATCCCTGGACCTTCGATTCGAAGCGGATGATGAAGTGCTCGTGCCAACATCTCCTCCCCGACAACCGCGTCATTCCAAGCTGCGGTTACTACTCCCTGCACCGGAAATCGGATCCGCGGTTCAAAACCTCCTGAAGCCGGAGAGACGCCGGAAAAGGGATTCCGTGCGCAAATTCGCATCCCGTTTTTTCGGGCACCTAGTCTGAATCGGAATCCTCGTCCGAGTCGGGTTTCGAATCCGAACCGGGTTCCTCGATTGGGTCGTCCTCCGGTTCGGGATCGGGGCTGGCCTCCGGTCCCGAATCATTGATCAAGGAAACGCCACTGTTTCCGGGATTCTTTTCTCTCATCACGGTCTGGGAGATCATCTTCACCAGAAAGCTCATCTGGGCATCGTTTATTGCATCGTAGGCAATGGCGAATGCCCTGGTCCACTGGGCTTCCCGCTCGGACTCGGAGAGATCGCTGGGCAGGCCCTGGAGGACGTCCATGGCGAGGGAACTGGCGACGATCTCCGCGGTTATCGCCGTCAGGTGTCGGATGTCCTCGGCGGGGTTGGCGATGGTCGCGGGACGGTTGGCAAGGTTGAGCAGCCGCTGCTTGATCAACGCGAGCTTCCCTTTATCCTGGAAATAGAGGCCCTGGACGAACTTGAGGGCATTGATAAGGCAGAGATGCTTGAACTTGGTCAGTATCTCGGTGGTGTCGACCACCTCGAGCACGCGGACACTGTCGACGACCATCTTCTTCCTGGTGCTGGAAATGATCCCGTGAGGTTTCACCTTGACCAGGAGAGGTCCGGATGCCACCCTCAATGCTTCGAGGATCCGTCGGTAATCCCGGATGTCATGACGGAATCGGGAGAAATGCCCCATCGTTTCCACGACCCTTCCGCGCTGGACATCGAGGTTTTCCCAAAACGCGGGTTTGGGGAGGAAATACCAGGCGATCAGCTTTTTTAGCTTGGTCATCCTCCCCTCTCCCCCCTCGAAAAGGCGGTTGAAGGAACCAGCCCCGGACTGGGCTTCGGATCGACCTCAAAAAACATACGGAATGAAACGATATCGCACCCGGGACATGAACTCAAGATATTCCGGTGACTGGCTCAGGAACTTTTCCTCCAGGATGGCCCGGTAGACATAGCAAAGGGTCGAACCCGCGAAAAGAACGATATTCCGGGGATTGGCGTTTCCGACCAGGTACCCCACCCGCAGGAGAATGTCGGTGAGATACATCGGGTGGCGAACGATGGAATACAACCCACGGGTTTTTATCTCCCTGCGGGCGATCAGGATTCCGAAACTCCCTCCAAGGTTGAATAGGACTACAACGCCCAGGATGTTGGAGATGAGCACCGTCACTTTCGAAGCGAGCCTCAACATCGGCTCCTCGGGTGGGGCGATATCCACGAACGCCAACCCGGAAAAGAATGCGACAAGCGCGACTCCCTGGTGCCAGAGATTGGGGTTGACGGCCTTGTGGGGCACCCTGACGAGAACGAACCAGATCAAGGCCGCGTTCTGTAGGGCGAAGGAGATCTCGACGTAATCGAAGGTCCCCTGAATGGAAGTCTGATACACGCGCTGAACTGCCGCCCCCCCGAAGAAAAGGAACAGGAAAACGTTCAGGAGCTTGTCCTGAAGCGGGGAAAGCGTCCCGGGAGCAGGGCTGGGGGAACTCTGGCCACCACCCTGGTGGGGGGGGCCGGGGAGTTGGGATTCCGGAACAGAATCCCGAGACCCAATTTTTTCCGGAATCATACGGTCCTCCCTTTCCTTGATTGGCTTCCAAGCCAGATTTTCGCACGTACCAGGTTCTTTTTCAACCCCCCCCTCCCCTCATCGTGCCCCCGGGCATGGAAAGAGCGGATATCGGGATGGGGAACCGACTGCGGAAAACCTTGACGGGAGGCCATTCTTGTGGTAGGATTTCCGTTCCGCGAATTCCGATACCATTTCCTTGGGAGGACCATCCATGAAAAAAGCAGGGCTTCTACTCCTTCTTCTGGGAGGAGCATTCATCGCTTCGCCAGTTTCCCTTCTGGCAACACCATTGGAGGACCTCGACAGTGCCTTTATCGTAGATGTACAGAGGAACCACCGATCCGTCTCTCACCTTCAGGGCCTGGTGAACACCATCGAGCGGATCCTTGACTGCGCTTCAAACGGCCGGATCGACGTTTCCCTCATCGGGCTTGGCGACCTGCCTGATCACGTATCCAGGTTCTGGAGCACGCACGAACAATCCCCCCAGGAGGTCAGCATTTCCCGATACCGGATGGCCCTCGACGCCAAGAATCCCGAAGTCCGCACCGATTTCTACAGGCTCAGATCGGTCACGGAGGGCGGCAAGGTCGTCGAATGTCTTGTCCAGGATATCGCCAAGGACCACAAAGCCGCGCTAGTGTTCCGGTTCGTCAACGGGGATCCGACCGGCATGCATCAAGACCTCGCCAAGATTCTCGAGGAGCTGATGTCCGACCTCGAGGAAGGATTCATCACCCGGACGGCGGTCCCGTTCGCCGAGGTTCCCCTCCAGGTCCACAAGCTTTGGACGCGGCTTTCCAAGCTTCCCGCCGATGCGGCCGGTGTGACCGCCGAAAGGTTCGACGTGGAGAATGCCGGCGGAGCAAGCGTTTTCTGGCGGGTTTCCCGCTCGGAATCAGATGAGAACGGGGGCCTGATCCTCCTCGTCCACCATGGAAAGCCGGTCTTCTTCATCGACGACTCCCTGATCGAAACCTTCTCACACTGAGCCGCACCCTCCGGGGAATAGGCTCCAGCTTCCCGCCGATTCTTGCCCGGAAGGCGGGAATGTTGTACTTTAGCCTGAGTTGAGGGGAGGGGAAAAAGTGAGCAAAAATCTTTCGAGACTGACCGCGACCATCATCGAATCCCTTGGAAAGGACATGAGGGAAGTCCAGCACTTCGACCGGAGCCCCCTCCCGGACAAGAACGAGGTGTTCAAGATCATCTCCGACATATTCGTCCTGCTCTTTCCGGGGTATTTCGGACACTCGGAGCTCACCTTCGACACAATCGAGCAACAGCTCGCTTTCCGGAGCGCAGCCGTTTACGAGCGGCTGAAGGCCCAGGCTTTCCGCGAAGCCCAGCATGGATGCAGGTTTCCCCGACACAACTGCAAAAACTGCAGGGATTACTCGGTGTTCGTCGCAGAGCAGCTCCTGAACGAGATCCCCCGGATCCGCGAGCAGCTCGACCTGGACGTCAAGGCCGCCTTCGAAAACGATCCTGCCGCCTCGAGTTTCGACGAGATCATTTTCAGCTATCCCGGTCTCGAAGCAATCGCCGTCTTCCGTTTCGCCAATTTTCTTCACCGCCAGGGGCTGCTCCTGATTCCGAGGATCATGACGGAATGGGCGCATTCCAGGACCGGGGTAGACATCCATCCCGGAGCGAGCATCGGGAGCTCCTTTTTCATGGACCACGGAACCGGAATCGTAATCGGAGAAACAACCGTCATCGGCGACCAGGTGACCCTTTACCAGGGCGTGACCCTGGGAGCGCTCAACTTTCCCCGTGATTCCCAGGGAAACATCATAAAGGGGGCAAAGCGCCACCCAACGATCGAGGAGTGCGTGGTGATCTACGCGGGAGCAACCATCCTGGGCGGGGAAACCGTCATCGGCAGAAATTCCGTCATCGGAGGGAACGTTTGGCTCACCCAGTCCGTTCCCCCTTTTTCACGAGTCGTGATTGGCCAGAGCGACCTGAAAATCACAACGCGGCAAACCCGAACGGAAAACCCGGCGAAACAGGCTTCCCCCACCCCCCCAGGTAACGACCATCCCGTCCTTCCGGTTGCTGGGGAAAAGCCGTCCAAATCCCAGAAACCTGAATCCGTTAAGAAGCCCTCTCCCTGATCGGGGTCCAACAGAGCCCCCCTTCCGGGATTCGCCAGAAAAGCAAGTCACTTTCCGGGCTCCCTGATTTCCCTTCTTTTCTTGGGGCCTGAAGCCGATAAATAAGACGTGGCGAATTGTCGGCCACCGGATTCGAGTCAGGCATGAATATGGCGAAACGGTTGAAGAAGGTTCTTTCCAGGCTTTTCATTGCTGCCCTTTTCCTTACGACGACGGAAGGCTGTATGGTCCGTCGGCCGCCGTCTTCGGAACCGAGGATGTACAAGCGTGAGGAAGCCGCCCTTCCGAAAAAACCCGATGAGACCTACCTGTCCGATCGATACCCCTGGGAAGGGAAGACCCGTACGATGGATGGGCTGACGGGCAGGATCAGGGCGAAGGAAACCGAGATTGATTCGGAAATCAAGCGGCTCGATGCATTCATGAAAAACCGGCAGAAGAATCCATGAACGAAGGCATTGAAAGCAGTCTCCCCGAGGGTTCGAGCCTGGACGAGGTGCAACCCGCGTTGGGGCACGACGAACAGGAGAGCGGGGTTTTCCCGGAAGCCCAGGAATTGGAATCGCCTTCTCCGGAATCATTGCCCTCCATCGGGGAATCGAGTTCCCGGATCCCAAGGAGGGGTTTCGATTGGGGTGATTCGGAATCCTGGGGGGAAGAAGATGAAGGTGGCTCCCCTCGCTCGCCTTCATGGGCGCTTTCCGCTTCAAATTCCCTTTTCCCCGGCTTGTCGGGAAACATCGCCTACTCTCTTCTACTTGTCTGGTTCATTGTCGTCGTGGTTCTCTCCGTTCCTTTCACCGGCCACACGCAAGAAAATGATGCTGCCGCATCCAGCGACCAGGCTGCCGAGCAACCCGCGGCAGATGCTGGTTCCGATGCTCCGGCAGCGTCCAGTGGGGAGGGCACTGCCTCCACTGGAGAGAATCCTCCCCCCGCCGAAGGTGATCCAGCTGCATCCTCGGGTGAAGGAGAAGCTTCCGCCGCTTCGGGAGATGGGGCTCCCGAAGACTCTTCGACTGAGGAGGGTGCTGAGGCAGCAACTTCCCCGGCGGACGAGCTTGCCGAAACCGTAAGAAGCCTTATCGATGCTGGGAAATGCGAGGAAGCGATCGGGAAATGCGAGGAAGCCACCGAGGCAATCGCCTCTTCGGACACCCTGCTCGAAAATTACGTCGAGGCCATGGCGAAAGCATCCAAGCCAAATTGGGCAAGTCTCCAAAGCAAGGCGGAAGAACTGGTTGAGCGGAAGGGGCAGAGCCCGCTGACCGATTATGCCCTCGGCCGGGCTTTTGCAGAAAAACCGAAACCAGATCTGGCCAAGGCCCTTCAACATCTTGCGAGAGCGAAAGCGGTGAAGCGCGCCCCGGCGCCTGGTATCGCCATGCTCTATTACAAAGTGATGGTAATGGTGTATTGGAAATTCCTCGCCGGGGGTGCAGGGGGTCTTCTCCTTCTCTTGATCGTCTTGAAAAAACGCAGGAAAGCCCCCCCCTTGCAGGAAATCTTCATCGAAGGCCTTTCCCCGGCGGAAGGTGCCCCCAATGCCGCTGCGGCACCCACAGCCGGCGCACCTCCAATCCCTGCACCCGGTGCTCCCTCGGTCGCTCCCTCGCCCGCATCAGGAGGGCAGCCCACCCCTTACCAACTCCCGCCACGGCCCACTCCAATCCCTCCGGCTGGGCAAGGTGCAGCTGGGGCGTCTCCTCAGAAACCGCTTCCCCCTTCTCCCCTACCCCAGTCAGCTCCCGGAACCCAAGCCGCTCAGCTTCCCCCCCGCCCAACCCCGGTGCCTCCCACTCTTCCGCCGAAACCCTTGCCGAACCAGGCAACCCAGGTGCAAACCATCCCACAACCCGCGGTTCAGGCTCCGCCCCCCCAAACCGCTGCCGTTCATCCCCAACCACAGCCGCAAACATCCCAGCCTTCTCCTGATTCCCAGGGGTCCCAACTCGACGGAGCGATGGCGAACCTGGATCTAGCAGAGGTGGCGAAGTTCCAGGCAATGGTCGAGATGCCTGCGCGGCCGAATCTTCCCCCCCGCATCGACCTCGATGAGGTCTGGAAAACCCTGACGAAAAAGGCCATGGGAGCTCCAATGGGAAGGGATTTCCGCGACGGTCACGGGGCCGAGGGAGTCCCGATCAAAGGCGGACAAGGATCTCCGGGGGGCCGTGCCGGGGCAAAGCATGGCGTCTCTGAAAGGAGCGGGCCGGGTGGAAGCTCGGGTGAGCCCACGGTAACAGTTACGAAAGGCCCGGTAGACCTTTCCGACGCGACCATCGACCTTTCCCCCGGAGCTTTGAAAGACAATCTTGTAGAGAAAATGAAGATGCTCGCCATCACGGACGGGGAACTGAGGGCGTTACTCCTGCAACGCAACCCGGACCACATTCCCGACGTCATCGAATACATCCTGACCAAGCCAGAACCCGTGCGCCTGGCCTTTCTGGCCCGGGAAATAGGCAACTACAGGGATCCCGCCATCTCGGATGTCCTTTCGAGCCTGCTTTTCCACGAAGACCAGCGGGTGGTACTCGCGGCGATCCAGGGATTGCAGATGAATGGAGGAAAAGAGGCCGTTCTTCTCGTCTGCCCGTTCCTGCAGTCCAATGTTCCAGTCCTTGGTGAGGCCGCAAAGGCTGCCCTAAGTTCTTTCGGCCCGCAAAGGATCCTCGAAGCCATGATGGATCTTCCACGGTCACCCGATGACCGAATCCGGGAGTCGGGAGTATTCCTCCTTTCCCGAATGAAGGGCACCGGAGTTATCCAGGTTCTCTGCGAAATGTTGTTCGACAAGTCGCAGGCAATCCGCCGCCAGGTGATGCTGGCCATGGCACATCAGAAAGACCCGGTCTTTCTCCAGCTCCTCCGGGATTTTTTCCGCCGTGCAACGGACGAGGAGGACAAGAAGATGGCCAGGAAAGCGATCGTGTATCTCCAGAACTTTGTGCCCCCCGCCCGAACCGCCTGATCCGAAAACACGGATCTTCTCCAGCCCGAATTCCTGAAATCCACAAATTTCTTTCCTCGCAAACACCCCTTTGAAAGGCACAACCCAACGGGAATCGGAAATTTGGCCCCGAGGGGCGAACTTTTTGTGCCCGAAAAACGTATATAATTATGAGGGAACAAAAATGGAAATTCGCCGGTTGGTAGCACCACCCCACAACCGGAAAGGGAGGACAGGCATGAAACAAGGATCATCGAGGTTTTTGTCAGGGGTTCTCTTGCTGATTCTGGTAGCGCTGACGGCTTACTCCCAGGAAACCACCACCACGACCTCCTCCAAACCCTGGGAGAATCCAGCCTCCGGGTTCACCCCTACCGCCACCACAGGAACGGGCAAAACCCCTGTCGACGGCATCGAACCCGTCATCCAGACCAATGGCGCACAAAAGGCAGACGGAGCCACCACCGCCGCCGCGGGAACCGGCTCCCAACAAAGCTGGGTCAACGGCTTCCTGAATACCACCGCCGACAAGATCAAAACAGGGGGAGTCATCTCCGGCTCCTGCTGGACCTGGCAGAAAAGCTGGAAGATCGGAGCGGACGGAAAGCCGGTCGAAGTGAAGGAAGCCTTCCAGGAAGGCGCGGTCAACGGAACCGTTGGCCAGACCAACACCCCCCCAGGGATCTCAACCTCCGAGGCTCCGCCGGGCAACCCAACCCCGTCGTCCCCAAATTCACCTTCAAACCCCAATTCCCCCAGCAATCCAAGCACCCCGGTCAATCCCAACGGAAACCCGTCGAATCCTCCCGCTTCGAATTTCCCTGGGGCGACCCCGGTGGCTCCCCCCGACAAACCCGCGCCTGATGTCCCCTACTACACACCCAAAGACCCGGTGGACATTTCCCAACCCCCACTTCCTCCCGCACCCATCAAGCTTGTCATCTATGACCCCATCGCCCGGACAGAACAGCCCTTTGGAGCTGTCGTCAACCCTTCCGCCTTCTCCTCATTCCCCCCTGTCGTTGCCAAAGCCGACCCCGTTCCGGAGGACACCCGCGTGAAGCTGGGTCTCGAGCTCGACCGGAACAAGGTCCAGCCCGAAGAGGTTTCCCTTACCGTTACCGACAACGAAGGGGACCACATCATCCCCAAGGAAGTCTATGACAGCCAGTACAGGCACATCTTCAGGATCCCATCTCTCGACCAGTACAAGGCGGTCGTCACCTACAGGCATCCTCTCGATCCGGCAAAAAAGGATCTCCAGGTCATCAATGTCACCATCCCAGTGTACAAGCTAGGGTTCCAGAACCGGACGATCGACGCTCACCAGACGCGAGTTGACGACCCGCAATCTGCCCAGTGAGGCTTCCGGGCATCGATTTCCCGGCCAAGGGGCCGCTGCGGAGATGAGCTGTCCCTGAAGATGATTCCCCCCCCGGAAACCGGCTTCGAAAGAAATCCCGCCGTGATCGGCGGGGTTTTCTTCGAAGCGGAACCTTCAGGCTAATCCCATGGGTTCTTTTCGCTGCACAGGTTGATGATGATTTGCGACATCCGGGAGGGAAGCGGATGGCGTTTCCCGGTGAATTCCAGTATCGCTCTGGCGGATTCGGGATTCCTCCCGTAACCTTGTACCATCGCCCTGAAATCCCCGGCAAGCTTGGGAAAACGCCTTTCGAACCGCCGCTCCCTAGCGAAAATGTCTCTCAAGCCGGGAATCTCCTCCTCGGTCAACTCGACCAGTTCCATTATCCTGTCGATCGTGAAATGCTGTATCAGACGGGTGGCTGCAAGTTCCTCTCCGCGCCGGCAACGGCAAAGACCGACATAGAGGTTGGAAAGGACCTCTCCCACGATCCATTCCCTGTTTTTCCCTTGTGGGCCATGTTTAAAATGAAGTGGTTCGCAAAACCGCTCGTCGAAGGACTCTTCCTTCCAGATGATCTTTCCTCGTGAGAATGGTATCCCACGCAGCTCAGAAGGCTCGAAAACGGCGAATTCGCAGAATACCCCGTCATCGAACATGGCTTTGTACCCGTCAACGGTGTTTCTGTAAAGGAATGCGACTGGGGCGACCCGTTCCAACCAGCCGAGATCAGCGAGGAAGGCGGATTTTCTGGACTCCTTCACGATCGCGAAAAAGTCGAGGTCCGAGTATGCATCCATCCGGGCTGATTCGGGCCCGGCCGACCCCAGGCCGAGGAGGGCATAAGCCTCCCCGGAAGATTCCAGGGATTCTCCGATATCCCTCAACCTTTCCTTCATAAGGTCGGGACGGTTTTCTTCTGGAAACGGTCGGTTCGAGCCCATTCCCCCGTTCTTTCCGAAAACCGGCGAATGCTGACCGTTTTTTTTCATTTATCCATCCTACACCTTCTGAAGCCGGAGAAACTGGATTTCGTTGGGAAACGTGAACTGGACGCACACACCGTCACGATATATCTCCTTTGCGGAACGCGGAGCCGACCAGAAGTTCGCGCCGGGGTGATCGGAAACCAGGTTGAGGGCTTTGTAGAACCCGCTCAGGCAAAGTTCCCCCGGGAAGCGAAAGACACCGTTCTCACACCCTCGAGTGTTGAGATTCACGAACACGAGGACGACCGAATCGAGGGTTCCCTCGCTCACCCACCGGGCAACGGAAAATATCCGGTGGTGGAACCCGCCCGTCATCAGCGGAAGGAATCTCCGGTTTGGTCCTGTCAGTTCAGGGGAGCTCTGGCGGGCCCGGTTGATCCGCCGATACAGTTTTGCCACGGCCCCGCGTTCAGCGTCGGGACTGGTCCATACCTCGTACATGTCGGCGAACTTGTCTCTGAAAGGCAGCTTTCCGGAAACCCCAAGGGGCTGTCCCATGAAGACCATCGGAACCCCGAACATCGCCGCCGCGACGGCATATCGCCCCACCATTCCCCAACGGTCTGAACCTCCCTCTTCATCGTGGCTCGTTCCGTTATGCATGAATAGAGCGGAATCCCCGAAAACCCCTGTCTCCCGTTCGAGGGAGGACACAAGCTCTCCCATCGTCACCCCCTCCGACCTGTACAAACCGTGGTCTACGGTTCCAACCACGTCGAACACACGGTTCAGGCGGTATTGGACTTTGTCCGGATCGAGCACTTCCGCAAGGAAAACGAAGTCCCACCTTTTGTTCCGGGTCGTGTTGACGATGAACTCCCACAGGCGGTTGGGGAGTCCCTGAGCAAAGTCGGCGCGGATCCCAGCAAGCTTGTTCCCGGTCTTTTCGAGCCAGAAGGGGATGATGTGCGCGAAGAAACGCCAGATTTCGAGGGTTTCCCGATCGCGGGAGAGGTCGGTATAGAAAAGGTCCCTCTCATCTTCCGCGCTTCCGCGCGGATCGTGGAATTTCCAGGGCTTGGGCCCGAGTGCGGAATAGTCCCCGAAGAACCAGTCGACGTTTGCGTCGTCCCAGACATGCTCATCGAGCCTGTCCGCAGGGGCATAGAGGGCGCAGGAGAAACTGTCGGTCGCCCGCTCCCGGTAGTGGGGAACGACCCCGCAGAAGCCCTGTTCAGACCCGCGCGTGCAGAACGAGGGCCGTACATCCCGAATCCAGGCCGAGGACTCGCCCGGCCTGCACAGCCCGGCCTTGACGCCGCCTTCGCCGAACACGACGTCGCGGCCCGCGTGGTTGAAGGCGACGTCGAGGAAAACGTCGAGACCGATGTTTTCGGCCTGCTCGACAAGTTTCCTGAAAAGGCCCATCGATTCCCTGGCGGAACAGGACCGGGACAACCATGGGTTGACGCTGAAGTAATCCCGGGCAGCGTAGGGGCTTCCCGGACGGTCGTTTTCCGCCCACCGGTTCTCCTCCATGTTCCAGCGCCACCGGGTGTTGGGGAAGATCGGCATCAGCCAGAGCGTGTTGAACCCGAGGGTTCGGACGATATACTCCAGGTCGAAAGGATTGAAATCGTCGTAATCGTTTCCCGGAAGAAAATCCTCGAGTGTGCTACGGTTCTGGAAATCCCCGCCATGCAGTGCCTCCACGCTGAGTGCGTTTGCTTCGTAAATCCGGAGGCTGGCTGCTTTCGCGGGGGAGACCACCACGGCACAGTCGCGCTGTTTCATGTCGGCGTCGGGTGTCGGCCGGAAATCGTTGTGCCACCAGAATTCCCGGCTTCCCGAAAGCCTGAACCTGGTTGTAAGGCGGTAAGCCCCACACTTCTGGAGTTGAATCGCCGTCTGGAAAACGAAATTGTCACCCTTTCTTCCGGAGAAGACCATTGGGAGGTTCATCCAATAGGAGGAGGCATTTCCAGATTCCGCCAGGGGTTCGAACGGTTTGACGTGATCCCGGCGGTTGAGATTGGTGAAGACTTCGACCTGGAAATCTTCGGGTGCGAAACCCCCAGCAGCGATCTCCACCTGCACTTCGATCGACTTGCGCGGTGAAATTGTCTCATCGAGAAAGTACTTCCGCGTTCCGTAGTTGCCCGAAAGCCTGTCAACCGTGAGGTTTCCCATCCAAGGGCGATATTCGGTCATGGCCATCCTCCTTGATCGTCACCGTTCCGGTCGGGTCTCTTTCGACTCACTTTTCACGTCTTTTCACCGTGAGGAAGCCGAAGGAGACTCGGTGATCAGGACTGAGAGGACTCCAAATGAAGAAGGGCCACGGGAGGGAGTTGGCTCGGTCGGCAGGATGAAATTCGTTGGGAGGCCGATTTCGGCATGCGTCATCAGGTTTCTCGTTACGGACATCTGCTTGGTTCTTTCATGCAGGAGGTTGATCACACGCTGAACACAATT
>CAYRYU010000033.1:62526-64540 GCA_964428355.1 uncultured bacterium
CCGTCATCGAAAGGTTTGAGGTTCGACAGGAACGCGGGCACCAGATCCGCGGCCCGGATCGAAGACCGGCCCGCAAGTGACTGGTCAAGGATCTGCCCACCAAGAACCGAGAAATCACCGGAACCCCGTAAGAGCGCGAAACCGCCAAGCATTCCGGACAGGTTCCTCAGATGATGGTGTTGCCCCTTGAAAATCCCCGCTGCTCCCCAGAAGGGCGGGAAAGACCGCATAAGGGCCAGCTGGTTCGGATCGAAGGAGTACCGAACAGGCCGTCCTTTCCCTCCCGAAACCATCCTCCTGAACTGCAGAAAGGAAACCCGCTGCCAGACCAGGCGATCCTCCCGAACGAAAGAGCCCAGTACAAGTAGATTCCCAAGGTCACCCCGGAGGGGTTTTCCCCCAACCTTGAAACTGACCCTGGATCGGACGCCATGTACGAACCCGGACTCAACCTGGACCGTGAAATCCCGTACCCGGTGAAACTCGAGCTTATCATCGCTTCCCCCGGCCTGGGTAATCGCTTCCACGAAGGCGGACTCCCCGGACTTCCCGAGCGCCTCGGCCTCGAATGAACGGCGGATCCGCGACGCCACACGCCACTGCCAGTTGTTGAATTCCGGTGAATTCAGAAAAAAAGGGTTCAAGACATCTCTCCTCAGCCGGCTTTGTCGAGGACTTCGGACCTCCCGTTGCAGGTTCCCCACGACCCGGCGGTGACACCGAATTCAACCTATCACCCTTTCAAGAAGTTGTCTGTCCCCCGAACGGGGGACAAAAAAACGGCGAAAATTCATGCATTTCGCCATTTGGGGCGGATTTTGCGAGGGCAGATCGAAGAAAAAAAAATTTTTGGTAGAAAAAATGGCGAAACTTGCCTCGTGCAAGAGAAAGCCGCTAGCGGAAAGAGTTCCGGCGGAGTTGGGGGATTGCATCCATCTTTCGGCCCGCCGGGGAACCGGAAACGAGCTTGTCCTCCGAAAGTCCTTCCGGAGAAGCTTCTGCGGGAAGGATGACGAGAGCCTGGGGTGGCCCTCCCTTGAGGATGAGTGCATATCTGACGAGGTCGCCACGCGACTTGAGGCCAAGCTTTCTTGTCGCCCGCTTCAGGAAAGTCTCGAGCGTGGACAGGCCGATCCCGTGCCATTTGCTGATTTCCCTCCGCGTGTAGCCCTCCCCGATGAGCTCGATAACGAATTTCTCCCTGGGTGAAAGGATGCACTGCCTGACCTTCATCGGTGGAAGCTCCTTGTATCTGTCTGTCAGGATCGAGTCCATCGCCCGGGAGGAGATGAATGAGCCCCCCGAAAGCACTTCCTCGAAAGCCGCGGGGAGCTGGTCCAATTGGTCTTCCTTGCAGAAGAAGCCGTCCGCGCCAGCTTTGATGCACTTCAGTATTGTCGAGGCGAGGCAGCTCATGGAAACGACCATGATCTTCGACCGGGGCTTTTTCCCGTGCCATTCCCGGATCATTTCGATTCCGTCTCCGTCCCGGAATGTCAGGTCGAGGAGGAGGAAATCCCATTCCGCCTCTTTGAGGATCCTGGACCCCTCGGCGACGGAGGAACCTTCGCCGACGAGTCTGTGTCCCCCCTGCTCGATGAAGGCTTTCAGCGAGTATCTGACGAGGGGATGGTCGTCGATCACCACGAATCTTTGTCTTTTTCGCATATCCTCAGAAATCGTACTTTCTCAGTATCAGCTGCTCGTAGAGATCGATCCCCGCCGAGGTCAGGCGGACACTCACCACGGTCTGGGGTGGGTCGCCCGCCAACGTGCATTTGCAGGCCCCGTATTCCATGAGATAGAACAGCTCGGGGACGATATCCTCCTTTTGAATCCCAGCCCGGACCGGCCCGGGAGCGGCACCCTTCACTTCCGTCTGAAGACTCTCGAAGGGCATCTCGACGAAGGCGTTCTCCTTCCAGAACTGGTAGAGGTTGTTAAAGATCCGCTGCCTGAGCGACCAGTCGAAACCCCTTCGACGGGGTCCGAAGAACAGGGGCCCACCTATCCA
>CAYRYU010000033.1:64640-68302 GCA_964428355.1 uncultured bacterium
CAGGAGGGCGATCTCGGTTGCGAGGATGATCGTGTGGTCGAGGAAGTAGCCGAATGCGGCGCCGATCAGGATCATTGCCGTGATCATCCAGTTGAAGGAGAATGCGGTGAAGATCGTCCCACCGAATGTGTTCCGGTTGGCGAAGTCCATCAGGCCCGCCAGGAGCTGGCATCCGGCGCCGAAGAGCAGGGCGAAAGCGCCCGCAGTTAGGAAGGCGGGGCCGATGATCTTCCCTTCCGCCGTGATACCGTATCCAAAACCTATCGGTGTGAGAGCAGCGCATGCGATCGCCAGGCCAAGAAGGCCCAGCGGGGCTGGATTTCCGAACACCTCGTGTCGGGGTTGTACAAGGTCGACCTTCTTGATCATCACTCCCTCCAATTTTCGCGTCTGGTGCATTTTCCCGGGTTGCATTCGAAAAGGTGGACAGGTTCAGGCGGTTTGGGGGTCATTTCGCCCTGATGAGGATCAGGCTCGCATCGTCCCCCCATGGAACATCGCGGGTGTGCTCCCTGACCCTTTCGAAGATCCCTTCGATTGTCTTGTCCGTGGGAAGGTTCTGGATGGATTCTTCCGCGGCCTTGGCGAAGGCTTCGTATCCGAACATGGCCTCCTTTTCGTCCACGGCTTCGATCAATCCATCGGAGTATAGGACCATGGTTTTCCCTTTCAGGTCAATGTTCTCCGTCTTGTAGACGAGCTTCCCACGGATCCCGAGAGGAACCGAAGGAAGCTTGAAAAACTCGGCCTTCCCGCGCCGGGGAATCAGTAGCGGATAGCTCTGCCCCGCGTTGGCGCACATTATGCGATCGCTGGCCACGTCGAGGATCCCGAGGAAAGCGGTCATCATCTTGGTCCTGTTCAACTGGTTGAGCATGGCGAGGTTGATCCTGCGCATGACCTCCTCCGGCTGCTCCGGAAATCGGTTGCAGAGGATTCCAAACGCGGCTTTCGCCATGGCGGTAACCAGGGCGGCGGAGACCCCGTGCCCGGAAACATCCCCAAGTATGACTGCGGTCAGCCCTTCCCGAAGGGGGAAGAAATCGTAGTAATCACCACCGACCGACTGGGTCATTATGTTGAACCCCACCAGCTCGTAGTTTCCCAAGTCCATTGGGGCGCGGGGAAGGAGGTCGGCCTGGACGATCCGGGCAACTTCCATCTCCTGGAGCCGCTCGATGGCATCGTTCACCGCGCTGCAAAGGCGGCCCAGCTCGTCCTGCGAGTGGACGGGGATACGATAGTTGAAGTCCTTTTCGGCCAGGGCATCCAATCCCTCGGAGATCTTCCCGATGGGGCTCAGGAACCTTCTGACCAGAAGAACCGCGAGCAGGATTCCGAATCCGAGGAAACCCGCCATCGCTCTTTGCACCTGGCCCCGAATTCGCTGGAACTCCGCTTCGATCTCCTCCTCGCGGGTAACCGCGACCATGGCGTAATGTTTCAGGAAAGAACACTTGAGAACCGTGATCGATGACTCCTTTCCCTCCAGGGTCATCTGGGTGGAAAAAGTCTTGGCCGAGAAGTCCAGGAGCTTCTGGATGTAGGGGAAACGTTTGAACTCCATTACGGAGGGGAAGTTCGGAGTCATCACGTGGAAGGAGATGGCACTGAGACTCGTCGTCGAATCCGGGAAGAGAAAATACTCGGGTTGGCGTTCCGATGCCTTTTTCATGGGGGGGCCCGCAGCACCCTTTGAGGTTCCTTTCGAAAAGATGGCGTCGAAGAAATCCCTCTCAACACAAAGGAGGTTGTTGAAAAGCAGCACCGCGTACCACGCCTCCCTGGTCGGACCCGGGAGAACATCCAGATAAGCCATCCCATACTCCCCGCTTCCCTCGAGGGATAGGAAGTCCCCAAGCCGGGTTCGGGCCGCCTGCATGAGTGATTTTGCTTCGCTTTCGAGCATGCTCTCGAACGCAATGCTCGATTTGGATTTTTCCTTGCCCGCTCCCGTCCCGTTGGCGATGTTGAACTGCTCCATGGCTATCTCACCGGCCTGGACGGTTACCCTCCGTATCATCTGTCCGAAGGCATCTCCCATCCGGCCTGGAATCTCCTGTTTCACGGGCTCGGTCGCATTCATCCCGACAATGTCGTTGGTGGAAGGCGAAAAACCCCGATCGATGTAAGATTGGAAGGCCTCGAGCCGTTCGGAACGGGGACGCTGGAACTGGATCCGGAGCTCTGAGGGCGTTGTGGGCTGATTGAACAGTGCGCCGCCCTCGGAGGCAATTATGTGCATGTGGTCGAACATCCGCTTTCGATGCCAGTTTCCGGCCAGACTTTTCAGCCTGGCGGGATTCCTGACGGCTGCCGTCAACTTCGCGGTCATGCGGCGGTAAAGGAAAAGCCGCTTCCAGACGTACTGCTGGAAGCCCGAGTCGATCTCGATCAGGCGCTTCAGGGAACGGGTCCGGAACTCCTCGCGGACTCCGGCACGCAGCTCATAAAGGTAGAGGCTCGAGATGAACCATGCCGCCACTATGGGGAGGGCGAAAGCGAGGGAGTAGAAGGCGAGAATCTTGGGCCGGAGGGAGAAGTCCATGGCAATATCCATCACCAGGCTGCGGTAGGAAGCCCGCAACACCAGGAAGCTGAATCCGCTGTAAACGAGGAAGAGCCAGAGAAGCAGGGAAATGGGGCCACCTGGAACGGGTGCGGCGGCGATCAGCTGCGTCGACTGGTCGAGACGCCGCATCGCCCAAAGGAACTCCCCCAGCCGGAAGTGTTGACCTGGCTGGAGTTGGAACTGCCTTTCGAGGGTCCGCTCGTCCGCGCTTCCCACACTCTCGGGGAGCTTTCGGGCCCCGGAGTCGGTCATGTAACCGAGGGCCTGGGCATCCATCCTCTCGAGGGTCCTGTCGAGCAGGAATGTCGGGGGCATCGCCTCGAGATGGACGAAAACCAGGATTCCCGCCAACCGGTTTTTCTGGATCCCGGTCACCCAGTCGAAATAACCGAAAGAAAACCGCTGGGTCCCTCCCAGCCGGATCATACGGCCCGGCCTTCCCTTCAAGTTGCGGATCGCGGGCTCGGGAGATGGAATCAAGCCGGACATTACCGCGGTCTCTTTCGGGGAGAGGGATAGCGGAATGGTCCAGGGAAACCTGACGTGTTCGAAGAACTCCTCCAGAGGCTTGGTTGAAGGGTGCCGGGTGGCGAGTCCCCCGTGCCCGTCGAACAGGAAAATGTCGACCATACCCTTTGGAAGCTCTTTCAAGAACCCCTCCACCACGACCTTTACCGCATCCGACTGGGCGGGCATGGTCTTGATGGAGTTGTGGAAGAGCTGGAAGAGCCTCTCCCGGAAAAACTCCTCCACGTCGCACTTGATCGAGAATTCGGTCAGGCGGCTCTCGAGCCGCTCGTTGGTCTCGGCGATCTCACGGTCGAGGGAGATCCGGAAAAGGGTTCCCGCCCCCATCCAAAGAAGGGCGGCTGGGATTCCCCAGATGGCCAAGGCGATTGTGAGCCACCTTCCAACGAGCCCCATCCTTGCCCGGGACTCCCCCAGGGGAGGGGAAACCTTTCCTGGGGCTCCCGGAGCGGCCGCGGGGCCGGGACTTCCGGCCGCGGGGCCGGGACTTCCGGCCGCGGGGCGGGGGCTTCCGGCGGGCGGGATGGGTATCTCGCTCACGACCGCACTCCTTTCCCTTCCG
>CAYRYU010000033.1:68402-70510 GCA_964428355.1 uncultured bacterium
ACCTTGACGAAGTCGAAAAGCTCCCCCCCGATGTCGGTTGGAGCCCGGCTCCAGCCCTGGCAGCGGATTGGGCCCACCTTCAGGGGAGCGGAGGGAAGCAGGCTCTCCTGGACCGTCTTTGCCAGGGCGAACTCGTTCACATCCGCCATGATCGCATTCAGAGCCTGACCTATCATCTGCAGCTCATCACCCGTGGCGATATTCACCGGATTGTCGAGCTTCATGGCTCCCAGGTTGTCGATCCCCTCCGCGAGGGCTCGGACCGGGCTGATCAGTTTCTGGCCGAGTATCCCTCCCAGAAAAAGCGCAAAAAGGGTCGACAACGCTGAAAGGGCCAAAAAACCACGGGAAAACTCCGCACTTTTGGCTGCGATGGGAGCGAAGGGGGAGACCAGGAAAAGGCTGTAGTCGATCAGGTTTTTCCCGGGCATAGCCACGATCAAGGAGTCCACACCCTTGACCGGGGCAATCCGTTGATGGTTCGACCGGGTCTGCCTCAGAAGTTCGTGCAAGCTGGAGATCGTTGCGTCCTTCATGATTCCGGGGTCGGGAAAAATCGGGATCGAGTTCGGGAGGTCCCTGGGAACGGCAACGAGAAGGTATGAGGAGTTGCGACGGTAGAAGTCGCCAGTCGTCTTCAAATGTCGGATCTCGAGGTTTCCGGTCTCGTGTGCGACGAAAAGGCAGTACAGACCTCTTCCGGCGGCATCGAGGACCACGTCGACAAAATTCACGGTGTCTTTCCCGCCGAGGTTCAGCTGTTGGAGGCTGGACCGGTCCTTGATCAGCCTGTCCACCGGGCGGTCGAGCAACACCCCCATCATCTCACGGGAACTCACTACCCCTTCACCTGTGGCGATCGCCACCGTCGTGGAGTTGTATTTCTCGAGGAACTGCCTTCCGAGGTTGGAAAGCAGGTTCCCGTAGCTGGCATACCGGGTTCCCCGTTTCACCTGCTCGGACTTCTTCGGGGTCTGGAAGATCGGCTCACCGGACTTGTCGACGAGGACCGCAATCTCGATGAAACCAGTCTTCCGTGTTTCCTCGAGCGGTAATAGGAGCTCCATCTTCCGGTCGGGGCTTTCGTGGATCTGCCGGATCACCTCGCGGTACTTTTTCACCAGATATCCGAAAGAAGGCATGAAGTTCCCGTCGATCTTCTCGAGTATCCCGAGCGAATCATGGAACTCCTGCCTTACCAGCGATTCCTGACGGGCCTTCTTGTACAATTGCGAAAAAACTATCAATGCGGAAAGGCCTGCAACGCCTGCGACTCCGAAGATTCCCACCACCTGGGTCCGGATGGAGAACCCCTGCGATACCCCGAAGGCCATTGCCCAGATCCAGACGAGGACGAAAAGAACCGCCAGGATCAAGAAGACCCCACGCGCGACCTGGAATCCCTCCGTGGGATCCGGGGTCTTGCGGATTCCGACGAGTCTGATCCCCGAGGAGGTGTCCGCAACGCTGAAGAGCTTGCCCCCTCGCGTGAAGGAGGTTTCGGGAATCGATCGTTTGAGGGAGCCCGCAAGCCAGGCAGGCAGCCTTTGCCCCTTGGAGACTCCGTTCTGCGCGGGGTCCGAAAGGTTCAACCATCCGAAACAGAACTCCTTTCCGGCCAGGGCTTGGATGCGTTTCATGGCCTCCGAGACAAGTGCGACGGGAGAGACTTTCCTGGAGTCGATGAAAACCAGAAGGTGGCCCTTCCTCCTCGCCGGGAACCGGATCGGAAACCAGCCCCCAAAACGTGGGAGACCGGTTCCGCTCATGTCGATGAGACTTCCGGGGTTGATCCCGAAGGTCAGGAAACTCTCATCGTTCCCGGCAAAGTTCTCCGCGAGCGTCTTCTCGAGCCTCGTGGCAAGGTAGTTTCGATCCCTGGCGGCTTTCCTGACCGATTCGAGAAATCGTTCGGAGGCATTAACCTTGCCCAGGGCGAAACCTTCCCTGAGGATCCTTTTTCCCTTTTCATCGAAAAGGTAAAGCGCAAAGGTTTCGGGCGCAAAAAACCTGAGATGTGCGGTAGGATTCCCTCCCCACCGTATCGACCTCGAGATCCGCTCCGTCAGTTCCTGGAGGAAGGTATCGGGTTGGGAAAGGCGCGCAAG
>CAYRYU010000034.1:0-2144 GCA_964428355.1 uncultured bacterium
GGTCACTTCTTCTTCGAGAAGAACTCGGAGATTCTCGTGGGTGTGTTTGAAACGTAATCCTTGAAACGGTCCCAGTGGAACTTGTAATGGGTCACCTTGTACGGAAGCCCATTTCGTGTCTCCATGACGGGAACCATCTCGAGAGTCTGGCTCTGGATGAAGATCCAGGAGAAGATCCCGAGGATCAGGGCGAGGATCAGAAGGGGTTTGAGGAAGACCCCGATGTTCGAATCCGCCATTGCGACGAACCTCCCCGCTTGCCGACCCGGAGCGGTCGATCAGGATTCCGGGAGACCCGTGACCAGGACGAATGTGCCGAAGTAACGCTTTATCGCTTCCTGGACACGTTTCGGATCGATACCGTGGTAGAGGCCCGGGAGGGTCTCGATGAAATCGGCTCCCATCTCCCCTGCAAGAAAGCCGGAGAATCTCTGTGCCTGGGCATTGCTTTTCTGCAGGGCAACCAGAAAATACCCTTCCACAAGCTTTCCCGCAGCCTTGATATCACGTTCGGTGATCTGCGCCAGGGAAAGATTCTCGAGGGTCTTCCTCAGGATCATCCGCGCCTCGGCGACTTTTTCCTGGGGGACACGGAGGGTGAAATACATGAACCCGTGATCGTGTGTACTCGTCAGGATGTTTCCCGTTATCTCCCCCAGAATTCCGTTCCGGCCCAACTCCCTGTCGATAAGCCCGTTCCGGCTCCAGGTCAGGTGGTTGAACAGAACCGTGATTGCGGCGAAGTCTCCCCCTCCACCCCCGCTCGCGCCCATCATCTCCTTGATGGGGGGCAAACGGTAACCTACTCCGAGAAGGGCGCTCCCCTTGGGAATCGCCGTCTTGATCTCGACTTCCTGGATGGCCGGAAGAGGTTTTCGGAAATCATCAGGCAGGGTCGGGGGGTTCGGTCTCCCGCCTGAAAGCGGCCTGAAGAGGGCATCAACCTTTCCGAAGGTTTCCTCCGGATCCAGGTTGCCGACAACGGAGCAAACAGCCACGGCCGGAACCACCTGGGCTTTGTGGAAAGCTTCCAGATCCGCGATCGTCAAGGGGTCGATCTGCTGGGAGGTCAGCCCCACCCGGGCGAGGTAGGTGCCGGGAAAGGCGGCTCTGTTGAATCCCGCGAACATCTGTTCGATCGGGTCTTCCGCGACCTGGCTTTCCTTGTTCCGCAATCGCTGCTTGGCTTTTTCCAGTATCCCTTTCTCGAACTTCGTCGAGAAAACGAGATTCCGGATCTCGGTAAGCAGGTCGAGAATGTTCTCCCGGGCGGCGGAACCGGTGAAGAAGTAGCCGGCATCGGTCTGGGCGAGATTGAGCCCCCCGCCCATTGAATCGAGTTTTCGGGCGAGGCTGTCCCGTCCTTCTTCCTGAGCGACCAGTTCCTCGTAATAGGCCATCAGGAGGTCGGAAAGGCCCTCCTTCCCCTTTTCCTCTGAGGCGCGCGTAAGTCTCAGGTTCAGGCAAGCCCCGGCCATTTCGCTCCCGGCATAGGATTTAACGAGAAGCTTGAACCCATTCGGCAGGGTTTCGAGCTTCGTCCTTCTCTCTTTCCTTATCTGGCAGGAAAGGGGGTGGGCGATCTGGACGAAGTAGTTGGGGGAAGTGAAGATCCGTTTCGCGACCTTGGCAAGGTCTTCCGAGGTGACCCTCTTGATGGCTTCGATCCTGGCCCCGAGGAGGCCGAAGTCCTTGGCAAACTCCGCGAAGGCGAGCTGCCCGGCATGGTTGAGGCGGATCTCGAGCCCTCCCATGATCCGGCCACGACACACCGTCTTGAGACGCTGAAGATCCTCGTCGCGCGGGACGTTCATCCAAAGGGTGGTCAGGTGGTTCAGGAGGCTCGTGACGACCCTGTCGATCTCGGGGTTGGAGCTTTCGAAGCCGAAGGAGAAGACTCCATGGCCTGGAAGGGCCTTATAGGACACGTGGATGTTTTTCAGGTCGGGGAACTCCCGGGCAAAAGTCTTCTCGAGCCATGATTCGTTGGATTCCCCGAGGTGCGTCTCCCAAAGAATGGCCGCAACGCTGTCATCCTCGAGATAGGCAGGGGCTGCGAAAGAGACTAGCACCTGGGAGGTCTTGATCTCCAGGAACTCCTGTCCTTCCCGTGCGCCTTCAACGGGAGGCGGGGCTTTTGGGGG
>CAYRYU010000034.1:2244-3986 GCA_964428355.1 uncultured bacterium
ATCACCAGTTGTTTTGCGATCTCGAGATTTTCGCGAGTGGGTTTTGCATCGAATCCGGCTTCCCGGAGAAAGGTGAGGATCGTGTCGAGGCTGTCGGAGGGCCCCTGGCATCCGACTGCGAGAATGGGATAGGTCTCGTAGAATTCGCTCGAGCACCCGGCATTTTCGAGTTCGGAGATCAACTGTGAGCGCGTTTTTCCCTTGGACTCCCCTTTTTCGAGGATGGGGAGAAGGAGCCGGTTCATTCCCGGAATGACCGCAACTTTCCCGTTTGCCCCTGTCTGGAAAAGAATGGTCGCGCCGATGAAGGGGAGACTGTGGTCCTCGCCCACGATCACGCGCAACCCGTTCGGCAGGAGGCATTTCTGGGGCGGGGATTTCGTGGCCGCCTCGAGGACGGGAGTTCCCATGGCTACCAGCAAACAGATTGCCAGGCAGATGATCGCGGATTTCGGATTCATTGGTTTCCTCCGGAAGGATTGAATGGATTGGACCTGGAGCCTCATCTCTTGAACACGATCCGGTCGCTCCCGAGCTCCCGGATAACGAGCGATGACCGTATGACCTGGACCATCTTGTAGTTGTCGGGTCCGTAGATCTCCTTGCGATACCCGATCTTTTCGGCACATTCACGCCTTGCCTGGTCGATGAAGGGCCTGATCTCGATGGAAGGAGCGTTCTCGATTTTTGTAAACTGCCGCTCATCGATTTCGGCGAAGTATACGTATTCCTCGCCCTTGTCGGTGAGGATCGTGAGCTGCAACCGATAGGCCATCGGCCCGGCCCAAAGGGAAGAAAACAGGGCTGCAACGGCCAACGCGAGGACGAATGTCAGGGGTTTCTTCATCTCGTCAGCCTGATGTTACACGCTTTCCCCGGTTCATTTCAAGGAGGAGCTGCATCAGGTGAGTTCCCAACGCCGAAAGGCCTTCCACCGGGCAAACAGCCTTTCCCCGGTGTCATCGATCAGGATGATCTTCCCCCAATAGGGCAGCTCGTAGCGCAGACCGCAGCTGCATCGGCGCAGAACCTTCCTGGAATCGGGAACGAGCTCCATCTCATCGATCGGAAGTTTTCCGCAACGGCAAAGGGGAAATGGCTTCCGGCCCATGATCAACTCCCTTTCGAGCCATGCCAGGAAATCGATCAGCAGGATCAGGCACAGGGGAAAGGCGACCATTCCGACGATCTCAATGACCGGCCCGAACTTTGCCCCCAGGTGGGCTCCCACAAAAGCGGTCAGGATGAGAAGGAAAAGGCAGAGGACCTCCATGAGGGTCCCCCCCGCCTTCTTCCGGTTTTCCGACGTTTCCAGTCTCTCTTCCATCTTTGCGACCATTATACACCTCGAGGGTGAAGGACGATCGTTGGCCTTCCCTGTCATGATCACGTTCCACTTTGAATCGCGGATGGGAACATGGTAGAGTGGCTCAAAATCCCGGTAAGGAGACGTTCATGACCAAATCGTGCGATCGTGGCAGCTTTCGGAGAAAAGTCTCCATCTATCTCCTTCTCGTTTTCCTGCCTTTGGGCGCTTTTCCAGCGAGGGGCGGGCCGGTCGACACCTCGGCAGGTGAGACCTCCCTGGAGATGGTCCTGAAAAAGCTGGCGGACGAGGGTGAGGTGAACATCATCATCTCCTCCAAGGCGGTTGCGGGAAAGACCACGGCGGAGGCGGCCACCGTCCCCCCGCGGGAAGCGCTGGGAAAACTCGCGGGTGTTGCACAGGTTCCGTTCTCCGA
>CAYRYU010000034.1:4086-9240 GCA_964428355.1 uncultured bacterium
CTTCATCGGCTCGCGACATCAATGGGATACGGTTTCCAGGTTATCGGGAACACCATACTCGTTTCCGATCCGCGCCGGCTGGCCGACCTCGGAGAACCACCGAAACCTGATGATCCAAAGGGTGAAACAATCGATCTGTCCTTCCGGGACACCGATATCCGTGAAATCGCAAAGGGAATAGCCGCTCATTTCAAGCGGAACTTCCTTGCTGAAAAGTGGGTTCGCAGCAACGTCACCATCGATCTGAAGGACGTTTCCGAGGCCGAAGCTTTCAATATCCTGGGGAAAAGCAACGGATTCCATACCGAGAAGATCGGGAATACCTGGGTCATCACGGACGGCAAGAAACTTCCCTGGCTGCACGAGACCCTGGCGAAGTGCCGGGGCCTTCCGCTCAAGGGAACGATTTCGATGGATTTCCGGGATTGCGACCTTCGGTCCTTGTTCGGATTGCTGGGAGTCAAAGAAGGCTGCAAGGTCAACATAGCAAAAACCGTCAGGGGAAACGTCTCTTTATTGTTCACCGACATGCCCATCTCCGAGGCGGTCGGATTCCTCGCAGGCGGGAACGGCTTTTCCGCGAGATTCGAGAACGCCACCATCGAAATCCTCGACCCGAACGGCTCCGCGCCTATGGAAGAACCGACTCCGTTCCCGATCCAACAATCGCCCCTGACGAACAACCCGCCACCACCACCTCCTCCTCCCCCCGTAGTCAGGACTGATGGCGCGCCCCCGCCACCACCACCACCCATTCGGGTATTCGTTTCGGGGATCATCGGGAACGATGCCTGCCGAAACGCCCTGATCATGTTCAACAACCGGTTGTACTCCGTCCAAAAGGATCAGGTGATCGAAGGAAGGTTCAAGGTGGTGGACATCCTGCAGGACAGGTTGGTCATCTATTCGAACTCGGAAAAGATGAGACGGACGTTCCCCCTCGGTGGCGGACGGTAACCCCGGCCGACCTAGGTCGGTTTGCACAAGGAGCCACCCATGAAAAGGGAGATTGTCGAGACCGGCGGGTTCCGGATTCCGGTCGCCATCGCGGAGCCCCAGGGGCCGGTTGGAGTAGTGATAGTCGGTCACGGACTCGGAGTATCCAAAGAGCACCAGATCCCGGAGATCGAAAGACTTGCCCGTGCAGGCTATGTGGGGTTGGTCTACGACGCTCCCCACCACGGGGATCGCAGGGATTCCCTGCTTGATGTGATGAACCAGGTCGATGAGGTCCACCGACATGACCTCTACCTTTCGATCCTGGCCGAAGCTTCGAGGGAAATGCCCCATCTGGTCGATCATTGCCGGAATCGGTGGAAACTCCCGACCGGGGTTTCGGGAGTATCGATGGGGGGCTTCCTGGCATTTTCCAGCGTGCTGAGCGATCCCCAGCCTGATTTCTGCATCTCGATCATCGGCTCACCAGACTGGTACACCTACTCGGTAAAGGTCAAGCCTGAGGAGTTCGTCTGTCCCCGACATTCACCTTGCGAGTTTCCCGGGCGTTTTCGCGATCTGAGGGTCCTGGCTCTCACGGCAGGCCTCGACCAGGTCGTCCTTCCTGGACCGGCGGCCGATTTCGTCCGGAACCTGAAACGGGGATTCCCTGAAAAGGCCGACAACTTCACCCACAAGGAATACCCCCATTCGGAACATTTCATGCGAAGCCAGGATTGGGACGACGCGTGGTCGACGATCGTCTCCTGGCTAGACTCGAACTACCGGACACAGCCCGGGAAGGGTTCCTGATCCGGGGTTGTTTCGGAAGTTGGTGCGATGCTTTTGACGTTGGTCTCGAGACTCCTGGTGGGGTTGGTTTTCGTCCTTCTGGGGGCGTGGGCAGGGACACGATACGGCCGGTATCTCAAGGGGCTGAAGCTGCCCTTCGCTGAGTACAGGCTTTGGATCTTCCACGCGGTCAAACCCTTCTTCCTGGTGGGAATCGGGCTTTACCTCCTCTCGCTCGTCATGGCGGGCCGAAACCTGGGAATGGCCCTGTCGATGAGGTGGCCTGCGGTCGTTCCCCAGACGATACTCGTATTACTGAAAACCGTCATCGCGGGCTGGTTCGGGTTCGGTTGGGTTTTCAAGGCCCACGACGAAAAGTTTCCCCGATTCGTGACCTGGAACATCCTGTTCCTGGTCTTCTTCTGGATCCTCGAGATCGGGATACTCCTTCCCGCCGCCTGGTTCCTTCCCGACCATTCCAGATACCGCGACGGAATCATGATGCAGAGTTCCAACGTGACATGCGTCCCGACGACCCTGAGCAATGTTTCCCGGCTATATGGAAGGAACTTCTCGGAAAAAGAGGCCACCGAGATCTGTGGAACCTGCCTGATCGGTTCCTTCATGAGCGATCTCGTCAGGAGCGCGAGGGGAATCGGATTCGAGAAGGCCTCATTCACGAACGACCCTGTGGAATCACTTCTGGCGGAGGACCGGCCATGCCTGCTGACGATCGACAACTCCGGGGCGGGAGTGCTTCATGCGGTTGGACTGGTTGGGGCTGCATCGGATGTGGTTTTCATCGCCGATCCGCTGATGGGTTTGCGCCGCCTCCAGAGGGAGGAGTTCACCCGAAACTGGAAAGGTCTCGCCGTGAGGCTGGAACGCCCGACTTTCTCTCCCAACGCAGAAGTGAGGTTATCCGGTTTCGACCCCGGGTTTTTCCAGGCCGGAAAGCCCTGATTCCGATAAGGACTGTTTCGGGGAAAAGGTCAGGCACCGGTTACACACAGGGAGGTCATCTCCCAATTCTTGGGACGGCGGAACGCGAAACCCTGGGGGATAGGCACGAAAAAGCTCCGCCATCCAGGCGAAAATCGTGCACGTCGCCCTCCATGGCGACAGCTTGAAAGAAACCGGGGTGACCCTTATAATGGGTGCTCCCCGGGTTTTTCCTGCACCGGGATTGAACGACAGGAGATGAATAATGGCCGATCTCGACAAGATCATTTCGCTCTGCAAGCGGCGGGGATTCCTTTTCCAGGGATCCGACCAGTACGGCGGACTCCAGGGAACCTGGGATTACGGGCCTCTCGGGGTCGAGCTCAAGAACAACGTCAAGAGGGCATGGTGGCGCCGGATGGTGTACGAGCGCGATGACATGGAAGGCCTCGATTGCGCCATACTGATGAACCGCCTGGTGCTCAAATATAGCGGACACGAGGAAACCTTTTCCGATCCACTCGTGGATTGTCGGAAGTGCAAGCGCAGGTTCCGGGCTGATCACGTGGACCCCCAGGAAAAGTGTTCCGAAGGCGGAACGCACGACTTCACGGAACCCCGGCCCTTCAACCTGATGTTCAAGACGATCGTCGGCCCGGTCCAGGACGACGCGAACATCGCTTATCTCCGGCCCGAGACCGCCCAGGGAATTTTCGTGAATTTCAAGAATGTCCTCGACAGCACGAACCGGAAACTCCCGTTCGGGATCGCCCAGATCGGAAAGGCCTATCGGAACGAGATCACACCGAAGAATTTCATCTTCCGCGTCCGCGAGTTCGAACAGATGGAGATCGAGTTTTTCGTCAAGCCGGGAACGGATGACGAATGGCATGAGAAGTGGGTTCAGGCGCGTTTCGACTGGTACGTCCAGCTTGGAATTGACCCGAAGAACCTCAAAAAGTATGCCCAGAAACGCGAAGAACTGGCCCACTACGCAAAGGCGACCACCGACCTGCTTTACCGTTTCTTCCCAGACCGGCCTGACGAGGCCAAGCAGTTCGACGAGGTCGAGGGGATCGCGAACCGGACCGACTTCGATCTCACCTGCCACTCGAAGGGCGGAAAGCTGGTGCTCAAGGACGGCCGCGAAATCCCGAACGAACACGCGGTCGCGAAGCTCACCTACTTCGACCACGAGACGAACAAGCACATCGTTCCCTACGTCATCGAACCATCCGCCGGGGTCGACCGTGGAACGTTGGCTTTCCTCATGGAGTCGTATCACGAGGAGCAGGTGAACGAGGAGACCAGGGCCGTTCTGAGGCTCCATCCAGAGCTTGCCCCGATCAAGGTCGCGGTACTTCCCCTCAAAAAGAACCACGAAGGAATCGTGGCGATGGCAAAGGAGATCAAGGGAACGCTCCAGCGAAAATCAGGCTGGCGGACGGTTTACGATGACACGGCAGGGATCGGAAAGCTCTACCGGCGCCAGGACGAGGTCGGAACCCCTTTCTGCATCACCGTCGATTTCGAGTCTCTCGAGAAACGCACGGTGACGATCCGGGACAGGGACACGATGACCCAGGTCCGGGTTCCCATCGACGAACTGCAGAGCCACCTGTCGGGCCGCCTGGGAACCTGCTGATCGGGGGCCCGGGGTTCTCCGTGCACCGGCAACTCTGGCAGGGAGACTGCCTCGAAACATGCCGGAGGCTTCCTGAAGGGAGTTTCCGGCTGATCTACCTCGACCCCCCATTCCTTACCGGCCGTTTGCGAGTCGGCACCCGGCCTGGGTTCGAGTATCCCGATTCCTGGCCGGGTCAGCTGGTTTCCTATCTCCCCTGGCTTGGGGAAAGGCTGGAGGCAATCTTCCGGCTCCTCATCCCCAAAGGGAGCCTGGTGGTCCACCTCGACTGCCGGACCATTCACTACGTCAAGGTCCTGCTTGACGAAGTCGCTGGATACAGTAGTTTCATCAACGAGATCATCTGGCATTACACGGGTGGGGGCCGCTCCAAGAGCCGGTTTTCGAACAAGCACGATACCCTTCTCTGGTATTCCCCGGGCGGGGCTCCATTTTTCGATCGGGACCCTGTCAGGGTTCCGTTCAAGCCCGGCTCGGGATATGCCCGGGGAGGAATCGTTGCGGCCTCCGGGAAGAGGTATTTCCCCGATCCGCGAGGAACTCCGGTCGACGACGTCTGGGACATTCCAATCATCAACCCCATGTCGCCGGAAAGGGTGGGGTATCCCACGCAGAAACCACTTGCGCTGCTCGAGAGGCTCGTTCTGGCGTTGACCGCCCCGGGTGACCTGGTGGGGGATTTCTTCTGCGGAAGCGGAACCACCCTCGTTGCGGCCGAGCGGCTCGGTCGCAGGTGGATTGGGGGCGATATCTCACAAACCGCGATCCGATGCACTCTGGACCGGTTTGCAGTGGAAGGAGTCGAAGTGGCATCGGTCCCTTCGACCGGGGTCGAAGTG
>CAYRYU010000034.1:9340-12610 GCA_964428355.1 uncultured bacterium
TCGAAGTGGCATCGGTCCCTTCGACCGGGGTCGAAGTGGCATCGGTCCCTTCGACTGGGATCGAAGTTTTCAGGTGTGGTAAAATGGTGCAACCAGATCAGAATTCCACCAAGGAGGCGGCCAATGTCGGAAGCACGGAAACGGATCCTCGTCATGCTCGCGGAGGGAAAGATCACGGTCGATCAGTCCGAAGAACTCCTCGCGGCCCTCGAAAAAGACGAGAAAGCCCAAGTGGAAGCCCGGACCGAACAACAATCCGGTGACAGGCAGAAGCCCCCTTCAGTAAAAGAGGAGATTTCCCGGTTTGCGGAAAACGTCCAGAAACATTTCCGCGAGGCGGTCAAGAAGTGCGAGCCACCCAGCCGCGAACTGAAAGCACGGATCAAGGAATTCGGGGGTTGGATGCAAAACGTCGTCGGCAGCGTCGTCCAGGACTTTTCGAACGGCCGCCACGAACCATCCGACGGAGTCCCGGTCCAGTTCACGATCGGCGACATTCCCGAACTGGCGGGAATCTCCTCGGCAAGGTTGGAAAACCTGTTCGGGTCTCTCAACATCAGGGAGGGGTCATCGATCGAGATGAGAGTCTCGGGACGGATCAGCAAATCCGCCATGGAAAGTCAGGAACCCCGAGACTGGTTCAGGGACCATTTCATGAAGATCGAGGGAGACCGCCTTCTTCTCGGGATAGACAGATCCGCCCCATCCAAGGTCGTTCTCGATATCGAGCTTTTCCTTCCCGCCTCGATCGTCCTTCAGGTCAAGACGGTGTCGGCTTCGGTATCGGTGAAGGGGCCTTTCAGGATCGATGCAATCCAGACAATCAGCGGCGACATCAGGCTTCTCGATGCCTCCCTTTCGGGAACCGATTTCGAGACCGTAAGCGGAGACCTGAACATGGAAAAGGGGAAACTGGCCGCTGAGTACAAATCGACATCGGGTGACGTTCTTCTCAAAACCGTTTCCATCGAAAAGCTCGGTTTCCAGTCGATCTCCGGGGACATCCTGGTCACCGAGCCCGAGATCGGGGACGACACCACCGTGGAGATCGCGACCACTTCCGGGGACATCTCGGTGGAAAAGCTTTCGGGTCCCTGGAGCCGGATCGAGGCATCCTCCAGGACCGGAAATCTCGACATCAAGTGGGAGGGTACCGTCAACCCGACGGGGAGAAACGGGAAGGTGGTCGAGTCAGGAAACCGGGGCGCGACCTTTCGGGTCGAGAGCGTGAGCGGGGACATCGTCTTCGACTGAAGGAACCCACTCGGACCCATCAGGGGGCAGGAATTCCAGGCTCCTCGAAGCCGTTCACCGCTCGATGGTGATCCCCAGGTTCTCGCAAAGAGTTCCGTCGAACCTGGAAAGATCGATCAGGGCCGTGGTCAGCCCGATCCGGGCTTTCAACGCGGAGATCCGGCTTGCAGCTACATCCCTTTGTGCCTGGGCCACCTGGAACGAGGTGGTTTTTCCCAGTCCGAATTTGACCTGCTCCACCCGGAGCTTCTCCACCTGCTTTTCGACGGTCTTCGACGTGGCATGAACCTGCTGTGTGGCGCGTCGGACCTCGAGATATGCGGTCAGGACATCCTCGGCCACGATCTGCCGAAGGTTCTCGATGGCAATCTCCTGTTGGGTGAGCGAAAAGCGGGCTTTGCGATCGCGGGCTTTCGCCGCCCGCTTCCCGGGCCAGATCTCGTATTCCAGCCCAGCTGACAGGTCGTAGGCTTTCATTCCGATCTCGCTTGCGGACTTCTCCAATGTCTTCGAATAACCGGATTTCCCGAGGGTGAGGAAGAAATCCAGCTTGGGAAGGAGGCCGTTCCTGGTGCTGACGAGTTCCAGCTCGCCCTTTTCCAGAAGTGTCTTCGCCTGGTTGATCTCGGGACGGCGGACCAGCGCCTTTTCCACCAGGTCCTCGGGAAGCGGCAAGGTTGGATCACCCGCGGGAAGGGTTCCGACCAACTCGACCGGGAAGGTCCAGAAACGATCGGACCCCGGATTGATCAGCCGGAGCAGTCCGATTCTGTATTCTTCGATCTTGCTCTGCGCGTTGATGAGGTCTTCCTCGCGAAGGGCAACCTCGGCTTCGGCGGCTGCCAGTTCTGATTCGGGGATGGTTCCCAGGGTGACCTTCTTTCGGGTCTCGTCCATCTGCATCAGGGCCAGCCTGTGTGAGTCGGCGAAGATCTCCAGTTCCCTGACGGCGAGGTACAGGCTCCAGTATGTCTTCTGGACGTCACAGGCGAGTGAGGTAACGAAAGCGTCGAGTTCGAAAGCGGTTGCAACCACGTCAAGCTCGGCCTGGCGAACGGCGATCAGGTTGACCTTCCGACCGGCATCCCGCTTCAGCGGATGTGTCACGTCGAGTGAAAGGCGCGTCCCGAACAGGTTGGCGGCACGGGCTGACCGGGCCCTCGACAATGTGACCCCGAGAGTGGTCGTGGTTCCCGAAGGGCTCTTCCGTTCGAGAGAGATGCTGGAATCGGTGCGGTTGCTTACGTTGTCGCCCAGGGCGCCGCTCTGCTGGATCTGTTTACCCAACCGGTCCGAATTCGAGAGGCTTCCCGAAAGAAGCCCGTCGAATCTGGCCTTCTCTAAAACGACATCCTCCCGGCTCAAATCAACTTCGAGGTGTTTCACCCGGAGGCTGCGGTTCCGTTCCAGGGCGGTTCGCACGGCGTCCTCCAAGCCCAGGGAAAGCGGGGCGGGCGAGGAGGAGGTGGGAGGGACGATCTGAACAGGAATGTGGACCGGGCCGGTTCCCGGAGGAGCCAGGTGTGGGATCAGGAAGCCCTGCGAGCCGGTTTCCGAAACGATCTCGCCAACTCCAACAGACTCGGAGGCGATTTCCGGGAACGATACCCCGGCTTGGGCGACGGTTTCTTCGTTACCTATGATGGGAAACCCGGCATCATTGCCGGTATCGGGAGCCAGGTTCTCCAACGCCGGGTCTTCGGGGAGAGGTGTTTCCCCCGAGGCAGTCCGGGAATCGGGAGGCTCCGCGGGAAAGCAGGGGGCGAAACCGATGAACAGGGCCAGGGCAAGGAACTGGATGAAGCGGGTAGACATGGATATCCTCCTGGAAACGATGGCCCGGAATCAGGCTTTTTCCGGAACCCCTGAAGAAATCAGGTTTTCCTGGCCTCCAATAACCGGGAGGACCGTCCTTCCGGCTTGAGCGGCTGCCCTTTCCGACCGTCTATAGAAAAGAAGATAGACGGTGGGGATGATGACCAGGGAAATCACGGTAGCGCAAACGAGCCCACCGAT
>CAYRYU010000034.1:12710-43436 GCA_964428355.1 uncultured bacterium
AGACGGTGGGGATGATGACCAGGGAAATCACGGTAGCGCAAACGAGCCCACCGATTACGACACGGGCCATGGGGGCCTGGACTTCACCGCCTTCCCCCCAACCCAGAGCGAGGGGAACCAGACCGAGAATTGCGGTGAACGCGGTCATCAGCACTGGCCGGAACCTGTCACGGCCCGCTTCCTTGAGTGCGGCAAGGAGATCGAGCCCCTTCTCGCGGAAGAGGAGGTTCGCGTGATCGACGAGGAGGATGGAGTTGTTGACGACGATCCCCCCGAGCATTATGCAGCCGATGAAGGACTGGACATTGAAAGTGGTGTGGGTGATGAGAAGGGCCAGGATGACCCCGATCGCGGAAAGAGGAACGGTGACCATCACGATCAACGGGTCGAGGAGCGACTCATACTGGATTGCCATTACCATGTAGACCAGGAAGATCGCGAGGCCGAAACTGAACAAAAGCTCCCAGAAAGACTTCTGCTGCTCCTGGTAATCCCCCTCGATGGTGATATTGAAGCCTTCCGGCAAAGGGATCTTCCGGATCCTTTCCTGGACGTCGGCTATGGCCGCTCCGATTGGCCGAAGGCCCGGATCGGCGGTGACGTTCACGATCCGTTCCTGGTCGAGGCGCTCGATGAGCAGCGGACCCTGGCGTTCGACGATGCTGGCGACGTTGCGGATCGCTATCGAACGGCCATCGGAATTAAGGAGAGTCAGGTCGAGGATCTGATCGAGGCTGAGCCGTTCAGGGTCCAGGGACTTCACGAGAATCCGGTATTCGTCCCCGGATTCGCGGAAGTTTCCGGCGGCAGTCCCGGAAAGAATTGTGCCAAGAAACTCCGCAACGCGTTGCACGGTCAGTTTCAGATCGGCGGCCCGGCTCCTGTCGATGGAAATCAGCCGCTCCGGGGCTCCGGATTCACGGCTCAACCGAACATCGGCGATCCCCTCGACCTCGTAGATGGCGTCCCTGGTCTGCTTTGCAAGCTGGTCCGCAAGATCGAGGTTGTGGCCCCGGACCACGACCTGGATCTTGTCTGTTCCTCCCCCCATCCGGGAAAAGAACATGCCCTGGGCTGATCTTGTCCGGATCTTGACTCCCGGGATCCCCCCGAGGGCTTTCCTGAGTTCGGCCGCCACCTGGTCGCTGGATCGCCGGCGCTCCAGGCGGGGAACCAGGGGAACCCGGAACTCCGCCGTGTTCACGCCCCCCCCATGTCCGCCGCCCATCATCCCACCGCCGACGCTCGATACGATATTGACCCGCTCGGGAACATTGCGGGCGATCAGATCCTCCAGGAGCCTGATCTTCTCCTCGACGAGGCTCAGGCGGGTCCCGACCTCGAGTTCCGCCGTGACGCGAACTTCGCCTTCATCAGCAGCGGGCATGAACTCGGTTCCGATGACCCCGACGAATCTCGTAACCCCCAGAGTCACGAGAGTTACCAGAATGACCGACAACCATGGGAACCTGAGGGAGAAGCCGAGAATCTCGAGATACCGTTTCTCGAAGAACCTGATGAACCTCCGCAACAGACCGGCAATTCCCGTTCCAATCTCGGCATTTGCCCCGATTCCGGGAATGGAGGCCCCCATTATCTTCGCGCACAGCATGGGAACGAGTGTAACGGCGGAAACCAGGGAGCAGACCAGTGAAAAACAGACGATAAAGGAAAGCTGCTTGAACATGACACCCGTCATCCCCTGCACGAAAAGGAGGGGAAGAAAAACCACGACCGTGGTCACGGTGCTGGCGATGATCGGCATGGCGACTTCCTCTGTCGCCCCGATCGCCGATTCCTCGGTACCATGGCCAAGTTCACGCCAGCGGAAGATGTTCTCGAGCACCACGATGGCGTTGTCGACGAGCATCCCGATCCCGAGGGCGACTCCTCCCAGGGACATGACGTTCAGGGTGAACCCGTTGAAATACATCAGGACGAACGTGGCGATGATCGATATCGGGATGGAAGTCCCGATGATAAGCGTGCTCCTGATATCGCCCAGGAAGAACAGAAGGATGACGATCGCGAGAATGCCTCCCTGGACGGCCGAATCGGTGACGTTCGAGATCGATTGCCTGATGTATTTCGAGGTATCCATGATGGTTGTGAGATGCAACTGGGGAAGGTCCCGGTTGATCCGCCGGATCTCCTCGGTCACCCCGTCCGCGACCTCGACGGTATTCTTTCCCGATTGTTTCTGAATGCTCAGCCGGACTCCGGGCTTGCCGTTCACCCTGACGATCGAACGGATCTTTTCCCAGCGATCGTCGATTTCGGCGACTTCTCCCAGCCTGACGATCGAATTCCCATCCTCTTTCACGACCACGTCCCGGAGTTGTTCAACCTTGTAGAACTCCCCAGGGGTGCGGACGATGAGTTCGTGGTTCCCCGCCTCAACGAACCCGGCGGGGAGGCTGAGATTCTCGGATTTCAGACGGGCGATGACTCCCTCAACCTTCAATCCAAGGGCTTTCAACCGGCCCAGCTTCAGGTTGACATGAATCTGTCGCTTCCGGCCACCCTGGACGTCGAGGGATGCCACCCCGGGAATCCTTTCTATCCGGTATTTTACCTGGTCCTCGATCAGCTTGAGCATCTGAACCGGGTCGAGATCGCCGGCAGCTCCGATGACCATGATCGGGGTCGCTGAAAGATCGAACTTCCTCAGGGTAGGCCTCTCGACCTCTTCAGGAAGGCGGGAGATGATCCGGTCGATACGGTCCCGGATGTCGTTCGCGGCGGCGTCGAGATCGGTTCCCCAGGTGAAGGTGACCCTCACCCGGGAGGAACCTTCGGTCGAGGTCGAGCTGAGCTCCTCCACCCCGGTCACTGCGCTCAACGCCTGTTCGATGGGGCGGGTGATCAGCGTCTCGACCTCGACCGGACTGGCATTCGCGTAACTCGCGGAAATGCTTATCGTCGGATATGTCATGTCCGGCATCAGGTCGATGGGAAGATGCGTAAGGGAGACGAAACCCAGGACGAGGACGATCAGGGTCAACATCGTGATCCCGATGGGCCTCTTGACGGAAAATGTCCAGAGGTTCACGTTCAACCTCCCCGGGGGCGGTCGGTAATCCCCTCTTTCCCGGACCCTCCCTCGCCCTTCGACCGGGAGCCTTTCCCTCGCGGCTTCCCTTCACCAGCTCCACCGGCACTCTCCGAAGGGGTTTCCTTGACATCCCCCGGAAGAATGACTGACGCACCCTCCTCGAGGAGATGCTGGCCAAGGGTCACGATGTTCCCGGAAATGGATGTGGGAGAAGCAATCTCCACCAAACCACCCTGGGTTATGCCTTTCTCTACGGGGACGAAAGTCGCGGTCCTTGATCCCGAGGCGACGGAGAAAACGCCTTCGACCCCCTTCCTGTTGGAAAGAGCGTTGATCGGCACCGTCCTGGCCTGGGAATGCGTGTTGAACTGGAGGTCCACGGTCACGAACATCCCCGGCTTGAGGACGAATCCTGGATTTGGGATCTCCACCTCCACCCTGGCCTGGCGGGTGGCGGCATTCAAAACCGGGGAAATCCTCACGACCTTTCCGGGAAAGGACTTCCCGGGAAGTGCTTCGACCGAGATCCGGGCATCCTGACCGATACGGATCTTGAAGAAGTCGCGCTCCACCACGTCAACAACCGCGATAAGCGGGTCGAGGCCATAGATTGAAACGATGGGGGAGTTGGCCGACAGCATAGCCCCCTCGGAAGTGAACCTTTCCCCCACGAATCGGGAACTGCCGGAATTCGTCCAGACCGCGTCCACGCGAGTATAGGACAGGCGAAGCTGGGCCGCTTTCACCTGGGCAAGCTTCAGGGTGACCTGGGCCTTGTTCACTTCGTGGCGGGCAACCCGGCTGTCATACTGTGCCTGGGCCGTCTCGACCTCGGCCTGCGAGGAGACCTTCTGGAGACGCATGGCCTTTACCCGTTCCAACTCACGGCGCGCGATGTCGAGTTGTGCCTGGCTGTCACCGACATTCGCCCTGGCAATGGCGGTTTCCGCCTCCGCCTGGGCCACCGCCTGGACGAACTCCTCGTCCTCGAGCTCAGCAACGACCTGACCGGACTTGATGGTATCACCGATATCGACGAAAAGACGCTTCAGCCGTCCAGCGACTTTGGGGGCGACCGTGAACTGGGAGAGGGGAAGGATTGACCCGGTGAATCTCCCTTCATCGGTCAGGTCCAAAACCGTTACGGAAGCGATTTCCACGGGTATCCCCGCCCCCTGGGTGCCGCCACGCCGACCCGCAACGGATCCGGGTTCGGGCCGCATGACCGCCTGGAATGTCAGGAGCCCCAGGGAAACCGCGATCAGAAAAACGCAGATGTAGAAAAGGGTTCTCATGAAGTCTCCTTGCACCGCTTCCCGCGGAGCGAAACGTCCTTGATGCCCGTGATCTCCCGACGGGAAGATTGAACCACGGGGTCTTCCGGGTCCCTGTCGGGATGTAGGAAACTGATGGCATTCGCAGCAACCTTCTGAAGCATCTCCCGGAGCTGCCTTTTCTCACCGACGCTCAGGCCATGGGTGAGAATTTTCCCCCAGCGGCTTTTTGCTTCCTTGACCCGTTGGAGGACCTCCTCGCCCGCCGGAGTGATGAAAACCCGGTTGCACCTCCGATCTTCGGTGGAGGCTTCACGCCGGACCAACCCCAACTCTTCGAGCCGGTGAATGGCGCGGGCGGTTACGCCCTTGTCGTAGAAAAGGTCGCGGGCAATCTCTTCCTGGGTCCCGCCCTCGAGCCTTCGGACGCAGAACAGGAACTGGAAGGGACCGTATTCCATCCCCATCTGCCGGAACTGATCCGCTATGAAGATCTGGGTGGCTCGGTATATCCGGCCGAACCATTTTTCGCCGAAAGATTCGTCGTTGGGAATCCGGAGCGGTTTTTCCGCAAATTGCCTGTGGGGTGACATGGGCGAACGTTAGCAGAAAATGGTTGCTTTTGCAACCAATTGTTCCGTACCAGCGGGGGGTGCCGGAAACGGCTCTTTCACATTGACAGAGGCCCTGGAAGTATGATAAATGGCGGGGTACTCATCACGAACCGGAAAGGACGGGCGAACCCATGAGCACGAATCTCGTTTTCAACGCCGGACTGGAGGGCAAATCCGATTTACAGGTCTCCATCGACGCATCGGTTCCCGAACTGAATGTAAAGGTCGAATCGAGCGTCATAAGGCTTTTCGGTCGCCAGATAATGGAAAAAGCGGAATCGACCCTGAGGGAGCTGGGAGTCAACAGAGGCAACATCCTCCTGAAGGATGACGGGGCTCTTGATCATGTCATCGCTGCCAGGATCGAGGCTGCATCGAGAAAAGCGAATCTCGCCCCTCTTCCCCGCCTCACATCCCCCACCAGGGAAATGGCGGTCAAGGACCGCCTTCGCCGGTCACGCATGTACATTCCCGGGAACCAGCCCGATCTAATGACGAACGCGGGCCTCTTCGGCGCGGACAGCTACATTCTCGACCTCGAGGATTCGGTCTCCCCCGATCAGAAGCTCGATGCCCGCGTCCTGGTTCGCCGGACGCTCCAGAACGCGAACCTCTTCTTCGAGAAGACCGAAATCATCGTCAGGATCAATCCGCTTTCGGGGCCTTTCGGGAAGGACGACCTGGCAGAGATCGTGCCCATGCTTCCGCACGTGATCCTGATCCCGAAATGCGATTCCCCTGAGGACGTTGCCCAGGCCGAAGAGATCGTCGGCAAGATCGAGAAATCGCACCAGATCGCGGGCCGAATTCTCTTCATGCCGTTGATCGAAACCGTGAAGGGAATCGTCAACTCTGCGCGGATTGCGGCCGCCTCTCCCAGGAACGTGGCCCTTTGCTTCGGAGCCGAGGATTTCACGCGCGATATGGGGGTAACCCGCACCCGTGAGGGACGAGAGACCCTCCAGGCTCGTGCCCAGATGGTCTGGGCCGCCAAGGCCGCGGGAATCCAGGCCATCGACACGGTCTTCTCCGATGTCGGGGATGACGAAGGGTTGTTCAACTCGTCGCTCGAAGCCAAGTCCCTCGGCTTCGTTGGGAAGGGGGTCATCCACCCCCGTCAGATCCCGATCGTCCACAGGGCTTTTGCTCCCACCGAAGCCGAGATCGAGGAGGCGAAAAAAATCGTCGAGGCCCTTCGGAAGGCCGAACAGGCCGGGTCGGGAGTTGTGGCACTGGGTTCGAAGATGGTGGACGCGCCCGTGGCCGAAAGAGCCCGCAAGGTCATCGCACTCGCGAAACAGATCGGAGTGCCGGGCATGGAAAACCTCTGATCCTTCTCGCACCCTTTCCGGCATTCCCGGGGGGAGCAGTTAATAGCAAAAGGGAGACAAACCTTGAAGAATTTTCTCGTTCTCGGGATACTGATCGTTTCTGCTTTTCTCATCGGGTGCGGCGGAGGAGGAAGTGGAATCGGGCTCGACAAGCCCCTCAACTACCTGGGATACACTTTCCAGTCCTTCAACCACACCAATGCCCCGACCATTCCGGACGCCGACATCAAGGCGATGGCGGTCGAGCCTACGACAGGCCTGATCTACGTCGGTACCGATGCGGGGCTCTATTCATTCAACCCCAGCACCACCATTCCCCAGCTCGTTCTCCAGGCAGGACTTCCGGGTGTTGCGACCGCCCAGGTGGTCAACTGCCTGGCTTTCGAGTCCTCCGGAACGCTGCTCATCGGCACGGAAGGCGGACTCTACCGCCGCAACAACACGACGCAGGCAACCGCGATGGTCCATCCCCAGCTGAACCTCCCGGTTCTCGCGGTAACGGTTCAGCCCGGCGGCCTCATCTGGGTCGGGATGCGCGATCCGGGCCTCGCAACGGGTTCTCTAGCCAAGTTCAATCCGGTAGCCACTTCCCCGGTTTTCTTCACCCCTGCACTCGGTATGACGGCGAGCTCCGTGGTCAATATCTACGCCGACGGGAACGTCGTCTATGCCTGCGGTAAGGGCGCGACCGGCATGGATGGTCTTTTCTACATCTCCTCACGGGCGGAGTTCCGTTCCTCCAACCTGCTGGCTTCGGGAGCCACGATCTTCTTCACGACGACTTCCGCCTACTATGCCGGGAGCTACGAGGGAGGCCTGGTCGCGAGACCCGTGGGGTCAGAGACCTGGCAGGCCACCTCCATCACCGACGCCGTTCCGTACGGGGTTTTCTCCGAAATCGACAAGGTCTGGATCGCAACCAGCAAGGGGCTCTACCTCAGTTTCAACATGTCGGCGTTCAACCTCTTCAACAAGAACAATCGCCTTCTGGTAGACAATGTTCGGGGCGGGGTGTCCGGGATGAACGGGAACTGGATCTTCCAGCCGAAAATTCCTGGAACCCAGGAAGGCACGATCACCCGCGTTACCTTCACCGGCGATTGACCTCCGAGACAAGAGATGGACACAACCACCGCGATCCTTTTCGTCCTGGTCGTGACTGCCCTTTTCGCGGGTGCGGCCAAGGTTGCGCTCCATTTCAAGAATCGGGAGATTGCCATCCAGAAAGAACAGTACGAGCGTGAACTGACCGCCGCCCGGTCCCAGCATGATCAGGCCCGGGCGGCTCTTTCCGACGACCTCTTCAAGCAGACGAAGCGGGTGGAAGAGTCCTTCCACCTGAAACTCGCGGAAAAGGACGAGCAGATAAGGGCCCTTGTCGCCGAAATCGAGGGTCTCAAAGCGTGGAAAGATGAAATGGGCCTCAAGCTGGCCGAGTTCAAGGGTGCCGCGCAGGGGAATCCGCAGCTTCTCATTTTCAAGCTCCTCGAACACAACCAGAAGCTCAATCGGGCACTGAAGGCGAAATGGGATTCCATCGAAAGTCACCTCCAACAGGAGCTTTCAGTGACTCTCGAGAAGGTGAAAAGCCTCTTCGCGGAAGCTGAAAAACTGCATCAGGACGGGTTGGAGATCATTTCGATCTACGAAAGCCGGCTCCCAGAGGAGACGAAGCGGAAGATCCACGACGAGATGCTGAAACTCCCGCCTGCGCAGAAGGTTCCCGAGCTTCCCTGACCGTCCCGAAGCCTTTCCTTTTCGAAAGATGAGGAAAGGGTTGCTTAACAATTCCTAAGAAATCCTTTCCCAATGCCACTTGCGGATACGCCGCACTGAAACTATCCTTGTCTTTACATTGAGAATCCGGAGAGTCTCGAATGCGTCCGAATGAACCCCTGGTACAATTCCAGCCTTCCGATGTCGCTTGAATCCATGAGAAGCCTTTCGCCGGGAGCAGCCCCCCTGGTTCCCTGGAAAAGAACCCTTCTCGGGGCGCTGGTCTGCTTTCTCCTTTGCGGTTTCGAGGTCCCTCCCGCCGGGGCAAGCACGGCTCAACTGGCCAGGTTGAGCTGGGCGGAGCTGTTCGATCTGGAGGTGGTCCCGGTCGTAACGAGTGTTTCCAGGAAACCCGAGAAGGTTCCGATGATCCCTGCCGCGGTTTTCGTCATCACGTCCGAGGAAATCCGCCGAAGCGGGGCGACCTGCATTCCCGAGCTTCTCCGCCTCGTCCCGGGCCTCAACGTCTCCCGAATCAACGGCAGCAGCTGGGCGATCTCGGCACGCGGGTTCAACAACCGCTTTTCAAGCACCCTGCTGGTCCTGATCGATGGGCGCAGCGTCTATTCCCCGCTCGTTTCAGGCGTCTACTGGGACGTCCAGGACGTCCTGTTGGAGGATATCGAACGGATCGAAGTGGTGCGGGGCCCGGGTGGAACCACCTGGGGGGCAAACGCCGTCAACGGGGTGATCAACATAGTAACCAAATCGTCCCAGGCGACGGACAATGGCCTCCTGACGACCGGCTTCGGAACCTACGGCGGAACCGACATCGGTTATCGTTTCAGTTCAAGGAAGGATGAAAGGAACGCTTTCAGGTTTTTCTTCAAGGCGTTCGACCGGAAGCCTTTCCGGACCCCTTCGGTCAACCGGAGGGAAGACGACTTCAATCAGGGCCGGTTCGGTTTCCGGGCCGACTGGGAACCATCAGAGAAGCGCAGGATGACCCTGGACGGGGCTGTCTATGCCGGGGGAAGTCACGAGTATCAGATGCTCCATTCGGAAAAACCCCTTGACTCCTATTCGGGTGTTTTCCGGACCGACGTTTCCGGGGGTCATCTCCGGTTCGAGGCGACCCAGAGCCTGAAGCCCGGGGAGGAGTATCGCCTTCAGCTCTACTTCGACCGGACCTATCGAAACGACGTAAGGCACAAGGAACTGTTCGACACCGTCGACCTGGACTTCCAGCACGCCTTCACACGCTTCGAAAGGCACAACGTCGTTTGGGGGCTCGGTTACCGGAATGTCGAGTATTCTCTCGAAGGAACGAGATACGTCGATTTCCAACCCAAGAGCGGTCGCACATCGACCAGAAGTTTCTTCGTCCAGGACCAAATTGCCCTGGTTCCGAAACGCCTCTTCCTCACGCTGGGAACGAAGATCTACAACCACCCCTTCGTTGGAACGGAAAACCAACCCAGCGCGCGCCTCCTCTGGACCCCAAGGGACCAGCACGTTTTCTGGGGTGCCTTCACCGAGGCCCGCAGGATTCCTTCGATCGCGGAGCGCGCCGAGGTTTCGATAAGGGAGTATCGTGATCCCAGAACCGGTAAGGCTACGTCCTTCCAGATCAAGGGGAACGAATCCCTCGGATCGGAGCGGATGAAGGCCCGGGAGTTCGGGTACCGTTTCCTCCCGAACCCCCGACATTCCTTTGACATCGCCTACTTCCGGCAAGCATACTCCGGCCTTGCCCAGTCGGCTCCCGAGGCCGGAAAGGGCCCCGGCGGTGCGGTCCAGACCGGCGGACCGAAAAACAGCGGAATCGAGGAGGTCCACGGGTTCGAGATGTTCTTCCAATGGAAACCTTCCCGGAACTTCCGATTCAGTGTGGGAAAGACCGTCCAGTGGCAGATCACTTCCTCGACCGGGGTTCCGGAGAACCTTTCCCCGAGGCAGTGGTTCGTACGGACCTCCTGGGAACCTTGCCGGAACTGGGAATTCGATCTTTCCTTCAAGCGGTCGAACGAGATCCTGGACTCTCGGAACGACGCGAACGATCGCAACTTTTACGATCGTAGGGTTCCGACCTACAGGGCTCTCGATGCCCGGATCGGCTGGCGGCCGACCGGGAGTTTCGACCTCAGCATCGGCGGCACGCATCTTCTCGAGCCCTGGCATCGCGAGTTCCTGTCCCAGTTCGATTACATCCCAAGCGACATCCCACGAAACTATTATCTGAAGGCGACATGGCATTTCTGATGAATCTCCGCAACGGTTCAAAACGGCGAAACCTTGGGACCCTCGCGTGGGTCCTGATACTCGCCGCGGTCTTCATCCCCAGGGCACGCGGGGGAGGAAAACCGCTCGCGGAGTATCAGGTCAAAGCCGCCTACCTTCTGAAATTCGCCGCGTTCATCGTGTGGCCCCCCGAATCGTACAATCCCGCGTCAGGTCCGTTGAAGATCGGAATCGTCGGCCGTGATCCCTTCGGCCCACTCCTCCCCGAAAATATCCCCGCCGACGGTCCGGAGGGGATCTCCTACGTGACATCCAGGTTGTCCCCCGAGGAAGAGGTCGTTCCCGGGTTCCAGATTCTCTTTATCGCCAACGAGGATTCGCGATCGGAGGCCCCTTTCCTCTCCCGGATTGCAGGGAAGCCTGTCCTGACGGTCGGGGAAGGTGAGCAGTTCATCCAACAGGGAGGGATGATCTCCTTTACCCTCGAGAACAACCGCGTACGGTTTCTTGTAAACCCGAAAAAGGCGCGGGAAGCCAACCTCAAGATCAGCTCCCTCCTCCTCAGCATTGCGCGGATAGTCGAACGATGACGGAACCGGCCACGAAAGAACCGATCACACTCCACAAGCATCCTCCCGCGGCCGGACGGCTGGAAACAATCCGGGAACTCCTGCTGAGGATGAACCGGGTTTCGATCGCGCTCGCGATCTTCGTGGCGACGCTCGTGATTATCATCCAGGAAATCGTGAGCCTGCGGAGCATGGCCGCGAGCGAGTATGTCTCCCAAGCCAGGATCGTCGGGAGCAACTGCACCGCCGCCCTGTCGTTCGGATTCCCGCAGGAAGCCGAAAACGTCCTGGCCTCCCTCAAGAGCGTTCACGGGGTGATCGAAGCCCAGATCTTCGACGCCGAGGGGAAACTTTTCGCGAAGTATCGGAACCCCACCCCGATGTATGACGGTGGGCCGGAGAGTTCGAAATCGATCCTCGACCTGACCGAAGGAGAGGAGCTCCCCGCACCTAGGTTCCCACCCATGCCATCCTCGGACTCCCCCCCTCCCGGTCCCCCGACGGACATCCCTGAGGTCTCCGGCCCGAGAACCGGAAGCGGGTCCCTCCCGACGGAAATGGCTTATGCCAAACCCGCAGGCCCTTCCGCGAGGAAATTCCGCCTCAGGATCCGGATCGGGTTCAGGACGATCACCATCCTGGACCCGATTGCTCTCAAGGGGGAGCATCTGGGGTATGTCCGGTTGCTCTATGACGTCACTCCGATGGTGTTCCGCCTGATCGAACTCATCATCGGACTGATCTTGCTCGAGGTATTGACGGTCTTCCTCGCATCGTTCCTCTTCTCTAGACGCCTGGAAGCCATTTCCCAACCGATGGGGGCACTGGTGAACACCATGCAGGCGATCACCAACGACAAGGATTACTCCCGACGGGTTCCAGTGGCAGGGCCCGCGGAGGTGTCCTCTCTCGCGGAAGGATTCAACGCACTCCTTCTGACTACCGATCAATGGAACAGGGAGATCCTGACCCATCGGGAGAACCTCGAGCACCTTGTCGAGATGCGGACCACCCAGTGGCAGACGGCAAACCGTGATCTCCAGGCTGAGCTCGAGGAGAGACGTCGGACCGAGCGTGAGCTTCGCACCAAAACCGAGGAACTGGCGCGTGTTTCCGAGAATCTTGCCCGGTCACTCGAGTTCGAGAAGCATTTCGTGGCCAACATCAGCCATGAGATCCGGACTCCGCTCAGCGCGATTATCGGCTTCTCCGACTTCGCGCTCAAGACATCCCTCACGGCGAAACAGTACGAGTATCTCAGCAAGATCCATACGGCCGGTGCTTCCCTGCTCGGAATTATTGACGACATCCTCGATTTTTCCAAGATCGAGGCCGGGAAGCTGAGCATCGAGAAGGTTCCGTTCAAACTCGACGACGTGATCGGCGATGCCGTCGACATCGTCAGCCACAAGATCAACGACAAAGGCCTCGATTTTTCCCTGGAAATCGACCCCGAGCTTCCCTTCAGTTTCCAGGGCGACCCGCTTCGCCTTCGCCAGGTTCTCATCAACCTTCTCGGAAATGCCGCCAAGTTCACCGATTCCGGGGAGATCGGGCTGAGAATCGAGCAGGTTCGGCCCGATTCAGACCAATGGGGCCAATCTCACGATTCCGATGGCCGGACCAGAGTCTCCTTTTCCGTCAGGGATACTGGAATCGGAATGACCCCGGCCCAGATCAAGGGCCTGTTCATGCCTTTCACCCAGGCTGACGGGTCCACCACCCGACGATTTGGAGGAACAGGGTTGGGGTTGAGCATTTCGAAGCGTCTGATCGAGCTGATGGACGGGGAAATCCAGGTCGAAAGCCACTACGGGATCGGAAGCACATTCTCATTTACCGCCCTCCTGGACCGGAACACCTTCGGAGAGGAGACCCGCAAGGTCATCCCCAAGAATCTGCAGGGCCTCCATGTCCTTTTGATCGATGAAAGGCGCAAAAGTCGCCAACCCCTCCTGCGGACCCTGCGGCAGCTTCCGATCCGGATCGACGTCGCCAGTTCGGTTTCCTCCGGAGCGAGGCTCTTCCAGGAGGCACCTTCCAACGATCCGATCCGCCTCGTGATTCTCGAATCGAAGGATTTCGGAAGCGAACAGTCCGGATTCATCGAATCCGTGAAACATCCCTCCGAGACCGGGGATACGAACCCCACGACGGGGCGAATGTTCCCGAAAATCCAGGACGAACCGCAGGATGCGGCAGTGTCGGGCCAGGACCACGGATGGCCCCTCCTTGGCCCGACGGGCGCAGTCCTTGAGGGCACCCCCGCTTTGATCGCAGTCTCCTCGGTTGCTGACCAGGCGACGCGAAACCGCCTTGCCGAACTGGGAGCCGACGATGTCCTGAAGAGCCCGGTCACAGGCTCGGCCATGTTCGACTCGATCGTCCGTCTTTTCGCCCCCGCGGAACTTGGAGCGGTTCGATCCGGGGAACCGGCTGAAGAGGGTGGGACACTCTTCTCTGGGTTCCATGCCTTGGTTGCCGAGGACAACGATTTCAACCAGGAATTGGCAAAGGAACTCCTCCAGGGTTGGGGTTTCCGGGTGGAAATCGCCCAAACCGGCCAAGAAGCGGTCGAGAAGATCACGGGAAACCCGCAAGGGGCTTTCGATATCGTATTGATGGACTTGCAGATGCCGGAACTCGACGGTTTCGAGGCAACGAGGAGGATCCGGCAACATCCGAAAGGAGCGGGAATACCGATAATCGCCATGACCGCAAACGCATTTTCCGAGGATCGTGTAAGGGCCCTCGAGGCGGGAATGGACGATCATGTTCCCAAACCCATCGATCCATCGGAATTGAGGGCCAAGCTTTCGGCCCGATTGGAGAAGTCCACCAAGTCGAAGAAGAGCCCAGGCGGCGGGACCCCGGAACCGCCCAAGGATTTTCCACCGATCCCGGGACTCGACCTGGTTGGTGCCCTGGACCGTTTCAACGGGAACAAGGGCAGCTACAGCAAGATGCTCCTCAGGTTCCTCTCCCGCCGGGTAGCTACTGAAGAGGGCCTGCGGGCAGCCCTGGCCGCCCGTGATTTCGAAAAGCTGCGGTTTCTCGCTCACAGCCTGAGGGGTTCTTCGGGGAACCTGGGAGTCACGAAAGTGTTCGAGCGATCCCGAATCCTTGACCAACCCGGGTCTCCAAGGCAGGATGAAGCCGTGGAACGCGATCTCGAGGATCTGCTATCATCGCTCGCGGAGGTATGCAACGCGATCGAAGCTGAACGGGAACGCCTGTCCGCCTTTCTTCCGCACGATCCTGCCACGACATCAGCCGCTTCGGACACGCGAAACCTGAGGGAGCTGCTTCCCCTCCTCCAGGAGCTGAGGGCCGATCTCCAGGACCACAGGTTCGAGGCGGCGAGCCGGCTGGAAAGAGTCTCCAAATCCTGGGGCGCGAGGCTGGCCGGGTATCCTTCGTTCGGGGAGCTATCGGCCGCGGTTGCCCGCTTCGCTTTCCCCAAGGCACTCGGAAAGCTCGAGGAACTCGTGGGCCTTCTCGAGACTGAAGCGGGAAGGTCGCATCCTGCAACCCCGCCATCACAGGAGAAATGAGAATGGAACACCCCGAAAAAAAGGTAATCCTAATCGTCGATGACATCCCGGAGAACATCGAACTCCTGGGGCAGATCCTGTCAGCGAAGTACCAGGTCAAGGTCGCCCTCAACGGCCTGGAGGCCCTCCAGATCGCCGGAGGCCCCGAACCCCCGGACCTGATCCTTCTCGACATCATGATGCCCCTCGTCGACGGTTACGAAGTCTGCCGGGCACTCAAGGAGAATCCGCAGACCCTGGACATCCCCGTTGTTTTCCTCACGGCCCTTTCCAACGAGATCGACGAGTTTGCCGGCCTCGAACTTGGTGCGATCGACTACATATCGAAACCCTTCACTCCGCGCGCGATCGAACTCCGCGTCCAGAACCATCTCAACCTCCGCGCCGCCAGGCAGGAGCTCCAATATGCCCTGATGGACCTCCAGGCGGCTCAAAAGAACGAGGTCGAGGTGGCGTCGGAGATCCAGCAGACCCTTCTGCTGGGAAAGCCTCTCGAAGGAGTCAAGGGGGTGGAAGTGGCCGCATTCACGAGGGCCTCTCTCGGAGTTGACGGTGATTTCTACGACTTTTTCAAGATAGACGGGAAGACCTTCGACGTCCTGTTCGGAGACGTGATGGGGAAGGGAATCCCCGCAGGGCTCGTGGGAGCGGCCACGAAAACCAACTTCCAGCGCGCGATGTCGACATTCCTGGTTTCTTCGGATTGCCGGATTCCGGACCCCGAAGCCCTTGTCAATGCCGTCCATTCCGAGATGACCCCCCGCCTGATGCAGGTCGGACGTTTCGTCAGCCTCCATTACGCAAGGTTCGATCTGGAGGAGGGAACCCTCGACCTTGTCATCGCCGGCCACACACCCCTCCTTCATCTTCACGCATCAACCGGAATCTGGGAGGAGCACGATTCGGGGAATGCCCCCCTGGGCATCAACGAAGAAGGCATGTACAAGGGCCGAAGGATCAGGATCGCTCCCGGAGACTTCTTCCTCTTCTGCTCAGATGGGGTCCCCGACTCACGCACTCCGGACGGGGAGTTCTATGGCCTGGCCAGGGTGGAAGAGTTCGTAAAATCCCACTCCGGGCTTCCCCCAAATGACCTTCTCGAAGCCCTTCACGGGGATCTGGAAAACTTCACCCGGTGCGAAAGCTTTTCCGACGATCTGACCATGATCGCCATCCGTCTCTAACGGGCAAACGATCCTCCAGGCGGACTTTTCACTCCCTCGGCCTGAAGATTCGATTTCGTCCTTCATCAAGGTTGAAGAGAACCGTTGAGTCTGATACTCATTGGAGAGTGCGTTTCGGGGAACCAAATTGGTTCCGACAACCCGGAACCACGAGGGGGGAAGATGTGAAGAGGATGTTTTGGGGGTTCCTGTTGGTCGCTGCACTCGCCTGCGTCTGTCATGCAAAACCTCCGAAGGAGGCTTTCCAGGCTCTGTCGGCGGCCGCAGCAAAGGGGGATCCCAAGGCCATGTGGAAGTTGGGGGATGCCTATTGGGATGGAAAGGGAACGAAGGTCGATGTCAGGGCCGCCTTCCGCTGGTGGAGAGCGGCCGCGGAAACTGGAGATCCTGGATTCCAGAGGGAGTTCGCATGGAAATGGGATCGTTTCGGCCTGGAAGAGGATCCCGATTCCCGCAAGAAGGAAGCATTGAGGTGGCTTGGAAAAGCCGGAGAGGCCGGAGACGTTGAATCCATGGTCGACCTGGGAAGGGCCTACCTGAACGGGAATGGCGTTCCCCGCGATGCCCAGAAAGGGTTGATGTGGTTGACAAAGGCTGCTGACAAGAACGATCCGGAAGCCGGGAACATCATTGGAGTCATGTACAAGAATGGGGACGGTGTTCCCGCTGATCTGGAAAAGGCCGCCGCGTATTTCGAAAAAGCCGCCGCCGGAGGAAACGAATACGCCCAGGTGTCTGTGGCTCGTCTTCTTCTGACCGGAAGCGGGGTTCCGAGGGACCCGGTGAAGGCAGTATCCTGGCTTCTCAAAGCCGCCGACGCAGGTAATCCGCGCGCACAGTGGGAACTGGCGAACTGCTTCCAAAGCGGGACGGGAGTTTCGTCGAACCCGGCAGAGGCCGTAAAATGGCTCGGGAAAGCTTCCGACGCCGGTCAGATAAATGCCCGTTTTGCCCTCGCGAAATGCCTTCTCCAGGGGAAGTACCTCCCGAAGGACCTCGCCAGGGCATGCGCGCTCTTGAAATCCGTTGCCGAGGAACTTCCCGGAGATGGAAGAAATCCCGGGCCAACAGCCCGTGCCGCGAAAGAACTGCTCGACAAGGTAGAGAAAAGCCTGTCTCCCGGTCAACTCACCGAGGCCGAAAAGATTCTCCGCTCGCTTTCCGATTGCCAACCGGATTCCCTGGATTGACACTGACAGGGCCCCAGGGCTGATCATTTTTCCTCCGATCGGGAAATCACACCCGAACGTGTAACAAATCGCCGGAAACCTGGAAAATGTTGATGAGATAAAAAAACGGGGGGAAGATCGATCGTACGGAGGCAGAACCATGCGATTGTTCCGAAAACCTTTTCTCCCCGTTATCTTCCTGACCGTGCTTGCGCTTTTCAGGACAGTGACGGCCGCGGGCCAGGATCTGCTATCGGTTCTGGCCGATCACCAACCCGAACGGGTTGAGGAAACGGCAGCCCGGCGCCGCTCGGGAACCGTCCACGGAAACGACGTGAACGTTCGCGAGTCTCCCTGGGGGCCGATCATTGGAACCGCGAACTGGGGGGACAACTTCTTCGTCCTCGGGCAGGAAGGCGACTGGTTCAAGGTTGAAGTGAACGGAAGGATCGCGTTCATCCACTCATCCTTTTTCGTCGCGGAGCCGGAAAGCGGCGAGAGCCAGACGATTCCCGTCTCCGGCACCGTTCACGACGGCACCCGTATGACCCAGGCGGAATTCATCGGGACCATCGCCGAAATATGCAGGAACACGCCCGAACAGCAAGGGGTTCCAATCTCGGTGACGATCGCCCAGACCATCGTGGAATGCTATTACGGACGGACCCCGCTTGCGAAATACGCCAACAACCTCTTCGCGATAAAGGGAACCGGACCCGCAGGATCCTATGAAGGATACAGGAAATACAACGACTGGGAGGAATCCATCCGGGACCACGCCCTGCTCTTAAGGACGAAATCGTGGTATCAGAAGGCGATGTCGGTGGCTTCCGACCCCGACCAATTCGCCAGGGAGATCCACAAGGCGGGATATGCCACCGATCCGGCCTATTCCGCGAAGCTGATCGAGACGATGAGGAAGTTCGACCTGTACCGCTTCGACAAGGCTCCAGGTGCGTGAACCCCAAGTCCGGAGGCGTTCCTAACCGCGGGCCTTCTTCCGGGGATTGGTTTTCGGTTTGGACGCCGCACGGGGTTGGGAAGCCCTGATATGGGCGGGCCCTGCGATTTCTCGTTTCACAGGCTTCAGCGAGACCACCAGTGGGCCGTCCAGTTCCTGGAGAGGGAACACGTCTTGGTATTCCGAATACCCCATGTGCTCGCAGGCGATCCGGGCAACCTTCATCTGGACCCCCGAGAGCTTGAAATCACCGTGCAGATCGGTGACCGCCTCCAGCGAGCCGGTTTTCACGCGGGCGTCCGGGAGAGGTTTCCCGGTATCGGCATCCAGGATTCGCCCGGTGAGGTCACGGACATCCTCGGACAATGGGATGTAGAGGATCCTTCGGGCATCGGGATCGCCGACCACGGTCGCCTGCGACGGTTTGTATCCTTCGCATCGAGCCCCGATCTCGACCTTTCCCCCCTCGGGAACGGAGAACGAAAAGTTCCCCAGTTCGTCAACGTTGACGGTCTTTTCCCCGATGGTAACGCTGGCCTGGTTGATGCAAAGGTTCGTCCTGGAGTCCTTGACTTTTCCCCGGAAAAGAAGCCCCTTCGCGGGTTTTGCAGAGTCGTTCCCGGCTTCCACGAGAACCGCTCCGGCATTTGCCGGGGCCGCCGCAGGAGCCGTTACGGCCTTGTCGGCCAGGCGATTCACCTGGTTCGCAGGAGAGACAGCCTTTGTCCTGGCTGCGTCCCTGGCTTCCTGATAGAGGACCGTTTCGGTGAACTTCGATTTCTCCGCGGTTGATCCAGGGGATATTCCCGTGCCAATGGATTCGGGTTCGGCGAACATCTCACCGAAGGTCGCCGTGTTCAAGGCAACCAGGATGAAAATGGGGTATCCGATCATCGCGAGGAGGTTTCTGGGCGTAACAAGCCGTTCCCGGAGCTTCCGCAACTCTGCTTTAATCCGAATGGGTCTCAAGTCCATATGCTGTTCCTCTGCATGGGGTTGGAAATACTATCGGCGCTTTTCCCGCCGGAATGAACCGGTAATTTGGTGAGCAGTAAGGGGATTTGTGATAGAATCTCCGAACGTCGAGGGAGATGTCCGATGATCGTTCTGGGCTTGAATTCCGTCTACCATGAATCATCCGTCGCGGTTCTTGTCGACGGAGAACTGGTTTTCTTCGCCGAAGAGGAGCGGTTCAACCGCCGGAAGCATGGGAAGGAGTCGTTGATCGACAACCCCCACGTGCTCCCCGAGTGCCTTCTTTCTAAGGGCCTCGAACACGCGGGAATCAGGTTTTCCGACATCGATCTCGTTGCCTTCTCCTTCGATTCGGCGGGACGACGGCGGAACATCGGCGTAGATCGCCACGCCGAACCAGGCGGGTGGGGAACCCGCGAGGGCGAGGAGAAGTTCCATTCACTCGTCATGGCAGTCCCATCGAGCCTTGGCAAACTCATCGGAAGGAGTATCGACGAGCGTTTCCGCTGGATTCCCCATCATCTTGCCCATGCCGGGTCGGCATTCTTCTGTTCCCCCTTCGACGAAGCAGGCATCCTGATCATCGACGGAATCGGGGAGTTCGACTCCATCCTTGCCGCCCGAGGCCGGGACAGGGAAATCACCCCGCTGTTCCGGGTTCCCTACCCGCACAGTCTGGGTTTCCTTTGGGAGAAGTTCTGTAAGTATCTTGGGTTTTCCGAATACGATGCCTGCAAGGTGATGGGCTTGAGCAGCTACGGAACCCCTCTACGATTCCAGAAGGAGTTCTCCTCGATCGCACGCCAGGTTGAAAATGGCCTTTTCGAACTGGATCTCGATGTGCTCCGATTCCGTTCCGCCGACCTGAAACCCCTTGAAGACCTGTTCGGGCCGGCACGCCCGCGCGGAGGGCCCCTCGAGAACCGGCATGCCGATGTCGCGGCCGTTCTCCAGGAATTCACGGCCAACGCGGTCATGGCGCTCGCCAGGCGTACCGCGACCGAAGCTGGCTCCCGAAACCTCTGCCTTGCGGGCGGAGTGGCTTTGAACTGCGTGATCAACTCCCTTCTTTCCCATGACCCGTCCTTCGAACGGCTCTTCATCCCCCCCGCCGCGAACGATGCGGGAACAGCCCTCGGAGCGGCTCTTCAGGTTTGGTGCGGGGAGTATGGCCGGGAACGGAAGACGAACCTGAACCACGCTTACTGGGGTCCGGATTACTCCGCCTCCGACATCGAGGAAACACTGAAAAAGCGGGGGTTCGAGTATCGGACGCTCGAAGATCCCTCCGCCGAGGGTGCCCGCCTGGTAGCAGAAGGAAACATCGTCGGGTGGTTCCAGGGGCGGATGGAGATGGGGCCGCGGGCATTGGGAAACCGCTCGCTTCTCGCCGATCCCCGCCGGCCGGATATGCGGGAGATCCTCAATCACAAGGTCAAGCACCGGGAACCGTTCCGGCCTTTCGCCCCGAGCGTGCTGACCGAGAAGGCCCGGGAATGGTTCGAGCTTCCCCCCAACGCGCTTCCGGCCGATTTCATGCTTCTCGCCCCGAAGATCAGGTCGCCCCACGAAAAAGCCATCCCCGCGGTTACCCACGTCGACGGCACAAGCCGGATACAGACGGTCCGCAAGGACACCAATCCCCGCTACCATGCCCTCATCACGGAGTTCGACAGATTGACCGGGGTTCCCCTGGTATTGAATACGTCCTTCAACGACAGCGAGCCGATCGTGATGTCTCCCGACGACGCATTGAACACTTTCCTGAAGACCCGGATCGACGCGGTGATCCTCGACAGGTTCCTGGTCCGGCGAAAGCGCTCCTGAAGAACCGATGGGCTGCGAATCCTCTCCGGTTTCCCACGCCGTCCCGAATGCCGATTCCCTGTTCGATCCCGTAGAGGGTTCCCGGGGCCTCCGTCTGGCCCTGGTATTCGGAAACGAGGCTCCGCAGGGGAAATGCCCGTTCTTCGGAAACCAGTGTTCGCACTGCGACCTTGGAGAGGGGGAAGGAATCCGCTTCACCCCCGAGATCAACCGCGCACGTCTGGACTTTTTCCGGAGCCACTACTCGGAAGCCCTCGGGAAGGTCAACCACCTGGTGGTCTATAACTCAGGGTCCACCCTTCATTCCCTTGAGCTTTCCGATGAAACACTCGGGAACATCCTGGAGTTCGCCGGTGGAATTCCATCCCTCCGACGTGTCAGCTTCGACTCCCGGGAGGATTTCGTCACCACCCAAAAGCTAGACCGGATCTTCTCCGCCCTTCGCCCTGACCAGACCGCGACCATCACCCTCGGCCTCGAGTCGCAGGATGACACGGTCCGGATGAAAACGCTGGGAAAGCGGATCACGCGTGAGGAGATGGAAAGCGTTTTCCGCCAGGTCGCGGGCCGGGCTCCGCGCGGAGGAATCGACCTCAACATCCTTTTTCAGCCACCAGGGCTTCTGGGAAACGAGGCCGTCGATGAAGCACTCGCAACCGTCGGATACGGACTCGAAATGGGAGCCCGGTTCAAAGTCCCCGTCGATTTCAACTTCCATCCTTATTACCCCAGCTGGAGGGGAACCCTCGAGCACCCGAACCATCCTCGCGCGATCGTGCAGGATGCCATCCGATGTCTCATCCTCGCCATCCGGCTCATCAGGGAACACAGCCCGGATTCAAGGCTGTTCGTCGGGTTGAATGACGAAGGCCACGATCAGCAATCGGCCAGACGGCAACGGGACCTTTACCTGTACATTCGCGGCCTGAAATCGTTCAACGTCACCCAGGACGAAAAGGACCTTCGGATATGACCCCGCTTCCACCAGGTCAGCAGCCTGCCAGGAAGCTTCCGGTGGAAGGGGAGACCGCCCCCGCACCCGACGGCCTCAACCTCGAAACCTGGCGTCTTTCGGTCGGAGGGGAAGTACGCTTTCCCCTTTCCCTTCAATGGGAGGAATTCCTTGCCCTGCCGCAAGTGGACCGGACCTACGACATCCATTGCGTGACGAGATGGTCGAAGCCGGCCTGCAGGTGGCGGGGAATGCTGTTATCGGAGCTCATATCCCGGGTTGAGCCTCTTTCCGAGGCAAGGTTCGTCAGGTTCGTCTCCTTTTCGGAAAGGGACCACGACACCTCGCTCCCTCTCGATTTCTGCCGGAAGGAGGAGGTTCTTTTCGCTCACACGCTTGACGGTAGCCCCCTTTCGGTCGGACACGGGTTTCCGCTTCGAACGGTCGTTCCCGCCCGTTATTTCTATAAAAGCTTGAAATGGGTGAAGGAGGTTTCTTTCGTCCGCGAGGATGTTCCAGGGTACTGGGAGCGGAACGGTTACCATAACAACGCCGATTTCAACCTGGAGGAACGGTTCGTTTCGGGGAACCTTCCTCCCGCGGAGGTTTCCAGGCTTCGCGTCAGTGGAGATCTCAAGCGGTTCGGGGGAAGGACGCTGGTCTCGCTCGATCTCCGGGGGGCGGCCTTTTCCGGCAAGAACTTAGACGGCGTGGTGCTGAAGAACTGCTTTTTCAACGGAGCGGATCTCAGGGGCGTCAGCCTCCAGAAAGCCAATCTTTCGAACTCGGATTTCCGGAACGCTGATCTGAGGGGCGCAAACCTTTCCGAAGCGGATGTGAGCGGGGCGATCTTCGCGGGAGCGGACCTCCGGGGTTGCGTGTTCCGAAAAACCCTGCTTTCCGCGACCGAATTTTTCAGGCCGGGGGAACCCGAACCGAAGGTTGATGGCATGGAAATGGAGGATATCCTCCCGGGCGGGCTTTCCGAAACCCAGGTCGATTTCCTTTCGAAAAAAGGGGTCAGAATGTGATTCCCAGACGCTCATTGGTCCTTTTTCTTTTCGCTCTTCTCCTTCCCGCATGGAAAGCCTGCTCCGAAACTCCCCGTGAAATTGCCCGGAAGACCTTCCCCTCCGTGGTCATTCTCCTGATGGAGGACGAGAAGGGGCAACCGGTCTCTATCGGAAGCGGGTTTTTCGTAAAGGACAACCTTCTGGCCACCAATCTTCACGTTCTCGAAGGAGCCGTGGGGGGATACGCGAAACTCATCGGGGCCAAGGACCGTTTCAAATTGAGCGGGGTTGCAAACGTCGATTTCACGAATGATCTCGTTCTTCTAACCGTCGAGGAGCGGAAGGGAACTCCTCTTCCTCTCGGGGATGATTCGCAAACCCAGGTTGGAGACGAGATTTTTGCGGTGGGGAACCCCCAGGGCCTCGAAGGGACTTTTTCGCAGGGAATCGTGAGCGGGATCAGGCGTTATGGAAACGAGACGGTTCTCCAGATCACGGCTCCGATCTCCCCGGGAAGCAGCGGAGGTCCTGTTCTCGATTCGGAGGCCAGAGTGATCGGGGTCGCGGTCGCGACCTTCAAGGGGGGGCAGAATCTCAACTTCGCCATCCCCGTATCCTCACTCCGGAAACTGATCAACGATGCGGGGCCCACCAAGCCTTTTTCCAAGGTCCTCAAGCCCGCCCGGGAGCTTTCCCTGCTCGAACAGATCGGGGAAAAGCCGACCAGCGGAATCGAAGGGGAAAACTTCATGTGGGACGTCCGGGAAGAGGAAGCGAGCGGAACGATGCGGGGCTCCTATACCTTTTCGCTTTCGAACAAGCTTCACCAACCGGTAAGAAACATCCTCTGCCTCGTGATTTTCTACGATTCCAACGGCCAGCCTCTCGACGTCGAAGTGGTCAAGATGCCGGGGCTCATTCCCCCAAACCTGGCCAAAAGGGTGTCCGGGGCTGTCGATCCGAGCGTTCAGAGGCTGACCACCAACAAGTGGACCGTCACCCCAAACAACCGCGTCGAGTTCCGGATACTCAACTTCGAGGTCGCCCAGGGGTTCGAGTGACCTTTTCCCGCCACGAACCGCGAATCCGGCGGTGTTTCAGGCCTTCCTGGATCGACCGGGAAGCCGAAACCGTTTGATCTTGTACAAAAGGTTCCGGACCGAGATTCCCAGGAATCCGGCGGTTTTCTGGCGATTCCCCCCGAACTTCTCGAGGGCTGCCTGGATCGCCCGGCGTTCGGCTTCCTCGAGGGGAGCCATTCCGGGAAGGGGGGTTCCGGGTTCAATTTGAGTGGTCGGCCGCATGGAATTCCGCGATAGGTCGTGGCTCGGGTCCGGGTTCCCCGGGGAATCCTGATCAGGGTGGATACTGCCATCCGCCCTGGACCCGCCCTGGTCCAATCCATGCCAGTCACCCGCCTTGATCTCTTCCCCATCCATCAACAATAAAGTGGCTTCGACAGAATTGGACAGTTCCCGGACATTTCCCGGCCATTGCCAGGATTCAAGCTGTTTCCAGGCGGTTTCCGAAACCCGCGGAACGGTTCTTCCAAAACGGCCCGCGAATTCCGCGAGAAAGCGGGATGCAAGGAACCGGATGTCGAGCGGACGTTGTCGCAACGGGGGGATCGTGAGAACCACGACCGAAAGACGGTAGAACAGGTCCTCCCGGAAGGTTCCCGCTTGAATGGCCTTACGGAGGTCACGATTGGTCGCGGCAAGAAGACGGGCGTCGAAGCGGAGGAGACGATCTCCTCCCACCCGGCGGAACTCGCGTTCCTGCAAGACTCGAAGAAGCTTGGGTTGGACCGGAAGTGGGATTTCCCCTATCTCGTCGAGGAAAAGGGTTGCCCGGTCCGCCTCCTCGAAACGCCCAAGGCGCCTGTCGGCTGCACCGGTGAAAGCCCCCCGTTCATGCCCGAAGAATTCGCTTTCCATGAGGTTTTCAGGAACCGCGGAACAGTTCACCGTTACGAGGGGCCGATCCCGCCTGGACCCCGACTGATGGATCAGTCTTGCGAGCCGTTCCTTTCCGGATCCCGATTCACCGCAAATCATCACCGTGACGTCATTGGCGGCCACCTTTCGGGCCTGGTCGAGAACCGAAATCATCGCCGGGTCTGCGGCGGGAAATGGGTCCGCCGCTTCGGCCTGGGCGAGGAGAGTCCGGTTCTGACGCTGGAGTCGGCCATTGTCGAGGATGCGACGGATCGACCGGACAAGATCGTCGACATGCCCCAGCGGCTTCGTCAGGTAGTCCGCAGCACCTTCCTTTATCGCCTCCACTGCGGAGGGGATCGATCCATGGGCCGTGAGGAAGATGATGGGAAGATCCGGGTCCTTGCCGTGGAGTCGTCGCATAACCTCCCGTCCGTCCATTCCTGGCATGACAAGATCGAGCACTGCGAGGTCCACTGCCCTGCGGCGCGTGATTTCGAGAGCCTCGGGACCGTTGGAAGCTTCGATCACCGCAAATCCCGCGGAATCCAGGACCGCCCGCAACACGGTACGGTTTGAGGCCTCGTCATCGACGAGCAGAACGGTCTCACGGGATTCGGACATCTTTTCTCTCCCTCGGAAGCATGAGTTCGGCAACGCATCCCCCGCCCTCACGGTTATGAAGAACAAGGGAACCGCCATGCGCTTCAGCCAGCCGGCGGCTGATGACCAGTCCCAGGCCATACCCCCGATTCTTCGTCGAAAGGAAAGGTTCGAACAACCTGGATTCGACCTCGGGAGAAATCCCGGTTCCCCTGTCCTCGACACGGACCAGAGTTCCTTCCGGTCTGTCGAGGACGACACACTCGACTTTTCCTTCGCGATCCGCATCGAAGGCATTGGAAAAGAGATTCTCGAGGATCTGCCCCAAGGCCCCCGGGTCGCAGACGATTGTCGGGAGATCGGCAGGAAGGATGAGGGGAATGGCCGGAATCCGTCTCAGGGTGGCAAAGCGGTCCAGGATGTTTTTCAAAAGGTCACCGGCGGATTGGGGTGAGGGACTGATTTGAACGGGCCGGGAAAAATCCAGGATTCCCCGGGTCAGGTCCTCTAGACGCCTGGTCTCATCCTCCACGACCTTGAGCAGTGCTGCCTTGGGATCGGAGGTTGAAAACCCGCTGAGAAGGTGTTGTGCCGCTCCGCGGATTGCCCCGAGCGGGTTTTTGATCTCGTGAGCAAGACGGGCGGTCATCCGCCCGACTCCTGCAAGATGCGCCTCCCGGCGGGCCTCTTCCCGAATGACCTCCATGCGCGCCCGAACACGAAGGTTCCAGATCCACAAGCCGGAGATCAGAAGCCAGGCTGTCGGCCAGATCCAGACCTGAATCGCATAGCCCCAGGCGGGGTCCTCTTCATTCCGGGCGAAGATCACGGCAATCTCGAAAGGGCCACCACCCGGCCGGACACCAGTCCCCACCGTCGAAGGGGCCGTCGGCTCCCCTGAAATCTCGGGGCTTCTCATCCACCAGGGTCCCCGGCCGGCTCCCCCCCCGGTCCGGATTCCGCTTCCATCAGGTGGACCAGCATGGAAAGGAAAGCGGCCCCAGATCCATCGGGATTCGAAAATCTCGGCATGAAGGGGGGGCAGGTTTTTCTCGAGACGATCCGCCATGCTTCCGACCGGAGGCTGCACCCAACCGGCCGAATTCCGGATTCCAAAGGCAACTACTTCCGGATTCACGGAAAGAAGGTCCAGGAGAAGCTGGGAATCCCCGACCAGATCACGCGGACGGTTGCCGGCCATACGGACAAGGGCTTCCACCAGCTGCCGGGCTTCCCTTTCACGAACCCAGGTTTGGAGAAGATTACGCTGCAGTGCATTCCAATGGGACATCCACCCGGCCGCCAAAGCCAGGCAAAAAATGGGAAGAAGGAGGAGAATTCCCTTCGAAGGTTTGGATCGCGCTCCGAATTCGGCATCCATTTCCATAGGATATGCAAAAAGTGAGCCGAAGGACAGCTTCCTTTCCCCAGATCCCTCACATTTCACAAATGTCGGATTCGGGTGCCTTCAAAAGCATGGGGATGCCTCAAGAACCCCTCAGGAAACCAAACGACCAATTTCTCTGCATGTAAAACGCAAGGATCTGCACTTTTCAATGCAAGGGCTTGCAGGGTATCAATCTCAGGCGGGGATGGCAAGGCTGACAACGAGCTTGCCATAAGCATCAGAGGACTATGGCACCCATTTTGCTCAACTATCTTCAAGCCCAGGAAAATTTCCGATTCGGAGGTACTTGTGAAAACCCGTCACTCCCTTGCTCTCATCATCATCACACTTTTCACTCTTTTCATCCCACTGTTCCTTACTGGATGTAGCGGAACGGGCGGAGGCGGGACATCCGGGACTGCCGGGGAAATGCTGACAGCCGACGATCTCACGGCCGTCGAGGCAGCGCTTCTGGCAGACCGGGTCGAGGCGGCGGTGGCTCTGGAGCCTTCCCTTCCTCTCTCTGTCGCTCCCGCGGTTTTGAAGGCCGACCAAGCCGGCAGCCGGACGGTGGGATTCCACGGTCGACAGTATCGGGGTAACCGGAACGGGAACGGGGTTCTTCTCCAACGAGGAGCCTCAGGATGCCCGGTTCTGATCGCATCCGAAACGTCACAATCCGGTTGGGCCACGGTCGGTGGGTTGGCCTATGATATTGTCCGCCTCCCCTCTGGAGGGTTCCAGATAACCCGACCCAATGGGGAGACCTTCACTCTCTCACTTCCAACAGGGGACAGCACCGCCGGAACTTTGTCCGAGAACGGCCGAACATGGAGTGTCCAATTCGGCACCCAGGCAGGGGAACCCCTCGCAACGCTGACCAACCTTCGCTCGGGGCGGATCCTTCAGATCATCGAGGATGACGCGGGTGAACTCACTGTCACCGTTCAGGGTTCTCCCTCTGGAAGGGGCCGGTGGAACGCGGATGGAACCCTCGAAATCACCTCGATTCCCGGTCAGTCCCAGTTCCGACACCGTCATGGAAAGAGTCTGTAAAAATCTCTGAATAAGGAGGTGCCCAATGAAGACTCCGGTTGTTCTCATGTTGATCCTGATCGTCAGCATTATTCCCGACAGTCTTGCAGCCCAGAGCGGACCACAGTCCCTCCGGAATTCATCGGATCCCGCGACTCTCACGCGGGCCCAATTCGGCCCAGATGGGGATCGCGATGGCGACGGGATCCGGAATGCGGATGACCCTGATTCCCCCTGCCGCTTCCGGGCGAGACCACCTGCCGGGAATGCGTCCGGAACGGTCTTCCTGGGGGTTGATCCGGGAACGAGGAGAAACTGCTATCGTTCGTCAAAAAATACCAGAGGACCCTTGTGTGGAAAGGGGCGAGGCTGGATGGGACGAAACGGAGGGGTAGGCGGACGGGGGGGGCGACTCCGTGAGCGCTGCCGTGACGGTTCATGCCTGTTTCCATCCCCAGGAACCGATCCGAAGAACGGAAGACCCACAGATCCGGAGCCCTCCGGCAACTGAGTCCGGGACCTTCCGGAAAATCCTCCCAGGGAGACCTTTCCTCAGGGAGGATTTCATCTTTCAGCCAGGGGATTCAGCCACCTCCCAAAACTATCGAAGAAACCGGTCATCTTGTTGCTGAATACGGGTTCTTGGATGATAGAGGCTCCCAGATTCCTGAAACTTCAATAGCGGCGGGGAGGAGGAGGAGTGAAGTTCCGGTCCTCCTGCGGTTCGTAATAGGGAGGATCCGGGGGGTGGACGTAGCGTGGATTCCTCACCGGATAGAGGTTTTCGGGCCACTCGTACCGGATCTGATATCGTTCACCGGCGAATGTTTCCGCGTCGAAGTCCACTTCGTAAACCGGAGAATACCGGTGCTCGCCATACCCCGTCCCGGCTTGCGAGTCTGCGAGGCTCTCGCCGGACGAACGGTCGCGACTGGGGGAGGAGGGTTTTCCGGCATCCTTCCTGAATTCATCGGAGGGGAATCTCACGATTCCGGAAGGTGGCTCGTAATATCGGTATCTCTCCTGGAATACGGCTACGTCGATGATTCCCATCCGGGAATAATCGCCCCAGGCTCCGGCATAGGAGTTCGATTCGTCGGTGAAAAAGAACCTGTGGACTCCGCTCCGGCTCGTGCGCCAGCCCTCGAAATCCCCGCTGGAAAAGGGGTTCAGGATGTACATGCCCTCGGACGACCGCAGATAGGATTTCTCGCCGCTCACGATGTTCCTGCCGTCAACGGCTACCACGAGGCCGATCCTCCGGGAGGTCCGGTTCCGAACTCGGATCCGGTATCTTTCCCCACGGCGGGCTTCGACGTAACCCCTGGCATTTGGAGGTGAGAAGGACTGCCAGCCCCGGTCGGGAAAAATGCCGAGGGATCCGCGGTCGTCCCCGATGATGTCGATATCGACCGAGCCCGAAACATAGTGTTCGTGCCCGTTTCCGGGGATCGTTACGGCGGAGAAAACAAGAAAAGCGAATACGACACCCGCGAACATCTTCTTCAGACTCATATTTTCCTCCCACTCATGAACTTATCGAGGAATCCGATGAAAAGGCAACGTCGGATACCCACCGGCGGGTTCTTAACCGGCCGATCGGAGTTCAGTAGGTCATTTCCCGTTCTGGAAACTCGTGAAATGCAATGCCCCCTGTTCGATACGAATCTCCTTGAGATTCAAACGAAAGGGGAACTTCTCCAGATTTAGGACCGGGTTGATTTTTTTCACGATCGTCCCGACGAAGGCTCGAGGCATGGTCATGTGATTGACCTTCAGCTTTTTCGGATGGAACCAGACCTGCTTGGAATCCACGACGGCGAAAACCCCGGTTGCCCAGAATTTCACCTTTACGAAAGAATACTTCGTGGAGCCCGAAAGTTCGATGTGTCCAGGTTTTAGCTCGATCTTGGGATCATCGACCTTGATTTTCCTGGCTTTTGCGGCAAGAAACGCATTCAGATCGCTTTCGATCAGGATCACATCCATGTCGATGTTCTTGACCTCGACGGTCTGAAGCTTGAGATCCTTGAACAGTTTCGTGGTATCGAGAGTAACGTCGAAAAAATCGATCGTGGCGGTGGCAAGGGTAAGATTGTCGATCAGGGCACCTTCGGTGATGACCCGGACTTCCTTCAGATGGCCACGGCTGGTTTCCACCGGATCATACCGGGCGACCTTTATCTCGAGGCGTTTGGGGTTGTTCAGAAGGTTTGCCATCGACTGGAGGATCTTCTGGTCGAGAAGATCGGGGTTGGAGGCGATCAGGGCGGTTATCTCGGGGTCGGGGGTCCATGAGGCGGGAGTTCCCGGAGTCGGGGCGGAAGCTGAAGCAGGGGCGGCCGGGGATTGGGTCGTTTCCATTCTGGTTCCTTGGGCGAAAAGGCTTGTTCCCTGGAAGATCACGAGAATTCCCGCGAACAGAAGGAGAAAGCGGAAAGGACGGCGGACGGAGAACACAGAATTCACCTGCCGAGATCCTTTTCGATCATGCCGGCCAGATGGGGAAATTTGACGAGACCTTTCATCCAGGCACTCCAGATTGTCCGGCCTGCCTTGCGGGCAAGCCTGCAGGATTCGAGGACTTTCCCGATGTTGGGGTCGCGAAACAGGATTTCGTCAAGAACCACCCTCAGAGTTCCGCCAGGGTCAATTCCCCGTTTTCCAAGAGAGAAATCCCGGACATCGCCGCCCAGGAACGAGACCGAAGCCCCGTCGATCCCGATCCTGTACTGTACCTTACCACGGGAAACCGCCAAAAACAATCTCTTTGCCTCGGCCACAGGAACGAGATACTCACGGAGGAATCTGTTTGGAAAGGAACCGGCCACGACATCGAATCCCAGGAACCGGTTCCTTTGGAAGGGTTCCTCGGGGCAGGCGATCAGCCCGATATCCGAGCCCAGGAGCTCCTTCGCGAATTTTGCGTGGGAGGCGGGGGAAAACCTGTATGAAATGCCCTTCGGAACCTCCCGGGTGTTGATTACCCAGGCGGAGGACCGACGACCATGCTCGACCTGTTCCCTGACGGGGGAGAAAGCGGCTTCGTCGATCCGGAGATACGGCTCCGCGAGCGGAAGCCGGACCAGTTTTTCGGTCAATGGTGCGCCTTCTCTCTTCTCGAGGCGGAGCATGTTGAGATGCGTTACCCCCGGGGAGAGGGCGAGAAGGGAACCCGGATTCCGCTCGAGGTGGGAGCGAATCCCCGGCCGCTGGAGAATGTCCTCCGAGAAAACGATTACGACGGTTTTCCGATCGAGAATCGGCAACAGCGCGAGGATTCCCGCGGGGGAAAGGTGGGAAAAGAGATAGATCCTGTCGACCTTTCC
>CAYRYU010000034.1:43536-51896 GCA_964428355.1 uncultured bacterium
CGAGGATTCCCGCGGGGGAAAGGTGGGAAAAGAGATAGATCCTGTCGACCTTTCCGGCTTCGAACTGGAGCCGCCGGTAGGACCTGACGGGATCCTCGATCGTGAAGTCACCGAAATCCTCGAGCGGGACATCCTCGATGACCGCGGGGTCTATCATACCGGCGAAGGCAATGGTGAAATCGCCCGCAACGAGGGTTTTGAACGAAGGGAATGAAAACCCGACATCATGCCTTTCGATATTGGTCCAGATCTTGTGGTACATGGAATCCCGAATTTGGGGAACGGACCCCAGGCTCAGAAGATCCTGGGCTCCGAGAATCCTCGGCCCGACCCCGATCGAATCGAGGATTCCCATGTCGACATTCTCCCCGAGCAGGAAGGATGCTGGGGAATACGCGGAAACATTGTTTCCGACATCGACCACCAATGTCGAGTATTCCTTCAGCTTCTTGAAATCCCTTACGATGAAGGGGATCTTCCAGGCATCGGATGGTGAGGTTCCGCCGTTTCCGTTCCAGATCACGGCCCGACCGTCGAAATTCCCCGCGAGGATGATCTGCGCGCTTCGCGAGTAGCCGACGGCTCTCCCCCCGAGGGAGAACGCAATAACGACAATCAGGGCCAGGAGTCGAAGCAATCGAGGATCGAGCCTGACCATCAGGTGTTTATCTTGGAGACGATGTAGACTCCGACTACCGCAAACACTATGTTCTGGAGCCATGCGGAAAGTATGACGGGAAGCATCCCGGTCCTTCCGAGAGACGTGGAGATACTCATGAAAACGTAATAGATGAAAATGATGATGATCGAGACGCCGAACCCGATGAAGGCCCCGCTCCGATAGGACGTCAGACCGAAGCTCGCCCCGATTATCGCGAAAAAGAAGCTGGCGAAGGGAAGCGAGATCTTGAGTGCGAGGTCGACCCGAAGATCTGTCGTTTCCACGAACTTCGTCCGTTCGTAGGTTTCGATCCTTTCCTTGAGTTCTCCGTAGCTCATCTCGTTGGGTTTCTTGCTCTGCCTGGCGAAGTCGATTGGAGTCTCGATCACGCCCGTGGCGTCCATTTGTGGAAAAATCGTAGGGGAGGCGGTCTTTCCATCGAGATAGATGTGGTCCTTTACGCCCATCAGGTTCCAGAACTTCCCGTTCCACCTCGCGGAAGCCGCCGTGATTCGCCTGACAAGCCTGCCCCGGTCGTGATACTCGAGCATGACGTTCTCCATCGTTCCGGTGCTTTCGAAAACCTTTCGTGCGTAGACCGTCGACCCGTCACTCGCTTTCATGATCGAGTTCTCGGTGGCCTCGGGCTCGACGAGATGGAGGATCTGGGTCCGCCTGATCTCGTTGGCCCTCCGGTTCGAGTACGGAACGACCCTGTCGTTGAACCAGAGACTGGTCCCGATCACGATCAAGGCAAAAATGACGACCGGGACGAGAATCCGGAAGAAGTTGATTCCGCCGGCCTTCATGGCGATGGTTTCGGAATCCTTTGACATCCGCCCAAAAACGAGAAGAGAGGTGAGGAGGACCGACATCGGAAAGGTGAAGATCATGTCCTGAGGAAGCCGGTAGAGAAACCATTGAAGGACGACAAAGGGGCTGACGTTGTCATTCACGATATGCTGGAGTGCGGACATCAGCGGGTCAATCGCTATGACGACGACGAACATGAAGAACCCGAAAAAGAAGGGTCCCACAAGCTGTTTGAAGATGTACTTGTCGAGGATTTTCACCATAGGCACGCTGTTCCCGCAGGAGTGGGGGAACCTTTCAAAATTCCGTTCGAGGTGCTATTATGACTCCCTTCAAGGCAAATTTCAAATCCAATTTGAGGAAAAGACAGCATGAAAGTCGGCGTTATCGGGGTGGGGTACGTTGGCCTGGTCACCGGAACCTGTTTCGCGGAATCGGGTAATGATGTGGTTTGCGTGGACAACGACGTGCGCAAGGTTGAACGTTTGAACCGCGGCGAGATCCCCATCTACGAACCCGGCCTGGAGGAGCTGGTGAAAAGGAACTTCGCCGAGGAGCGAATCCGGTTCACCACGAGTCTGGAGGAGGGGGTGGCCAGGTCGCTCATCCTCTTCATCGCCGTCGGGACTCCCCCCGGGGAAGACGGATCGGCGGACCTACAGTACGTCCTCGATGTTGCCAGGGGGATCGGCCGTTTGATGAAGGAGTTCAAGATCGTCGTCAACAAGTCCACCGTCCCGGTCGGAACGGGGGACCTGGTGAAGAAAACAATCCGCGAAGAGCTGGAAAAGCGCGGAGAGAAGATTCCCTTCGACGTGGTCAGCAACCCGGAGTTCTTGAAGGAGGGAAACGCGATCGACGATTTCATGAAACCCGACCGGGTGGTCGTCGGCTGCGAGGACGTTCGGACAGCCGAGCTGATGAAGGAACTCTACGCCCCGTTCGTGCGGACCGAAAAGCCGATCCTGATCATGGATGTCCGCTCGTCCGAGATGACCAAGTATGCCGCGAACGCCATGCTGGCAACGAAGATCTCTTTCATGAACGACATCGCGAACCTCTGCGAAAAGCTGGGCGCGAACGTCGACAACGTCCGGAAGGGAATCGGGTCGGACAGCCGGATCGGTTTCCAGTTCATTTTCCCGGGAGCGGGTTACGGTGGAAGCTGTTTCCCGAAGGATGTCCAGGCTCTCGTCCGGATGGGCGACCAGGCGGGGCACCCTTTGCGGCTTCTCCAGTCGGTCGAGGAGGTCAACACGCGGCAGAAGGAGGTCGTGTTCAACAAGCTTTCAGCCGCCCTCCAGGGGGATCTGAAAAACAGGAGGATCGCTCTGTGGGGTTTGGCTTTCAAACCAAATACCGACGATATGCGGGAGGCCCCCGCCCTGGTCGTGATCCGGAAGCTTCTCGCGGCGGGAGCGAAGGTCTCTGCTTATGATCCCGAGGCCATGGACGAGGCCAAAAAGGTGCTCGGAGAAACGATTTCCTACTCGAAAAAGAGTTACGACGCATTGAAGGACTGTGATGCCCTCATAGTCATGACCGAGTGGAACGAGTTCCGAAGGCCCGATTTCGACCGGATAAAAGCATCGTTGAAAAGGCCGTTGATCATCGACGGCAGGAATATCTACGAGCCCCGGAAGATGAAAGAAATGGGGTTCGAATATCACTCCATTGGGAGGTCTTCATGAAGATCATTCTGCCCGTCGCGGGAAAGGGAACCAGATTACGCCCGCACACCCACACAAAGCCCAAGTCCCTGGTCAGGGTCGCAGGGAAAACCGTTCTGGAGCACGTCATTGCCAGCGTCGGAAAACTGAAGGTTGATGAATACATCATCATCACGGACGAAAACGGGGAGATCATTCAGAAATTCGTCGAGAAGATTTTTCCAAAACTACCCGTGAAGTACGTCACCCAGACCGACCTGCTCGGGCCCGCCCATGCCGTCTGGCTGGCCGACCCCCACATCAGGGAAGGCGACGACGTCCTGGTCGTCTTCAACGACACCCTTTTCGTCACGGACCTCACCCGGATTCCCCGACTCGTAGACGGCCTCGACGGCCTGATCTATTCGAAGGAGGTCGAGGACTACCGGCGGTTCGGCGTGAACGTGATGAAGGACGGGATCATCGTCGACATGGTCGAGAAACCCGACAAGCCCATCAGCAAGCTCGCCCAGGTCGGCCTGTACTACCTGAAGGACGGGAAAAATTTCATGAAGGCGATCGCCCGCGCGGTCGAGCAGAAGCTGACCGTAAAGGGCGAGTATTACCTTCCCGAGGTCTTCAAGCTCATGCTTCGCGATGGGGCGAAGCTCGGGGCACCCGAGATCGACGAATGGCTCGATTGCGGAAAACCCGAGACCCTTCTCGCGACCAACCAGTATCTCCTGGAGCGGTCGAGCCGAAGCCACTACTGCATCGAGGGATGCGTGATCATCCCCCCGGTCTCCATCGACTCCACCGCCAAGGTCCACCATTCCGTGATCGGCCCGCACGTATCGATCGCCGAGGGTTGTCAGGTCGAGAATTCCGTCATCCGCGATTCAGTCATCAACGCGAATTCGATCCTCCAGAACGTGATGCTGGACCACTCCCTTGTCGGCGACTCGGTCGAACTGACGGGCGTGATGCAACGCATCAACATGGGCGACAACAGCGTCATTGACATGGGCCACACTTCGACGGGCCCTGTCAGCCGATAGTCGGGGATGTTTTCGGATCGGACGATCCTCATCACCGGAGGGACCGGTTCTTTCGGCCAGGCTTTCACACGGTATGCCCTTGCAAACCTGTCGCCGCGAAAAGCCATCATCTATTCGCGGGACGAGTTCAAGCAGTACGAGATGGCGCGGCGTTTCGACGACCGCCGTCTGCGCTTCTTCCTCGGAGACGTTCGCGACCGGGACAGGCTTTTCCGCGCTTTCACCGACGTCGATTTCGTCGTTCACGCGGCGGCATTGAAGCAGGTCCCTGCCGCGGAGTACAACCCGTTCGAAGCCGTCCAGACGAACGTTTGCGGGGCGCAGAACGTCATCGGGGCGGCGATCGACGCGAAAGTGAAGAAGGTGCTTGCACTCAGCACCGACAAGGCATGCAATCCGGTCAACCTGTATGGTGCCACCAAGCTCTGTTCCGACAAGCTCTTCATTGCTGCGAACTCCTATTCCGGCGGGCATGAACCACGTTTCTCCGTTGTCCGGTACGGAAACGTCCTGGGAAGTCGGGGAAGCGTCCTACCCTTGTTCCGCGAGCAGGCGACGAAGGGCGAGATCCTGATCACGGACTTCCGGATGACCCGTTTCTGGATCACCCTCGATCAGGCGGTCGGGTTTGTCCGAACGTCTCTGGAGCTCATGACCGGAGGGGAACTTTTCATTCCCAAGATTCCAAGCATGAAGATCGTCGATCTGGCTGAGGCAATCGCCCCGGGTTGTCCCCGGAAGGAAATCGGGATCCGCCCGGGGGAAAAGCTCCACGAGGTGATGATTTCCCCGGAGGATTCGCGGAACCTGCATGAAACCACCGATCGCTACATTAAGTTACCGGATTTTCCATTCTGGACGGCAATTCCACCAGAAGGTTCCGCCCCAGTCACCCCTGGATTCGAGTTCGCCAGCAATACCAATTCGACCTGGCTGACCGTGGAGGACTTGAGGCGATGGCTGGAAAAGGCCTGAAAAAACCGCATGACTTTCTTCCCTATGCTCGTCACTCGATTTCCCAGGAGGACATCGAGTCGGTCATAGAGGTTCTTCGCTCCGATTTCCTTACCCAGGGCCCCGCGGTCGAAAGGTTCGAGTCCGAATTCTGCGCGGCAACGGGAGCCCCTTTCGCCGTTGCCTGCGCCAACGGGACTGCGGCTCTGCACCTTGCAGTCCTTGCTGGGAACCTGGGCAATGGGGACCGTGTGGTCACGACCCCGATATCCTTCGTCGCTTCCGCCAACGCCGCTCGTTTCGTTGGAGCGGACGTACGTTTCGCCGATATTGACGGGAAGACCTTGAACCTCAGCCCAAGCTCGGTCGAAGATGCTCTCATCCGGTCCGACGCCGAAGGTTGTCCCGTGAGAGCAGTGATCACGGTAGATCTGGCGGGCCAGCCGTGCGACATGGAAGCTTTCGGAAGGCTTCGGGAAAGGTTCGGTTTCCTCTGGATCCAGGACGCCAGCCATTCCCTGGGTGCAACCTGGACGAATGGGGAAGGGAGATCTTTCAGGATCGGTGAATGGGAAGGCCCCGATCTGACGACCTTCAGTTTCCACGCAATCAAGAACATCACGACCGGAGAGGGGGGGATGATAACCACCCATCGCGCAGACCTCGCGGAGAAACTGCGGAGGTTCCGCTCCCACGGCATCGTCCGCGAACCCGGCCAGTGGGTATTCCCCGAGGAAGGTTTCGAGCGGGAAATCTCCATCGGAAACGACGCTTCCCGCGGGCACGGGGAAAACCGACTCGCGAACCCCTGGTATTACGAGATGCAGACCCTGGGCTTCAACTACCGTCTCACCGACATCCAGTGTGCCTTGGGCCTTTCCCAGTTGAAGCGTCTGAAAGCCAATGTCGAGAAAAGGCGGGGTTTTGACCGCGGGTATCGTGAGCGCATGAAAGGCCAGCCATGGATCCGCTTCCCGGTCGAACCGGATGGAACCAGCCACGCGCATCATCTCTCGATCGTCCGCCTTGATTATCCCGGCTTCGGAAAAACGCGCCGGGAGGTAATGTCTTCCCTCCACGACCAGGGGATCGGGACCCAGGTGCATTACATCCCGATCCCGATGATGCCCTTCCATGCCGGTTCCGAAAGCATGGTCCGGCTTCCCGAGGCTCTTGCCTATTACCGGGAAGCTCTGTCCCTCCCCTGCTTCGCGGAAATGAAGAGTTCCGATGTCGAGCGAACCGCCAAAGCCCTGACCGGGATCTTCGAATGAACCGACGGGTCGAGGTCCAGGTCGTGATCCAGGCCCGGATGGGCTCCACGAGGCTTCCCGGAAAGGTTCTCCTGCCGCTCGGAGGGCGCCCGGTGCTCGGGCATGTGGTCCGGCGCTCATCCGCCGCCCGAAAGGTCGACAGAACGGTGGTTGCCACGACCACCCGGGCCGAGGACGACGCGATCGAGGGATTCTGCAAATCTTCAGGGATCCCGGTCTTCAGGGGAGATTCCGAGGACGTCCTGGACCGATATAGAAGCGCGATCGGGGTATGGCCCACCGATGCCGTGATACGCATCACTGCGGACTGCCCGCTCATCGACCCCGCCGTGATAGATGATCTGATTTCCTTTTTCGGGAAAGGTTCCTGGGATTATGCCGCAAACGTAAATCCCCCCACGTTCCCCGCGGGTTTCGACGCCGAGATCCTTTCCTCCCAATCTCTCGAGCGTGCCTGGCGCGAGGCTTCCCTCAAATCTCACCGGGAGCACGTTACCCTATTCATAAGGGAGCATCCGGAGTCCTTCCGGATTGGAAACCTTACGGCGAAGACCGATCGGTCGGCTTTGCGCTGCACGCTCGACCGGCCTGAAGATTACACCTTTCTCGAGGCTCTTTTCGCCCATATTCCCGAAGGCGATCCGGCGGTGGGCCTGGAAGATATCCTTCGGATCATCGATTCCAATCCCGAGCTTGCGAAGCTCAACGCCGGAATCGACCGCTACGAGGGAGTCAAGAAAAGCACCCAAGCCGAAAACCGCCCGCTCGATCTGATCCTCCCACAAACCACGAAGATTCCCTGACTCCGCGAAGTGAGGGAGTCTCCAAGAGTAGTCCAATACCCGCGTTCCCACCAAGATTGAAAGGAGAATAACCGTGGCGATTTCAAATCCCTGTCGGACTGTTCTTTTCCTGTTCCCTCTCGCGCTGATCATTGCGTTTTCCCCGATAGCCTGGGGGCAGGCAGCCGATTCCGGATGGGTGGTCGATTCGGGGCTCAAGATGCACCTGGGCTACTTCGTCGAACCCGAACCCGTAATCCCCGAAGCGCAGGCAGCGACGATGCCGGTGATTGCCCTTACCCCGGAGTCGAAGGAGTTCGAGCCCGACATCACCAACATCAGCCTTTCCGGAATCCGCGGACTCGGATTTCCCCTTCCCGACCGACCCCACCCGGAAACCTTCACGTTCTTCCTCAAATTCTTCGCCTATCCGCAGTTCCTGTCGGCAGCCGGCTCCTTCGAAAAGATCTTCGAAAGGTTTCTCCTCTCGAAAATGACGGAGCTTCCGGTATTGAAGGAATTCGCTGGAAAACCGGGCAATGTAGTCGTCAAGATGGGAAACATCGCCCCCGCGACCACGGTCTTCACAGCACAGAAACCGTATCCGCCCTTCCGCCTCCCCAAGACCCCCTTCAAGACGCCCGCCGGGGAGGCATCACCCCAGGATTTCTTCGACTCGAACATCCCCTTTTCGTCGATCTACCTGACCCCGGCCGCGAATGAACCCGCTGACCTTTCTGCGGACGACCGGGCCAAATGGAGCGCGAACGGGGTTTTGTCCTTCCACAAGCAACTCGTGGCTGTCTACGAACAGAACCTGAAGGAACTCAAGGTCGCCGATCCTCAGAAAACCCGCTGTTTCCAGGTCCCTTTGCCTGGCGAACGGGGAAAAGACCCGACGGTTTTCGCCTCGCTCGAGCTGTTGCAGACCCCCTTCGTGTTCGGCAACTTCCGCGACCTCCCGATGCCCCACGACCCCAAGAAGATCTTTCTCTCGGGTCTTCTCCTGGTTCATTACAGTGAATTCAAGGGGCCCGCGGGAACCACCCCCGAGAACCTCGTCATCCATTCCCCCGAGTTCGAAAAGCAGTTCAAGGCGGAAAAGGCATACGTCCTCGAAATTGGTTCGGTTGTGCGTTTCTAGACGGGCGACCAAAGCTGCCACGGAG
>CAYRYU010000034.1:51996-60143 GCA_964428355.1 uncultured bacterium
CCGAGACGCAAAGAAAAGCCCCTGGGCGCGGATTTTTAAACTTCATCTCTGTGCCTTGGTGACTCTGTGGCAAGCCCGTTTCAGCGGCAATCCCGGGACGAACGGTCCTTGACGCACCGGGAACCAACCGATAGAATGGCCACCGAGAGCCCATGAAGATCGGGAAAAGGACAATCGGCGGCGGAAATCCCAGCTTCGTCATCGCCGAAGCTGGAAGCAACCACAATCGCGACCTTGCCACGGCCCTCCGGCTCATCGAGGTCGCGGCCGATGCAGGGGCGGACGCGGTCAAGTTCCAGCTCTTCAGTGCGGAGAAGCTCTATTCCAAGAAAACTCCCATGGCAACCTACCTCCGGGACAAGAACCTCGCCAAACCGGGAGAAACTCTCTGGGACATCATCAAACGGAATGAAATCCCGCGTGGTTGGCTTCCCCAACTCGTTTCCCGTTGCAGGGAAAGGGGGATCGCCTTTCTTGCGACCCCTTTCGATCTCGAGGCGGTCGACGAGCTCGAGGAAGTCGGAGTCGAGGTTTTCAAGGTCGCGAGTTTCGAGATCACCCACCTTCCGCTTCTGGAAAGAGTCGGAAGGACCGGAAAACCATTGATCCTGTCGACCGGGATGGCGAGCCTCGAGGATGTGGAAACCGCTCTCACCGCTTTCAGGAAGGGGGGAGGAAAGGAGATCGCGCTACTCCACTGCGCAATAGCCTACCCACCTCGCTTCGAGGACCTCAACCTGCGCGTCATGGACACCCTCAGGCAGGCATTCCAGGTTCCAACGGGTTTTTCCGACCACACCATGGGGTTCGTATCCGACATCGCCGCCGTGGCACGGGGTGCCGAGATCATCGAGAAGCATTTCACCCTCGACCGCCGGTCCGAAGGGCCCGACCATCCATTCTCCCTCGAACCCGATGAACTGAAGGCGATGGTGGCCGCGATCCGGGATGCGGAAGCCGCTCTGGGGAGTCCGGTAAAGGGCCACACTCCCGCCGAGGAGGAACTCCATCGTCTTGCCAGGAGAAGCCTCGTTGCGGCATGTCGCATTCCCGCAGGAACGGTCATTACCCCGGCCATGATCGCCGTGAAGCGCCCGGGATACGGCATCCCGACGCGGCAAATCGATCTGGTCATCGGAAGAACCGCCAGAATCGACATCGACGAGGATGATATACTCGCGTGGGAGATGTTTTGAACCCCGCAATCGGATCATCCCAACCGGAAGCCCTCATCAGACCTTTCAGGCCCGATGACTCCGCGTTGCTGCTCGAATGGCGAAACCATCCTTCCCATCGCCAACAGTCCTTCCGCAGTGATCCTATTCCGGAGGAAGAGCATCGTGCGTGGTTCGCCCGCTTCCTGGCAATGCCGGGAAATCTTGGCCTGATCCTCGAAGCCGAAGGGAAGCCTCTCGCCCAGGTCCGCTTCGAATGCGGACCTCTCCCTGGAACCGCGAGGGTCTCGGTGGCGGTATCGCCCGGCTCGGAGGGTCGCGGACTGGGTTTCAGAGTCCTTTCCGGTTCGATGGTTCTTCCCGAGGTTCTCTCCCTGGGAATCCAGCTGCGGGCGGAGACCCTTTCCTCGAACACGGCTTCGATGCGGCTGTTCCAGAAAGCCGGATTCCTTCCTGTCAGCCAGGAAAACCGGGAGGGTAAGGGATTCGTCGAATGGAGATTCCTCCCCCGTCAACATGCCCTCAGGGAAATTCCATTCAGCGTCATGGGTCTGGGCAGCTCGGTTCCGTCGGTCCTGGAAGGTCTCAAGCCATTCGGCCTGGTTCCAAGCCCGGGGAAAGCCCGGGACCAGGCTTCCAAAGGAAACCCCGGAACGCATGCCGGAAGGGCCCGGCACCACCTCTTCCTCGTCACCCCATCGCCCTCCCTCATCCGGATGACGACCGAAGGTTTCGGAGGGCCGGTTTTCGTCCTGCATACCGACCGGCTCGAGGCATTCAACCTCCCCAGGGTTGTACTAGGGCAGTTCTCGGGCTACGCATCCCCCATTCTTGCGCCGCATGCCCGGATCATGGATATCCTCGCTTTCTCAGGAGCACTTCTCGTTGCCGAAAAAAGCTGACACGAATACCACGACGGGGGGAATGCGCCCGAATAGCCAGGATGGCGAGATTCCTGAGGGCGCGAGCCCCACGACGGGGCGAATGCGCCCGAATAGCCAGGATGGCGAGATTCCTGAGGGCGCGAGCCCCACGACGGGGCGAATGCGCCCGAATAGCCAGGATGGCGCAGTCCTTGAGGGCGCCAACTCGCTCGAGCTTTGGAAAGGCCGCTTCGGAGACGAGTACACCACACGAAACCTCGTCGATCACAAGCAGCGGATCCCCTTTTTCCGGTATGTCCTTGGACTCGCCTCTGGAGTCAAGACCATCTGCGAATTGGGGGCGAACAAGGGCCACAATCTGGAAGCATTCAGGGCGATCTCATCAGATCTTTCCCTTACCGGGGTCGAGGTGAACCCTCAGGCTTTCAAGGTTCTTTCCACCCTGGAAAACGTGGCTGCGGTCCGTTCGAGTATCCAGGATTTCTCTCCCGTTTCCACGTTCGACCTCGTTTTCACCTGCGGCGTCCTGATCCATGTCCCCCCCGCCGATCTGAATGAGGTATACAACAGGATCTTCGGACTTTCGGACCGGTACATCCTTCTGAACGAATATTTCAGCCCATCCCCCGTCGAGATCCCCTACCGGGGAACCTCCGGAACGTTGTTCAAACGCGATTTCGGAACGGAGTTTCTCGAAGGCCGTGAAGATAAGTTGGAGATCGTCGACTATGGCTTCCTCTGGAAACGGGCCCATCCCGCATGGGACAACACGACCTGGTGGCTGTTCGAAAAAAGAATGGATGCTTCCGGCCAAATCCCAGATTCGTCTTCGAGAAAGCGCTAGGTTGCCTTCGGGGCGAGGGACCGGGCGGCTTCGAGTGCCCGCTGGACGTGCTCCCTGGCTTCCAGTTGCGAGTTGAAGATCAGGCGGATGATGCCTTCCCGGTCGATGACGTAGGTGACCCGGCCGGGGATGACCATCAGGTTCCTGGGAACCTCGAAGGCCTTGCGTACGGATCCGTCGGTGTCCGCCAGCAGGGGATATGAAAGGCGGTGGTTGTCGGCGAACGCCTTGTGACTCGAGACGGAATCGGAACTGATACCCAGCACGACTGCTTCGGCTTCCTCGAACGCGGCAGTCATGTCGCGAAAACTGCATACCTCGATGGTGCAGATGGGGGAATCGTCCTTGGGGTAGAAAAACAGGACCACGGTCTTCCTGCCTTTGAAATCGGCCAGGGAAACGCGGTTTCCTTCATTGTCCTTCAGGATGAAATCGGGGGCCTTGTCGCCTTCTCTCATATGTCCCTCGAAAGGAGGATGCTTTTCAACAGGTCAGGTGGTGGGAGGCTTTTCAGGAGGTTTTTCAGGAGGTTTTTCAGGAAGCTTTTCCGGAGGAGGGGGAGGCGGCGGGGGAATCCTCCTTTTCCTGGGGCGGATGTTGATCGCCTGTTCGATCGGGTTTTCCGAAAGGCCCAGGATGGTCTTGATCTCGAACAGGACCTCCTGTCCGACTTTCAGGTCTTCGAGCAGGTCCTGGGAAAGGGATGCGAACGGGAAAACGATTTCCCGGCCGCCGCTGGTGGCGATCTTTCCGATCCTGCGTTTCTCATCGAACCGGATTATGGTGCCCGGAAGGGTATCTGCCTGATCCGCGGCTTCGATCCGCTCGACCTGGACCGCGATGATCCCGACCTTGTCCTTGACGACCCCGAACCTGATCGCGTCACCCTTTCGAAGGGTATCCTGGTCTTCCACCGAAAGAGCGCTGAAATGGAGAAGGACCTCGGGATACTCCGGGCAGGAGGCGACCCCGATCCCGGTTTCGGTGTTGAACCACTTCACCACACCCTCCACAACCGCATCAGGGGTGGGATCATTGATTATCTCCTCCACTGTCGAACCCACATCCTGCTTTATCTGCCTGATCTTTTCCAAGAGCTGGATCACTTCGGGCTGATCGGCCCGGCTCTTGAGCGACTCATCCAGGGTCTGGATGGCAAGCCCCAGGAGCCGCTTCTTGAAATAGACCAGGCCGAGGAAAAGAAGGGCTGAAGAGTCTCCGGGAGCATTCCGGAGAGCTTCCAGAAGGTGGGCTTCCGCATCCTCGAGCTGTTCGAGCTCATAAAGGACGCCCCCGACGTCCCGGTGGTATTCGGCCTTGTATGGATACTGCTCGAGAAGGTTGTTGTAGACTTCCAGCGCCTCCTCGAACCATTTCATCTTCGAATAGGTGTCCGCGAGCAGTTCCTGGGCCTGGAGATTCCTGGGGTCGACCTTGAGGGTTTCCTTGAAACCTTCGGCGGCATCGAGGAAATGGGTATCGGCTTTTTCATCTTCATGGAGCAGCCGGAACAGGTCTCCAAGATACCAATGGAACATGGGGTTCTTCTTGTCGAGCTGGAGACCCTGTTGGAAGCTCCTTATGGCATCGTCGAACTGCTTGGACAACTGGTATGCCAACCCGAGGGTTTCGTAGAACTCCGGTTGCCGGGGGTTGATCCTGAGACATTCCTTCAGGATCTGGATCGAATCGGCGTGTTTCCCTTCCGAAAGCGCGGTAACCGCGGCGTCAAACTGCTTTTCAAGGTTCTCGAGGAAGGTCCGCAGGTTTCCGTCGTATTCCGCCCTCTTTCCCTCGTCGCAAAGGATATCGAAGGCATCCTTGAGTTCCTTGAGTTTGGAGATGTTCGCGAGGGGGCTGTCGGATACGAAAAGATCCGCGTACATTTTATTGAAGGCCTTCTGGATGTCCTCGAACGACGCGAAGTTCGGGAGACCGAAAAGCTGGTAGAAATTTTGCATGGACCATTTCCCCCTGGAGCGGGAAGATTATATCACAAAGGTTCCCCATCACCGCAAAATTTCTCGGAAAACACGGACGTCAGCCAGCTATAGTGCCCGTGGCAAATGGCCGGTCGCGGGAAAGCCCCCCCGGGAATCACCCCATCCCATTGGGAATATTGAAAATGGAGCGGTTAGAAGGTAAAGTGAAGGACATCAAGCAGGAGGGGGGGCACAGGGGGAAATGGCTTTCGGTCTGAAAACCATAGATCGTTACGTGATTTCCGAACTCCTCCAGTCGTTTCTCTTCGGGATGGCTTTTTTCGTTGCCATCTGGCTCATAGACCTGATGATGGACCTGATCAACCTGATATTTTCCAAGGGAGTCCCCCCGACCGTGGTGGGGCTCTTCTTCCTTTACAGCCTTCCCCCGACTCTGGTGATCAGCTTCCCGATGGCGCTGCTGCTTTCGAACCTCGTCGCTTTCAGCCGCCTTTCGTCCGACTCCGAGATCACGGCCATGAAGGCGGGAGGGTACAGCTTCACCCGGATCGTGACTCCCGCGATCCTCGCGGGCCTCTTCATAACCGCACTCACCTTCCTTTTCAACGAGAAGGTTGTCCCCGTCTCGAACGACAAGTTCAGCAAACTTTTCCGACGGGAGGTCACCTTGAAAAGGCCCCTTCCGAAAGTCTCGGAAAACCGCTTCTTCGAGGCGGGGCCGGGCAGGAAATTCTTCGTCCGCAGGTATGATTCCATCACCAAGGACATGTTCGGGGTGATCATGTATGAGGGCCAGCCCCAGAACTTCCCCCGGATCATCGAGGCGGAGAAGGCCCGGCTGGAAGAGAGCCAGTGCACTTTTTTCAACGGCCGAATTTCCGACCTGAACAAGACCGGTGCGGATTACCACTACACGTACTACCAGAAAATGGAGTACCCGATCGACACCCACTACGTTAACCCCGACGATGTTCCAGACAACAAGAATTCCAGGCGGATGAACCTCAGGGAGCTCTGGTACTACATCCAGGAACTCGAAGCGAAGGGACTTTCCCAGAAGGCCTTGAACCAGAACTGGATCGAGTTCTGGACCAAGACCTCGATCCCGTTCGCCAGCCTGATTTTCGTCCTGATCGGGGCTCCCCTGGGCTCTCAGAGCTCGCGCGGGGGAACGGGAATCGGAATCGGCCTCTCGGTCGTCATCATTTTCCTCTACTACGTCATCTTCGCCGCGGGAAAGGCATTCGCAAACGGTGCGTATCTATCCCCGTTCACCGGAGTCTGGCTTCCCAACTTCGTCATAGGAGGCGTCGGCCTGTGGCTGATCTTCCGTTACAAGGCATAAACAACCGCGGCATTCCAGCACAAGGAGCCCAACAATGAGAACCGTCCTCACCGAGGTCATTACATCGGCCCTGGCACCCCTCTTCGAGACGTGGGGTCTGCCGAACCCCACCGTCGAGCTGCAGGTCCCGCCCGACCCGGCGAAGGGGGATTTCGCGCTCAACACCGCGATGAAATATGCGAAACTGGTCAAGCGTCCCCCGATCAAACTGGCGCAGGAGATGGCGGAGCGGCTTTCGGGGACGGGGGAATGGTTCGCATCGGTGGAGGCGGCACCTCCGGGGTTCTTGAACCTGAAGCTGAAGGAAACAGCGATCGCGAAGGTTTTGACAGGGTTTTCGACCGATCCCGACGCGGCGCTGAAACGTGCCGGGCCGCAAAAAACGGTGGTACTCGATTATTCGAGCGTCAACATCGCCAAGCAGATGCACGTCGGGCATCTCAGGTCCACCATCATCGGCGACGTCCTGACACGTGTTCTCGTGGCACGGGGGGACAAGGTCATCAGGCAGAATCATCTCGGAGACTGGGGCGTTCCGATGGCCCTTGTAATCTGGAAGACCGCTCCCGAGATACGCGAGTGCGAGGCGGCCGGCCGCAAGCTCGAAGAGGAGCTGACACTGACGAAATTGGAGACCCTGTACAAGGAAGCCACCCGCGCGGCCGAGCAGGACCCCTCCGTCGCCGAAGCGGCGCGGCAGGTTCTCGTAAGGCTCCAGGGCGGGGAAACCGGTCTTCTCGAGGACTGGCGGAAGATCACGCGCGTCTCGATGGCCGAGGTCTACCGGATCTACCAACGCCTGGGAGTGCTGCTCACTCCCGAGGACGAGGCCGGGGAAAGCTTCTATCGTGACCGCCTCGCCGAGACTGTACAGGCGGTCAAGGATTCCGGGAAGGCGGTCGAATCCAGGGGTGCGCAGTGCGTCTTCCTCGAGCAGTTCAAAGCAAAGGATGGAAGCCCTCTTCCCGTGATCATCCAGAAGTCCGACGGTGGTTTCAACTACGAGACCTTTGACCTGGCCGCCATCCGCTACCGAATCAACACCCTCGGGGCGCACCGTGTCATATACGTCACCGATGCGCGTCAGGGCCTGCATTTCGCCCAGGTGTTCGAGGTGGCGAAGGTGTGCGGCTGGACCGACCGGGCCGGAACGAAAGTGGACCTCGAGCACGTTCCCTTCGGCACCATCCTTGGGGAGGACGGAAAACCTTTCAAGACGCGCAGCGGTGAAAACGTGAAGCTGTCCGACCTGTTGAATGAAGCGGTGGAAAGGGCCTACTCCGTGGTCAAGGAAAAGAACGCCCAGCTTTCCGAGGAGCGGAAACAGGCCGTTGCCGCAGCGGTAGGAATTGGCGCCGTGAAGTATGCGGACCTTTCCCAGAACCGGAACAACGACTACGTCTTTTCCTTCGACCGGATGCTTGCCTTGAACGGGAACACCGCGCCATACCTCCAGTATGCCCATGCCCGCATCTGCTCGATCTTCCGCAAGGCCGAGCGCGAGGGAAAAGGAAAAGGAGGTCCGATCGTTCTTGGAAGTCCCGCCGAAAGAGCGCTTGCACTCAGACTGCTCGACTTCCCCGTCGTCGTCGCGGCCGTGAGCCAGGAGCTCAGACCTCATTCCCTCTGTAACTTCCTGTACGAACTCGCAACCGCATTTTCCACATTCTACGACCAGTGCCCGGTGATGGGCTGCGATGACCCTTCCACCCAGGCTTCCCGGTTTTCCCTGTGCGATATAACCCGGCGGATACTCGCCAGGGGCCTGGGCCTGATGGGGATCGAAGCCCCGGAGGAAATGTAGCATGCGCCTTTGCCCAACCTGCTCCTCGCCGATCGAGAAGGGTCGCTTCTGCGGAAAGTGCGGCGGTAGGGTTCCCGATACCGGTAAGGCAATATCCCAAAGGCCGGTCGAGAAGGCCCCCCCGGCCACCTCCGAAGCCCCCCCCAGTCCGG
>CAYRYU010000034.1:60243-69092 GCA_964428355.1 uncultured bacterium
AGGCACTATTCCGAGGGACTGGCCTCGTTTCCCGAAGACACGGATCTCCGTCTCGGGTTGGGGAAGGCCTATCTAGGCACCAACGAGCGGGGTAAAGCCCTTCTGGAATTCGAAAGAGCCCTGCAGCAGAATCCCAATCTTCCGGAGATCCTCCTCGAAATGGGAAAGCTCTACGGCATGATGGGGATGGAAGACAAAGTCGAGGAGATGTTCGAGAAGATCCGCAACCAGAATTTGAGAAACGGTGAGATCTTTCTCGAGATCTCCCGCCATTACCAGACCAGGGGAACTCCCGAAAAAGCGCTCCAGTATCTGGAACGGGCCAGGGAATGCAGCCCCCACAACCCCGACGTGGTCAAGACCCTTTGCGAGGTGGTCGAATCCCAGGGCGATTTCCAGCGCGCAATGGATGAGTATGAGAATTTTCTGACCGGGATGCCCAAAGCCGAATGGGCTCTTTTCGGGCTCGTCCGCAGCGCTATGACCCTTGGGGAGTTCGCCAGGGTGGCCAAGGCACAGAAAGCGATCCTCGATCTGGGGAACGAGACTCCCGAGGGCTGGTGCGATTTCGGGGAGACCCTGATCAAGCTTCACAAGTTCAAGGAGGCCGAAAAAGCCTTCGAAACCGCCGCCAGGATTGACCCCACCTGCATCAGGGCCTACCAGGCTCCGGAACTCATCCGGTTCGAGAAGGCCCGGGCGGAGGGGGAAAAGCTTTTCCAGCAGGGCAAGGAAGCCCTCCAGAAGAAATTCCTTCTGACCGCGGTCGACCGCTTCGAGAAGGCCCTTTCTCTGGTCCCGAAGAAGGTTGCATGGATGAGGCTCCTCGCCGAGGTATGCCTCCGGATCGGATCCCTGAACAGGGCATCAGAGCTCCTTTCCAAGGTCCGTTCACACGAGCCCAACGATTTCTGGGTTGGATTCCAGCTCGCAAGGGTGTACGAGCACGAGGAAAAGATCCAGCTGGCCATCGAACTTCTCAGCTCCGTGCTCAAGGACAACCCCTCCGACATCGATGCCCACATCCTCCATCTGAGGTTGAAACGGAGCCAGATCCAGGGTGAGAGGTTCGAGAAGGACATGCTCAATACCCTTATCCGGAATCTCAACGCCGAACTTGCCCCCCTTCGAAAGGTTGGACCCGTCCCTCTTCTCGTGGAGGGGTTCGCCAACTTCATATTCGGATTCGGAACCCGTTTTCAGGGGGAAGCCCTTCGAAGGGCGGAGGAGCTGTTCGACTCGGTCATACGTGGATACGAAAACAATATCCTTGCCAATCGTGGACTTTCGCTCGTCTACCGGGTCCAGGGGGACGTCAGGAAGGCCACCATGCACCTCCAGGAAGCCGTTAAGCTGAGCTCCGACCCGCACGTCATCTATTCTTTGGCCAGGCTCAACGAGAATTTCCAGGCATACGCCGAAGCCCGGAAGTGCTACACATCCCTCAAGAACCTCTTCCCCGAAAACGGATTGTACCGTCGGCGGATCCTGGAAATGATGGACAAGGAGTCTCATGGCGGAGGAAAGAACGAACTGGTGGATTTTCTCGGTTCCGCGCAAGAGCAGGTCAAGGCTGACGCGAACCAGCCCTGGCTCCTGTACGAAATCGCGTGGGCACAGACCCTCATCGCCCGCGGATCCCCCCAGAAGGACGAATGGTCGAAGAGGGCACTCCTTTCCTGGAACAAGGCGAATGCTCTGACCGATCCTCCACCGTGGATCCGATGGGGGTTCATGGAGGCACAGGTCGAATTCCTGAAGGGAGCAGAAAGGTACAAGGCCCTGAACCAGAATTTGAAGATCTGCGAGAAGCTGTCGCGGGAGTTTCCCGACCTCTCCGCGGCTCACCGGTACATGGGCTCGTGCTATCTTGGATTCGATGACCTCGCGCAATCGGAGCGTGCTCTCAAACACCTGGAGGTGGCGGCTTTTTTGGAACCCACTTCCGCCGAAAACCTTCTTCAACTGGCCCGAACGTACCGCGACCTGGGGAAATCCGCCCGGGTCGATGCGGTTCGCTATGCCATGATTCTCTGGGAACCGGAACTGGCACTGAAAATTTAGTTGCAAACCAGTCGAATTGAGGTATGATGAAGAGGAAACAAGTGCCGGATCAAGGATCTGGCAGGTTTTCGTCACCGCGGAAAGGCCGCAGTGGTGCGATATTTGATGACTGGTATTTTTCGCTGCCCCCCTCCGGGTTGGGCAGCGGGTATTTTTTGTGGTCGGAGTTCTGGCAGATTGCGTAGAGCCGGTAGAATTGCGGGCGGAAGTCCACAGTCGGAGCGGAAGAAGCGGGTGGACGGTTCGGGCGTTCCCGAAAAAGCGACGCTCGTCGACCTCGAGGTTTCGGGCAACCCCAAGTGCCTTGCCCTCATCCGGCGGGTGATCATGGTCTGCGCGACTCCGTCCGACTTTTCCAGCAGTTTTCTGAACGACATCAAGCTGGCGGTCACCGAAGCCTGCACCAATGTCATCAAGCACGCTTTCAAATACGACCAGTCCAAGAGGTTCGGGATCGCGATCAAGATGACGGCGACCTCGATAGAAATCCGGATAATCTACAGGGACGAGAATTTCAACCCGCTCGAGATTCCGGTTCCCGATCTTGGCCAGATCAAGGAAGGCGGTCTTGGGGTCTTCATCATGCGCAACATCATGGATGACGTCAGCTATTCGGTCGACGAGGAGACCAAGACCATTTCCCTCCTCCTCACCAAGACCGACAGCCATTCCAGGGATTCCGGAGGAAACAGTGAAAATCGAATGTAAGAACGACTCCGATTCGGGGAACAAGTCCTTCGTCATCGAAGGCGAACTGGACGTACACAGCGCGAAGGCCCTCCGGGCGGCAGTAATGGATGAAATCAGGGATGACTCCCCAACCGTCGTTCTCGACCTTGGTGGAGTCGCGTATATAGACAGTTCCGGCCTGGGCATTCTCGTCTATCTGAAGAAGGAGATCGGCCGCCAGGGCGGAAAACTCGTAATAAGCCATCTCCAGGAGTCGGTCCTCAACGTTTTCCGGCTAACCCGGCTGGATTCATTTTTCGAGATTTCTTAGGAGACCTCAAACCACGATGGAAATTCCCTTCAACCCCGAAACCCCGCGAGGGGTTTTTATTAGCTTCGAAGGTCCCGAGGGCAGCGGGAAATCGACCCAGATCGCGATGCTCACCAAACACCTCCAGGGTCTGGGGAAAAAGATCATCGGCACACGGGAGCCTGGCGGCACCCCCGCGGGAAACCGTATCCGGCAGATCTTCCTCGATCCCGAGTGCAAGGGGCTCGAGCCCCAGACCGAGCTTTTCCTGATGCTCGCGCAGCGTTCCGAGCACCTGAAGAAAACCATCCTCCCCGCGGTAATGGATGGGGTAAACGTCATCTGCGACCGATATTACGATTCGAGCATGGCCTATCAGGGCTTCGGGCGCGGACTCCCCCCCACCTGGATCCACTCCCTCCATTCCGAAACCCTGGGCGATTTCCTGCCCGACGTCACCATTCTCCTCGATCTTCCCCCTGCAAAAGGACTGGAACGCGCCATCCGTTTCGGGCGTAAGAAACCGGATCGGATGGAGGCTGAGGAGCTCGCCTTCCACGAAAAAGTCCGAAAGGGATATTTGGAGATTGCCCAAAACAATCCGAGGCGGTATATTGTATTGAACGGGGAGGGAACCCCGGAATCCATTTTCGAGGAAATCACCCGGAATCTAGGACAGAGATTCAGCTGGCTTTTTTGATGCACAACAGATGGTTCAGCCTCGCGGTTAAGATCGACATCCTTCTTGCCCTAGTCGGAGCGGGATGTTTCGTCGCGTTTCATTTTGCGGGTCATCCCCTTTCCCCCGTCGCCTTTTTCGCTTCCCTGGCCGTCGTCATCATCGTCGGGCATTTCATACTTCATTACAAGATCCTTTCCCCGCTCGTAGATTTCGCCGAAATGGCGGACAACGTTCTCGACGGAGACCTTACCCAGAAAGTCGATGCGCTCGAGTTCGGGGCATTGAAAGAGATCCAGGGGAGCTTTTCGAAAATGCTCCAGAGCTTCATCGAATCTCGCGAAGCCATCGAGAACTACATGAAAACCATTAGCGAGATCAACAAGGAGCTCGAGTCGCGGGTCGACTCCCTCTCTGTTCTCTATTCCGCCAGCAAGACGATGGGAACGACGCTAAGCGTCGACGTCCTCGTCCGGAATCTCCTCACTCTTTTCACCGAACGCCTCAACATCAAAGGCGCCGTGATCATGCTGTACAACGAGCGGACGGATCTGGTCTCGGTAAAAGACCTGCTGGGATTTTCCCCCGAGCTTTTCGCGAAGTTCCGGTTCTATTCAGACCACAAGATCGTCACCTCGGCTTTCTCGAGCGACGGCTGCTGGGAGCCCACGGAGGACGATCTGAAGCTCCTCAGAGCGGAGTTTGAGCACGAAACGATAGATGAGATCCGGATGATCATCCCGATGAAAATCAAGGACCACTTCGTCGGCCTGGTTTTCATGGGCACCCGGAACGACGGCCGGGCAGCGACACCAAGCGACAAGGAGCTGATCCAGGCGCTTGTGGGCCTGGCGAGCACCGCGATCAACAACTCGATGCTCTACGAGAAATCCGAATCGACCAAGAACGAGCTGGACCGCAAGGTCTTCAACCTGATGACCCTCCAGCAGTCCGGAAAAGTCCTCAGCTCGACCCTGAACCTCGATGAACTGATCAAGATCTCGATCGACATGTTCCTGGAGACGGTTTGGGCAAACAAGGGTGTCCTGATGCTCAACGCGGAGGACAAACCCGAAATGCTCGTGATGGCCCACAAGGGAATCGCGCCCGAGGAACTCCTCGAACTCGAAAAAGACCCCTCCGAGGCGTGGGCCATGACCACCCTCCAGAAGGAGCGCCGCGCGATCCTGGCCCAGGACCTCGCCACCGCTTCGGTCTACCAGAGCTACTCCACGATCAACCGGTCGCTTCCTTTCGCCGTCTATGTGCCGCTCCTGAAGGAGGGAGAACTTTACGGGGTGGTGAAGATAGGGGCAAAGATCAACGGCGAACCCTTTTCCGAAAGCGATCTGGAATTCTTCTCCACCCTCGCGTCCCAGGCGGTCATCGCGTTCGAGAACGCCCGCCTCTACTCCCTCGCGATCACCGACTCCATCACGAAACTTTATGTCCACCGGTATTTCCAGCTCCGCCTCGACGAAGAGGTAAAGCGCAGTCGGCGTTACAACTCGACCCTGACGCTTCTCATGTGCGATATCGATCATTTCAAGGAGATCAACGACCAGTACGGCCATCAACAGGGTGACATCATCCTCAAGGAGATCAGCCAGATCCTGCGGAAGAACATCCGATCCACAGATATCGCCGCAAGATACGGCGGCGAGGAGTTCGTGATCATCCTTCCCGAAACCACCCAGTCCGACGCCCGGATCGTGGCCGAACGCATCCGCCGGGACATTTCAAAGCACGAGTTCCCGGCCATCGCCGCGGGCCAGCCTCCCGTCCGCACGACGATCTCGATCGGGGTGGCGGGTTTCCCCCTCAACGCCAACGACAAGGACGAGTTGATCCAGAAGGCGGACAGCTCGATGTATCAGGCCAAGGGAATGGGGCGCAACCGCGTTGTACTCTGCGGAATCGACTGACCCGGAGCCCCAATGACCGACTTGAAGGTGAAAGGAACGGGACTGGACGTCCCGCCCTCCCCCCCGGGAGCCAAGAGCGAGGCCGCCCGGGCGGAGGAATCCTCCTTCGCCGGCAATCTCAAGGAAGCACGCCGGAATCTCGTCGACGGAGATCTGAAGAAGATCCTCGATGATGTCCGGGCCCTCGGGGAAAGGTTTTTCCGCTCCCCGACCGAGGAAACCCTTGGAAACTACAAGAAAAGGATGCAGCAGTTCCTCGACCGCGTTTCAAAGGAGATGTTCTCCCTCCGCCAGGAAAGCGGTTCCCCGAAGGACGGCCAGCAGAAGGTGTACCAGCTCGTCGAGACCGTGAACTCCGAAATCGATTCTCTGACGCGGGATACCCTCCAGAAAGACCGTTCACTGAAACTTCTGGCAAGCCTCGACGACATCAGGGGCATGGTCCTGGACCTCATCATATGACGGGAATCTTGCCATGACCGGAAACGTCCAGATATACATCATCACGGGCCTCTCGGGAGCCGGGAAAAGCCAGGTAACCCACTACTTCGAGGATGCCGGTTTCTTCTGCATCGACAACCTTCCTCCCGCCCTTCTGCCCAAATTCGCCGATCTCTGCCTGGATACCCACGGGAAGATCTCCAAGGTCGCCGTCGTGATCGACATCCGCGGCGGGAAATTCTTCGAGAGCCTCGCGAAAGCGGTTCGGGCGATGAAACGGAAGGGTATCTTCAGCCGGATCCTATTCCTCGAGGCTTCCGACGAGGTTCTTGTCAGAAGGTTCTCGGAAACGAGGCGGAAACACCCGTTGAGCGCCGGGGGCCGGATAATCGACGACATTGCATCCGAGAGGGAGATGCTTTCCGAGATCCGCGAAAAGGCGGATTTCGTCATCAACACGTCGGACATGACGTCCCGCGAACTTTACGAGGAGATCCACAAGGTCATCGAGCATGAAGCCTCCTCGCGCCGAATGTCGCTCGTGATCGTCAGTTTCGGGTTCAAATTCGGAATTCCCGGCGACAGCGACATGATCTTCGACGTGCGGTTCCTCCCCAATCCCCATTATGTGCCTGAACTGAAGGCCTTCTCCGGACTCGACCCAAGGGTCTACGATTTCGTGATGAACAGCGAGATCGGTACCGAATTCTCCGCCCGGCTGAAAAGTTTCGTGGAGTATCTCCTTCCCCATTTCATCCAGGAAGGAAAATCGAGGGTCCAGATCGGAATCGGGTGCACGGGGGGAAGGCACCGCTCGGTTGCCCTCGCGGAGTTCCTAGCCCGCGAGATCAAGAACGACCAGATCAATATCTCCCGGCGACACCGCGATCTCGAGCTGTCCTGACCACGGAGGTACGGAACCGCCTTCTTTCCCCCCTTGACACCTTGGGAGGGGAAATGATAGAAATGAATATCATCTTGGTGAAAGCGGCGGCTCTTTGACAATCGGGTGATTCACTCACCTCCTGCGAGAAGTATTGAGTATCGAGTATGATCGCCAATACTTTCACCGGGAGGAAAGCATGAAAATCAATGGTAAACGGCTCGCAGCCGTGGTTCTGTTCTCTTTTGTCATGGTTCTGGCTCTGACCGTCGCGGCCCAGGCCGCCGGCAGGAATGATGTCCAGAAGGAACTCAAGGCCCTCAAACTGGCTCTCAAGCAGACCCAGGCCGAACTTCGCCGCCTCAACGAAGAGGGCGGATCGCAAGATCAGGCCAAGGCGCAGGAGCTCATGGAGAAGATCCGGGAGCTGCGCCAGAAGATAAGTGACCTCGAAGCACAATTTCCGAGGAAAGCTAAGTAGCGAGAAGTTCGTCGCTGGATACCAAAGATGATCCACACCCCGGTGCCAACCGGGGTGTTTCTCTTTTCGGAGAAAGCCGAAGTCGGATGCCATTCAGTCTCGACAAGCCAACCGTGATCCTGGTCGCGGGAACCGCCGGGGTCGGAAAAACCACGCTCGCCAGGGTGCTGGTCTCTGAGCTGACCGACTCCCTCCTCATCGACAAGGATACGGTCAACGAGGCCTTCCTTCGAAGGCACTCCACGGGCGTTCCGGGATCGGGGCTCCAGGGAGCCGGCTCCTACTCGCTCGGGGGAGGAAGTTGGGACCGCGATTCCGACCGGTACCATCGTGGGGTCCGCTTCCAGAGTTATCTTTGCCTTCTCCGCCTCGCCGAGGACAACGTCCGGTTGGGGAAAAGCCCGGTTCTGGATGGCAACTACCACAAGGAGATCTCAAACGGGTACCTTCGGGAGATCCTCCTCCCCCATTTTTCCCAGATCGCCGTCCCGGTCAAGATCGTCTTCTGTCACGCCTCCGCAGATATCATCGCAAAACGGCTGGTGGAAAGAAATCACCCACGGGACCGTGACAAGATCGGTTCCTCCAAAGCCTGGTCGAGGTTCCTGGGAGAAAATCCTGTGATCCCTCCGGAGTTGGAAGGATACGCCCACGTGAAGGCCGACATGGAAAAACCGCTTTCCGAGATCCTGCCGGGGATAATCAGGTTTCTCGTCTCCTCATGATTTGCCCTCTTCGCCCAGTATGAAAGCTTCGCTCTCCGCGGCCGCGAACAGAAATGCCTCCAGGTTTCCTGGGGATCCAGGAGTCCGACGTTGAATCCATCGGGGTTCCACCGGGCCACAATCCACCAGGGCAATTCGGCGGTTTTCCGGTCGCTCTCCACATCGGAACCCGTTAAACCGGCGACTCGATCGGGTTTCAGGGAAACTTCAGCTCGATCCTTAGTGCAAGCTCGTCGAGGAGCTTTTTGATCATCCCCTTGTAGGTGAACGTGGCGAGGATTTTCTTCTTCGCTCTCTCGACGATCTCCAGCCTTTCATTTTCGTGGGAGAGGTAGTAGTCAATCTTGTCATAGAGGTCCTTACGGTCATAGAAGAAAAGGATCTCCTTCCCTTCCGTCAAAAACTCCCGGATGTTCGCCCAGTCATGCTCGGCCGGAATGTTCGTCCCGATGTAAAGGGCATTGCTGAGAAAAGCTTCGAAAACCCTGGCATGGCTCGTCATTCCGGGATTGTTTCCCACGACGATCTTGCAGGCATTAAGTATCCGTGAAAGAGGCTCACCGTTCTGCGCCACCCCCCGCGCGAAACGGCCGACGATCGGATGGCCTGGCCATTCCCGGCCATAGAGGGCAAGATCGTAACCCTTTTCGGCAAGCCATTCAACGGGAACGG